>NZ_JAMYED010000003.1:0-571203 GCF_033843685.1 Stenotrophomonas sp. RG-453
ACGAACCTGGTGGAAGGCATCAACAACAAGATCAAGGTCATCAAGCGCGTTGCCTACGGATACCGAGATGACGCGTATTTCTTCCTGAAGATCCGGGCGGCCTTCCCCGGAGTTGGGTGAAGAACCAAAAAAACGGCCGGGTTTCCCCGGCCGTTCCGATTCACGTCGACGCTGGAACCTTACTCCACCGCCAGCCCTTCCACCTTCTGCCAGCCACGGGGCAGCAGATGGCCACGGGTGGCGCGGGTGCCCAGGTAGGTATCCAGATCCTTGAACGACAGGTTCATCGTGCGCTGGCCGCTGCGCACCAGCAGCGTGTTGCCCGGCGCCACCGAGACCACCGCGACCACGCGCTCGGTGGCGAGCTTGGCCTTGGGGATGTCGATGATCTTGTTGCCCTTGCCCTTGTCCAGTTCCGGCAGGTCGCTGGCGGCGATGGCCAGCAGGTTGCCCGAGCTGGTCACCGCCACGATGCGGTCGGTTTCCGGATTGGCGACCACGGCCGGGGTCAGCACCTTGGAGCCGGAGGTCAGGTTGAGCATCGCCTTGCCGGCCTTGTTGCGGCCGGTGAGGTTCTCGAAGCGGGTCACGAAGCCGTAGCCGTGCGTGGAGGCCAGTACGAAGCGGGTGTTGTTCTCGCCACTGGCCAGGGTCATGAAGGCGCTGCCCGGGGCCGGCGAGAAGCGACCGGTCAGGGGCTCGCCATTGCCGCGTGCCGAGGGCAGGGTGTGGATCAGGGTCGAATACGCGCGGCCCTCGCTGTCCAGGAACGCCACCTGCTGCGTGCTGCGGGCCCGCACCGAGCCCAGCAGCGCATCGCCATCGCGATAGGACAGGGTCGACGGGTCCATGTCGTGGCCCTTGGCCGCACGGATCCAGCCCTTCTCCGACAGCACCACCGTCATCGGCTCGCTTGGCACCAGCTCGGTTTCGTCGATGGCCTGCGCTGCGCCACGTTGCATCAGCGGCGAGCGACGGTCATCGCCGAATTTCTTCGCGTCCGCCACCAGCTCATCGCGGATCAGCTTCTTCAGTTTGGCCTTGCTGTCCAGGATGGCCAGGATCTTGTCGCGTTCCTTGGCCAGCTCCTCCTGCTCGCCACGGATCTTCATCTCTTCCAGGCGCGCCAGCTGCTTCAGCTTGGTGTCCAAGATGTACTCGGTCTGCTCCTCGCTCAGCCCGAAGCGCGCGATCAGCGCCGGCTTGGGCTCATCCTCGGTGCGGATGATGTGGATCACTTCATCCAGGTTGAGGAAGGCCACCAGCAGGCCTTCCAACATGTGGAGGCGACGCTCGACCTTCTGCAGGCGGTGGTTGAGGCGGCGGGTCACGGTGGTGCCGCGGAACTGCAGCCACTCGCTGAGCAGGGTCTTGAGGTTCTTGACCTGCGGGCGGCCATCCAGGCCGATCACGTTGAGGTTGACCCGGTAGCTGCGCTCCAGGTCGGTGGTGGCGAACAGGTGGCCCATCAGCTGTTCGGCATCCACGCGGTTGGAGCGCGGCACCAGCACCACGCGCACCGGGTTGGCGTGGTCGGACTCATCGCGGATGTCCTCCAGCCACGGCAGCTTCTTGGCGCGCATCTGCGCGGCGATCTGCTCGATCACCTTCGAAGGCGACACCTGGAACGGCAGCGCGTTGACCACGATGTTGCCGTTCTCCTTCAGGAAAGTGGAACGCGCGCGCACGCTGCCGTAGCCGGTTTCGTACATGGTGCGCAGATCGGCGATCGGGGTGATGATCTCGGCGAAGCTCGGGTAATCCGGGCCCTTCACGTGCTCGCACAGCTCGGCGACCGTCGCATCCGGGTCGTCGAGCAGGTGCAGCAGCGCGCTGACGATCTCGTTGAGGTTGTGCGGCGGCACGTCGGTGGCCATGCCCACAGCGATGCCGGTGGTGCCGTTGAGCAGCAGGTGCGGCAGGCGCGCCGGCATCCAGGTCGGCTCTTCCAGCGTGCCGTCGAAGTTCGGGGTCCAGTCGGTGGTGCCCTGGTTGATCTCGCCCAGCAGCACTTCGGCGATCGGGGTCAGCTTGGACTCGGTATAGCGCATCGCCGCGAACGACTTGGGATCGTCGGTCGAACCAAAGTTGCCCTGGCCTTCGATCAGCGGGTAGCGGTACGAAAACGGCTGGGCCATCAGCACCAGCGCCTCGTAGCACGCGCTGTCGCCGTGCGGATGGTATTTACCGATCACGTCACCGACGGTACGCGCGGACTTCTTCGGCTTGGAGGCGGCATTCAGGCCCAGCTCGCTCATCGCATAGATGATGCGGCGCTGCACCGGCTTGAGACCGTCGCCGAGGAACGGCAATGCGCGGTCGAGCACCACGTACATCGAATAGTCCAGGTACGCCCGTTCGGCGTACTCGCGCAGGGGCAGCTGTTCAAAGCCGTGGAACGCGGGGCGGGCAAGATCGGTCATGCGGGATTGTTACCTGTGGCAAGGGACGGCGACGGCTGTCGCCCTCGCAGGCGGACGATTATCCGGATGCGGCCGGGGATGCCAAGCCGCGTGATGGGTTCAGGAGGTGTCCACTGCGTGCCAGATAGCGCCCGGGCGGGCTGCCGAAGTGGCGGCGGAAGACCGTGACGAAGGCGCTGGGGCTGCTGAACCCCAGTTCTTGCGCGATATCGGACACGCTCTGGCCATCGGACAGGCGCCGCAGGCCCTCGGCCAGCCTGGCCTGCTGACGCCACTGCGCGAAGCTGAGCGTGGTTTCATCGCGGAAGTGCCGGGTCAGTGTACGCGGCGAGAGGCCGGCCCACTGCGCCCATTGGTCGAGGCTGCGGCCATCGGCCGGGTTGGCGATCAGCTGCGAGGCGATGCGCAGCAGGCGGCGGTCCTGCGGCATCGGCAGGTGCATGCGCTGGCGCGGGGCATTGCGGATCTCGTCCAGCAGCACCTCGATCATGTGCTGCTGGCGCAGGCTGGGCTCGGCCGCCGGTACCCATTCGGTGACGCGCAGCGCGAGCGCCTGCAGCAGATCGGAGATGGCCACCACGCACGGCGCGTCGGGCAGATCATGGGCCATCGCGGCGCTGACGATCACCCCCCAGCCGCGCAAGGGCCCGCAGATATCCACCGTGTGCGGCTCGCCCGGCGGCATCCAGCCGGCGCAGCCGGGCGGCAGCGACCAGGTGCCATGCCGGGTGCGGACGGTGAGCAGCCCGGCTTCCACGCAGATCAGCTGGGCACGCCGGTGCTGGTGCCAGTCGATCTCCCGGTCCAGCCCACGGGCGCTTTCGATCCGGAAGCCGAGCACTCCCAGCCCGTCATCCCGCTCGAACCAGTCCAGCACCTGGTTGCGGATCATCTGGGTGGCGGCCGTCTCCCGCTCTGGCCTGAAAGTGTTATCCATTGTCCAGATTGTAATACCCGGCCAGTCCGGGCCGCCATTAAGGTAGCCGCCTGCCCATTGTTCTGATTGCTGCAACACAGCATTTGGTTCCAGATTAAATATTTCTATTGAGAAATATATTTTTTGGAAGAGAATGCTCACCCATGATCTGCCCTGATGCCCATCCCCCCAGCTTCGGACTCCTGCTGCGCCAAGTGCGCGATGGACTGGTCCGTCAGCTAGACACGTCGATGGCCGAGGAAAACCTCGGCATTGGCTTCACCCACTATCTCGGCCTGAAGGTGCTCGCGGCGCGTGCCCCGTGTACCGCCAACGAGTTGGCCCAGGCCCTGGACCAGGTACCCAGCGCGGTCACCCGCCTGCTGGACAAGCTGGAAGCCCTGGACTGCGTGCGGCGCGAACCGCATGCCCAGGACCGGCGGGCACTGCAGATCGTGCTGACCGAGCCGGGTCGCCAGTTGTGGGCCCGCCTCAAACAGCGGGGCGACCAGACCATCGACGACGCCATGCGTGATCTGTCTTCGGACGAACGCGCACAGCTGCTTTCCCTCATGACCCGTGTACGCGACTCACTGGTAACGCCATGACTTCCATGTTTGAACGCTCTCATTCACTGCGCCCGCTGCGGCCGGTGCTGGTCTCCGCGCTGGCGCTTGCGCTGGCCGCGTGTGCCAGCAGCCGCGGCCTGGAGCCGCAGGGCCGCCTGCTCGACGCCGACAGCCTGCAGACCCAGCGCACCCTGGCCGCCAACGGCCTGAGCCAGCCCGGCTGGCCGGCCACGGACTGGTGGCGCGCGCTGGGCGACCCCCAGCTCGATGCGCTGATCGCCGAAGGCCTGCAGCGCAATCCTGGCCTGGAGGCGGCCGATGCGCGCCTGCGCCAGGCGCGTGCCCAGATCGGCACCGCGCGTGCCGCACGCCTGCCCAGCCTCTCTGCTTCCGGGGGCTACACCGGTGTGCGCCTGCCCGAATCGATGGTTGGCGACGAACTGGGGGGCAGCTATGCCGGCAGTGGCCAGGCCTACTTGAGCTTCAGCTACGGCATCGACCTGTGGGGCGGCAAGCGCGCCGCCTGGGAAGCGGCCGTGGACAGCGGCCATGCCGCCGAAGTGGACGCCCAGGCCGCGCGCCTGAACCTCTCTGCCGCCATCGCCGAGGCGTACGCGCAGCTGGGCTACGCGTGGAAGCTGCATGACGTGGCCGGCGAAGAACTGGCACGTTCGCAGAAGACCCTGGAGCTGACCCGCCAGCGTCGTGCTGCCGGCATCGACAGCGACCTGCAGACCCGCCAGGCCGAAGCGCGCATTCCAGCCGCGCAGCAGCAGCAGCAGGCTGCGCAGCAGCAGATCGACGAAGCGCGCACCGCGCTCGCCGCACTGGTCGGGCAGGGCCCGGACCGCGGTCTGCAGATCCAGCGCCCGCAAGTGTTGAACCCGCTGGCGCTGCAGCTGCCCGGCGTGCTGCCCAGCGAACTGCTGGGCCGCCGCCCGGACATCGTCGCCGCGCGTTGGCGCGTGGAAGCGGCCAACCGCCAGATCCATGCGGCCAAGGCCGAGTTCTATCCCAGCCTCAATCTGACCGCCCTTGGCGGTGTGGTCTCCAGTGAAGTGGACCAGCTGCTCAAGAGCGGCTCGACGTTCGCCTTCCTCGGCCCGGCGCTGAGCCTGCCGATCTTCGACGGTGGCCGCCTGCGCGCCAACCTGGGCAAGAGCGACGCGCAGTACGACCTGGCCGTGGCCGACTACAACCAGTCGGTGGTCAACGCGCTGCGCGACGTCGCCGATCAGGTCAACGCGGTGCATTCGCTGGCCGACCAGGCCAGTGCCCAGGCCCAGGCCGTCAGCACCGCGCGCGCCGCCCATGACCTGGCCGAGCAGCGCTACCGCGCCGGCATCGGCAGCTACCTGGACGTGCTCAGTGTCGAAGAGCAGCTGCTGGTCTCCCAGCAGCGGTTGGCCGACCTGCAGTCGCGCCAGATCCTTGTTTCGGTCCGCCTGAGCCAGGCGTTGGGCGGTGGTTTCACCCCGACCAGCGATGCCGCCACGGTCGCCGCCACCCCCGAATCCTCGCATTCCTGAGAGTCATCCCCATGAGTCAGACCTCCGCTCCTGCTGCCGAGAAGGCAGCTCCCTCCCGTCGCGGCAAGCTGCTGCGCGGCCTGCTGGTCATCGTGGTGCTGCTGTTGGCCGCGTTGGCCCTGTGGTACTTCATGTTCGGCCGCTGGTTCGAAGAAACCGACGATGCCTACGTGCAGGGCAACCAGGTCCAGATCACCCCGCTGATCAGCGGCACCGTGGTCGGGATCAACGCCGATGACGGCATGCGTGTCGAGCGCGGCCAGCTGCTGGTCCAGCTGGACCCGGCCGATACCGAAGTCGCCCTGCAGCAGGCTGAAGCCAACCTCGCCAAGACGGTCCGCCAGGTGCGCGGTCTGTACCGCAGCGTGGAAGGTGCGCAGGCCGAATTGAACGCGCGCCAGGTCACCCTCAAGCGCGTGCGCGAGGACTTCAACCGCCGCAAGGATCTGGCCAGCACCGGCGCGATCTCCAACGAAGAACTGGCGCATGCCCGCACCGAACTGGCCGCTGCCGAAGCAGCCGTGGCCGGCTCGCGCGAAACCTTCGAGCGCAGCAATGCGCTGGTGGATGACACCGTGATCGCCACCCAGCCGGACGTACAGGCCGCCGCCGCGCAGCTGCGCCAGGCGTACCTCAACAACGCCCGCGCCGGTATCGTCGCACCGGTCACTGGTTACGTGGCGCGTCGTTCGGTGCAGGTCGGCCAGCGCGTGCAGCCGGGCACTGCCCTGATGGCCGTGGTGCCGACCGAGCAGATGTGGGTGGAAGCGAACTTCAAGGAAACCCAGTTGCGCCACATGCGCCTGGGCCAGGAAGTGGAACTGCGTTCGGACCTGTACGGCGGCGACGTGACCTACAAGGGCCGCATCGACAGCCTGGGCTTGGGCACCGGCTCGGCGTTCTCGCTGCTGCCGGCGCAGAATGCCAGCGGCAACTGGATCAAGATCGTGCAGCGCGTGCCGGTGCGTATCGCCATCGACGCCAAGCAGCTGGCCGAGCATCCGCTGCGCATCGGCCTGTCGATCAAGGCCGAAGTGAGCCTGCGTGACCAGAAGGGCACCGTGCTGCCGACCGAAACCGCCAAGGGCCAAGTGTTCGATACCGACGTCTACGCCAAGCAGCTGCACAGCGCCGACGACGTGATCCACCAGATCATCCAGAGCAACCTGCCGCAGCAGGCCAAGGCGAGCTGAGGCCACCATGTCCGCACAAGCTCCCGCCGCGCCGGGCGCCCCCGCGGCGCCAGGCATGGCCTTCCGGCCGGCCAACGTCGCCCTGTGTACCGCAGGGCTGGCGATGGCCTCGTTCATGCAGGTCCTGGACACCACCATCGCCAACGTCTCGTTGCCGACCATCGCCGGTAATCTCGGTGCCAGTTCGCAGCAGGCCACCTGGGTCATCACCTCGTTCGCGGTCAGCACCGCGATCGCGCTGCCGCTGACCGGTTACCTCAGCCGCCGTTTCGGCGAGACCAAGCTGTTCGTATGGGCCACGCTGGCCTTCACCCTGGCCTCGCTGCTGTGTGGCCTGGCCCAGAGCATGGGCATGCTGGTGGTGTCGCGTGCGATCCAGGGCTTCGTCGCCGGCCCGATGTACCCGATCACGCAGAGCCTTCTGGTTTCGCTATACCCGCGTGAGAAACGCGGGCAGGCGCTGGCGCTGCTGGCGATGATCACCGTGGTCGCGCCGATCGCCGGCCCGATCCTCGGGGGCTGGATCACCGACAACTACAGTTGGGAATGGATCTTCCTGATCAACGTGCCGCTGGGCATCTTCGCCGCGCTGGTGGTGGGCAACCAGCTCAAGGGACGCCCGGAGCACGTTGAAAAGCCGAAGATGGATTACGTCGGCCTGATCACCCTGGTGATCGGCGTGGGCGCGCTGCAGCTGGTGCTCGATCTGGGCAACGACGAAGACTGGTTCAGTTCGACCAAGATCATCGTGCTGGCCTGTGTGTCGGTGGTGGCGTTGGCGGTGTTCCTGATCTGGGAACTGACCGACAAGGACCCGATCGTCGACCTGCGCCTGTTCCGGCATCGCAACTTCCGCGCCGGTACGCTGGCGATGGTGGTGGCGTATGCGGCGTTCTTCAGCGTGGCGCTGCTGATTCCGCAGTGGCTGCAGCGTGACATGGGCTACACCGCGATCTGGGCCGGTCTGGCGACCGCACCGATCGGCGTGCTGCCGGTGATCATGACGCCGTTCGTGGGCAAGTACGCCTCGCGCTTCGACATGCGCATGCTGGCCACGATCGCCTTCATCTTCCTGTCCTTCACCAGCTTCCTGCGCTCGGGGTTCAACCTGCAGGTGGACTTCGGCCACGTGGCCGGCATCCAGCTGATCATGGGTATCGGTGTGGCGCTGTTCTTCATGCCGGTACTGCAGATCCTGCTGTCGGATCTGGACGGTCGCGAGATCGCCGCGGGCTCCGGCCTGGCCACCTTCCTGCGCACGCTGGGCGGCAGCTTCGCCGCTTCGCTGACCACGTGGTTGTGGGCACGCCGTACCCAGGAACACCACGCGCATCTGACCGAACACATCTCCAGCTACACCCCGGGCATGCAGGACCAGGTGACCGCGATGGGGCAGGGCGACCTGCAGCATGGCGCGGCCGCGCTCAACAACATGATCAACCACCAGGCGTCGCAGATGGGCTTCAACGACATCTTCTTCCTGCTGGGCTGGATCTTCCTGGCCATCATCGCCTTCCTGTGGCTGGCCAAGCCGCCGTTCGGCGCAGGCGCGGGTGCCGCCTCGGCCGGTGGGCATTGAGGTGTTCGCGGTAAGCTGAAACGAAAAAACCCCGCTGAAAGGCGGGGTTTTTTTGTGGTTCCTGACCAGCGTGGAATGCGCTCCGTGCCTTTCCGGGCGCGGCGGCCAGAAACGAAAAAACCCGCTTGCGCGGGTTTGATCATTTTCCGAGTCATGGTGCCCAGGAGAGGACTCGAACCTCCACGAAGTTGCCCCCGCTAGCACCTGAAGCTAGTGCGTCTACCAATTCCGCCACCTGGGCGACTCAGGAGGAGAATTCTGCGGGAGAAGCGTGATTGTGTCAACAGGATCGGGTGGAAATTTTTTCGTGCCAGATCGTTCGTCGCGTCATCGCACGTTCGATGCGGCGACCATCGGGCGTCGCGCGTCGGCGCAGGTCAGGGCCGCGCATCGCCGACGCCCGGAAACGAAAAAACCCGCTTGCGCGGGTTTGATCATTTTCTGAGTCATGGTGCCCAGGAGAGGACTCGAACCTCCACGGAGTTGCCCCCGCTAGCACCTGAAGCTAGTGCGTCTACCAATTCCGCCACCTGGGCGACTCAGGAGGAGAATTCTGCGGGAGATCCGGAATTGTGTCAACAGGATTTCGCAGGAAATTTCATTTGCCACGCATTGCAGCGTCATCGCGGTCCATCCCGCGCGAATCGTGCGTGGCGCGGACGCCAGAAACGAAAAAACCCGCTTGCGCGGGTTTGATCATTTTCCGAGTCATGGTGCCCAGGAGAGGACTCGAACCTCCACGGAGTTGCCCCCGCTAGCACCTGAAGCTAGTGCGTCTACCAATTCCGCCACCTGGGCGACTCAGGGGGCGAATTCTGGGCATGTCCGTGAGGCTTGTCAACGGTTTTGTGAAATTTCTTCACAATCCTGCACAGGCAGTGCTGCTGACCGGTTCTGCACACCCGCAGCGGTTACTATTGAGGTCAATGAAACCAAAGAAACCGACCCAGGGCGCGAAAGCCCCCAAGTCCCCGGCGCCCAAGAAGGCAGCCGGTCCGTCGGGCAAGCCCCGCGCTGCCGCCAAGAAGGCCGGCAAGCTGCCACCCTGGATGCCCGAATCCCTGAACACCCCTGAGCCGCCGCGTGGCAACAAGCGGGGCCCCAAGCCCGCGCACGCCGGTCCCATCCCGACCCGTCGCCGCCCGCATCCCACCCCGCTGGACGGTGAAGTGCAGCTGGATCCCTTCGCCGCCCGCGAGGCCGAGCGCTATGCGCAGCCGATCGCCAGCCGCGAGGCGATCCTGCAGCTGCTCGACCGCTGCGATGGCCCGCAGACCGCCGAAGAGATCGCCATCCATCTCGGCCTGACCGAGCCGGACCGCGCCGATGCCCTGGGCAAGCGCCTGGGCGCGATGTGTCGTGACGGCCAGCTGGTGCAGAACCGCCGTGGCGGATTCGCGCCGCTGCAGGCGGTCAACCTGATCACCGGCGTGGTGATCGCCAACCCGGAAGGGTTTGGCTTCCTGCGCCCGGTCGAAGGTGGCGACGATCTGTTCCTGCCGCCGTTTGAAATGCGCAAGGTGCTGCATGGCGACCGCGTGCTGGTCAACGTGACCGGCATCGATCGCCGTGGCCGCCGCGAGGCGAGCATTTCGCGTGTGCTGGAGCGCGGCATGAGCCGCCTGATCGGCCGCTTCAGCGTCGAGTTCGGCATCAACTACGTGGTGCCCGACGACAAGCGCGTGCAGCGCAACGTGCAGATCCCACCCGACCAGACCGGCGATGCCCGGGATGGCCAGCTGGTGGTCTGTGAACTGACCCAGGCGCCGGATACCCGCCGCCCGCCGATCGGCCGCATCATCGCGGTGCTCGGCGACAAGCTGACCGCGTCGCTGGTGGTGGAAACCGCCATCCACGGCCATGAACTGCCGTTCGAGTTCCCGGCGGAAGTGCTGGCTGAAGCCACTGCAGTGCCGATGGTGGTCACCCCGGAACAGATCGGCCATCGCGAAGACCTGCGCAACACGCCGCTGGTCACCATCGATGGCGAGGATGCCAAGGACTTCGACGACGCCGTTTATTGCGAACCGAATGCTGAAGGCTTCCGCCTGGTCGTGGCGATCGCCGATGTTTCCAACTACGTGCGTCCTGGTACGCCGCTGGATGATGAAGCGCAGAAGCGCGCGACCTCGGTCTACTTCCCGGGCTTCGTGGTGCCGATGCTGCCGGAGACGCTGTCCAACGGCATCTGCTCGCTGATGCCCAAGGTCGACCGCATGTGCTTCGTCTGCGACATGCAGGTCAACCGCGAGGGCGAGGTCATCCACTCGCGGTTCTACGAAGCCGTGATGAATTCGCACGCGCGCCTGACCTACAACCAGGTCTGGGAAGCGGTGGGCGAGAACGACCCGGCCGCGCGCAAGGCGATCGGTCCGCTGATGCCGCAGGTGGATCGCCTGTACCAGCTGTATCACGTGCTGGCCAAGGCCCGTACCCGCCGCGGTGCGATCGAGTTTGAAACCTCCGAAGTGCGCTTCGTGCTGGACAACACCGGCGAAGTCACCCAGGCCGGGATGATGGTGCGCAACGATGCGCACAAGCTCATCGAAGAATGCATGATCGCGGCCAACGTGCAGGCTGCGCGCTACCTGCTGGCCAAGCACGTGCCGGCGCCGTTCCGTGACCATGAGCGCCCGCCGGAATCCAAGTACGCCGACCTGCTCGAGTTCCTGAAGGAATTCAAGCTGAGCCTGCCGCCGTGGTCGAAGGTGCAGCCGGCCGATTTCACCAAGCTGCTCAAGAAGGTGCGCGACCGACCGGACGCAGCACTGCTGGAATCGGTGCTGCTGCGCAGCCAGAGCCTGGCGGTGTATTCGCCGGACAACCTGGGCCACTTCGGCCTGGCACTGGATGCGTACGCGCACTTCACCTCGCCGATCCGCCGCTACCCCGATCTGCTGGTGCACCGTGCGATCAAGCACGCGCTCAGCGGGGCCGCACCGGAGAAGTTCACCTACTCGCCGCGCGAGATGGCGGCATTGGCGCTGCAGTGCTCCGAGCGTGCGCGTCGTGCCGATGAAGCCGAGCGCGAAGTGGACGAGCGTTACCGCGCCGCGTGGATGGAAAAGCACGTCGGTGGCCAGTTCGATGGCGTGATCAGTGGCGTGACCAGCTTCGGCCTGTTCGTGGAACTGGACGAATCCAAGGTCAACGGCCTGGTCCACGTGACCCAGCTGCCGCACGACTATTACCAGTTCGACGCGGTGCGCAAGACGCTCAACGGCGAGCGCCGCGGCAAGATCTACCGTCTCGGCGACCGGGTGCGGATCCTGGTGCTCAAGGCCAGCATGGAAGAGCGCAAGATCGACTTCCGCCTGGTCGAAGAGAAGGACGATTCGCTGCCCGAGCTGCCGCCGCGCGGCCAGCCGGCCAAGCGCCAGAAACAGAAGTATTGATCCACGCGTACCGGCCCTCGGCCGGTACGCGGACCATCCACCCGCCCCCCGCGGGTGGCATGGTGTTTCCCACGGACCCCGTCGGAGCGATCCCATGCCGTCCCTCCCCGAATACAGCGGCGGCTGCCAGTGCGGCGCGATCCGCTTCCACGTGGTCGGTGAGCTGACCCACAGCTCGATCTGCCACTGCCGGATGTGCCAGAAGGCGTTCGGCGCGTACTACGCCCCCCTGGTGTCGGTGCGTGGCAGCGAGTTCCGCTGGACCCGCGGCGAGCCCCGGCGTTTCCAGTCCTCCAACATGGTCCAGCGCGGCTTCTGCGCCGACTGTGGCACCCCGTTGACCTACGAAGCCCCGGATGGGGTGGCGATCGCGGCGGGCGCTTTCGACGAGCCGGCCCGCCTGCCGCCGACGATCCAGTACGGGATCGAAGCCAAGCTGCCCTTCGTGGACCGCCTGGGCTCGCTGAGCGCGTTGCGCAGCGAGGAGGATGCCGAGGCCGGCGACTTCCTGCTGCATATCGTTTCCCACCAGCACCCCGACCACGACACCAGCGAGTGGCCACCCCGCTGAAGGCAGGCCGTGAACGCCCCCCGTGAACGCCCGGCAGGGCAGGGTGGGCCTTGATGCTCTACCATTACCAACCCCTTTACCGGTCCCGCCCCCCGCAATGAGCAAGCAAAGCCAGTGGATCGTCGGCGTCAACGCCGTCGCCTCTTCGATCGAGAATGATGCCGAGAACGTCCGCGAGGTCCTCATCGAGGCCGGTGCGAAGAATCCGCGTCTGACCGAGATCGAGGAAAACGCACGCCGCAAGGGCATCGACGTGCGCAAGGTGAACACCCAGGCGCTGGACGGTGTGGGCGGTTCGGTGCGTCACCAGGGCGTGGCGGCGCGCTACCAGGCCGCGCGGACCTGGGGCGAGAACGAACTGGAAGGGCTGGTCGAAGCGGCCGAGGGCAAGGCCCTGCTGCTGATCCTTGATGAAGTGCAGGATCCGCACAATCTCGGCGCCTGCCTGCGCAGCGCAGCGGCCGCCGGTGCCACGGCGGTGATCATTCCCAAGGACAAGTCGGCCTCGGTCAACGCGACCGTGCGCAAGACCTCGGCCGGCGCGGCCGACCGTATTCCGGTCGTGCAGGTGACCAACCTCTCGCGCTGCCTGAAGGACCTGCAGAAGCTGGGCGTGTGGATCTACGGCCTGGCCGGTGAAGCCACCGAGTCGCTGTACGCGATCGACCTCAAGGGCAACGTGGCGCTGGTGCTGGGCGGCGAAGCCGACGGCCTGCGCCGCCTGACCCGTGAAAACTGCGACGGCCTGGTCAAGATTCCGATGCCGGGCGATATCGAGAGCCTGAACGTCTCCGTCGCCACCGGCGTGAGCCTGTTCGAGGCCGTCCGCCAGCGCGGCCTGTAATCCCCGCGCGCGGGGGTAGAGCCGACCGTTGGTCGGCTGCCGACCCACCCACGTAGAGCCGACCGTTGGTCGGCTGCCGTCCGCCCGCGTAGAGCAGCCGACCAACGGTCGGCTCTACCCCCCGGCGTCAGCCTGCGCTGCCGCCCAATGCCTTGAACAACGTCACATCGTTGATCAACTGTCGCTGCCTTACCGAGGCCAGCGACAGCTCCGCATCACGCCGGGTCTGCTGCGCTTCCAGCCAGGTGCGCAGGTCGGTGGCGCCGACCCGGTAGCGCACTTCATACATCCGCTCGATCTCGACCGCTTCGTCGTAGGACGCCTGCGAGGCTGCCACCTGGGTGGCGAACTGCGTGCGCGCCGACAAGGCGTTGTCCACCTCCGACAGCGCGGTGTACAGCGTGCGGCGGAAGCCGTTGGCCGCGATCTGATAATCCGTGCCGGCCAGCCGGGTGTTCAACTGCGCCTGCCGCACGTTGAGGAACGGCAGCGACAGCCCGGCGCCGAGCGTGGCGACCGGATTCTTCAGCACGTCCGACAGCGAGGTGGCGCCCGTACCCACGCTGCCGGTAAGGCTCAGCGCCGGGTAGTACTGGGTCGCGGTCACCTTGATGGTCTTCAGGCTGTTGCGCAGCCGCAGCTCGGCCGCGCGCAGGTCGGGCCGGCGGCCGAGCAGATCGGCCGGCAGGCCTTCGGCGATCACCGGGCTGGCCACGCGCTGCAGCTGTTGCGGCTCGTCGGCCACGGCCAGCGGCTGCCCATCCAGCAGTACGGTCAGCGCATTGCGCGCGGCAACGCGTTGCTGCACCAGCGCACTCTGCGCGGCACGCTGTGCCTCCAGGCTCTGGGCGGCCTGGCGCACGTCCAGCCGCGAGACCGCACCTGCATCGAAGCGGGCCTGGACCAGCTCGCGGGTGCGCTGCAGGCGCTCCAGGTTGGCCTGGCCGGCGGCAATGGACTGGTTGAGGAAGGCCAGCGTCCAGTACTGCGTGGCCACGTCGCTGATCACCAGCAGCGCGGTGTTCTGCAGGTCTTCCTGGCTGGCCTTGGCTTCCCACTGGGCGATGTCGCGTTGAGTGCGCAGGCGCCCCCACAGGTCGATCTCCCATTGCAGGGACACGCCGGCCGAGCTGCCGCGGTTCCAGTCCGCGCTCTGGTCGATGGGGCGGTTGCCGCTGCTGCTGACGCTGCCCGAGGGCTGCGGCCACAGCGCGTTGTCGGCCAGACCGGCCTGCAGGCGCGCGCGCTGCACGGCCAGCCCGGCCGAGGCCAGGTCCGTATTGGCGGCCAGGGCGCGATCAATCACGCGGTCCAGGCCGGGGTCACCAAACTGGGTCCACCAGGCATCGCTGCGGACATCGGCCGTCGCCGCATGCGGTTGTTCGGTCACCGCTTCGGTGGGGGTGTTCAACGTGGCATCGCCACGGCCATAGGTCGCAGGGACCGCCGGTGCATCGATCGGGTAGCGGCCGGTGCTGACACAGGCCGACAAGGCCAGTGCGGTCACGCAGGCCAGGACCAGTGGACGCAGCGAAGCGGGGTGCAGCAGAGCAGGAGAAATCTTCATTCGCGCGCCAGCGCCTCCACGGGATCAAGTTGGGCGGCATTGCGGGCCGGCAGGAAACCAAACGCCACGCCGATCAGGCTGGAGCAGGCAAAGGCGGCCACGATGGACGCGGTCGAGAACAGCATCTGGAAGTCCGGCGCGAACTTGCCGAACAGCCAGCCGACCACCAGCGACAGGCCGACGCCGAGCAGACCGCCGAGCAGGCACACCAGCACCGCCTCGATCAGGAACTGCTGGCGGATGTCGCTCTGCCGCGCGCCGACGGCCATGCGCACGCCGATCTCGCGGGTCCGTTCGGTCACCGAGACCAGCATGATGTTCATCACGCCGATGCCGCCGACCAGCAGCGCGATGGCGGCAATGGCACTGATCAGCAGGGTCATCGTGCGGGTCGTCTGTTCGATGGTCTGGCGGATCTCGGCGCTGTTGCTGAGGAAGAAATCCTCGGTGCCGTGGCGCATGATCAGCAGCTTGGAAATCGCGGCCTGCGCGGCATCCATCGGGGTGGCATCGTCCACGCGCACGGTGATGCTGGACACATGGCTCTGGCCCAGCATCCGCGACATCACCGTGGTGTACGGCACCCACACGCTCAGGCTGGTGCTGCCGCCGAAACCGAAGCTCTGCCGCTGCGCCACGCCGACCACGCGCACCGGCACGTTGCCGAGCAGGATCACCTGGCCCACCGGGTCCTCGCCATTGGGGAAGAACTGGGTGCGGGTGTTTTCGTCGATGATCGCCACCTGGGCCAGGCTGCGCACCGCATCGGTATCGAAGAAGCTGCCGGCGACCAGGGTCACGCCCTTGACCCGGAAGAACTGCTCGCCCACGCCGTTGACCTGCGCGGTGGCCGACTGGTTGCGGTAGCGCGCGGTCACCGAGGAGGAGACGCTCGGCGTGGCACTGTCGATATAGCTCTGCCGGCCCAGTGCATCGGCGTCGCTGGCCTTGAGGGTCTGTACGCGGGCCGAGCGCATGTCGCCGAACCCGCGCCCGGGATACACATCGATCGTATTGGTGCCCAGTGCGCTGATGTTCTGCAGGATCTGCTGCTGCGAGCCGTTGCCCATCGCCACCACCGAGACCACCGAAGCGATGCCGATGATGATGCCGAGCATGGTCAGGAAGGTGCGCAGGCGGTGGGCGTTCATCGCCAGCAGGGCCATGCGGAACGCTTCGGTGAAGCGGTCGCGCGCGGCCCGCCAGCTGTGGCCCTTGCCGGCGGCCACGGTGGGCTGGCGCTGCGCGCGGTAGTGCGGTGCATTCGGATTGGTGCGGTCGGCAATGATCTCGCCGTCGCGGATTTCGATGATGCGCTGGGCGTGTTCGGCCACGCTCATGTCGTGGGTCACGATGATGATGGTGTGGCCTTCGGCATGCAGCTCGCCGAGGATGCCCATCACTTCTTCGCCGGATCGGGTGTCCAGCGCGCCGGTCGGCTCATCGGCCAGGATCACCTCGCCACCGTTCATCAGCGCCCGAGCAATCGACACGCGCTGCTGCTGGCCACCAGACAACTGGCCGGGCTTGTGGTTCATGCGGTCGCCCAGGCCGAGCCGCTGCAGCAGCTGTTCGGCGCGTGCGGTGCGCACCGGGCCGGGGCTGCCGGCGTACACGGCCGGCACGGCGACATTGCCGCGCGCATCCAGATCGCCGAGCAGGTGGTAGCGCTGGAAGATGAAACCGAAATGCTCTCGGCGCAGTTCGGCCAGCTCGTCCGGCTCCATGCGGCCGGTCTCGCGGCCGGCGACCTGGTAACTGCCACGGGTCGGCCGATCCAGGCAGCCGAGGATGTTCATCAGCGTGGACTTGCCCGAACCGGACTGGCCAACGATGGCCACCATCTCGCCGGCGGCGATGTCCAGATTGACATCGCGCAGCACTGCGATGGTCTCATCGCCCGCCGGAAATTCGCGGCGCAGGTCGCGCAGCCGCAGCAGCGGCGTGCCCGTCGAGGCGCTGCTCATCGGCGCGGCCCGCCCATGCCGGGGCCGCCGATCCGCACCGTGCTGCCGCCGCGGTTGCCGCCACCGGTGCCCTGCAGGCCGCCGCCTTCGCCGACGATCACCTTGTCGCCCTCGGCCAGCCCGGACAGCACCTCGGCATTGGCGCCGTTGTTGATGCCGATCTTGACCTTGCGCGGCGCCGGCATGCCATCGGCATCGGCCACGCGCACCATGTACTGCCCGTCGCGGGTCTTGGGGCCGAGTGCAACGGCCGGGATGATCAGCACGTCCTTGGCCTGCTTGAGCATCACCGAGACCTGCGCGGTCATGTCGATGCGCAGCGTGCCGTCGGGGTTTTCCACGTCGAACAGCGCGTTGTAGTACACCGCCGTGCTGGAACTGGAACTGGACGAGCTGGAGCTGCTCGAGCTGTCGTTGGCGATCGAGGCCGGCGCCGGATTGATCTGGCGCAGCGTGGCGTGGAACTTGCGGTCCGGCTCACCCAGCGTGGTGAAGTACACCGGCATGCCGGCCTTGATCTTGACCACGTCCGCTTCGGAAACTTCGGCATTGACCGTGACCAGGTCCAGGCGGGCCAGCATCACGATGGTCGGCGCGGTCTGGTTGGCGTTGACGGTGCGGCCTTCTTCGGCGACCACGGCGACCACGGTGCCGTCCATCGGCGCGGTGATGCGGGTGTAGGCCAGGTTGGCGCGGGCGGTGCCCAGTTCGGTTTCGCGGCCCTTGATCTGTGCATCGAAGGACTGGATCTGGGCACGCGCGGTCCTGAGCTGGGCGTCGGCCGCATCGAACTCGGCGCGCGAAGTGGCCTCGGCGGCGAGCATCTGCTGCTGGCGGGCGAACTCCAGCTCGGCTTCGCGCAGGCTGGCCTGCTGCACCGCGCGCTGCGCCTTGACCTGGTCCAGCGAGGCCTGGGCATTGAGCACCTGGTTCTGCTGGGTGGTCGCGTCGATCTCGGCGATCAGGTCGCCTTCCTTGACCGTATCGCCGAGCTGGACCTTCAATGATTTGATCTGGCCGGAGGCCTGCGCGCCGACACTGACCAGCTTGTAGGCGTCGATCACGCCGGTGGCTTCCACGGTCTGTTCGATGTCGCCGCGGCTGACCGGTGACGTGGCCAGGGTGGGGGCGGCCGGCTTGCGCAGCATCCATGCCACAATCGCGGCGATCAGGATGACGACCACGAGCAACAGCAGCAGACGGGCACGGCGGGTTCTGGGCAAACGGGGCTTCACGATGATCGTCAACTCGGCAGGCCGGTGCATCGGCGTTGTCAGCATTGTGAAGATCGTTCACCGCCGGCTCAATGCTCGCCGTGTACCAAGATGTATCCCTGCGGTGCCCAGCGCATTTCGTTATGTATCTGCATGACCCTTTGAAACAGACGTACGCAAACCAGGAGATGCGGTTCAGCTCCCGACAGGGGATGATCACCGCATGGAGACTGCCAACAGCATGCATAGACTGCTGATCGTCGATGACGACAACGATATCCGCCAGCTGCTCGCCGAGCAGCTCGGCCGCGCCGGTTACCTGGTGAGCACTGCCGGCGATGGCCACGGCATGCGCCAGCTGCTGGAGCGCGAGCACGTGGACCTGATCGTGCTCGACCTCAACCTGCCGCGCGAAGACGGCCTGACCCTGTGCCGCGATCTGCGTGCGCGTTCGAGCACGCCGGTAATCATGTTGACCGCGCGCAGCGAGCCGATCGACCGCGTGCTGGGCCTGGAGATGGGTGCCGACGATTACCTGGCCAAGCCGTTCGAGCCGCGCGAACTGCTTGCCCGCATCCGCAACGTGCTGCGTCGCACCGAGGCGCTGCCGGCCAACCTGGAGCCGCTGGCGATCCGCCGCGCGCGCTTCTCCAGCTGGATATTCGATCTGGAACATCGCCACCTGGTCGATCCCGACGGGCGAGTGGTGGTGCTGTCCGGCGCCGAGTTCCGCCTGCTGCGCGTCTTCGTCGGGCATGCCAACAAAGTGCTGTCCCGCGAGCAGTTGGTCTCGCTGAGCAGCGGCCGCAACTACGAGTCGCAGGACCGCGCGATCGACCTGCAGGTCAGCCGCCTGCGCAACAAGCTGGCCGATGACGGGGGCAGCGATGGCCTGATCAAGACCGTGCGCAACGAAGGCTATGTGCTTGCGGCGGCGGTCACCCTGGAATGACACGCCTGCGCCGTTTCTTTTCCTCGATGGTGGGACGATTGTTCGTCATCCTGCTGCTGGGCATGAGCGTGGCCGCGATCGGCGCGACCATGCTGGCCAGCACCAAGCGCCAGCAGGAATTCGAACGGCAGAATCTCAACCGCATCGCTGATCGCCTGCAGGGCTTCGTGAACCTGCTCGACGGCAATCCGGAACTGCGCGAGCGCCTTCTCGGCAGTGGCGGGCCGAGCGTGCGCCAGTTGCCCGAGGGCGCCCGCATCGGCCGGCCCGACGCGGCGTTGATGGAGATCCTCGATGACCGGCCCGGGCCGGTGGCGAGCAGCCAGGTCGCCTTCACCTCCTTCCGCTCCTGCCTGCCGCGGCTGCCGGAACTGCTGCCGCCGCCGCCGCGCGACAAGGAAAAGATGCGGCATCCGCCGCGTGAGCGTGACCCGTCTTTCATTCCGCCCAAGTGCCGTGTGGTGACCCTGCAGCTGAGCGATGGCACCCCGCTGCGGCTGGCGCTGGATTCCCCGGCGGTTGCGCATAACGGCGTGCTTGCCGTGGACCCGCTGTTCCTGACCCTGCTGGTGGTGGCGATCGCGATCCTTGCCTACATCGTGGCGCGGATGGCCAGTGCACCGCTGCAGCGCTTGGCTGATGCCGCCGCGGCGCTGGGCGATGACCTGCAGGGCGCGCCGATGCCGGTGACCGGCCCGTTCGAGGTCCGCCGCGCCGCGGAGGCGTTCAACGCCATGCAGAAACGCCTGCAGCGCCACCTCGGTGAACGCACCCAGATGCTGGCGGCGATCACCCACGACCTGCAGACCCCGGTGACCCGCCTGCGCCTGCGGCTGGAGAACGTCACCGACGAGACCCTGCGTGAGCGCCTGATCGGCGACCTGGCCGCGATGCAGGCTCTGATCCGCGAAGGCCTGGAGCTGGCCCGTAGCGCCGAGAGCGCCGAACAGCGGGCCGCGCTGGACCTGGATTCGCTGCTGGAAAGCATCGTGGAAGATGCCGCCGAGGCCGGTGGGGATGTGCGCTTCGAGCAGCCGAGCGGGGCGGTGCTGATGCTGCGGCCGCTGGCGATGCATCGCCTGTTCTCCAACCTGGTCGACAACGCGGTGATGTATGGCCAGACCGCACGGGTGCGCGTGAAGCAATCCGGGCAGGACGTCGAGGTCCGCATCCGCGACAGCGGCCCCGGCCTGGCCGAGGATGAGCTGGAAGCGGTCTTCGACCCGTTCGTGCGGTTGGAAACCTCGCGTTCGCGCCAGACCGGCGGGGCCGGGCTGGGGCTGACCATCGCCCGCGCACTGGCCGAGAAGGATGGGGCAAGCCTGCACCTGCGCAACCATCCGCAGGGCGGGCTGGAGGCCATCGTGCGCTGGAGCTCGCCGGCGCGGGCCCCGGCCGGATCCCGCGGCGGCTGACGCCGGCTCCCCCAAAACGCAAGGATTTGCCTACTATGGGCATCTCTTTCCAGCGTCTCCCCCATGAGAGCGTACGACTCTGCCAGCCCCCGCGCTGGTGCACGGCCGTTCCCCCCATGCGCACAGCGCCTGCCCAAGGCTGATCCATACGGATGAGCGATCGGGGGGGCAGGAACCGGTGGCGGCCGGCACAACTGAAGTTCCCGGGCATGCCGACCCTGCAGGCGGCTGCGCTGTAGCTGATGCTGCTGTGCGTGGTCCCGTGGTCGCTCTCGGCCCAAGATGGCCCGCCGCCGCTGCGTGACTATGCGATCGATGTCTGGACCTCGCGCAACGGGCTGCCGCACAACTCGCTGCGCGACATCGCCCAGACCCCGGAAGGGCATCTGTGGTTCGCCACCTGGGAAGGCCTGGTCCGCTACAACGGGCTGGATTTCACGGTATTCGACCGCAGCACCACGCCGGGCCTGCGCGACAACGGCGTCGGCGCGCTGCTGGTGGACCGCAGTGGCGGGCTGTGGATCAGTGATTCGCGCGGCAATGTGACCCGGCGCGGCGCGGACGGCCGCTGGCAGGTCTGGGAGCATCGCCCCGATACCCCGCAGGTGCTGATCCAGGCGATGCAGATGGACAGCCACGGGCGGCTGTGGCTGCTGTACGAAGGCAAGGGTATCGGCAGCCTGGGCCCGGACGGCACGTTCGACTATCAGACGCCGCCGGCCGACGTGCCGATGGCGATGAGTTTCACCAAGCTGGTGGTGGATGCGCAGGACCGGGTCTGGGTTGGCACGCTGGACGGCCTGGTCGTGCGCGACACCGATGGCGTGCAGCGCCGCGCGCCGGACAGCTGGGGACTGGGGCGCGGCCTGGTATGGCCGTACCGCGCGCCCGATGGGGTGATGTGGGTGGTGGCCGGTGAGCGCATCTACCGCATGCAGGATGGGGCGCCGCTGCTGCAGCACCGCCTGCCGGGGGTGACCCACATCACTGCGATGCTGCAGGACCGCCACGGCGACCTGTGGCTGGGCACCGAGAACCAGGGCCTGCTGCGCTTGTCGCGGCACGGGCTGGAGCGGTTGCCGACCGGGCTGTCGCTGCCCGGGGGGCGCGTGGTCAGCCTGCGCGAAGACGCCGAGGGCAGCATCTGGGTGGGCGCCAATGGCGGCCTGTACCGCTTGCGCGAAACTTTGTTCAGCAGCTTCACCGAGCGCGACGGGCTCAGCGGCGACTACGTGCGCACGGTGTTCGAGGATCGCCTGCGCCAGCTCTGGATCGGCAGCGCCAGCGGCCTGGACCGGCGCGACGCGCAGGGGCGCTTCAGCCCGGTGCCGCTGCGCAACAACGTTGGCAAGAGCCCATCGGTGCTGAGCCTGGCCCAGGATCGTGAGGGCAGGTTGTGGGTCGGCACGTTCGGCGACGGCATCTTCCAGATCAACGAACAGGGCCAGCGCCTGCACGTCTACGGCAACGCCGAAGGGCTGCCGGGCGGCAACATCCGCGCGATCAGCATCGACCGCGACGGGGTCGTCTGGGCCGGGACCCAGAAAGGCGTGATCCGCATCGAGGCCGGCCAGGTCGGGCAGCCGGCGATTCCCGGCATGCCGACCGGGCTGATCACCGCGCTGGCGCATGATGCTGAGGGCGGGCTGTGGATCGGCACCATCGAGGGCATCCGGGTGCTGCGCGGCGACCGGGTGCAGGCCATCGACCTGCAGCGCCTGGGCGGCGGGCGCAGCGTGTTCGGCTTCCAGCAGATCGGCGATGCGATGTGGATCAGCACCGACCGCGGCCTGTACCGCTACCAGCAAGGCACGCTGGCGCGGGTCGGCCTGGAGCAGGGCATGCCGGTGGACACCGTGTTCCAGCTGGTGCCCGACCGGGTCGGCAATGTCTGGATCAGCAGCAACCGCGGCGTGCTGCGCACCGACATGGCGATGCTCAATGCCGTCGCTGACGGGCGCGCCGCGCGGGTGGAGGTCGAGCATTACAACGAGATCGACGGCATGGCCAATTCACAGGCCAACGGCAGCTCCGGGCCATCGGCGATCCTGCGTCAGGACGGCACGTTCTGGGTGGTGACCGCTGGTGGCCTGAGCATGGTCGACCCGCTGCGGCTGCAGCGCTTCCGCGAGCGCCTGGCGCCGCCGGCGGTGATCGAGAGCGTGCAGGTCGATGGGGCGCCGCTGCATTGGCAGGGCAGCGACCATAATTCGATTCCCGGCGGGCGCCGCTTGAGCGTGAGTTACGTCGGGCTGAGCTATCTGCTTTCCGAGCGTATCCGCTACCGCACCCGCCTGGATGGCCTGGACAAAGGCTGGATCGAGCGCGGCCAGCAACGCAGCGTGGAGTTCATCGGCCTGCCGCCGGGCGACTACACGCTGCACGTGTCCGCTGCGCATCCGGGCGGTGCCTGGAGCGACAGTGAAGCGGTGTGGGAATTCACGGTGGAACCGTTCCTGTGGCAACGCCGCAGTGTGCAGCTGGTCGCCGCGCTGATGTTGCTGGCCGGGCTGATCGCGTTGTACCGGTATCTGATCAACCGTTACAAGGCCAGCAATGTACGGCTGGCACGGATGGTGAAGGAAGCGACGCTGGATCTGCAGACGCAGACGGTGAACCTGCAGGCGCTGAATCTGGAGAAGACAGAATTGGCTGACCGGCTGGCAGTGCAGGCCGAGGCCTTCGAGCGGCAGGCCCGCGAAGACGCCCTGACCGGGCTGCCCAACCGGCGCGCGTTCGATGAAGCGCTGGCGCGTGATTTCGCGCGCTCGCAGCGCAGCCACCACCCTCTGTGCCTGGTGGTGCTGGACATCGACCACTTCAAGGAAGTGAACGACCGGCACAGCCATTGGGTGGGCGATGTGGTGCTGGTGGAAGTGGCGCGGCTGCTGGCCTCGGCCTGCCGTGATTCGGACATGCCGGCGCGTACCGGCGGCGAAGAATTCGCGCTGCTGCTCAATGACACCCGCCTGGACGAAGCCGCCCAGGTCTGCGCGCGCCTGCGCGGGTTGTTCCATGACCACCCCGACTGGGCAGGCATCCCGGGGCTGACGGTGACCTTCAGCGCCGGCCTGGTCGAACTGGATGCCGCCGACCGCACGCCGATGCTGCTCTACCAGCGCGCCGACCGCGCGCTGTACCGGGCCAAGAGCGAAGGGCGCGACAGAACCGCTATCGGTTGATGCCGCTCAGGGGCGCGGCCAGCTGTTGGCGACCTTGCAGAACAGCTTGGCGGTCTGCTCGGTGTCATACACCGCGCTGTGCGCCTCATCGGCATCCCAGCCCAGCCCGGCTGCGGTGGCCGCGCGTGCCAGCACGGTCTGGCCATAGGCGATGCCGCCGAGGGTGACGGTGTCGAACACGCTGAAGGGGTGGAACGGGTTGCGCTTGTGGCCGGTCCGGTTGACCGCCGCATTGACGAAACCCAGGTCGAAGTGGGCGTTGTGCCCGACCAGGATCGCGCGCTGGCAGCCGTACTTCTTCATCGCCACCCGGATCGGTGCGAAGATGTGGTCCAGCGCGTCGCGCTCGACCTTGGCCAGCCGGAAGGGGTGGTCCAGGATGATGCCGGTGATCTCCAGCGACTTGGGATCGATCTCCAGGCCTTCGGCGGGTACCACATGGGCGCTGGCGGTCTGGCCGGGATAGAGCAGGCCGGTCTCGTCCATCTCGATCGGCACCGCGGCGATCTCCAGCAGGGCGTGGCGATCCGAGTCGAATCCGCCGGTCTCCACGTCCACCGCCACCGGCAGGAAGCCGCGGAAGCGGGTCGCCATCAAGCGCTGGGCGGCAGCGGGCAGTGCGTCGGCAGCAGCCGGCGCGTCGGAGCGGGGGAGGTCGTCAGTCATCGCCCCAGTTTAGCAGAGCGACCTGTATGCCCCCCGCGCCCAGGCCAGTGCCGGCGTGCGCCCGCGGCCGCGGTGCAGCAGGTGATCCAGGCTCAACGGGCCGGCACCCTGCAGGGCCAGCGGCAGCAGCATGGCCATGAACAGCAGCGGCAGTTTGAAGTTGCCAAAGCCCTGGTCGGTGATGACATAGCCCATTGCCAGCTCGGCCAACCCATCCCAGTGCATCGGCCAGTGCACGGCGGCCGTGGCGACCACGGTCAGCACCAGCAGGCAGCTCGCGGCCAGGCGCGTGCCCAGCCCGAGCAGCAGGCACACCGCGCCGATCAGTTCGAACCAGGTGGCCAACTGCCAGTTGAGTGCGGCCGGCAGCTGGTCGAACGGGAATGGGAAGGCGTGCTGCAGGTCCTCGAACCAGTTCTGGCCGCGAAGTTTTTCGCGGCCGGACTCGAAATATTCCCAGCCCATCAGCAAGCGCAGGCCGAGCGGCGCGAACCACGGGCCGAGACGATCCAGCCGGTCGCGCAGGGCGACCAGATGCAGTGACTTCATGGAGGTACTTCCTTGGTGGAGGGGTCAGGAAACAGGCGCGGCAGGCCCGATCACGCCGCTGTCGTGGAACTGGCGCAGCAGGGCGGCGCCGGGCGAAAGCAGCGCATCGGCCGCCATGCCGTGCGCCTGCGCAAGCTGCTGCAGGCAAGTGGTGCCGGTACTGCCGGGATGCTGACCGATCAGCTCCAGCAGCTGCGCGGCCATCGGGCTGACGGCGGCGAAGCGGACCTGCCCGTCCGGGTCGCGCCGGACCAGCAACCCGGTCGGCTCGGGGCCGGGCTGCGCGGGCGCGTCATCGGTGCCGAGCCGGTGCACCGGCCAGCGATAGAGCAGGGGCCAGGCCAGGGGGGAGCGCTGCAGCGCCGCGTGCATCGGGTCCAGGCCGGGCGAGGGCGGCAGGGGGGACGCATCCCACTGGTAGAGGGCCGTTTCCACCCACTCGTAATGGGCCAGTTCGGCCAGTGCCGGATGGGGCAGCGTGGCCTGGTGCTGCAGCCACTGCACGAACTCGGCGGCCAGTTCGGTGAACAACGGGGTCTGCGCCGGGTGCGCCGCAAAGAAACGCCGGATGAGCGCAGACCACGCTGCCTCGCCAAGCAGGCGCACGCAGACCGGGAAGCCGTTGCCAAGCAGCCCGAGCACGTTGTTGAACACCAACCGCTGGTAGATGCCCAGCCGGCGTGCATCCAACCCTTCGGGCGCGGCAACCTGGGCCGGATCGCGCAGGTGCGCGGTGAGGGCTCGCTGCTGCGCGTGCAGACGCGCGGGGGCGTCAGTCATGCCGGCCTCCGGCATGAGCGGCCATCAGCTGGCGGATGGTGTGCAGCTCGCCACGCAGTTCGGCATACGGGGGGAAATTGAAATCCCGTTCCAGCAGAGTGGGGCGCGCGCCGATGCGGGCATAGGTGCGGGCGAGCAGCGCCCAGACCGGATCGATCACCGCGCTGCCGTGGGTATCGATCTTCAGGTCAGGGGCTTCATCGAGGTGACCGGCCACATGCAGGCAGACGATGCGCCCAGCCGGCAGCCCGGCAATGAAGGCGTCAGCGTCGTAGCCATGGTTGTAGGCGTTGACGTAGACGTTGTTGACGTCCAGCAGCAGGTCGCAATCGGCTTCGGCGAGCACCGCCGTGGTGAAGGCCAGTTCGTCCATGGCCGGCTCCGGGGCGAGGTAATAGGACACGTTCTCCACCGCGATGCGCCGGCCCAGCAGATCCTGCACCCGGGCGATACGCGCTGCGGTATGACGCACCGCTTCCTCGGTGAAGGGAATCGGCAGCAGGTCGTAGAGGTGGCCGTCATCGCTGCAGTAGCTCAGGTGTTCGCTGTACAGCGGCACCTTGTGCCGCTCCAGGAAGCGTCCCACCTGGTCGAGCAGGGTGGTATCCAGAGGCGCGGTGCTGCCCAGCGAAAGCGACAGCCCGTGGCAGGTGAGCGGGTGGCGCGTGGCCAGTTCGGCCAGTGCATCGCCGGCCGGCCCACCGACGCCCATCCAGTTTTCCGGCGCGCATTCGAGGAAGTCCAGATCACCCGCGGGCGCCTCGCGCAGGTCCTGCAGCAGGGCGCGGCGCAAGCCAAGTCCGGTCGCCGCCGCAGGCAGCGGCAACCGGGCCAGGCCCTTGGTGGGGAGGTCAGTGCCTGGCACCGCACTTGCCTTCGCCGCACTTGCCTTCCGCCGTCTTCTTGTCGCCACCGGCCGTTGCCTTGTCGCCGGCGGCCTTGCCCTTGTCGGCACCGCACTTGCCTTCCCCACACTTGCCTTCGGCGGTCTTGGCACCGGCGGTCGCGGCCTTGTCGCCCGCCTTGCTGCCGGCCTTGCCGCCGTGCGCACCACATTTTCCTTCGCCACACTTGCCTTCGGCCGCCTTGGTCGCCGCTTGGCCGGCCACCAGGTAGCCCTGGGCCAGGTCGGTCATGCTCAACGCGGACGCCGAGGCGCTGACGCCCAGGCCGGCGGCCAGCGCAGTGGCTGCCAACAGGGATAGCGAACGGGTGGGTGTGCTCATCGGGTGGATCTCCTTGGAATGGGCCGGGGCCCGGGATGGCTGCGTGGGGGCAGCAGGTGCGGCCATGGTGGACCGGCCCGGCTCATCGAATCCTCACACAGGATTCAACGTTTCGTGAAGTGCAGCGCGTCATTCCCGAAGTGCCCGGACGCTCCGGCCAAAAAAAAACCGCCACCCGAAGGCAGCGGCTGTTGCGTTCTGCTTCCGAAGCAGGTGCTCAGACGTGATCGGTACTGCTGGTCTCGTCGCGCTTCTCACGCGGCGGCAGGGCCTGCTCGCCATGCACCAGGAACCACACGTTCTCGGCGATGTTGGTCGCGTGGTCGCCCACGCGCTCCAGGTTCTTGGCCATGAACAGCAGGTGGGTGCACGGGGTGATGTTGCGCGGGTCCTCCATCATGTACGTCAGCAGCTCGCGGAACAGCGCGGTGTACTGCGCGTCCAGGCGGGCATCGTCGTCGCGCAGCGCCAGCGCGGCATCGGCGTCGTTGTCACGGTAGGCTTCGATCGCGCGGCGCACCTGCTGGGCGGCCAGCCGGCCCAGCGCACGCAGGCCCTGGATCTGCGGCAGCGGCGGCACCTTGCTCAGGGCGATCGAGCGCTTGGCCACGTTGGCGGCGTAATCACCGATGCGTTCGATGTCGGCCGGAATGCGCAGGCCGGCCAGGATCTCGCGCAGGTCGCGTGCCATCGGCCCGCGCAGCGCCAGGCGCATGACGTCGTGGCTGATGTGCTGCTCGAGCGCATCGATGGCTTCATCGTTGGCGATGATGCGCTGGGCCGCGTTCTCGTCGCGCTTCTCGATGACGTCCATGGACGCCTCCAGCTGGGCGACGGCCATCTCGCCCATGCGCACGATCTCGGCCACCAGGCGCTGCTGTTCTTCGTCGTAGCTCTTGACGATGTGGTCGTTGGGAAGATTCATGGTCTGCAATCCGGGTAGCGCCAGGCCATGCCTGGCTGGGACAGTTGGTGAGGGGACAGCGCCGATCAACCGAAACGACCGGTGATGTAATCCTCGGTCTGCTGCTTGTTGGGCTGCGAGAAGATCACTTCGGTGCGGTCGTGTTCGATCAGGTCGCCCAGGTACATGAAGGCGGTGTAGTCGGATACGCGCGCGGCCTGCTGCATGTTGTGGGTCACGATGACGATCGTGTAGTCGTGCTTGAGCTCTTCCACCAGCTGCTCGATGCGGCTGGTGGAAATCGGGTCCAGCGCCGAGGTCGGCTCGTCGAGCAGCAGCACGTCCGGGCGCAGGGCCACGGCGCGGGCGATGCACAGGCGCTGCTGCTGGCCACCGGACAGGCCCAGCGCGCTCTGGTTGAGCTTGTCCTTCACCTCGTCCCACAGCGCGCCCTGGCGCAGGGCCTGCTCGACGCGGTCGGTCATCTCGGATTTGGAGAGCTTCTCGTGGTGGCGGATGCCGTAGGCCACGTTCTCGAAGATGGTCATCGGGAACGGCACCGGCTTCTGGAACACCATGCCGACCTTGCTGCGCAGGCGGTTCATCGGGTACTTCGGCGAGAGGATGTTCTCGCCATCCAGCAGCACTTCACCACGCGCTTCCAGCTTGGGGTACAGCGCGTAGATGCGGTTGAAGATGCGCAGCAGGGTGGACTTGCCGCAACCGGAGGGACCGATCAGCGCGGTGACGCGCTTTTCCGGAATCTCCAGGTCGATGCCCTTCAGCGCATGGAACTTGTCGTAGTAGAAATCCAGACCGCGCGCGGCCAGCTTGATCGGCGCCGGGGTCTGCAGGTTTTCATGCGAGGCCGGGACCACGATGCGCTGCATCGGCACGGCATTGGAGAGATCGTTCATGGCGATGTCCGTGGAAAGGTCAGTCATGGGAGATACGGTTGCGCAGCAGGATGCCGCGCGCGGAAAGGCTGACCAGCAGCACGAACACGGTCAGCACCAGCGCGCCGGCCCAGGCCAGCACCTGCCAGGATTCATACGGGCTGCCGGCGAACTGGTTCATCACCACCGGCACCGAGGCCATCGGCTGGAACACGTTGCTGTTCCAGTACTGGTTGCCGAAGGCGGTGAACAGCAGCGGCGCGGTTTCACCGGAGATGCGGGCCAGCGCCAGCAGGATGCCGGTCACGATGCCGGCGGCGGCGCTGCGGTACAGCACCTGCACGGTCACCTTCCACTGCGGGATACCCAGCGACAGCGCTGCTTCGCGCATCTGCGAGGGCACCAGGCGCAGCATTTCATCAGTGGTACGCACCACCACCGGCAGCACGATGAAGGCCAGCGAGAGCGCACCGGCGAAGGCCGAGAACTGGCCACCGGTCTGCATCACATACAGGGTATAGACGAACAGGCCCAGAACGATCGACGGCGCCGAGAGCAGGATGTCGTTGACGAAACGGACCACCGTGCCGGCCTTGCGGAAGTTGCCGTACTCGGCCAGCCAGGTGCCGGCGAGCACGCCCAGCGGGGTGCCGATCGCGATCGCCAGGCCGCACATCACGGCACTGCCGAAGAATGCATTGGCCAGGCCGCCTTCCTGCATCGGCGGCGGTGTCATCTTGGTGAACAGGTCCAGGTTGATCCCGGCCAGGCCCTTGGAGGCCAGCGTCCACAGGATCCAGCCGAGGAAGAACAGGCCGAACAGCGCGGTCAGGCAGGACATCAGCAGCGCGACCACGTTGACGATGCGGCGGCGCAGGTACAGCGGTTGGGCGTTGGCGGTGGACATCAGTTGCCCTCCTTGCGGGCCAGGCGCATCAGCATCAGGCGGGCGATCGCCAGCACCACGAAGGTCACGATGAACAGCACGAAGCCGAGCAGCAGCAGCGCCGAGCGGTAGGTTTCAGTGGCTTCGCCGAAATCGTTGGCGATCAGCGCGGCAATCGTGGTGCCCGGTTCCAGCAGCGACGGCGACAGGCGCACGCTGTTGCCGATCACGAAGGCCACCGCCATGGTTTCACCGAGCGCGCGGCCCAGGCCCAGGAAGATGCCGCCGATCACCGCCGAGCGGGTGTAGGGCAGCACGATGTCCCAGCTCACTTCCCACTTGGTGGAGCCCAGCGCGTAGGCCGATTCCTTCAGGCGGGTCGGCACGGTGAGGAACACTTCGCGCATCACCGAGGAGATGAAGGGGATCACCATGATCGCCAGCACGAAGCCGGCGGTGAGCACGCCGATGCCCAGCGGTGGGCCCTGGAACAGCGGGCCGATGATCGGCATCGTGCCCAGGTGGTCGTTGAGGAACGGGGTGACGTACTCGGTCATCACCGGCACCAGCACGAACAGGCCCCACATGCCGTAGATGATCGAGGGGATACCGGCCAGCAGTTCGATGGCGGTACCAACCGGGCCACGCAGCCAGCGCGGGGCGACCTCGGTCAGGAAGAAGGCGATACCAAAGCTCACCGGGACGGCGATGACCATCGCGATCAGGGCGGTGACGAGGGTGCCGTAGATCGGTGCGAGCGCACCGAATTTGTTCTCGACCGGATTCCATTCGGACGAGTAGAAGAAGCTCAGGCCCTGCTCCTGCAGGGCATGGCGGCCGCCCCATAGCATGGAGAGCGCGGCGCAGGCCAGGGCGACCAGCACCAGGATGACGGTGGCGATCAGTACCCAGCGGAACAGTGTGTCGTTGCGGGCATCACGCAGGTCGCGGAGGGACGGTGCGGGAACAGGCTGGGCGATGGCATTCATGGCTGAGGCGGGGGCCCGAGTGGTGGTTCGGCAGGGTGGTGCGGCGAGGAAAGCGGGCCTGCGCTGTGCACAGGCCCGCTGTCTGGCTTACTTGAACTCGCTGGTCCAGTAGGCTTCGATCTGGGTGACCAGCTCGGCCGGCAGCGGCACGTAGTGCAGTTCGTTGGCCTGGGTCTGGCCCTTCTCGAAGGCCCACTTGAAGAACGCCAGGGTGTCCTTGCTGCGCTGGGCCTCCTTGGGCTGCTTGTGCATCAGCATGAAGTTGGTGGCGGTGATCGGCCATGCCTGGTCGCCCGGGGCATTGGTGATGACCAGGTTGAAGTCCTTGGCACTGGCCCAGTCGGCGCTGGCGGCTGCCGCGGCGAAGGTTTCCGCGCTCGGCTGCACCCAGTTGCCGGCGGCGTTCTGCATCGAGGCGTACGGCATGCCGTTCTGCAGCGCGTAGGCCAGTTCGACGTAGCCGATCGAGCCCTTGATCTGCTTCACGTACGACGCCACGCCTTCGTTGCCCTTGCCACCCACGCCGTCCGGCCACTGCACCGAGGTGCCTTCGCCGACCTTGCTCTTCCAGTCCGGGCTGACCTTGGAGAGGTAGTTGGAGAAGTTGAAGGTGGTGCCCGAGCCGTCCGAACGGTGGACCAGGGTGATCTTGCCGTCGGGCAGTTTGACGCCCGGGTTGGCGGCGACGATGGCCGGGTCGTTCCAGGTCTTGACCTTGCCCAGGAAGATATCGGCCAGCAGGGCGCCGCTCAGGCGCAGCTTGCCGGCTTCCAGGCCGTCGATGTTGACCACCGGCACCACGCCACCGATCGCCGACGGGAACTGGCCGAGGCCGGCCTGGGCCAGCTCTTCGCTGCTCAGCGGCTTGTCGGAGGAACCAAAATCAACGGTGCCGGCCTTGATCTGGGCGATGCCGCCACCGGAACCGATCGACTGGTAGTTGATCTTGGCGCCGGTGGCGGTGTTGTAGTCGGCCGACCACTTGGACACCAGCGGGAAAATGAAGGAGGCACCGGCGCCGGAAATCTCGGCGGTCAGGCGATCGCCAGCGGCCGGAGCGGCAGCGGGCGCATCGGTGGCCGGCGCGGCGGCTTGGCCTTCAGCGCCCGGCTTGCAGGCGGAAAGACCCAGCGCGATGGCCAGGGAAAGGGCGGCGATGCTGGCCGTGTGCAGTTTCATGCGTCACTCCATAGCGGGATAAGGGCCGGTCTTTCCGGCGACGCGACTATGAAATGATGTTTTTGTTACAGCTTGATGACGCCGTGACCGAGCGCACGCAAAGCCTTGCGGCACAAGGGTCGGGCATTTTGCGGCAGGCAACAAAAAGGCGCGGAACCTTGCGGTCCGCGCCCGATGGCGCCGGAAGGGGGAGAGAGGTCCCTCCGGCGCCATTGCTCTGTCCGGTGGGTTGCGTCGGGGGCGACGCGTACCGACCAACGGTCGGCACCTACCGGTAGGTCACCACCGTGGGTGGTGACTTCCTCAATACTTCAGGTTCTGCGACCAGTAGGTCTCGATCTGCTTGACCAGGGTGTCCGGCAGCGGGACGTAGTCGAGCTGCTTGGCCTGCGCATCGCCGCTCTTGTAGATCCAGCGGAAGAATTCCTGGGTGGCCTTGGCGTTGGCGACGTTCTTGGGCTGCTTGCGGACCAGGATGAAGTTGGTGGCGGTGATCGGCCACGCATCGGCGCCCGGGGCGTTGGTCATGACCAGGTAGAAGTCCTTCGCGCTGGCCCAGTCGGCGCTGGCAGCAGCGGCGGCGAAGGAGGTGTCGCTCGGCAGCACGATCTTGCCCGAGGCGTTCTTCATCGCAGCGTAGGACATCTTGTTCTGCAGCGCGTAGGACAGTTCGACGTAGCCGATGCCGCCCTTGATCTGCTTCACGTAGGCGGCAACGCCTTCGTTGCCCTTGCCACCGATGCCGACCGGCCACTGGACGGAGGTGCCTTCACCGACCTTGGTCTTCCACTCCGGGTTGACCTTGGAAAGGTAGTTGACGAAGTTGAAGGTGGTGCCCGAACCGTCCGAGCGGTGCACGACGGTGATCTTGCCGTCGGGCAGCTTCACGCCCGGGTTCAGCGCGGCGATCGCCGGGTCGTTCCAGGTCTTGATCTTGCCCAGGAAGATGTTGCCCAGGGTCGGGCCATCGAGCTTCAGCGCGCCCGGGGCGATGCCGGCCACGTTGATCACCGGGACCACGCCGCCGATGACCGACGGGAACTGGGCCAGGCCGGCGGCAGCCAGTTCTTCCGGCTTCAGCGGGGCATCGGAGGAGCCGAAATCAACGGTCGCGGCCTTGATCTGGGCGATACCACCACCGGAACCGATGGACTGGTAGTTGACCTTCTTGCCGGTGGCAGTGCTGTAGTCGGCCGACCACTTGGACATGACCGGGTAGATGAACGAGGCGCCCGCGCCGGTCACATCGGCGGCGTTGGCGGCAAACACGGATGACGCGGCGAGGACGGCAACAGCGGCGCGCGACTTGAAGGCGTGGATCACGGGGTGGCTCCTGGGATGGATGAAGGTGCGGGGTGTCCCGCCCGGTGCTCATTCCATAACGGTTCGATGACAGCGCAGCGACTGTCATATGACCACCTCGTGACACGCCTTCCGGGCGGGGTGTCACAGCGGCTGCAGCGCCTCCGGGACCGCGTAGCGGCGGCCGTCGAAGCGCAGCACGCGGCGCTCGCCCTCCACTGGCGTGTCCTGGTCGCGGCAGGTGTCCCCGTCCATCCAGCTGTGCGTGGTGACCCGCCGCTCGCGCAGGATGAGATCGGCCAAGCCGTGTTTGCCTTTGGGCCCAACGGCCACGGTGCGCGTTACGTCGGTGGAGTCGCCGGCGCAGCGGGTGTCCCACTCGGCCTGGAAACGACCCAACACCATCGGTGGGCCGAGCGTGCGCAGCGTGTCTGCCTGCACCGCCAGCAGATGCAATTGTTCTTCGCTGAACGGATTGGGCCCGGAGCCATTGCGGCGCTGCACGCGCAGGCCGAAGGCGAGGGTGTCCGGCGCAAGCTGGTAGCGCGCAGTATCCAGGTGCATGCCGTCGTAGAAGATCGCATCGCTGTCGAGTGCGCCGGACAGCACCGTCCAAGCGCGCGTGGCGAGGGTGTCGGAATCGATTACCAACACCTCCACGTCGCCATCGCGGGCGTCGTTGTCGCCACCGTCGCGCCAGACCGGCGTGGCCACCAAGGTCAGCTCGGGGCGTGCCGGCCATCGGCGGCAGACGCTGGCGGCGGTGTCGCGGGTATAGCCGAGGCGATCGGGCAGCGCATTGTCCGCCCGCACCACGTAGGCCTCCTCAGCGGCCGCCTGGGCGTCATGGCAGTCCTGCGCCTGGGCGGGCAGGGCGGCGGCACTGCACGCGGCGGCCAGCAACAGCGGGAGGGCGATACGCATCGGGTTCCATCCATGGGGCAAAGGGCGCACAGCATACGCGCGCATACCGGCGCGCGGGCACGAAAAAGGCGCAGCCGAAGCTGCGCCTTTGTGTGTCACGCGTGTTGCAGGGCTTACCAGAAGAACTGCAGGCGCGCTTCGAGGATGTTCGGGTCGTCGTTGACGAACGTGCGCGCGGTCGAGCTGTACTTCTTGCTGTCCACCATCACGTAGTTCAGCGCGAATTTGGTGTTGGAGCGCCAGTAGTAGTTCACGCCCACGGTCCAGATGTCCATCTTGCCGCCCAGCACGCCATCGACGATCGGCGGGCGACCGGCCACCGGATTCGCGTTCAGGTTACCGTCGTTGAGATCCATGTGGTCGTAACGCGCACCCAGCTGCCACATGCCGCGGCCCGGTTCGTCCGGCAGGCCGGTGGTCGGGGTACCGCCCTTGTAGCCCCAGGTCTCGCCGCTGATGTTCCACAGGCCGCTGACGTAGTAGCCGTCGCTGCTGTAGTTGTCGTGCGAGTAACGCTTGGCCTTGCTGGTGTAGTACTCGGCCTGGGCCTTGAACGGGCCACCGATGTACATCGCTTCGGCACCGATCGTGCTGACGCGGTCGGTATCGACCAGGTTGCCGCTGTCGACCAGGCGCGCGGTGGCCAGGTCGGCGTTCGGACGGGCGCGCACGCGCAGGGTGTCGGCGTCGGTGTCGTAGTCCACATAGCTCAGGCCGAAGTGCAGGACCTGGCCCTTGTCATTGATCGGGGCCCAGGTACCACGCGCGCCGTAGCCGCTGCCGTGTGCCAGGTTGCGGGTCAGCTCGCGGCCGAAGGCGCTGGCGGTGACGGACCAGTTGTTGTCACCGATGCTGTAGGCGCCACCGAGGCGGCGGGCCACGGCGTAGGTGTTGGTGACCGCGGCCTTGGAGATGAAGTCGTTGTTCTTGGTGCTGGAGAGTTCTTCCAGGCTGTTGGGCTGCTTGAACTGGCCGAACTGCACGAAGTGGTTGGCGTTGCCGGCCAGCTTGTACTTCAGGTTGGTGTCCAGGAACTTGTCGGCCTTGGCGTCGTAGCCCACCACCCATTCCACGTTGCCCGGGCCCTTGCCCTTGAGCACCAGCTCGGCGCGGCGCAGCTCGAATTCGCTGTTCTTGCCGTTGCCGGCATCACCGCCGTTGAGGTCGGTCACATCGTTGTCGAACCAGTTGCCGTCGGCCTGGACCAGGCCCTCGAACGTGATTTCCGAACCGCCGATCACATCGATGGCCACTTCAGCGTGAGCGGCCGGAACGAACAGCGCAGCCGCCACGGCCGCAGTAAGAAGTTGGCGATGCAGTTTCATGGAAGGAGCCTTGCAGGCAGGTGGGAAGATGCTGCGCAGGCTAATTAGTGAAGATTGCGTAAATGTGACAGTTTCAGACAAACCGTCATCGCCCGCATCCCAAGCGGCGTCAGGGGCTGCTATTGATGCCCGGCGCAGATGACCGCCGGGTTGCGCCCATATGGCAGTCGCGTGCCCCGTTCAGGCGGCGGTTTTCTCCTTGAATCGGCACAGGTCGCGGATCACGCATTGCGGGCAGTCCGGCTTGCGTGCCTTGCACACATAGCGGCCGTGCAGGATCAGCCAGTGGTGCGCATCGAGCAGGAACTCGGCGGGGATCACCTTGACCAGCAGATCCTCCACCGCGCGCACATCCTTGCCCGGCGCCAGGCCGGTGCGGTTGGACACGCGGAAGATGTGGGTGTCCACCGCCATCACCGGCTGACCGAACGCGGTGTTGAGCACCACGTTGGCGGTCTTGCGACCGACACCGGGCAGCGCTTCGAGTGCGGCACGATCACGCGGCACCTCGCCGCCGTGCTGGCTGACCAGCATCGCGCAGGCGGCGATCACGTTCTTGGCTTTCGCGTTGTACAGGCCGATCGTGGCGATGTACTTCTTCAGACCGTCCTCACCGAGCGCCAGGATCGCCTGCGGCGTGTTGGCGACCGGAAACAGCTTGCGCGTGGCTTTGTTGACGCCCACGTCGGTGGCCTGCGCGGACAGCGTCACCGCCACCAGCAGTTCGAACGGGGTGCTGTACTCCAGTTCGGTCTTTGGGTGCGGGTTGAGTTCGCGCAGGCGCGTGAACATTTCGATCACGTCGGCCTTGGGCATGCGTGCGGTGCGTGCGGCGGTTTTCTTCATCGTTGCCATCAGGACGTGCGGCCAGCGGCCTTGGCCTTGGCGCGCGCGAGGATCGCGGCGGCGGCAGAGGGCAGGGCGGGCTTCTGGATCTCGGGTGTGGGGGGCGGTGCACGGCGCGCATCGCGTTCGGCGGCACGGCGCGCGAGCCGCTGCTGGCGCTGACGGTAGCGTTCGCGTGCGGCCCAGGCCCGTTGCAGCTGCTGCTGCGCCTGCTGCAGGCGCTGCGGCAGGTCGGGATGACCGGGCAGCAGCTGTGCGTCGCCCGGGTGCGGAACGTAGTCCATCAGCCCGGCGTCCAGCGCGGCGTCCCAGTGATCATCGAGCACGAGCGCCAGCAACTGCGCCGGCGAAACGGTAGGGGGAGGCGACATGGCTCAGCGGTTCTGGAATACCGGTGGGCGGCGCGCCAGGAATGCGTTGGTCCCTTCGCGCATGTCCTCGGTGGCGAACATCAGGCCGAATTGCGCGCTCTCGTACTCCAGGCCCTCGCCCAGCGGGCACTCACCGCCGATGTGGATCGCATCCAGGATGCCGCGCAGTGCCAGCGGCGCGGCCGAGGCCAACTGCGACGCGATGGTCTGGACCCGCGCATCGAGCTCCGCGGCGGGGACGACCTCGTTGACGATGCCCAGTTGCGCGGCACGGGCCGCAGTGATCGGGGTGCCCAGCAGGCACAGCTCCAGCGCGGCAGCGCGGCCGCACAGGCGCAGCAGCCGCTGGCTGCCGCCGAAACCGGGAATCAGGCCCAGGTTGACCTCCGGCTGGCCGACCTTGGCGGTCTCCGCCGCCACCCGCAGGTGGCAGGCCATGGCCAGTTCCAGGCCGCCGCCCAGCGCAAATCCGTTGATCTTGCCGATCACCGGCTTGGGCATGCGCTCGATGCGGCGCATCAGCCCTTGGCCGAGCAGGGAGAAATCACGACCCTGAACCGCGCTCAGGCCGTTCATTTCGGCGATGTCGGCACCGGCGACGAACGCTTTGGGACCGGCGCCGGTCAGCACCACCACCCGCACCGCAGGGTCGGCAGCGGCCTCGGCGAAGGCCGTATCCAGGGCTTCCAGCGTCGCCCGGTTGAGGGCGTTGAGTTTGTCCGGGCGGTTGACCGTCACAGTGCGTACGGCACCATCGTCCATAATCGCGATAAGGGCGTCGGCCACGGCAGGACTCCTGAAAACGTTAAAAAAAAGTGATGTTGAACTCTTGAAACGAAGTCAGGTCAGAGCCTGCGTCGTTAGTGGCGGTTCAACGTTGCGGCGGCTATCCTAACCCGTCGCCTCAGGGCGGCCCAACGCGTCCTGAGTTACCACCCCTGGAGAAAAGTTTGATGAAGTTGCGTTCTATCGCGGTCGCCGTCGCGGCCCTGGCCCTGACGGGCAATGCCTTCGCCCAGGACACCTCGTCCGAAAAGGGCAAGCTGAGCTATTACTTCGGTTACGACTACGGCAACAACCTGGCTGAACTCACCGCACGCGGCGAGCAGCTGGACATCAACTCGGTGGTGAAGGGCCTGCAGGATGCCTACGCCAAGAAGCAGCCGTCGATCACGGCCGAGCAGTTGAAGCCCGCCGTCGAAGCCTTCCAGAAGCGTGAGCAGGGTCGTGCGCAGGCCGCCAAGGCCGAGTACGACAAGGCTGCCGCCGAGAACAAGACCAAGAGCACCCAGTTCCTGGCCACCAACAAGGCCAAGGCCGGCGTGCAGTCGCTTCCGAGCGGCGTGCAGTACCGCGTGATCGAAGCCGGCAAGGGCGCCAAGCCGACCCAGGCCAGCACCGTGCAGCTGGAAGTGGCCGGTCCGTACCCGTTCGGCACCCGTCCGGCCGAAGCGCGTCCGGCCCAGCAGATCCCGGGCATCAAGGTCAGCGAAGTCGAAATGAAGGCCATGCGTGAAGCCCTGCTGCAGATGCCGGCCGGGTCGAAGTGGGAAGTGACGCTGCCGCCGGAACAGGCCTATGGTGCCGATCCGCGCACGCCGTTCCCGCCGAACGTTGCGGTGCAGTTCGAAATCAAGCTCGTCAGCGTCAAGTAATTTCTGCAACATCAAGAACGCGCCGGTGGCAACACCGGCGCGTTTTTCGTTTCCGTGCATTCGCGCTACTGTTGACCGGTGCAATCGATGGAACACTCCCCGCATGCCGTGCCCACTCCCTGCATCGGAATCTGCGCGCTGGATCGCGCCGGTGTCTGCACGGGCTGCCTGCGCACCGTGGATGAAATCACCCGCTGGCGAACCATGAGCCGACCCGAACAGCAACACGTCATGCAGCACACGCTGCCCCTGCGCGAACAACTGCGGCAATCGCTGCAAGGTTCGCTGGCCGAACACGAACGCCTGATGCGCGCGCTGCATCCGCTGGACCGGCCGCCGCCCGGCGATGGCTGGAACCGCAGCGAGCTGGTCGATCTTCTTCCACCCGGCCCGCCGGTTGAAGCGGCCGTGCTGGCCGGCATCATTCCGCGCGAAGGCGGTGCCCAGGTGCTGCTGACCCGGCGTACCGATACGTTGCGTCATCACGGTGGCCAGGTCGGTTTCCCGGGGGGGCGCATGGAACCGGACGACCGCGATGCGGTGGCCGCCGCGATCCGCGAGAGCGATGAGGAAATCGCCCTCAAGCAGGATCAGGTGCAGGTACTGGGATACCTGGATCCGTTCGTGACGATTACCGGTTATCGGGTCATGCCGGTCGTGGCCGTGATCGATCCCGCATTCGTGGCCGTGCCCGAACCGGGCGAGGTCGCCGAAGTCTTCGAAGTTCCGCTCGCGTACCTGATGGATCCGGCCAACCTGCACCACGTCGAGATCGATCACCGCGGGCGCATCCGCCACGTGCTCGAGTATGGCTGGCCGGGGCAACGGATCTGGGGCGCGACCGCCGCCATTCTCTACAACCTGCGTCGCCGCCTGGAGCAGACCGCATGACCACGCCGCTGATCGATGTCACCGCCCTCGCACCGGCCCTGGAGGAGGGCGCCACGCGCCTGATGGATGCACGCGCGACGGCCAGTGCCGCAGCGCCGCTGCGCGTGGTGGATGCCCGTTTCTCGTTGGCCGACCCGCAGTCCGGTGCGCAGCTGTACGCACAGGGCCATCTGCCCGGCGCCCTGTACGCCGATCTCAACCGGGATCTGTCCGATCTGGGCCGCACCGGCCATGGCCGTCACCCACTGCCGGACAGCGAGGCGTTCGCCGCACGCCTGGGCGAGTGGGGCATCGGGCCCGATACCCGGGTGGTGGTCTATGACGCCGGCGATGGCAGCATGGCCGCCGCGCGCCTGTGGTGGCTGTTGCGGTTGATCGGGCATGCGCACGTTCGCGTCCTCGATGGCGGCTTCGCGGCCTGGCAGGCGGCCGGTCTGCCGGTTACTAGCGAGCTGCCGCAAGTGACCGCGCTGCCGCCTTACCCCGGTCACTTCGACCGCAGCCAGATCGCCTCGGTCGAGCAGGTGCAGGCGCGTCTCAAGCATGCTCCGGGCTGGCTGATCGATGCGCGGGCCGGCGAGCGTTTCCGGGGCGAAGTGGAGCCGTTGGACCCGGTCGCCGGCCATGTGCCAGGCGCGGTGAATCGTCCGTTCGCGTTGAATGTGCATGACGGGCGGTTGCGCCCTGCGGACGATCTGCGCGCGGCGCTGCAGCCGCTGCTCGGCACGCATGCACCGGAGGAGGTGGTCCTGATGTGCGGCTCCGGCGTGACCGCCTGCCATCTGCTGCTGGCAATGGAAGCGGCCGGCCTGGAAGGCGCGCGGATCTATGCCGATTCGTGGAGCGGCTGGGTCAGCGATCCGTCGCGCCCGGTGGCCACCGGCTGATCATCGGCACACCCGCTCACCCACGCAGTTCCTGCAACGGCACCGCCGCGAGCACGCGCGGCCACGGGAACAGCGGGCCCGGGTCGCGCTTGCGCGGCACGCGCCGCTCCGGATCGTCGCTGGCCACTTCTTCACGTGTATCGAGCCACTCGTGGCCGGCGATATGCGCCAGCGCCGGCAGCGTGCCGCACAGGTGCTGCAGCAGATCGATCAGCGCCGCGATCTGCGCATCCGGGTAGGGCTCGTCCATCGCCTGGTGGCGGGAATCCCACCAGTGCGGGTAACGCCCGGTGTTGACCAGTTCGATGCCGATCGAGCGCGGATTGAAACCCGTGACCTGATGCGCGATGCGGTCCAATGACACGTACTGGACAATGCGCCCGTCGCGGTCGATGTAGTAGTGCCCGCTGTTGCCCGTGCCGCTCTCATACAGCACGCGCTCGCCGTACTCGCGCGCCATCGCCAGGTCCGGCAGTTCGGTGCAGTGGATGACGACCAGATCGATGTCGTCGTGGGTGCGGGGCAGCAGCCTGTCCTGGTAGGACAGGGGCTGTGCATCGATGGCGGGCGGGGCGCGGTCGGGCATGCGGCGATGCTAGCATTCGGGCATGAACGCTCCTATCGATTCCCGCCCGGTGTGTGCATGAGCCGCGGCCACAGCATTCTCTCCCATGGCTTTGAAAGCGGCCCGGACGCCATCAAGGTGACCGCCCTGGCCGAGGTGGCCGACCGCCTGGGCTGGACCCACGAGCGCCCGGACTACACCGACCTGGACGCCCAGCGCGAGGTCAGCAGCCTCGGCGATGTGCGTGCCCGCCTGCAGCGTCTGGTCACCCTGGCCACCGCCCGTGCCGCGCAGGGCCCGGTGGTGCTGGCCGGTTCCAGCCTGGGCTCATACATCTCGGCCATCGCCTCGCTGCAGGTGCCGGTCCGCGGGCTGTTCCTGATGGTGCCGCCGACCCGCATGGGGCCGATGCCGGCGCTGGATGCGGCGCGGGTGCCGACCAGCGTGGTGCATGCCTGGCACGACGAACTGATCCCGCCCGCCGAGGTCATCGCCTGGGCCCAGGCCCGCTCCGCGCGCCTGCTGATGGTGGACGACGGGCACCGCCTGGCCAACCACGTGGAGGCGTCGACCCGGGCCTTCGAGGAATTGCTGGCCTCGCTGTAAGCCGGGCGATCCAGCCCGCCTCACGTACAATGGCCCCCCGGGACCCCGTGCCCGGCTGCTTGCCGTGCCCGTGGGCACCCCCTCTCCGCTGACCTGCGATACCGATTCCGTGAAATTCTTTGTTTCCTGCGCCAAGGGCCTGGAGTATCTGCTCGCCGACGAACTGTTGGCGCTCGGCCTGGACAAGGCCACCGCCACCATTTCCGGCGTCAACGCCGAGGGCGAGCTGGCGCAGGCACAGCGCGTGGTGCTGTGGTCGCGCCTGGCCAGCCGGGTGCTGTGGCCGCTGGCCGAGTTCGAGTGCCCGGACGAGGGCTCGCTCTACCAAGGCGTGTCGGCGATGGCGTGGGAGCAGCACATCAGCCCCGAGCTGACCCTGTCGGTGGATGCCCATGTGTCCGGCACCGAGATCACCCACGCGCGCTTCGCCGCGCAGCGGGTCAAGGATGGCGTGGTCGACAGCCTGCGCGCGCAGGGTCTGGAACGTCCGTCGGTGAACGTCGAATTCCCGGATGTGCGCATCAACCTCTCGCTGCGCAAGGGCCGCGCCACGATCTCGATCGATCTGGGCGGTGGCCCGATGCATCGGCGCGGTTGGCGCATGGCGCAGAACGAGGCGCCGCTGAAGGAAAACCTGGCCGCCGCCGTGCTGCTGCGCGCCAACTGGCCGAAGATCCACAGCGAAGGCGGTGGCCTGCTCGACCCGATGTGCGGCAGCGGCACGCTGCTGATCGAAGGCGCGCTGATGGCCGCCGACGTCGCCCCGGGCCTGCAGCGACACGGCAGCATCCCGCCGAGCCGCTGGCTGGGCTTCGACCGTGAGAGCTGGAACACCCTGATGGCCGAAGCGCGTGCGCGCGAGGAAGCGGGCCGCGGTGCGCTCAAGCAGGTCATCCACGGCAGCGATATCGACCCGCATGCGATCCGCGCGGCCAAGGAAAATGCCGAGACCGCCGGTGTCTCGCACGCGATCTGGTTCGGCGTTCGCGACGTGGCCGATGTGCAGGTGCCGCCGCAGGAAACCGGCTGCGTGGTCTGCAACCCGCCCTATGACGAGCGCCTGGCCGCCGATGCGCTGCTGTATCGCCGCCTCGGCGACGCGCTCAAGCGCGCGGTGCCGCAGTGGCGTGCCAGCCTGCTGTGCGGCAGTGCGGACCTGGCATTTGCCACCGGCCTGCGCGCCAACAAGAAGTACCAGCTGTTCAACGGCGCCATCGAGTGCGCGCTGATCGTCTGCGACCCGATCGCCGTGCCGCAACGCGAGAACACCGGCCAACCGCGCGAGCTCAGCGAAGGTGCGCAGATGGTGGCCAACCGCCTGCGCAAGAACATCAAGAAATTCAAGACGTGGCGGGCGCGCGAGAGCATCACCTGCTACCGCGTCTACGATGCCGATTTGCCCGAATACGCCGCCGCCATCGATGTCTACGAAGAAGACGGTGGTGCCCGCCGTACCTTCCTGCATGTGCAGGAATACGCGGCCCCGGCGACCATTCCCGATGTCGATGTGCGTCGCCGCCGCAACGAGCTGCTGTCGGCTGCCCGCGAGGTGTTCCAGGTGCCGGCCGAGCAGGTCGCACTGAAGTCGCGCGAGCGGGGCAAGGGCGGCAGCAAGTACGGCCGCTTCGAGCAGCGCGGCGAATTCGTGCTGGTACGCGAGAACGACGCGCTGCTGCGCGTGAACCTGTTCGATTACCTGGACACCGGCCTGTTCCTGGACCACCGCCCGCTGCGCTGGCACATGGCGCAGGAAGCCCAGGGCAAGCGCTTCCTCAACCTGTTCTGCTACACCGGTGTCGCCAGCGTGCAGGCGGCGGTGGCGGGTGCGGCATCGACCACCAGCGTGGATCTGTCCGGCACCTACCTGCAGTGGTGTGCCGACAACCTGGCCTTGAACGGCAAGGGCGGCAGCCAGCACCAGCTGATCCAGGCCGATGCACTGGCGTGGCTGGAGGCCGAGCGCCACCGCTTCGACGTGATCTTCTGCGATCCGCCGACTTTCTCCAACTCGGCCCGCGCCGATGACTTCGACATCCAGCGCGAACACGTGCGCCTGCTGCGCGCGGCCGTGGCCCGCCTGAGCCCGGAAGGCGTGCTGTACTTCTCCAACAACTTCCGCCGCTTCAAGCTGGACGACGAAGCGATCAAGGAATTCGCGGAGTGCAAAGAGATTTCGCCCGAGACCATCGGGGCGGACTTCGAACGCAACCCGCGCATCCACCGCGCGTGGGAACTGCGCCGCTACGGCGCCTGAGCGATGGCGGCTGGCATGGACGACAGCCCGCTCACCGCCGACGGACTGCTGCTGCGTCCGTTCCAGGATGCCGACGCCGCCCCGTTTGTGGCGGCGGTGCGTGAATCGGCCGAGGGCATGCAGCGCTGGATGCCGTGGAGCTCGGCCGACTACAGCGTCGCGCAGGCGCTGCAGTGGTTCCAGGCCTGCCGCGACGGCTGGGCGGCAGGCTCGGCCTGCGAGTACGGGATATTCGAGCAGGACACGGCGGCGTTTGTCGGCGGCGCGGGACTGAACAAGATCCAGCACGATCCCCGGTTCTGCAACCTGGGCTACTGGGTACGGCAGTCGTGCCGTGGCCAGGGCGTGGCGCCCCGCGTTGTCCGGGCACTGGCTGCCCAGGCGTTCGGGCCGCTGGGCCTGCAACGGGTGGAGATCGTGGTGGCGGTGGGCAACCTCGCCAGCGAACGGGTGGCGGAGAAGGCCGGCGCGCTTCGCGAGGGCGTGGCACGCAACCGGCTGGTCATCGACGGCCGTCCCGCCGACGCGCACATGTTTTCACTGGTGCCCTGACCGGCGATCGCGATGCGGCGACGCCCGCGAGGGTGCGGCGGGTGCGCCGCAAGGATCGATCTGAAGGTGGAGCCACGCCATGCGTGGCTGCTCCCTCAACGCCCGACCAGCGCCACCGCCAGCCCCACCACCGGCAACGCCCATGCCAATGGCGCGATCCAGCGCGTGCGATACGGGTACAGCCCGAACGCGATCAGCAACCCGCTGATCGTCAGCGCGCCCAGCCACAGCACCGGGCCGATCGCCCAGCCGTGATCCAGCACGCACAATGCGAAGGCGACGGTCAGCAACGTCCAGCCCACCCAGCGCCACACCCGCATGCGCGATGCGCTGGCGCCGGCTTTGCCGTGCAGATCCAGCTGGTGTTTGTCCATGGCCAGCGACAGCGCCGTGAACGCCGAAAAGCTCAGCGTGATCGCGAGCAGCATCATGCCGTGGCCCCCGCAGCAGCGGCCTGCTGGCGACGCTTCTTCTCGGCGGCGCTCAACGGTGGCTGCCAACGCTGCATGCGATGGCCGCAGTAGGCCAGCATCGCGCCGAAGGCGAGCATGGTCAGATCGAAGCCGGCCAGCACCCAGTCACCGGTACGCAGGGTCACGCCCAGATGCGCGTGCGTGGTCAATGCGTTGACCACCGGGATCAGGGCGAACAGCGCGCCGCCCAGATACAGCTGCCAGGTCCACATCATCCGCTTGGGCCAGATGAAACCGGCCAGCAATGCGGCGGCCCAGGCGTAGAAGAACGCATTGACCTCGGCCGCGGAGCGCTCGGCCATCTGCACCGGCAGCAGGCGGTTGGCCAGGAAGTAGGTGGCGAAGGCAATCGGCAGGCCGGCCACTGCGCCGATGTTCAGCGCGTCGACCAGGCGCAGGCCGAAGCCGGTCTTGCCGGACTTGGCGTGCTTGGGACGTTCCTTGACCGCCCACAGCACCACGCCGCTGGCGACCATCAGGCAGCCGATCAGGCCCGAGAGGAAGAACAGGGCACGCAGGCCCCAATCGGCGAAGCGCGCCAGGTGCAGCCCGTACATCACGCCGCGGGTCTGGGTCGCACCACCGGAGGCCGGGCTGGCCTCGAGCAGTTGCCCGGTGATGGCGTTGAAGCGCAGCGACGGGGTATCCACCGACAGGCGCTTTCCATCGCGCTGGGTGATATCCACGATCGCATTCGCTGCGCCCGGGTGGTACAGGGTGAAGCCGGCGACATCGGCCCCCTTCCATTCGGCGCGGGCGCTGTCCAGCAGCTGCTGGATCGGCAGCGGCGTGGCGCGTCCTTCGGCGGGGGTCTCGATCTCGGCCAGGCGCGCGAAAGCCTCGCTGAAGAACGCCTCCTCATCCTTGGGGTAGGCCACGCTCACGCCCCACGGCAGGTACATGAACATCAGGGTGACGATGCCGGTGTAGGTGATCATCGCGTGGTACGGCAGCGCCATCACTGCGCTGACGTTATGGAAATCCAGCCACGAACGCAGGCCCTTCTCCGGTCGGAAGGTGAAGAAGTCCTTGAAGATCTTCTTATGCGTGATCACGCCGGTGATGATCGCCACCAGCATGAACATCGCGCAGAAACCGACCAGGTAACGCGCCCAGTACACCGGGATGTAGTGCAGGTCGAAATGCAGGCGGTAGAAGAAGTCGCCACCGCGGGTTTCGCGTGCGGCTATTTCCTCGCCGGTGTTCGGATCCACGGTGGCATCGCCGAAACGGCCACCGCCGCGCCGGCGACGCTCGCCTTCCACCGGCGGCTTGACCATTGATTCGGGGTTGCGCCAGAACATGCGCATCGCCGGGTTGCGCGGGTCGGGCAGGGTGACGTTCCAGCTCTCGGCCTGTGGCGCCTTGTGCTGCAGGAAGGTCAGCGCACGCTCGGCGGCCACATCGGCGGTGACGCTGCTGCGCGGCAGCTCCGGGCGCATCCAGCGGCTGATTTCCTCACGGTAGTAGCTGGCCGTGCCGGCCATGAAAATCAGCAGCAGCAGCCAGCCGACCAGCAGGCCGGTCCAGGTGTGCAGCCACGCCATCGACTGGCGGAATCCGTTCTTCATGCGGCCCCCTGCAGCAGGCGGGTGCCCACCCAGAACAGCACGGTGGGCATCAGGATGCCGACCCAGGCGCGCAGGGCGGTGCGGGTAGCGAACGCCCACAGCGCCGCGCAGGCGCACAGCACGATCGCCACCATCATGCCGGTCAGCACGGCCTGCCCGCGCGCGATCGGCAGGGCGACCGCGAAGAACATCGAGCAGGTCGCGGCCAGCGCGTAGCCGCCGAAGATCGCGGCGAGCGAACGTGACAACACACCCAGCCAGGGGCGGGTGAAGAAGGAACCAAGACGGTTGAACCTGGCGCTGGCGTGCGGCGTGCTGTCCACGGAAACCTGCTGATCGATCGGGGAAACGGGCATCACCGGCCGCAGCCGGTGATGAAGGATAGTGGCCATCCGTGGCCGTGTTCACTGCGCGTCGCAGTGGTCCCTTGGAGCTGGTGTCAGAGCTTCCAGCGCAGGTTCAACATCACGTTGCGCGGTTCGCCCCAGTACACGCCGTTGTAGAAACCGACGTTGCTGAAGTACTTCTTGTCGAGCAGGTTGTTGACGTTGAGCTGCGCGGAGAAGTTGTCGTTGAAGCGGTAGCCGGCGAACACATTCACCAGGTAGAACGCGTCCTGGGTGATCAACGCCGATTCGGTACGGCCGCTGGTCGCGTAATCCGCGCGCGGCTTGGTGCTGGTCCGGTAGATCCGGCTCTGCCAGGTCACGCCACCGCCCAGCGACAGGCGGTTCCACTCACCGCTCGGGCGCCAGCTGGTGTTGAGGCGGAAGGTGTCCACCGGGTTGGTGGTGTTCTGCGCCACGCCGGCCTGGTTGCGGATGGTGGTGTGCGCGAAACCGGCCGAGAGGTTCCAGTTCGCGGTCAGGCTGCCCTGGGCTTCCAGTTCCCAGCCCTTGACCTTGTTGCCCTTGCCGGTGGAACGGTAGGCGCTGCTGCCATCGGGCAGCGAGGCGGCCGGCACCGAGTCATCGAGCTCGGCGACATTGTCCTTCTCGCCCTTGAACACCGCGGCGGAGGTGTTCAGGCGTCCACCGAAGAATTCACCCTTCAGGCCAGCCTCCCACATGTCGCCGACCACCGGCTCCAGGTAGTCGTTGTTCTTGTCGCGGTAGTCCTGCGGCTGGAAGATGTCGGTGTAGCTGGCGTAGGCGCTGAACTGCCTGCTGAAATCGTAGACCAGGCCGAAGTACGGGGTCAGCGAATCGTCCGGCTTGTAGCCGCCGCGGGTGGTGCCGGTACGGTTGCCGGCAGCATCGTGGGTGTAGCGCCAACTGCGGGTTTCCCAGCTGCCGTAGCGGGCGCCGAGCACGGCCAGCAACGGATCGGCCAGCTGCAGGCGGGCGGCCACGTAGGCGGCCTTCTGCGTCAGCTCGTTCTCCGAGGCCAGCCAGTCATGCCGGGTGAGCGGCAACGGGGCGACATCCCCGGTCCAGTGGCGCCAGTCCGGCACGACGTCATAGCCCGGCGGCTGCGTGAACGCCGAGGCAGGCGATTCGCCCTTGCGCACGGATTGGCCGACGCCAGCCACCAGCTCGTGCTCACGGCCGAACAGCTGGAACGGGCCGCTGGCGTTGAGGTCGAACACGTTCATTTCGCTGCGCTCGGCGAAATGCGAGAGATAGGCGCGCACCCCGGTGCCGTCCGGTGCCGGATACCCCTGGGCGCCATACCAGACGTCGCCATCGGTGTTGCGCTTGGCGCGGGTCGCGCTGGCCTTCAGCGACCAGCCGTTGCCGAGCTGCTGCTCCAGGCGCACGAAGGTGGTCTTCTCCACGATCGGCCAGCTGCTCCAGCGTGCCGAGAGGTTGGTCGAGCGGGGCAGGTTGGCCGGCTTGCCGTCCGGGCCCCAGTACGGCACCACGCCCCAGGTCACGCCCTTGGTTTCCGGCGACTGGTAGTCATAGCCGACTTCGAACAGGGTGCTGTCGGTCAGGTCGGCCTGCACGATGCCGTAGAACACGTCCTTGTCCAGACGGTACACATCGCGGAAGGAATCGCTCTGCTGCTTGGCGGCGACGAAGCGCGCACGCACGCGGCCATCCAGCGCGATCGGGCCGCCGATGTCCGCTTCCAGACGCTGGTTGCCCCAGCGGCCCAGGGTCAGCCTGGCGCTCATCGCCATCTCCTGGGTCGGTCGCTTGCGGACCATGTTGATCGTGCCCGACGGATCACCGGCGCCGGTGGTCAGGCCGGTGGCACCGCGGACCACTTCGATGCGCTCGTAGATCGCGCTGTCGGTGTTGGTCTTGAGCGAGCCACCAAACGTGTTGAGCATCCCGTCGATCTGGAAATTGGTGATGCTGTAGCCACGCGAGATGTAGTTGATGCGCTCCGAATCGGTGACCGACACATGCACGCCGGTGACCTGGCCCATCACATCGGACAGGGCGTACAGGCCCATGTCGTCCAGACGCTGGCGGGTCAGCACGGTGACCGACTGGGGGGTGTGGCGCAGCGACAGGTTCAACTTGGTGGCGGTGCTGGCCTGCTTGACCGTGTAGGAATTCGGGATCTCGCCATCGGCGGTCACCTTGACCGTGTCCAGCGTGGTTGCCTCATTCGGCCCGGCCTCGGCAAAGGCGGGCAGCGCCGGCCCGGCGAGGGCAGCAACAAGCGCGAGGGTCAACAACGATGGCCGGGACAACGGTGACGCGGACGAACGGGTCATGGCAACACTTCCAATGTGGGAAAACGGCCGCACGCGCAGTGACGCTGCCGGGGGCAGCAGGGCAGGCGAGGCAGCGGATCAGGAGGTGTACACGGGGCGTTGCGCAGGGAAGGCGTGAGGCATCCGGGCGCCGGTTGGCTAGGCGTACAGCCGATCAGTGAATGATAGTCATTATCATTTCGTTAGACAAGCGTCATGGCGGTGTCGAAACCAGGAAAACGCCGTGCGCGGGCGTATGTGCGGGGGCGGCAACGACGGTCGTCTGCGTGTCACTGCCGGGCAATATCGCGTCAACACACTGTGAGGATGTCGTGACAAGCCGTCACGGCGAACCCCCCACCTGTTCGTACGCGGAGTCGTCAGTGAATCGTTGTGTGCTTGCTGTAGCGGTGTCGTCCGTCCTTACCTTCGCCCTGGCCGCCGATGCGCGTGCCGAGGCCGCCCCGGCAGGGAATGCCGCGGCCCCCGCCACCCTGGACACGATGATCGTCACCGGCACGCGCGGCAGCAACCGCACGCAGTTCGACACGCTGGCCCCGGTGGACGTGTTCTCGCAGGAAGAAATCCAGGCGATCGAATCCTCCGACCTCAACGATGTGCTGGCCCAGCTGGTGCCGTCGTTCGTGGTCCAGCGCATGCCGATGAATGATGGCCTGGTGTTCGTGCGGCCGGCCACGCTGCGCGGCCTCTCGCCGGACCAGACCCTGGTGCTGGTCAATGGTCGCCGCTTCCACCGCTCGGCGCTGCTGGGCGCACGTGGCGCGCAGGGTCCGGACCTGGCCCAGATTCCGGTGCATGCGATCCAGCGCATTGAAGTGCTGCGCGACGGCGCGTCCGCGCAGTACGGCTCGGACGCGATCGCCGGTGTCATCAACATCATCCTGGATGACCGGGTCGGCGGCGAACTGTCGCTGGGGCTCTCCGAGTACAGCGAGGGCGATGGCCTGGGCCGCAAGATCGGGGGCCGCCACGGCTTCGCGCTGGGCGACAAGGGCAGCCTGTCGCTGTTCGCCGACTGGGACAAATCCGATGCCACCTCGCGCAGCCGCCAACGCGCCGATGCGATCGCCTTCCAGAACGCCCACCCCGATCTGGTGGTGCCCGACCCGGTGCAGCGCTGGGGACAGCCGGACCTGGAAAACCGCCACTTCGGCTTCAACCTCAACCTGGCCTTGAACGACAGCGTCGACCTGTACGGCTTCGGTTTGTACGGCCATGGCGAAGGTGTCAGCGACTTCAACTGGCGCAATCCCGACGGCACCGCCTCGGTCTACAACCGCAGCCGCGTATTCCCTGGCTGGGACGCACGCAGCCTGTATCCGACCGGCTTCAGCCCGAAGTACGGCAACGAGCAGGACGATCTGCAGGGCGTGCTCGGTCTGCGCGGTTACTGGGGCGAGCGCTGGCGCTGGGATGTGAGCGGCTCCTACGGGCGCAACCGCATCGACTACACGCTGGGCAACTCGATCAATGCCTCGCTCGGCCCGGACAGCCCCACCGCGTTCTACCTCGGCCGGCTCTCGCAGGAAGAGAAGAACCTCAACGCGGATATCGTCTACTCGCTGCCGGTCAGCGCGCTGGCGGCGCCGATCAACATCGCCTTCGGTGCGGAGACGCGCGAGGAAACCTACGGCGTGGATGCCGGTGATCCGGCGTCGTATGCGATCGGCCCGGGCGCGGTGACCGGCCTGGCCGGGGGCGCCAACGGTGCGCCGGGGTTCAGCGCGGCCAATGCCGGGCGCTGGAGCCAGCGCAGCCGCGCGGCCTACATCGATGTCGAAGCGCCGTTGACCGCCCGCTGGACCGTGGGCGCGGCGACCCGCTACGAACACTTCTCCGCGTTCGGTGAGAGCGTGGACGGCAAGCTCTCCAGCCGCTTCGAGTTCACCCCGGACCTGGCGCTGCGCGGCTCGGTCTCCACCGGCTTCCGTGCGCCCACCCCTGGCCAGCTCTACACCGAGAGCACCCAGCAGGGCCTGGACACCGTGACCTTGCAGGTGTTCACCACCGGCCGCCTGTCGCCCAGCGATCCGCTGGCGATCCAGCTGGGGGCCAAACCGCTCAAGCCGGAGCAATCACGTACCGCCTCGCTCGGTCTGACCTGGAAGAATGAGCTGGGCTTCTCCGGCTCGGTGGACCTGTACGACATCAAGGTCACCGATCGCTTCAGCCAGTCGGCCTCGTTCGCGGTGCCGGCCGGGGTACCCAACCCGCTGGCGTACACCTCGGTGAGCTTCTACACCAACGATTTCGATACCACCACGCGCGGTGTCGACGTGGTGGCCAGCCACACCACCGCACTCGGCGCGGGCCGCCTGAGCACCACGCTGGGCTACAACTACAACCAGACCCAGGTGGACAGTGGTGCCACCGGCGTGGCCACCAACGAAAGCCAGCGCCGCATCTTCGAAGAGCGCCTGCCGCGGCAGAAGGCCACGCTCAGCAGTACCTATGCGTGGGGCCGCTTCAGCGTGCTCGGCAAGCTGCGATACTACGGGGCATGGACAGACTCTTCGGGCAATGCCACCGGCGACATCTTCCAGCGCTTCGGGGCGATGAGCTTCGTCGATCTGGCGGTGAGCTGGAACGTCACCGAGCAGCAGACGCTGCGGATCGGCGCGGACAACCTCTTCAACCGCTACCCGGACGAGGCCAGCTTCCAGGCCAGCCGTGGCCTGATCTACTCGCGGAACGCGCCGTATGACACTGACGGCCGCAACCTCTACGCCGAATACCGGATCCGCTACTGATGGACCGGCAACGACGACATCTGCTGCGTGGCGCGCTGGCCCTGCCACTCGCCACGGCGCTGAACGGTGCGACCGCCATGGGCACTGAGCCGATGGCGCTGCCGGCGGTGGGCACACGCACGCCGGCCGAGCTGGCCGGTGATGAAGGCTGGTGGGACCAGGTCCGCGCACTGTATGACCTCACCGACGAGGTCGTGATGCTGGACAACGGCTACTGGGGCGCAATGGCGCGCCCGGTACTGCAGGCGTACCAGCAGGCTACCGCCACGGTGAATGCCGGCAACGCCTGGTTCGGGCGGCTGGCGTTTCCACCGCTGTTCGAACAGGCCCGCGTACGCCTGGCACAGGTGCTGGGCGTGGAGACCGACGAGATCGTGCTCACCCGTGGCGCCACCGAGGCGATGCAGGTACTGATCGGCAGCTACCGCGGGCTGTCGCCAGGCGATGCGGTGATGTATGCCGATACCGACTACGACAGCATGATCAGCGCGATGCAATGGCTGCAGGCGCGGCGCGGCGTGCAGCCGGTGGCGATCACGCTGCCCGAGCCGTTCGACCACGACAGCATCGTGGAGACCTACCGCCGCGCGCTGGCCGCCAACCCGCGCGTGCGCCTGCTGTTGCTGACCCACGTCAACCACCGCAACGGCATGCTGCTGCCAGTGGCCGAGATCGCCGCGCTGGCCAGGGCGGCCGGCGTGGAGGTGGTGCTCGACGCGGCGCATGGCATCGGCCAGGTGGATACGCCGCTGCGCGCGCTGGGGGTGGATTTCATCGGCATCAACCTGCACAAGTGGATCGGTGCGCCGGTCGGCGTCGGGGCGGTGTATGTCCGCCGCGGGCGTGTCCGCGATCTGGATCCGTACATGGGCGAGCAGGATCACGACGACATCCGCACCCGCGTGCACACCGGCACGGTCAATTTCGCGGCGTACATGGCGCTGCCGGTCGCACTGGACCTGCACGAGCGCATCGGTGTCGCCAACAAGCGTGCGCGCCTGCTGCGCCTGCGCGCTCAGTGGATGGACGCATTGCGCGGCGATGCGCGCATCCAGTTGCTGGGGTCGGACGACCCGCGCCTGTCCAGTGCGATCACCTCGTTCCGGTTGCGCGGGCAGACCACGATGCGCGAAAACACCGCCACCTCGCAGCGGATGGTGAAGCAGTCGGGGGTGTTCGTGGTGCCACGCGAAGGGCTCGCCTCCGGCGCCTGCCTGCGGGTGACGCCGGGCATCTTCAGCACGCCGGCGCAGATGGACGCGTTGGTGGCGGCGGTACGGGCGGTCGCTGGCTGAGCCATCCCACGACGCTGGCAGCGATCCTGCCAGCGTCGCCGGGCGCGCATGCTTCCGGTGTTACCAGTGGAACCAGACGGTCAGCGCGTGCAGGATCACGCCGATCAGGCCGCCCACCAGGGTGCCATTGAAACGGATGAACTGCAGGTCGCGGCCCACGCTCAATTCCAGCTGCTCGACCAGGTGGCGTTCGTCCCACCCTTTGACGGTCTGCGCGATGTGCTCGGTCACGCCGCTGCGCAGGCGCGTGGTCAGGCGTTCGGCACCGTCCATCAGGTGCTGGTTGAGTGCTTCGCGCAGCGACGGGTCGGCCTGCAGCGCCTCACCCACCGAGGCCAGGCTGCGGCGCAGATGGCCGGCCAGCGCGGAGTCCTCGCTGGCCAGGTCGGCACGCAGGCTGGCGTGGATCCGCGCCCACAGGCCCTGCACGTACTCCTGCACGGCCGGGTGGTCGATCACCTGCTGTTTGAGCTGCTCGACCTTCTCGGCCAGGGCCGGGTCCTCGCGCAGCCGCTGGATGTAGTCGCTCAGCCAGGTTTCGTAATCGCGCCGCAGCGGATGTTCGGGCTGGGCCAGGATCTGCTGCAGTTCTTCCAGCACCGCGTGCGCCAGGCGCTCGGCGAGGGTGTCACCGATCTCGTCGATCGGCTTGACCCAGTTGACCGTACTGGCCAGCTTGGGCCACTCGCGCTGGATGTAGCCCTCGATCAGGGTGGAGGCGCGGTCCTTGACCTTCTCGTTGCCCAGCCATTCGCTGATGCGGGTCAGGCCTTCATCCAGCACGCGCTGGTGGCGGTTGTCGGCCGTGAGCAGGCTTAGCAGTTCACCCGCCGTGGCGGCTGCGTTCCATTGCCGCAGCTGCTGGATCACAAAGCCCTGGATGCTGCGCCGGACCGCCGCTTCATCAAGGAAATCCAGCGCCTGCAGGGCCCAGCCGCGGGCCATGTCGGCCAGCATGCGCGCCCGCGCCGGCTCGGCCAGCCAGCTGCCCAGGCGGCTGGCCGGATCGAACACCTGCAGCCTCGCCAGCAGCGCCTGGGGTTCCAGGAACTGGTCGCGGACGAACAGCGCCAGGCTGTCGGCGATGCGGTCCTTGCTGCGCGGGATGATCGCGGTATGCGGGATCGGCAGGCCCAGCGGACGCCGGAACAGCGCGACCACCGCGAACCAGTCGGCCAGCGCGCCGACGGCAGCCGCTTCGCAGAAGGCCGAGACCCAGGCCCAGATGCCGCGTTCGCCGTGCCAATGGCTGACCGCGAAGCCGGCCAGCATCACCACCAGCATGGCCAGGGCGATCAGTTTGAGCCGTCGCAGCTGGGCACGGCGGGGGTCGGGAGGGGAGAGGGGCGTCATCCCGGCAGTCTAACGACCCCGGCATGAGCAACCGGTAGTGCCGGCCGCTGGCCGGCAACCAGGCTCCCCACCCGAAGGTCAATCGCGTTGCCGGCCAGCGGCCGGCACTACCCTCAGAGGTCCGCCACCTGCTTGCGCAGCGCGGCCAGCTGCAGGCGCAGGGTGTCGTTCTCCAGGGTCAGCGCGATGATGCGCTGGCGCAGCTCGGCCGGGCCTTCGCCCAGTGCGTTGAGCGCATCGGCGATCTCGGCGGCGCGGCTGGGGTCGGCTTCGGCGTCGCCATCGGCGCTGTGCAGCACCTCCTGGGCCGGCTTGCGCGGCTTGCGCTTGGACTCGCGCACACGCTTGGCGGCCTGCTTGAGCTCGTCCTTGCCGGCAGCGGCTGCGGCACGCTGTTCGTCTTCCGGCAGGTCGGCCACGGCGGCCGCGGCGCTGATCGAGATCACCCCGGTCTTGACCGCTTCCACCAGTTCCGGCGCGGCCTGCTTGTGGATGCGCTCGATCATCGTCACCTGGCTGCTGCTCAGGCGCGCTTCGCGGGCCATGTCCGCGCGGCTGACCTTCGGTGCGGCGGCCCACGGCGGGCTGTCTTCGTCAGCGGCCTCGGTCGGCCCGCTGATCTCGCCATCGCTTTCCTTCTGCAGCTGGGCCTGATCGGCGCGATGGCGCTCGGCCAGGATGTCGCGCTTGCGCAGCGCCAGCACGCCACGCTGGAAATCGGAGACGCTGCGGCGGCCCAGGTGCTGCTCGATCATCCACAGATGGACGTCGTCCATCGACTGGAATCGCGTGTTCTGGATCGTCTGGAACGGCAGGCCGTGCTTCTGGCAGATGCCGTAGCGGTTGTGGCCATCCACCAGCACCTCGCCCCACAGCACCAGCGCGTCGCGGCAGCCTTCGGCGAGGATGCTGCGCTCCAGGGCGTCGTGCTCGTCCGGGGTCAGCGGGTCGATATAGGCCTTGAGTTCTTCTTTGACGACAATGTCCATGCAATCCGGTACGCGAGCGAAACGTGACCGACCATTGTAAGGATCGCGGCGGCCGGCGTCGTCGCCGACGGATTCAGGCTCAGCCGGTGGCGCGGATCATCTCGCCCAGCACATCCACGATGCGGTCGATGTGGCTGCGCTCCAGGATCAGCGGGGGCGACAGCGCGATCACATCGCCGGTGCAGCGCACCAGCAACTGACCATCGCGGAAGGAGCGCTCGAATACCTCATAGCCGCGCGCGCCGGGGGCGTCCTTGCGCGGCATCAGCTCGACTGCGCCGATCAGCCCGAAGTTGCGGATGTCCACCACATGCGGCAGTCCGCGCAGGCTGTGCAGTCGCTCCTGCCAGTAATCACCCAGTTCCAGGGCGCGCTCGAACAGATGCTCCTCGGCGTAGGTATCCAATGCGGCCAGCGCAGCCGCACACGCCAGCTGGTGACCGGAATAGGTATAGCCGTGGAAAAATTCGATGGCGGCCGTCGGGCCCTGCATGAAGGCGCCGTGGATCGCATCGCTGGCCAGCACCGCGCCCATCGGCACCGCGCCGTTGGTCAGGCCCTTGGCCAGGGTGAGCAGGTCCGGGGTGACCCCGAAGCGCTGGGCGGCGAAGGCGTGGCCGACCCGGCCGAAACCGGTGATCACCTCGTCGAACACCAGCAGAATGCCGTGCTGGTCGCAGATCTCGCGCAGGCGCTGCAGATAGCCCGGCGCGGGCAGGATCACCCCGGCCGAACCGGCGATCGGCTCGACGAACACCGCGGCGATGGTGGAGGCATCGTGCAGCGCGATCAGGCGCTCCAGATCCTCGGCCAGTTCGGCCCCGTGGCGGGGCAGGCCAGGGCTGAAGGCATTGCGCTCCAGATCGAGCGTATGGCGCAGGAAATCGCTACCGGGCAACAACGGCCCGAACGTCTTGCGGTTGTTGGGCAGGCCACCGATAGACAGGCCGCCGAAGCCGACGCCGTGATACGCCTTCTCCCGCCCGATGAAGCGGGTGCGGTGACCCTCGCCGCGCAGGCGATGGTAGGCCAGCGCGATCTTCATCGCGGTATCCACCGCCTCGGAGCCGGAGTTGGTGAAGAACACATGGTTCAAGCTGGCCGGTGCCAGTGCGGCCAGCCGCTGCGCCAGCACGAACGGCAACGGCGAGCCCATCTGGAACGGTGGCGCGAAATCCAGCGTGGCGGCCTGCTGCTGGATCGCCTGGACGATCCGCGGCCGCGCATGCCCCGCGTTGCAGCACCACAGGCCGGCCGCGCCATCCAGGATCGGGCGGTCGTCGACGTCGTGGTAGTACATGCCCTCAGCGCGTACCAGCAGGCGCGGCGCAGCCTTGAACTGGCGGTTGGCGGTGAATGGCATCCAGTAGGCGTCCAGCTCTGCTGGCGCTTGTCCGGCCAGGGTGGACAACGACAACTCGGGACGAGGCATGGGGCACTCCGCAGGGTCGCGACGGTCACGACTTTATCGCACCCGCATCACGTCACTCCGTGATGGCCGCGGGTATAAGCGCGTTACCCGACTCACTGAACGAGGACGACGCCGATGACCGCCGCACGCACCCGTGAGGACTGGCAGCGCCAGGCCGATGCACTGACCTTCCAGGGCCAGGCCTTCATCGATGGGCGCTACGTGGACGCCGCCAGTGGCGCGCGCTATGACTGCATCAGCCCGATCGATGGCCGCGTGCTGGTGCAGGTAGCCGACGCCGATACGACAGACGTTGACCGTGCGGTCGCCGCGGCGCGTCGCAGTTTCGATGCGGGCGACTGGTCGCGGGCGGCACCCTCGCACCGCAAGCAGGTGCTGCTGCGGCTGGCCGATCTGGTCGAGCAGCACGCCGATGCGCTCGCGTTGCTGGAAACCCTGGACATGGGCAAGCCGGTCGGCGACGCACGCGAAGGCGATCTGGCCGGCGTCGTGCGGTGCCTGCGCTGGACCGCCGAGGCGGTGGACAAGGTATACGGCGAAGTCGCCCCTACAGCGCTCGACACGTTGGGCCTGATCACCCGCGAGCCGGTCGGCGTTGTCGCGGTGATCGTGCCGTGGAATTTCCCGCTGCTGATGGCGTCGTGGAAGATTGCCCCGGCGCTGGCGGCAGGCAATTCCGTGGTCCTCAAACCCTCCGAACGCTCGCCGTTGAGCGCGATCCGCCTGGCCGCACTGGTGGCCGAGGCCGGTGTGCCCGATGGCGTGTTCAACGTACTGCCTGGCCACGGCGAGCGCACCGGTGAGCCGCTGGCGCTGCACATGGACGTGGATGCGCTGGCCTTCACCGGTTCCACCGCGGTGGGCCGCCGGTTGCTGCAATGCGCGGGCAGATCGAATCTCAAGCGCACCTGGCTGGAGTGCGGTGGCAAGAGCCCGAACCTCGTGTTCGCCGATACGCCCGATCTGGACAAGGCCGCCCAGGCCGCCGCCACGGCGATCTTCTACAACCAGGGCGAGGTGTGCACCGCCGGCTCGCGCCTGCTGGTCCAGCGCTCGATCAAGGATGCCTTCGTGGCCCGGGTCCTGGCGCATGGGCGGCACATGCAGCCACAGCACCCGTTCGAGCCGGAGGCGGCGATGGGCGCGCTGGTCGACGACGCCCACGCCGGCCGCGTGCTGGACTACGTGGCGCGCGGCGAGGCCGAGGGCGCGCGCCTGCTGCTGGGTGGCAAGCGCTTGGAGGTGGTGCCGGGTGGCAGCTATGTCGAGCCGACCGTGTTCGATGAGGTCGATCCGCAGCACACGATCGCCCGCGAGGAAATCTTCGGGCCGGTCCTCTCGGTGCTCACCTTCGATCACGAGGCGGACGCGCTGCGCATGGCCAATGATTCGATCTACGGGCTGGCCGCTGGCGTATGGACGCGCGACCTGGGCCGCGCGCACCGGGTGGCACGCGGCCTGCGTGCCGGCAGCGTCTGGGTCAACCAGTGGGATGGCGGCGACATGACCGCCCCGTTCGGTGGCTACAAGCAGTCCGGCATCGGCCGCGACAAATCCCTGCACGCCTTCGACAAGTACACCGAACTCAAGGCGACCTGGATCCACCTGGGCGGCTGACCTCGCTCAGCAGTCCTGGCTGTGGCGGACCAGCGACTCGCGCAGCAGGTCGCGATCCCGTTCATCCACCGCGTTGCGCAGGTAGTCGATCTGCTGCCGCGTCAGGCGGCACTGGTCCACCGTGTAGCCGGGCGGCCAGGCACCGATCAGCTGGAAAATGCCCTGCACGATCTGCTCCGGCGACATTCCGGCGTTCATCCGGAAGCGCTCGCGCCGCGGTTGGAAGGCCGCGTGCACGTCACGGGCGCCCAGCACGCGCGGGGCCAGTGAGGCCGCTTCGATGCCGCTGCCGGTCAGCGACGATGGCACGCTCAGATCAAGCGGGGCGGTCACTTCCGGCAGAGCCGGCGCGGCGGCGGCTGCGGCGACCGGCACGACCACGGCCGGCGCAGGCAGGCGCTGCGATGCGGCGGCCTGCCGTGTGCGGGGCGTCGTGGCACTGGGCGGTGGCGAAACCGGTACCGGCAACGGGCGAGGCAGCCAGTACACCTGCAGGCGCTCATCCGGGAAGGCATCGCCCGGGCCGGGTGAGCGCAGCAGCACGCCCAGCATCAGCCCGTGTACGGCCATCACCACCGCGATGGCGCTGGTCTGGGTCCAGCGCGAGCGGGCACGCTTCCTTGAGCCTGACATCCGGAACCTTCCTGGCGGGTGACCGCGGTTAGACCCGGTGGTCGGATGGAAGTTCCCGGCCGGCACGCAGCCTGTGGACCCGGTCACTGGCTGACAGTCTCGTCTGCAACCATCGCGGCAGGCTTGGGGAGGGCGTGGCAGAATCCGGCAGCTGCCCTTTTCTGCGTACCCGATGTCCACACCTGCTGTCGCACCCGTCGTGAACTCCCCCCGCCGCATCCTGCTGGCGAGCCTGATCGGCACCACCATCGAGTTCTTCGATTTCTACATCTACGCCACCGCGGCGGTGCTGGTGTTTCCGCACCTGTTTTTCCCCGAGAGCAGCGATGGCGCGGCGATGCTGCAGTCGCTGGCGACCTTCGCCGTGGCCTTCATCGCGCGGCCGGTCGGCTCGGCGGTGTTCGGTCACTACGGCGACCGCATCGGGCGCAAGGCCACGCTGGTGGCGGCATTGCTGACGATGGGGGTTTCCACGGTGGCCATCGGCCTGCTGCCCACGCATGCCAGCATCGGCCTGGTCGCACCGGCACTGCTGGCGCTGTGCCGTTTCGGGCAGGGCCTGGGGCTGGGGGGAGAGTGGGGTGGTGCGGTGCTGCTGGCCACCGAGAATGCACCGCCCGGCAAGCGCGCCTGGTACGGCATGTTCCCGCAGTTGGGTGCTCCGCTGGGCTTCCTGCTCTCGGCCGGTATCTTCCTGCTGCTCGGCCGCGCGATGAGCGAGGCTGATTTCCTGCGATGGGGGTGGCGCGTGCCCTTCCTGGCCAGTTCGATGCTGGTCGGCATCGGCCTGTGGGTGCGCTTGAACATCCACGAGACCCCGCAGTTCCAAGCCGCACTGGACCGCAACGAGCGGGTCAGGCTGCCGATGTGGAGCGTGCTGCGCGACCACCCGTTGACGCTGGTGCTGGGCACGCTGGGAGCGTTCGCCACCTTCGTGCTGTTCTACCTGATGACGGTGTTCACCCTCGGCCATGGCACCACCGTGCTGGGCTACTCGCGCGAGCAGTTCCTGCTGCTGCAGATGGTCGGCATCCTGTTCTTCGCGGCGGGCATTCCCATTTCCGCGCTGTACGGCGACCGTTGGGGCACGCGCCGCACGATGATCGTGGCCAGCGGCCTGATCCTCGCCTTCGGCGTGGCGTTCGCGCCGCTGTTCCAGGCCGGCAGCCCGTGGCTGGTGTTGGGGTTCCTGGCGCTGGGCCTGTTCCTGATGGGCCTGACCTACGGCCCGTGCGGCACCTTCCTGGCCGAGATCTATCCGGTGCAGGTGCGCTACACCGGCGCCTCGCTCTCGTTCAACCTGGCCGGCATTCTCGGTGCGGCCCCGGCGCCATACGTGGCCACCTGGCTGGCCGAACGCTATGGCCTGGTCGCCGTGGGCTATTACCTGTGCGTCACCGCATTGATCACCATCGTCGCCCTGCTGGCGATGGGCCGGCGCGGGCGCTGATCAGCGGAAGAAGCGCTTGAGCGTGCGGCCCAGCCAACTACCCTGCTGGTGCTCGCGCGCGAACTGGTTGAGATGCTGCTTGACCTGCGGTGCGTAGGCCTTGTCGTCGCCCCGGATATGATTGAACAGCCAGCGCGAGAGCATCGTGCGCAGCTCTTCGGTGATGTCCTCACCGGCCTGGAAACGCAGCCGGTACTCGCCCACGCGCTTGCCGAAGATCTCATGCACGCGCTTGTGCGCCGAACAGAACGGATAGCCGGCTTCCTCCATCAGCTCTTCTTCGAAGGCGAAATGGGACATCGTGTAATCCACCAGCTCGTCGATCACCTCGGCCACGGCCAGCCGCTCCAGGCTCTTCTGGGCGACGTGCAGGTGGTTGAGCATCTCCACGATGCGCATGTGCTGGTGATCGATGACATCGATACCGATGTTCAGATCGTCCTGCCAGACCAGAAGTGCCATGGTGCGTTCCCCGCGCTGTTCAACTGGGGGCGACTCTAGGCAGTCGCGGCCGGGGCCGCGTTGATCTCGATCAAGGCACCAGGGCAGGCTCGCGCTGGCGTGGGCCGGTGGCCACGGTGGCGCAGTGGACCCGGTTGCGGCCGCCGGCCTTGGCCAGGTACAGCTGGCGGTCGGCCTCGGAAATCAGCCGGTGCAGCGAGTCGCGCTGCGGGCGCAGGCAGCACAGCCCGATGCTCACCGTCATGCGCAGCGTGGTGTGGCCCAGGTCGACCTCCAGCGCGGCGATGGCCTGGCGCAGTTCGTCGAAGTAATGCACGGCCTGCTCTTCATCCATGCCGGGCACCAGCAGGCAGAACTCCTCGCCACCGAAGCGCGCGATCAGGTCTTCCTGGCGCGCGTGCTGGGCGACCGCCGCGGCCACCGCGCGCAGCGCGTCATCGCCGGCCTCGTGGCCATGGGTATCGTTGATGTGCTTGAAGTGGTCGATATCGATCATCGCCACCGCCACCTGCTCACCATCCAGGTGCAGCTGCGGCAGCTGGCGCTGGCTCTGTTCCAGGAAGCAGCGGCGATTGGGCAGGCCGGTCAGGAAATCGCGGGTGGCCAGGTCCTGAAGGGTGCCGATCAGCTCCAGCTGGTCCACGTTCTGCGAGACGCGGCAGAAGAACTCCTCGCGCGAGAAGGGCTTGCGCAGGAAATCGTTGGCGCCGTTCTTGAGGAAGCGCGGGATCAGCGACGGGTCGGTATTGCCGGAGATCCCGATCACCGCCAGCTTGTCGCGTGAGCGCATCGTGCGCAGGCGGCGGGTGAACTCCACCCCCTCCATGCCCGGCATCTCCTGGTCGACCACGGCCAGCCGGATCGCCGGGTGCGCTTCGATCGCCTTCAGCCCTTCGGCACCGTCGGCCGCCTCGTAGACATCATGCCCGTACATGCGCAGCAGCGAGGCGGCGTACATCCGTGCCGACATCGAATCATCCACCACCACCGCGGCGATCCGCCGGTTGCGCTCCAGCCGCTGTACCAGCCACACCAGGTAATCGATGCTGCCCGGCGTGTTCTTCAGCACGTAATCGATGATCTGCTGCTGCAGCACCCGTTTGCGCAGGTCCTCGTCGTAGACGCCACTGACCACCACCGTGGGCAACCCGCGTGAGAGGAAGTAGTCCACCACGGTATCGCGGTCACCATCGGCCAGCACCAGGCCGGTCAGGACCAGGAACCAGCCGTGTTCCTCATCCAGCAACCGCCCGGCCTCGGCCAGGCTGGTCGCGACCGACACCGGCAGCTCCAGCCGCTGCTCGATCGCCTCGCGCAGCATGCTGGTGAACGTGCGCGAGTTTTCCACCAGCAGGATCCGCTGGGGCAGGGCATCACCGGGGTCGCTGAGGACAGCGCCCTGCAACAGTGCCGGCATGAGGCGTACGCTCGGTTCCGAGTGGGTCGGGACTGGTAGCGGCGGTTTCACGCGTAACTTTAGGGGTGGTCGACGCGTTCCGTCCGTGCTCGCCGAAGGCCTGGACATTCCGTCGCCCGCTCAGGCAGGCGCTATGCGCACCCCGTGCGCAGCAGCGTTTCACTCCGTTGCGGGACGGGGAGGGCGGTCTCCCTCAGCAGAATCCTGATGCGATTGTGGCGGCAATGCACTCTCCCGCCGTGGGCAAGCACGCGTGCCGTCAGCTGCTCACGCGCCAGGTCCGTCGTTGCCCACGAGAGCGCGCGACCTCTGTCCAGCAGTGCCACCACCATGACGATTCCGCGCTGCTCCCGCACGCGGCCGCAACGTGTCTGGATACTGAGCTGCCCGGTTTCCCGCCCCAGCAGAAGAGACACAGCATCATTCAACGTCCGATAGGCCGCCAATTGCAGTTCCACACTCAAATGACAGGGATTGCCGGCGAGGAGTGGACGGGTTACGCGATGCGTTTCTTCCCAGGCCTGGCGAAGACCGCCAGTCTGCATGGTCAGATAAAGGCCGAGCTGCTCAAGCGAGGTTGGATAGAGGAGGCTGGTCTGTTCGCGGAACTGTCGTGCGTGCTTCGCCGATGCACGTAGCAGGTCAGTGGCGGTGTCGTGGTGACCGTGCGACTGAAGCCATGTCATCACCTGGCTGAGTGAAGCATCGATTCCATCGCCGATTTCCCTCAGATGAAGAGCGCGCTCTTTGAGGTGCATTTCCGTGGAGATCTGAGACGTTCTGGCTAGCGCCCGGGCCGCTTCTTCGGCCAGCGCGCGGGCCCTGTACTGCTGGCGGTAATAGCTGATGCTCGAGCCCAGCGCCAGGAGCGCGATGCTGAGCACTGCCATGCTCTGCTGCGTGGCGAAGGTCTCCGCGTCGAAGGATTCCGGATGGCCGGAACTGGGCGTCGTCATGTGGATGATCAGGTTCAGCAGCGGAACGCCGATGGCGGCTCCGCGCCATCCATGCATGCACGTGAGCGCAATCGCAGGCAGGGCCATCAACAGCAGCACGCTGGCCTTGGCACCAGCGGTTTCCGGTGCCATCACGGTGGCCGACAGTCCGAGCAGAAGGGTCAGCCCGATGGCGGCCAGGGTGGGCACCGTGAAGCGCCTCGACCACTCTGGTTCACTCCGCCGACGTGTCCAGAGCAGCGCAGGCAACGCGACGGTCAAGATGGCAATGAAATCGCCCAGAAACATGCGGGCTGCGCCGCTCAGCGGCGGAATGGAGGGGGGTACCGGCCATAGCAGGTGCGATGCTGTGATATTGATCGTGGTGGCTGCAGCGGCGGAAGCGATCGCGACGGACACCAGCCAGATGTCGGTAGTACCTGCCATCATCCTGCGGTGTAGACGAACGATCATCGCCACGGCGGGCATGAGGAACGCCGAACCAAGGACGACCCATAGCCAGCCATACTTACCGATCATCGGAACGCGCATCTGCGCGAAGTAGGCGTACTCCCCAAGGAGGAGGTAAGGCCACAGTCGCGGTGGGCAGATCAGCAGTGCGGCAACGCGCACGCCGGCCGGCAGGTAAAACTGGTCGAGGGATATTTTCCGAGCGCCCCAGCAGGCCACGGCGTACACCACCGCAAGGATCCATCCGGCCGGTTGGATACGCAGATTCAGATGAAGACCTTCGTTCGACCACTGCAGTCCCACGCCCCCCTCCCATCTCGCCGGTGGAAAATCCCAGGGCGAGTGCCGATTCCGCACGAGCATCCGTTCCATGCTGACGGTATCGACAGAAGGCCGATCGTGCAATTGCGGGATCGCGGCCGGGTCTCAGGCACCGGTTCGCGCCAGTTCAGTTTCTGTAACACGCAGGATGCCGGCCCCTTGAACCCTCACCACAACGCATCGCGCAGCTTGTACCAGGACATCGCCGCCACCAGCAGCGGCGTCCGCAGCAGGCGCCCGCCGGGGAAAGGGCGGTGCGGGATACGCTCGAACACGTCCAGCCGCTCCGCCTGCCCGGCAATCGCCTCGGCCAGCACCTGGCCTGCCAGGCCCGCAGCGGCAACACCGTGGCCGGAAAAGCCCTGCGCGAAATAGACATTCGGGGTCAGCCGGCCCCAGTGCGGGGCACGGTTGCGGGTGATGTCGACATAACCGCCCCACACGTACTCCAGCTCCACGTCGGCCAGCTGCGGGAACACCGCGCGCATGCGCCGGGTCATCACCCCGCGCAGGCCGGGCGGGGGCAGGGCGGAGTAGCTGGCCTGGCCGCCGAACAGCAGGCGGTGGTCGCGGCTCAGTCGGAAATAGTCCAGCGCCCAGCTGACATCGGCCACGGCCATGTCGTTGCGGATCAGTGATTGCGCCCGCGCCTGTCCGAGGACCGCGCTGGCGCCGATGTAGGTGCCGACCGGCATGATCCGCGATTCCAGCTCGGGCGCGATGCCCTCCAGCCAGGCGTTGCCGGCGATCACCACGTGATCGGCGCTGACCGTGCCGTGCGCGGTACGCAGTTGCGGCCGGGCCCCCCGGATCAACTGCAGTACCGGCGACTGCTCGTGGATCACCGCCCCGGCTGCCTCGGCGGCACGGGCCAGGCCCTGTGCGTAGGCCAGCGGATGCAGGTGGCCGCTGTGAGGATCGAACATGGCCCCGCGATAGCGCGGACTGTCCAGTTGCCCGCGCAGCTGGGCGCGGTCCCACCACTCCAGGGGATAGTCGTAGCGCTGGGCCAGATCGATCAGCCCGGCGCGCAGCATGCGCTCCTGGCGGGGTTTGATCGGCACGCTGGCGTGGCCGTCGCGCCAATCGCACTCGATCTGGTGGCGGACGATGCGGTCACGCAGCAGGCGCATGCCATCGCGCGAGAATTCGAACAGCGCCCGCGCGTCTTCAGCGCCCACCAGATGCTCGAGCGTATCCACCTCGCAGCCGTAGCCGACGATCGCCTGGCCACCGTTGCGGCCGGACGCCCCCCAGCCCACGCGGTGCGCCTCCAGCAGCACGACGCGATAACCGCGCTCGGCCAGGGTCAGGGCGGCGGACAGGCCGGTGTAGCCGGCACCCAGCACGCACACGTCGGCGCTCAGATCCCCCGTCAGCGGTTCACGTAGCGGCGCGCCCGGCACGCTGTCGGCGTACCAGCTGGGTGCATGCGCCTCGCCGGCAGCCGTCATGCCGGGCACCGGCGGGGAGAGGACAGGACAACAATCATGGACAAAGGATGCCAGCAACCGGCGCGCGGGACAGGGGTCAGTCTGTCGCAGCTACTGCCGCAGGCGTGTGAGGGGGGCGCGCACCGCCGATGCGGCGCTGTGTTGCGCGAGGTCTGCGCACGGGGGTAACGTGGCTGCAGGTCATCCGAGCATGACGCATGGTCTCGCCCCCTTGGGTCGGACTGCCCACCGACAGCACGATGCTGGGCCATCATCCCTTCGCGGCGGCGGGTGAGAAGTACGTCCGCGCGCTGGCCGAGGCGGCCGGTGTCACCCCGGTGCTGCTGCCCAGCCTGCAACCGCCGCTGCCGGCCGCGCCGTGGCTGGACCGGCTGCAGGGCCTGCTGCTGACCGGCGCGGTAAGCAACATCGAGCCGCATCTGTATGCGGGGCCGCCGAGCTGGCCGGGCAATCGGCATGACCCGGCGCGCGATGCGAACGCGCTGTCCTTGTTGCATGAAGCGCTGGCCCGCGATCTGCCGGTGCTGGCGATCTGTCGCGGTTTCCAGGAATTGAACGTGGCGCTCGGCGGCAGCCTGCATCCGCGCGTGCACGAGGTGCCGGGGCTGGGCGATCATCGCGAAGACCCACAGGCGGCGGTCGAGGTGCAGTATGGTCCTGCACATGCGGTGCAGCTGTCCGAAGGCGGTTGGCTGGCCGGCTGGGCCGGGGTGCCCACGGCAACGGTCAATTCCGTGCACGGGCAGGGCATCGATCGCTTGGCCGAGGGCCTGCAGATCGAGGCCGTTGCTGAGGATGGCCTGATAGAAGCCGCCCGCAGCACCGCGCATCGTTTCGTGCTCGGGGTGCAGTGGCATCCGGAGTGGCGGGTGGCCGACAATTCGTTCTATCACAGCATTTTTCACGCTTTCGGCGATGCTTGTCGCCGCAACTCTCTTACAGCAGACCGGTCATGACCACCCGAACGCGTTCGCGCAAAGCCGCCGCCCCCAAGCCTGTTCCGCAGGAGAGCACGCTGCTGCGCTGGCTCAAGGACCGGCGCATCACGGAGGTGGAGTGCCTGGTGCCGGACATCACCGGCAACGCGCGCGGCAAGATCATTCCGGCCGACAAGTTCTCGCACGATTACGGCACGCGCCTGCCGGAGGGCATCTTCGCCACCACCGTCACCGGCGAATTCCCGGACGACTACTACGAGCTGACCTCGCCCTCGGACTCGGACATGATCCTGCGCCCGGATGCCGACACCGTCCGCATGGTGCCGTGGGCAACCGATCCCACCGCGCAGGTCATCCACGACTGTTTCACCAAGACCGGCGAGCCGCATGAGCTGGCCCCACGCAACGTGCTGCGCCGGGTGCTCAACGCCTATGCCGAGCTCGGCCTGCGCCCGGTGGTGGCCCCGGAGCTGGAGTTCTTCCTGGTCCAGAAGAACACCGACCCGGATTTCCCACTCTTGCCGCCGGCCGGCCGTTCCGGTCGCCCGGAGACGGCGCGCCAGTCGTACTCGATCGACGCGGTCAACGAGTTCGATCCGATCCTCGATCTGATGTATGACTACTGCGACGCGATGAAGCTGGACGTGGACACGCTCATCCACGAATCCGGCGCCGCGCAGCTGGAGGTCAACTTCACCCACGCCAATGCGATGGACCTGGCCGACCAGGTGTTCCTGTTCAAGCGCACCATGCGCGAGTCGGCGATGCGCCACGGCATCTATGCCACCTTCCTGGCCAAGCCGATGGAGAACGAGCCGGGCAGTGCGATGCACATCCACCAGAGCCTGCTGCGGATCAGCGATGGCAGCAATGTGTTCAGCGGCGAGCACGGCGGTGAGGATTTCAGTCCGCTGTTCGGCCATTACCTGGCCGGCCTGCAGAAGTACGTGCCGGCGGCGATGGCGTTCTTCGCGCCGAACGTGAACTCCTACCGCCGGCTGATGTTCGGCGAGGTCTCCCCGAGCAACGTGCACTGGGGCTTCGACAACCGCACCTGCGGGCTGCGGGTGCCGCTGGATACGCCGGAGAACATGCGGGTGGAAAGCCGGTTCGCCGGTTCGGACGCCAATCCTTACCTGGCCATCGCCGCGACCCTGGCCGCCGGGCTGCTGGGCATCCGCGAGCAGGGCTCGCCGACCGCCCCGATCAGCGGCAGCGCGAAGGAGCTGGGCTACGACCTGCCACGCTCGCTGGGCGAGGCGCTGGACGGGCTGGAAGGCTGCCCGGCGCTGCGCGAGATGCTGGGCGAGCGCTTCTGCCGTGCCTATGTGTCGGTCAAGCGCAAGGAATACGAGACCTTCTTCCGGGTCATCAGCTCTTGGGAGCGCGAGTTCCTGCTGCTCAACGTCTGACCCCAGGCACCACATCCGGCATGGCCGTGAGGGCCGTGTGCTGGGAAAATGGGGGCATGCCCGGTAGGCTGGCACCCGTTGCGCCGGTCCGGCCGGTTCCCCCCAACTCGCACCTGACCTGTGGAGAGTCCGATGAAGCTGCGAATCCTCACCCTCGGCATTGCCGTATCCGTGCTGACCGCCTGTGGCGGCGGTGACAAGCAGGACGACGCCAAGGTGCTGAACGTCTACAACTACAGCGACTACATCGCTGAAGACACCATCCCGAACTTCGAGAAGGCCACCGGCACCAAGGTGACCTATGACGTGTTCGACAGCGATGAGATGGTCGAAACCAAGCTGCTGGCCGGCAACAGCGGCTACGACGTGGTCGTGCCGACGCTGAATTTCTTCGGCCGCCAGATCAAGGCCGGCGTGTTCCTGCCGCTGGACAAGAGCAGGATCCCGAACCTGGCCAATCTCGACCCGAGTGTGATGAAGCGCATCGCGCAGCAGGACCCGGGCAACGAATACGGCGTGCCGTACATGATCGGCACCACCGGCATCGGCTACAACGTGGAACTGCTCAAGCAGCGCTTCGGCGGCAGCACCGAGATCGCCAACAGCTGGGACCTGATCTTCAAGCCCGAAAACATCGCCAAGATGAAGGACTGCGGGATCACCATCCTGGATACGCCGTCGGACATGATCCCGATCGCGCTGCACTACCTGGGCGAGGATCCGCACAGCCAGGACCCGGCCACGCTGGAGAAGGCCGCCGGGCTGCTCAAGACCATCCGCCCGTACGTGCAGAACTTCCACTCCTCGCAGTACGTGGGCTCGCTGGCCAACGGCGGCACCTGCCTGGTGGTGGGCTGGTCCGGTGACATCATCCAGGCCCGCGACCGCGCGGCCGAGGCCTCCAACGGCGTGACCGTGGCCTACTCGATCCCGCGCGAAGGCGCCCCGCAGTGGTTCGACATGCTGGCCATCCCCAAGGATGCCAAGCACCCGGAGGCGGCCTACGCCTTCATCAACTACCTGCTCGAGCCCAAGGTCGCCGCGGCCAACACCAACTTCATCCATTACGCCAACCCGGTGACCACGGCCACGCCGCTGGTGGACGAGGCGATCCGCACCGATCCGACCATCTACCCGCCGGCCGATGTGGCGGCCAAGATGTTCACCTACTCGATCAACACGCCGGAGGTGGACAAGCTCTACACCCGGCTGTGGACCGAGGTGAAAACCGGGCGCTGAGTGCCCCCTGCGACGCCGGCCCCGCGCCGGCGTCGTCGTTTCGGGGGCCGCGTGCGTCCGGGGCCGGCAACGCGGGCCGCCCCGCCGGGTAGCACATGACGCGGCCACCACCGGTAAAATGGGATGCTCCCCCCGTCCTGCCGCCGCTCCTGGAGCCGCCCCCCATGCCATTTGAAGCCAAGCCGGAAGGCGCGGTCCTCCCGGTCCTGGAACCGGGTTACCTGTCCATCCGCGCGCTGCGCAAGGAGTTCGACGGCTTCGTCGCGCTCGACGACGTCACCCTGGACGTGCGCAAGGGCGAGATCTTCGCGCTGCTGGGAGGCTCGGGCAGCGGCAAATCGACGCTGCTGCGCTGTCTGGGCGGCTTCGAGACTCCCACCCAGGGCACCATCGACCTGGACGGCCAGCGCATCAACGCGCTGCCGCCGTACCAGCGCCCGATCAACATGATGTTCCAGTCCTATGCGCTGTTCCCGCACATGACGGTGGAGCAGAACATCGCCTTCGGCCTGAAGCAGGACGGCATGGCCCGCGATGCGATCAATCGCCGTGTCGGCGAGATGCTGGAGCTGGTGCAGTTGACCAAGCTGGCCAAGCGCAAACCGCACCAGCTCTCCGGTGGCCAGCAGCAGCGCGTGGCGCTGGCGCGGTCGCTGGCCAAGGGTCCGAAGCTGCTGTTGCTGGATGAGCCGATGGGCGCGCTGGACAAGAAGCTGCGCTCGCAGATGCAGCTGGAGCTGGTCAACATCATCGAGACCACCGGGGTGACCTGCGTGATGGTCACCCACGATCAGGAAGAAGCCATGACCATGGCCACCCGGATCGCGGTGATGGATGCCGGCTGGATCCAGCAGGTCGGCAAGCCGGATGAAATCTACGAACAGCCGGCCAACCGGTTCGTGGCCGAGTTCATCGGTTCGGTGAACCTGTTCGACGGGGTGCTCGATGAGGACCTGCCCGAATACGTCACGGTGCGCACGCCGCTGTTCCCTGCGCCGATCTACGTCGCCCACGGCATCACCGGCTACGAAGGCCAGCCGGTAGCCTTCGCGCTGCGCCCGGAGAAGGTGATGATCGGCAAGGACGAACCGGCCGGCGACACCAACAAGGCGCAGGGCGTGATCGAGGAGATCGCCTACTTCGGCAGCCACTCGGTGTTCCATGTGCGCCTGCCGAGCGGGGCCAAGGTGCTGTCCAACTTCGCCAACTCGCAGCGCTGGGCCAGCGATGGCCTGACCTGGGGCGACACCGTCTGGGTGCACTGGCGCGACAACGACGGCGTGGTGCTGACCTCATGAGCGCGACCGGCTGGAAGCGCTGGCTCCCGGGCACGCGCGCCGGCGTGATCGCCGCGCCGTACCTGTGGCTGCTGCTGTTCTTCGCGGTGCCGTTCGTGATCATCCTGATGATCTCCTTCGCGCGCACCCAGGTCGGCTCACCGCCGTACACCTGGCTGCTGGAGTACGTGGACGGCGCCTTCTCGCTCAAGCTCAACCTGGGCAGCTACGCGGCACTGGTCAAGGACAACCAGTACCTGCTGGCCTACCTGAGCTCGATCAAGATCGCGGTCATCTCGACCCTGCTCACGCTGTTGATCGGCTACCCGATGGCGTATGTGATCTCGCGGATGAGCCCGGCCGCGCGCAACGTGGCGATGATGCTGGTGGTGCTGCCCTCGTGGACCTCGTTCCTGATCCGGGTGTATGCGTGGATCGGCATCCTGGACCGCAACGGCCTGCTCAACCAGCTGCTGCTCAAGCTGGGCCTGATCGATGCACCGCTGCAGATCCTGTACACCCCGACCGCAGCCTACATCGGCATCGTGTACTGCTACCTGCCGTTCATGGTGCTGCCGCTGTACGCCAACCTGGTCAAGCTGGACAACCGCCTGCTCGAGGCCGCCTACGACCTCGGCGCCAAGCCGTGGCAGGCCTTCCTGCGGATCACGCTGCCGCTGTCGCGCACCGGCATCATCGCCGGCTGCATGCTGGTGATGATCCCGGCCGTGGGTGAATTCGTGATTCCGGAAATGCTGGGCGGGCCGGACACGCTGATGATCGGTCGCGTGCTGTGGGGCGAGTTCTTCAACAACCGAGACTGGCCGACGGCCTCGGCGGTGGCGATCGTGATGCTGGCCCTGCTGCTGGTGCCGATCCTGCTGTTCAACCGCATGCAGCAGCGCGAGCTGGAAGGAAAGCTGGCATGAGCATGGTGCGCAGCAACCGCTGGTTGGGCTGGAGCCTGCTCGGGCTCGGCTTCGCCTTCCTGTACCTGCCTATCCTGTTGTTGATGGTGTATTCCTTCAACGCCTCCAAGCTGGCCACGGTGTGGTCGGGCTTCTCCACGCGCTGGTACGGTGAGCTGTTCAACAACCGCCAGATCCTGGACGCGCTGTGGATCAGCCTGAAGGTCGCATTCTGGACCGCCTGCGCGGCCACCGTGCTCGGCACGATGGCGGCGATGGTGATGACCCGCATGCGCCGCTTCCCCGGCAAGACCCTGTTCGGGGCGTTGATCACCGCACCGCTGGTGATGCCGGAAGTGATCCTGGGCTTCTCGCTGATGACCCTGCTGGTGGCGATGGGCGGCATCCCCGGCTTTCCCAGCCGCGGCGTGACCAGCATCTGGATCGCGCACGTCACCTTCACTCTGTCCTTCGTGACCGTGGTGGTGTCTTCGCGGCTGCAGGAGCTGGACCGCTCGCTGGAGGAGGCCGCCATGGATCTTGGCGCTAGCCGGCTCAAGGTGTTCTTCCAGATCACCCTGCCGATCATCGCCCCGGCGCTGGTGGCCGGCTGGCTGCTGGCGTTCACGCTCTCCCTTGATGACGTGGTGATCGCCAGCTTCGTGGCCGGGCCGAACTCCACGACCTTGCCGATGAAGGTGTTCTCCTCGGTGCGGATGGGCATCAAGCCGGAGATCAACGCGCTGGCCACCTTGATGGTGCTGGCGGTGTCGATCGCGGCGGTGGTCGGCTGGTACATCACTGCCCGGGCGGAAAAGCGCCGCCAGCGTGACATGCAGATGGCACTGCAGGACCCCAGCTGAACGGTGCCGGGGCAGGCCGCTGCTGCGACGCTTTGTCGCGGCGTTCACCCTGATCCGGCAACATCCGGCTCACGAGGCCGGGCGCACAATGCGGGTCTGACTTTCGGAGACCCGTGATGACCGCTGACATCATCAATCCCGCGACCGGCCAGGTCACCTACCGCCATGAACTGCTCACCGCCAAGGAGGTCGAGCAGCGCCTGGCGGCAGCTGCCGGGGCGTTCCCGGCCTGGGCGGCGCGTTCGCTGCAGGAGCGCGGGGCGATCCTGCGCGCGATTGCCGCCCAGCTGCGCCAACGCAAGGGCGACATCCAGCACGCGATGACCACCGAGATGGGCAAGCTCAAGGTGGAGGCGCTGGGTGAGATCGAGAAATGCGCCGAGGCCTGCGAGTTCTACGCCGACCATGCGGCTGACTACCTCAAGCCGCAGCTGATCGATACCGAAGCCCAGCGCAGCTACGTGCGCTATGAGCCGATCGGCTGCGTGTTCGCGGTGATGCCGTGGAACTTCCCGATCTGGCAGGTGTTCCGCTTCCTCGCGCCGGCGTTCATGGCCGGCAACGTGGCCCTGCTCAAGCACGCCAGCAACGTGCCGCAGTGCGCCGACCTGATCCTGGCGGTGTGCCGCGACGGCGGCCTGCCCGAAGGCGTGTTCGATGTGCTCCACATCGACAACGACCAGGCCGCCGAAGTGCTGCGCGACAAGCGGGTCAAAGCGGTAACGCTGACCGGCAGCGAGCGCGCCGGGCGCTCCATCGCGGCCAACGCCGGCGACCAGCTCAAGAAGTGCGTGATGGAACTGGGCGGCAGCGATGCCTTCGTGGTGCTGGACGATGCCGATCTCGAAAAGACGGTGGCTGCAGCAGTGAAGTCACGCTTCGACAACAGCGGGCAGACCTGCATCGCGGCCAAGCGGTTCATCGTGGTCGATGCGATCGCCGATGCGTTCGTGGAGAAGTTCGTCGCCGCTGCAGGCAAGCGCGTCTACGGGGATCCGCAGGACGAGAACACCACGCTGGCCCCGATGGCACGCGCGGACCTGCGCGACGAACTGCACAAGCAGGTGCAGGACAGCATCGCCAAGGGCGCCAAGCTGCTGCTGGGCGGCGAGCCGGTGGCCGGTTCGCATGCTGGCTATCCGGCAACGATCCTGGACAACGTCACCCCCGGCATGCCGGCCTACGACGAAGAACTGTTCGGTCCGGCCGCGGCGATCCTGCGGGTCAGCGATGACGCCGAAGCCTTGCGCGTGGCCAATGACACCACCTTCGGCCTGGGTGGCAGCGTGTGGACCACCGATGCGGCCCGTGGCGAAGCCATCGCCCAGCAGCTGGAATGTGGTGCCGCCTTCGTCAACGCCATCGTCAAGAGCGACGTGCGCCTCCCCTTCGGCGGCAGCAAACGTTCCGGCTTCGGCCGCGAACTCGCCGAGCATGGCATCCATGAGTTCATGAACATCAAGACCGTTTACGTCGCCTGATGCCATGAACCGGGTAGTGCCGGCCGCTGGCCGGCTCACGCCCATGCCCCGGACGCCCGCGAACATCAGATAAGGGTCATGCCACCGGAGGAGCCGGCCAGCGGCCGGCACTACCCACCGTCGTGGCCAGCCGTCGCCCGCCGTAGCGAACAACGGTCACCACCGTAGCGACCAACGGTCGCTGCCTAAAGCCAGCGCGCGCGCTTGAACAACCGGTACAGGCCCACGCACACCGCACCCACGCCGATGATCATCGCCGGGTACGCCCACGGCTTGTCGAGCTCGGGCATGTGCGTGAAGTTCATGCCGTACCAACTGGTGATCAGGGTCGGGGCGGCCAGCAGCGCCGCCCACGCACCCAGGCGCTTGACCGTCTCGCCCTGGGCCAGGGTGACCAGCGAGAGGTTCACGCTCAGCGCGGTGCCCAGCATTTCGCGCAGGGTGTCGATCACATCGCTGATCCGTACCGCGTGGTCGTGCACGTCGCGCAGGTACAGCTTCACTTCGTCCGGCACCAGGTCACCCTGGTAGCGCTTGATCTGCGAGAGCATGTCCTGCAGCGGCGCCACGGCCATGCGCATCTTGTTGAGCTCGCGCTTGAGCTCGTACAGGCGCACCACGGTGTGGCGTTTATAGTTGTCGGAGAAGATGTCCTTCTCCAGCAGTTCCAGCGTGTCGCGGTAGCGCTGGGTGATCGGCAGGTAGTTGTCGACCACGAAATCCAGCACCGCGTACAGGCAGTACGAGGGCCCCATGGTGCGCAGCAGCTCCGGCTCGCGCTCCACGCGGGCGCGCGGGGCGGCATAGGAGAGCGACGCGCCGTGCCGCACCGTGACCAGGAAGCGCGGGCCGAGGAAGGCGTGCGTTTCGCCGTAACGGATCCGCTCGTCCACCATCTGCGCGGTGGTCACCACCACGAACAGCGAATTGCCGTAGGCCTCGACCTTGGGCCGCTGGTGCGCGTTGCGGGCGTCCTCGATGGCCAGCGAATGCAGGCCGAATTCTTGCTGCAGTTTCAGCAGCACGCTGTCATCGGGCTCGTACAGGCCGACCCAGACGAAGCCGTTGTCGCTGGCGATCACATCGCTGATCGCATCCAGGCTGATGTCGTGGCGTTTGCCCTGGTCATCGTAGTGAACGCAGTTGATGACGCAGGCGGGGTTATCGGGTGTGACGGTATCCATGGCGGGCATCGTGCGTCAGCGGCCCGTGACGGACAGGTCACGGCGGCCCAGCGTCCACGCCAGCGCCACGTGGATCGGCAGCAGCAACACGATCCACTGCAGGTTGTACTGCGCCTGCAGGGTCAGCCAGTGCAGCACCAGCCCCAGCAGGGACAGCCCGGCCACCGCCCACAGCACGATCCGGAACCACGCGCGCGGCACGCGGCCGCGCAGCAGGGTGACCGCGGCGGGGACAAGCAGCAGGCACAGCGGCGAGAGCTGCAGCAGGTTGCGGTTGGCCCAGGCGGCCTGGTGCGCGCTGAAGCCCCACAGGTAGGTCAGCAGAGCGCCGCCAATACCGCAGAACAGCCAGAACGGCAGCGCGAGGCCACCAAGCAGACGACGCCGGCGCCGCAGGGCGACCACGCCTGCGGCAGCGATCAGGCCGCACAGCAGCCACGGCCACCAGCGGCGGGGAGACTCGCTCGGTTCCGGCGCGATCCGGTGCGGCAGCAGTTCCTGCTCGGCCTGCACCAGCGGGCGCCCTTCGCTGTTGCGGACCTGGCGCAGCGCATCGGCCAGGCGCATCGGGACGAACGCTTCCTGCCAGCGCGACAGCGGCTGGTCGGCAAACGGGCCCAGGCCGATATCGAAGCCCAGCCACATCCACGGCGAGGGCGAGGCCAGGCGTACCGATTCACTGCGGTAGGTGTTGCCGCGCGAGCGCCCCGACAGCTGCGAATGCAGGCCGCCACCGAGGGCACCATCGATCGCATCGCGGACCATGGTGGCGCAGTTGGCGGTGTAGTAATCGTAGTGGTAACGCGCGTTTTCCGGCTTGGCGCGCTCGGCCAGCGATTCGGCCAGGGTGCGCGCCTGCACGGGCGTCAGGTCCAGCCACTGCACGCTCGCGCCGCGGCCGCTCTCCTGGTAGTAGGAAAGATCCTGCCCGAGCGGCAGCGCGACCAGGTAGTACATCATGTCGCCGCGCACGAAGTTGCCGATGAAATCGGACTCGCTCGGGTCGAAGTAACCGAAGTTGTAGGAGGTCGCTTCGCCAGTGACCGGATCGACCACCACCAGCGCGTCATGCCCGAAGCGTTCGAAGAAGATCTCGCCCGGCTGCATGGTGACCACGCCGATGCGCGGCGCCTCGCCGGCAGGTGCCGCGGTGGCGGGCGCGGGCGCGGCATCCTGCGCGGCCAGCGCCCCGAAGGGCAGGCTGGCCATCGCAAGCAGCGACAACACGAACAACAGGCGGCACAGCGACCACCGATTCAAAGGGGGCCGCATGGCGTGGGTCAATCCTCGTTGTGGGTGTCGGGCGGCAGCACGGTCACGTGGAACGCCTGCACGCGGCGGGCATCGGCACGCGCCACCCGGAACACGAAGCGGTCCAGGGTGAGCTCATCGCCGGTTTCGGGCAGGTGCCCGATCGCCTCGGTGACCAGGCCACCGATGGTGTCGTAGTCATCGTCGGGGAAGGTGGCGCCGAAGCGCTCGTTGAAATCCTCGATCGCGGTCAACGCGTCGACCACGTACTGGCCATCGGCCTGGATCGCGATCTGCGAGGTGTGGTCCTCGGCCTCGTCATGCTCGTCGTCGATCTCGCCGACGATCTGCTCCAGCACGTCCTCGATGGTGACCAGCCCGGCGACACCGCCGTACTCGTCCACCACGATGGCCATGTGGTTGCGCGAGAGCCGGAACTCCTTCAGCAGCACGTTGAGCTTCTTGGCCTCGGGGATCAGTACCGCCGGGCGCAGCAGCTCACGGATGTTGGCCGGCCCGTTGTCGGCGACCACGCCGCGCAGCAGGTCCTTGGCCAGCAGGATGCCGAGGATGTCGTCCTTGTTGTCGCCGTGCACCGGGAAGCGCGAATGGCCGGATTCGACCACCTGCTTCATCAGTTCAAGGAAGGGGGCTTCGACCGGCAGGGAGACCATCTGCGAGCGCGAGATCATCACGTCGCCGACGGTGAGCTCGGCCACCGAAATGGCGCCCTCCATCATCCGCAGCGTGTCCGCGGCGATCAGGCCGTCTTCGTGCGCGGTGTGCAGTACCGCCACCAGCTCGTCGCGGGTGTGGGGTTCGCCGGAGAAGGCAGAGGTCAGGCGTTCGAGCCAGCTGCGCTTCTTTTCATTGTGCTCCTGCGCGGAGCTACTACTGTCGTCTTCAGACATCTCTGGAAAAAAGGCACCCGGCAGGCCGGGCGTTGGATTTAGTCTATCAGGATGCGAGGGCCTGTCAGCGCCTCGCCGCCGCCGGGTTCACGCCCGGCGAGGGGGCCGCGGTGGGGCTGGCCGGCGGTGTTTCCTCCTCCGGCGGCAGGTCCAGGCTGTAGGTGCAGCCGGCCAGGGTCTTGCCCGGGTGCGACTTGACCGTGGACAGGCTCAGGATCACCGATTCGATCAGGGCCTCGCCGGTCCGCGGGTCGGTCACGTCGCGGCTGACCAGCTCGCGCCCGGCCATGAATTTCTGGGGGGTGTCCACGCCGTCTTCCAGGGCCAGGCGCTTGGCCAGCGGGCGCGGGTCGGCCAGGTCCAGGATGGCCATGATGCTGGCCCCGGCGACGGCGATGTACTCGGCGCGCTCGCCGAACACCGTGATCGGCGCGGCCAGGCGGAATTCGGTCATGAACTGGTTGGTCTGCGGCAGCGGCTGCAGGCCGTTGGCGACTGCCTTGAGCGGGTCGGCCACGACCGGGGCCACCGCCTCGTAGTCGCTCACGCGCTGGCGGCATTCGATCAGGGCGGGCAGGTCCAGCGGTGGCGCTTCGGCGAAGGCCGGGGCGGAAAGCACGGCCAGCAGGGCCAGGCAGGCAGGTCGCAACGGGGTCATCGGAACAGGTCCATCAACAAAGGCGTGCAGCGCACGGACGCGGCGTCGATCATAGCGGGGGGCGGCCCGCCATGGCAGGCCGTCAGCGACGGCGCAGCAGCCAGCGCACGGTGGCGGTGAAGGTGACCACCGCGATCCCCGCCGCACACAGCAGCAGCACCACCGCACCCAGGTGGATCAGCGCGGGGGCGCCGGCGGTGGAGGCGACCAGCCCGCGCCCGAATACCAGTGCGAAGGCGGCGGCCAGCACGAACAGCAGGGCGACCTGCACCGGCCGGGCACGGAAGGTCGCCGATTGGGCCGGTCGGGCACCATCGCGCCGCGACCAGGCATACAGCGTCCGCCACCCCAGGGGAGCGGCCAGCGCGGCCGCCAGGCCTGACCAGGCCACCACGCTGAAGCCGCTGGCGGTGAGCGTTGCCCCGCCCGGGTCGGCCAGCAGATGGGGCAGGATCAGGCCCGCGAACAGGCACGTGAGGGTGCCACCGATGAACACGGCCACTGACAGCGTCGCCAGCCGGCGGGTCCAGCTCGCGGACAACGGCGCGCGCCGTTGCCGGGCCGCCCACCAGCTGCGTGACGGCGCCAATGACAGCAAGGCGATCACCGCCGACAGCGCCAGCATGCCCATCCGGATGGCGCCGGGATCACGCCCCGCCGGGGCCAGTGCGGTCAGGCCTGGCGCGCCCAGGGCGGAATACACCCCCGCCAGCAGGGACAGGGCGAGCAGTGCAGGGCCCAGGGCGGAGCGTCGATCAGGCATCGGCATGGCGGCATACATCCTTGTATGGCGAAGACATCAGCAAGCGCAGCGCAGGGGGGACTCAGCGCTCGCCGGCATACGGATCGGCGATGCCGAGTTCGGCCAGGATGTCGCGCTCGAGCTGTTCCATGGCATCGGCTTCCTTCTCGTCCTCATGGTCCCAGCCGAGCAGGTGCAGCACGCCGTGCACGGTCAGGTGCGCGTAATGGGCGTTGAGCGCCTTGCCCTGTTCGTCGGCCTCGCGGGCAACCACCGGGGCGCAGATCACCAGGTCGCCCAGCAGCGGGAACTTCACGCCCTTGGGCAGGCCCTCCGGCAACTCAGCGGGGAAGCTGAGCACGTTGGTGGCGTAATCCTTGCCGCGGTAATGCCGGTTCAGGGACTGGCCTTCCTTGGCATCGACCAGGCGGATGGCCAGGTCGGCCTCGCGGATGCGGCCTTTCAGGGCCGCGGCCACCCATTTGCGGAAGCTCACCGCCGAGGGCAGACCCGCGCGGGGCAGGGCGTAGTTGATGGCGACGTCCAGGCGTACGGGACCACGGGTCATGGGTTCGCTCCGGGTTGGACCTGTTGCAGATCGCGGCGATCGTAAGCGCTGACGATGCGCGCCACCAGCGGATGACGGACCACGTCGCGCGCTTCGAAGAAGGTGAAGCTCACGCCCTCGACATCGCGCAGGACCTCGATGGCATCGCGCAGGCCGGATTTCACGTGCTTGGGCAGATCGGTCTGGGTGAGATCGCCGGTGACCACCGCAGTGGAGCCGAAGCCCAGGCGGGTCAGGAACATCTTCATCTGTTCAACCGTGGTGTTCTGCGCTTCATCCAGGATCACGTACGCATCGTTGAGGGTGCGCCCGCGCATGTAGGCCAGCGGCGCGATCTCGATGACGTTCTTCTCCAGCAGCTTGATCACTTTTTCCACGCCGAGCATTTCATACAGCGCGTCGTACAGCGGGCGCAGGTACGGGTCCACCTTCTGGCTCAGGTCGCCGGGCAGGAAGCCGAGCTTTTCGCCGGCCTCCACCGCCGGGCGGACCAGGATCAGGCGCTGCACGCGCGCTTCGTTGAGCGCTTCCACCGCACTGGCCACGGCCAGGAAGGTCTTGCCGGTACCGGCCGGGCCGATGCCGAAGTTGATGTCATGGGTGGTGATCTGGTGCAGGTAACGGGCCTGGTTGGCGCCCCGGCCGCGCACGGTGCCGCGCTTGACCTTGATCGCCACCTCCTGGGCCTCGTAGGCGCGTTCTGCCACCTGCTCCACGTTGGCCTGGTTCAGGCGCAGGTGGATGGCGTGGCTGTCGAACACCACGTCGCCGGCTTCGGCGTACAGCGCTTCGATCAGGGCCTGAGCATCGGCGACCACGGCTTTGGGGCCGGTCACGCGGAACACGTGCCCACGGTTGGCGATTTCCACGCCGAGTTTGAGTTCCACTTGGCGGAGATGTTCGTCGAATGGGCCGGCCATGTTGGCCAGGCGCTCGTTGTCTTCCGGGGTGAGGGTGAAGTCGCGTTGTGCGAGTGCGGTCATTGCGTCCGGCGGCCGCCGGTCCAGCCGACCGGGCCGCAAGCTGGGAAAGGGAGAACAGGGTAGCGCGGGTGTCGGGCCGCCGCTACTTTTCCACATCGCCTGTGCAGTGCCGGTGCAGCAAGCTGTGGATAGCTGCGCGCAGCCCTAGTGCGACAACGGGTCTGATGGCGTGATCAAAAAAGCGTCACGCCGGGGGCGCGCCGTGGTCCGGCGCGCGCGATGCCTTGCTCAGTCCGCCGTCACCATCCGCGCGCGCAGCGAATTGCTGTACGCCTCGGTGATCACCACATCGACGAACTGGCCGACCAGGCGCGGGTGCCCCGGGAAATTCACCGAGCGCATGTTCTCGCTCTTGCCGGTCAGCTCGTTCGGGTTGCGCTTGGAGGGGCCTTCCACCAGCACGGTCTGCACGGTGCCGACCATCTTTTCGGAGATGGCCGCCGCCTGCTCGTTGATCCGGGCCTGCAGGCGCGACAGGCGCGCGTGCTTTTCCGCATCCGTGGTGGTGTCTTCCAGATCGGCAGCCGGCGTGCCCGGGCGGCGCGAATAGATGAATGAGAAACTCTGGTCGAAGCCCACGTCCTCGATGAGCTTCATGGTCTTTTCGAACTCGGCATCGGTCTCGCCGGGGAAGCCGACGATGAAGTCCGAGCTGATCGAGATGTCCGGGCGCACCGCGCGCAGCTTGCGGATCTTGGATTTGAATTCCAGCGCGGTATAGCCACGCTTCATCGCCGAGAGTACGCGGTCGCTGCCGGCCTGCACCGGCAGGTGCAGGAAGTTGGCCAGCTGCGGCACATCGCGGTAGGCATCGATCAGCGAGTCGCTGAACTCCAGCGGGTGCGAGGTGGTGAAGCGGATCCGGCCGACCCCGTCGATCTCGGCGATGGTGCGGATCAGCAGCCCGAGGTCGGCGAACTCGCCGTCGCCATACGGGCCACGGTAGGCGTTGACGTTCTGGCCGAGCAGGTTGATTTCCAGCACGCCCTGCGCGGCCAGCTGCGCCACTTCCACCACTACGTCCTCGAACGGGCGGCTGACCTCGGTGCCGCGGGTGTAGGGCACCACGCAGAACGAGCAGTACTTCGAGCAGCCTTCCATGATCGACACGAATGCGGAGGCCCCCTCGGCACGCGGCTCGGGCAGGGCGTCGAACTTCTCGATCTCCGGGAAGCTGATGTCCACCTGCGACCGGCCCGATTCCCGGCGCTGGCGGATCAGCTCCGGCAGGCGGTGCAGGGTCTGCGGGCCGAACACCAGGTCAACGTGCGGGGCACGCTTGATGATCGCTTCGCCTTCCTGCGAGGCCACGCAGCCGCCGACGCCGATGATCACGCCACGGCCGTTGTTCTTCAGCGCCTTCCAGTAACCGAGCTGGCTGAACACCTTCTCCTGGGCCTTCTCGCGGATGGAGCAGGTGTTCATCAACAACACGTCGGCCTCGGCCGGGTCGTCGGTGAGTTCCAGCCCTTCGGCGGCGGCGAGCACGTCGGCCATCTTGGTCGAGTCGTACTCGTTCATCTGGCAACCGTGGGTCTTGATGTACAGCTTGCCGCGCACCGGACCGTTCACCTGCGGCTTGGCGCCGGGCAGGGGGAGCAGGTCGGGGCGGGGGGCGGAGCTGGGCGGAGCGGAGGCAGGCAGGGCAGAACCGGCCGAAGTCGGCGCGGTCGAAGCTGGCGTCCCGGTCATGGCGCTTATTCCAGTCGGGTGGGCGGGCAGGCAGCCGGTTGGCTGCGGTGAGCAGGCCATTGTAGCCGGGTCGGGCGCCCCCCTTGGCAATCCCCGGGGAATTGGGGACACTCCCGCTCATGAAGGGGATGTTGGGGATCGCTGCGCTGGCCTTGGCTGCGCTGACCGCTATGCCGGCCAGTGCGGGCACCCTGTACAAGTGTGTTGGCAGCGACGGCATTCCCAGCTATGTGAGCAAGCGCGTGGCCGGGGCCAGCTGCAGTGTGATCAGCAGCTACCGGCCCGACCGCGGCGCGGCGCCTCGCCGGGCCGTGGCAGCGCCGCCCGCGCCGGCCCCGGCGGCCCCGATCGCCCGCGCGGCGCCAGCGCCGGCCCGGGCCGATACCGCCACCGCGGCGACTGCGATCAACCCGGCCCCGGCACCGTCCCCCGTCCCGGCCACGGTGCTGACCGCGCCCTCCGCCCCGGCGGCGGCTGGCAACAAGGCTGGAAAGGTCCGCAGTGGCCAGCTGTACGCCTATATGAAAGACGGCGTGCGCCATTACACCAGCGCACGCCCGAGTGGGGTCGCCAGCCTTGGCCAGGTCCGCACCATCCACTACAGCTTCATCGAGCGCTGCTACGCCTGTGGCGCCAACCCGGCGGTCAACTTCGGCTCGGTACGGCTCAACACCACGGCCTACCAGAGCGAGATCGCCGCTGCGGCCCGCGAGTTCGGGGTGGAAGAGGCGGTGGTCCGCGCGATCATCCATGCCGAATCGGCCTACAACCCGACCGCGCTCAGCCGGGCCGGCGCGCAGGGGCTGATGCAGCTGATGCCGCCAACCGCGCGCCGCTTCGGGGTCAGCGATTCCTTCGATGCCTCGCAGAACATCCGCGGCGGCGTGCAGTACCTGTCCTGGCTGCTCAAGCGCTTCAACGGCGATCTCACCCTGGCCGCGGCGGGCTACAACGCCGGCGAGGGCGCGGTCGACCGCCATGGTGGCGTGCCGCCTTACAGCGAGACCCAGTATTACGTGAAGCGGGTGGCTCTGTTGGCCGACCGCTACCGCGGCGCCGTGGCCAGCCATCAATGACCCATGGCGCCGGTGGTGCCTGATGCCGTACTGTCGGGGTAATGTCGTTCCGTAGGACCGCGTTGTGTGGCCGACTTCGGTTCAGCTACACTCGCGGCTGATTCAATGTGGACTGGCCCCCACCGGTCTGCTGGCAGCCTCAAGCTACCTAAATCAATATCGGAGTGCCGGATGGCCAACGATGGGGTAAACGATCCAGTCAACACTGGACGTCGGCGGTTTCTCTCAGCAACCACTGCGGTGGTCGGAGCGGTCGGCGTCGGATTTGCAGCGGTACCGTTCATCAAGTCCTGGAATCCCAGCGCCCGCGCCAAACTGGCCGGTGCCCCGGTGATTGCCGACATCAGTGCGCTCCAGGAAGGCCAGCGTCTGGTCATGGAGTGGCGTGGACAGCCGATCTGGATCGTCAAACGCTCCAAGGCCATCCTCGATGCGCTGCACGGGCTGGACGGCCGCCTCAAGGATCCCGAGTCGGGCGAGAAAGAACAGCAGCCCGAGTACGTGCTCAAGCAGAATCCCGAGTTCCGCTCGATCAAGGCCGAGGTCTCGGTGCTGGTCGGGCTGTGCACCCATCTGGGCTGTTCGCCGGAAATGGTCGCCGAGATCCGCCCCGAGCCCTACGACCCCCAGTGGAAGGGAGGCTACTTCTGCCCCTGCCACAAGTCGCGCTTCGACATGTCCGGTCGCGTGTTCAAGGATGTTCCGGCACCGATCAACCTGCTGGTGCCGCCGCACCATTACCAGGACGACAACACCATCATCATCGGCGTTGATCCGCAGGGGGCGGCTTGATCATGGCCAATATCCTTTCCCGCACCGCCACCGGCGTCGCCGACTGGGTCAACGCCCGCGCGCCGGGCCTGATGCCGGTCTACCGCAAGCACGTCACCGAGTACTACGCGCCGAAGAACTTCAACATCTGGTACTACTTCGGCTCGCTCGCGCTGCTGATCCTGGTCAACCAGATCGTCACCGGCATCTTCCTGACGATGCACTACAAGACGAACGCGGCCGAAGCGTTCGCCTCCATCGAATACATCATGCGGGACGTGGAGTGGGGCTGGCTGATCCGCTACATGCACTCCACCGGTGCCTCGCTGTTCTTCATCGTGGTCTACCTGCACATGTTCCGCGGGCTGCTCTACGGCAGCTACCAGAAGCCGCGCGAGCTGGTCTGGATCCTCGGCATGCTGATCTACCTGGTGCTGATGGCCGAAGCCTTCATGGGCTACGTATTGCCATGGGGCCAGATGTCGTTCTGGGGCGCGAAGGTGATCATCTCGCTGTTCGGTGCGATCCCGGTGATCGGCACCGGCCTGACCGAATGGATCATGGGCGACTACCTCCCCAGCGACGCCACCCTCAACCGCTTCTTCGCCCTGCACGTGATCGCCCTGCCGCTGGTGCTGTTGCTGCTGGTGGTGCTGCACCTGGGCGCGCTGCACGAGGTGGGCTCCAACAACCCGGACGGCGTGGAGATCAAGAAGGGGCCGAAGGGCAACCGCTGGTCGGCCATCGCACCTACCGACGGCATCCCCTTCCACCCGTACTACACGCTCAAGGATGCGGTCGGCGCCGGCTTCCTGCTGATCATCGCCGCCTTCATCATCTTCTTCGCGCCGGCCTTCGGCGGCCTGTTCCTGGAGCACGACAACTTCACCGAGGCCAACCGCCTGGTGACACCCGAGCACATCAAGCCGGTCTGGTACTACACCCCGTACTACGCGATGTTGCGCGTGGTGCCCAACAAGCTCGGCGGCGTGATCGTGATGTTCTCGGCGATCGCCATCCTGTTCCTGGTGCCGTGGCTGGATCGCGCGCGGGTGAAGTCCTACCGCTACCGCGGCCTGCTCTCGCGCGGTCTGCTGGGCATGTTCGCGGTGTGCTTCGTGTGGCTGGGCGTGATCGGCTCCGGCCCGGGTACGGATGCGCACGAGACCTACATCGGACGCGTGCTGACCTTCCTGTACTTCGCCTTCTTCATCACCATGCCGCTATGGACCAAGCTGGACAGGACCAAGCCGGTACCGGACCGGGTGACCACGCATGACTGACCACTGGATTGTCCGGCTGGCCTGCGCGGCCGCCCTGATGCTCGGTGTCGCGGTGGCCGATGCCGCCGAAGGTGCCAAGACCCTGCAGGCCGGCAACGACCTCAGCGACCGTGCGTCGCTGCAGCGTGGCGCACAGCTCTACATGAACTACTGCTCGGGCTGCCACGCGCTCAAATACCTGCGCTACTCGCGCATGGCCGCCGATCTCGGGCTGAGCGAAGAAGAGGTCATGAACAACCTCAACTTCACCGGTACGCCGGTCGGTGAGCCGATCCCGGTGACGATGCCCAAGGCGCAGGCGGAAAAGTGGTTCGGCAAGATGCCGCCGGACCTGAGCCTGATCTCGCGGGTGCGGGGCAGTGACTGGGTCTACACCTACCTCAAGTCGTTCTACCTCGATCCCACGCGTCCGCTGGGGTGGAACAACACCGTGTTCCCGAATGCCTCCATGCCCAACCCGCTGTGGGAAATGCAGGGGCTCCAGCACGCCGTGCACGGCAAGCCGGAGAACCCCGGCGAAGACCCGCCGGTGGTCGGCCTGAAGATCGAACAGCCCGGCAACATCGATGCCGGCCAATACGATCAGGCGGTGCGCGACATCACCAATTTCCTGGAGTATGCCGGTGAGCCGGCCGCCCTGAAGCGGCAGAAGCTGGGGGTATGGGTGATCCTGTTCCTGGCGCTGCTGACCTTCCTGGCCTATCTGCTCAAGAAGGAATACTGGAAGGACGTCCACTGAGCGGTCCGGCGCCTTCCCGCGGCGATCGTTCCCCACGTGGGACGATCGACCTATTGGCTTTTGTGATGTGCGGTTGCACACTCGGGTACTGTGACGACCGTCAGCAATGGGCTGGCGGCGCCGATACGACCGGCGGTTACCGGACGTTGGAGAGCCTTTGATGGCGGCGAGCGTACGCATGCGGAATACCCTGACGCTGTTTTCCTCGAACGACGATGTCCTGTGCCATCGCGTACGGCTGGTACTGGCGGCCAAGGGCGTCACTTATGACTCCGTGCCGGTCGACCCGCAGAACCCGCCCGAAGATCTCATCGATCTCAATCCGTATCACTCCGTGCCCACCCTGGTGGAACGCGAGCTGGTGCTGTACGCGGCCTCGGTGGTCAGCGAGTACCTGGACGAGCGCTATCCGCACCCGCCGCTGATGCCGGTCGATCCGCTCTCGCGGGCCCGCATCCGCCTGGCGATGCTGCGCATCGAACACGACTGGGTGCCGCAGGTGCAGGCCATCCAGCTGGGCAACAAGACCCAGGCCGAGGCCGGGCGCAAACGTCTCAAGGAACTGCTGACCAGCGCGGTGCCGCTGTTCAAGGCCAGCAAGTTCTTCCTCAATCCGGAAATGAGCCTGGCCGACTGCGCGATGGCGCCGATCATCTGGCGGCTGCAGGCGCTGGACGTGCCGTTGCCGAAGGATGGCAAATCGATCGAAGACTACGGCAACCGCATTTTCCGGCATCCGGGCTTCATCCGCAGCCTGACCGATCAGGAAAAGAAGCTGCGCGATCTGCCGGTCTGATCGGCAGGGGCGAGCGCCGCGTGCGGCACGGCTGTACTGAACGAAATCGCGGTGCCGGTACGCGCCATGGCTGACCTGCGGGTAGGCGGGCGCGTACACTTGCATCAGGCAATCCGGATCAAGAGCAGCCGAGCACGGCTCGGCTCTACCACATGACAGAAGACACTTTTCGCATGACCAGCCACCGCCCGTACCTGTTGCGGGCCTTGGTGGAATGGATCAATGACAACGACCTGACGCCGCACATCCTGGTCGACGCCGGCATGCCCGGCGTGCAGGTTCCGCAGAGCGCGGTCAAGGACGGTCGCGTCGTGCTGAACATCGCCGAGCGCGCCGTGGTACGCCTGCATATAGACAATGAGAGCGTGAGCTTCTCGGCCCGTTTCTCCGGCACCAGTTACCCCGTGCAGGTGCCGATCTCGGCCGTGCTGGCGGTGTACGCCCGCGAGACCGGGCAGGGCATGGCGCTGCCCGATGACATCCCTGGCCATGAGCCGGGCCCGGACGACGAGCTGCCGCCGGACGATTCACCGACCCCGCCGGACGACGCACCGCCCAAGCCCAGCGGTCGCCCGCATCTGCGGGTGGTCAAATAAGACACACGATGGCCGCCGCAAGGCGGCCATTTTCATGGGTAGAGCCGACCGTTGGTCGGCTGCTCTCCGCGCCCATCAACGGCAACGACCCGGTAGAGCCGACCGTTGGTCGGCTGCTCTCCACGCCCATTGACGGCCACGGCCAACGGCAGCCGACCAACGGTCGGCTCTACCGGGGTCAGACGTCTTCGGCGTCGCGGGTATCGATATCGCGCCGGATCTCGCTGATCCGCGCCGCCGACGGCCCCACGAAGGTGATCAGCTGATCGCCGCGCAGCACCATGCGCCCGCTGTGGCGGTCCACGCCATCGTGCGAGTACTCGAACTTGAAGGTGCGCTCCCAGCCCAGCCAGCCATTGTCCTTGCGGCATACGCGCAGGCCGGTGGCATGCACGCTCTGGTCCAGCCACTGCACGTCGGCTGCGCGGCAGGCGTTGCGCCCGAGCACGCCGGCGCGTTCGGCGGCGGCACGCGAGGAATTCCAGAAGGCGTAGGCGAACGCGCCGGCAATCATCAACAGGATCAAACTGGGCATCGGTGACTCGGCGCGGTCAGGGAGGTCGGTGACTCCAAGATGGCGACGAACGCGGCGCGGATCAAGCCATACGCCATCAAGATCAGGGTGTGCGGGGTGGCGGGACCGGCGGGCGGGGCGGCACCACGGTGGGGGCCCGCATCGGTGCCTGGGACGCCGGCGATGCCATCGGCGGTGCCGTGGCACCAGCACCGGCAGCGGGCGGGGTCACCGGGTCCGGGGTGACCGTCGGCATCGGCGCGGGCGCGGTGGCCACCAGTTTCAGCAGGGCGGCCCAATCCTGGCGATTGAAGCTGCACTCCTCTTCGCGGCCGGGCGTGCAGCCCAGGTCCATGCCGTCGCTCGCCGTGGCTTTGGCCGGCGGCAGCTCGATCCGGCCACTGCGGTCCAGCGAGAGCTTGCGCATCGCCACGGTGTTCATGACGTTGCCGCCGATCAGATACAGCGTGCGGTCACCGCCCATGTTGGCCGCGATGACCACTTCGCAGTGCGATTTCCAGTGCGTGACCGAGCCGTTGGACAGCGACTGGACCAGGCCGCTGTAGCTCAGCGTTTCACGCCGGTCGCGGAGGTAGCACAGCAGGTCGCCGGGTGCAGGCTTCTCCTGCGCGGGATCGGCCATGCGGTACGGACCACTGTTCTGGAAGGCGGCCCGGATATAGTCGATGTGTCGGGGCGAACGGGTAAAGCCGGGTACCGAGGCGCGGGTCATCACCCATGAGATGAAGGCCGCCGACCATGGGTTGTCGATCAGGAAAGCACGGCAATCGGTATCGGTATAGCGCGTACCCGGCGGGGCCATGCAGCTCGATGCGCCGGGTTGGCTTCCCATCGGCGACAACGTTCCGCTCTGCCGCCAGTAGCCGACCACGCGCTGCCAGGCGACCAGGCCGTTGTCGGCCAGGTGGACGTCCTCGGCTTCGGTGACGCTCAGGCTGGCCGCGCGTCCATCGCGGTCGATGAAGGGCCGATACCAGAGGCGATGTTCAGTGCAGGCAGTCCGGACGATGTTGATCGCCACCGGGCTGAGCCCGAAGCGCGGTGGCACATCGCAGACCTCGGCTGCGGATGCCTGGAGCGGCAGCAGCGCGAGCAGGGGAGACAGGCAGGCGAGAAGCGGCAGGCAGCGCATGCGTGCAATCCAGATGGGGGCAGACGCAGCCTCGCAGACCGCATCTGCCCATACCGTGAAAGCGGGGAGGCATCGCCCGCGGATCGGCACGCGCTTCAGCCGGGGGGCGGGCCCAGTTTCAACGACAGGTCGATCGCCTGCACGTGCTTGGTCAACCCACCGATCGAGACGCAGTCCACGCCGTCCTCGGCGATCGCGCGCAGCCCGTCCAGGCCGACGCTGCCGGAGACTTCCAATGGAATCCGCCCGGCCGCGATGCGCACGGCCTCGCGCCGGGTGGCGGCATCGAAGTCATCGATCAGGATGCGGGTGCAGCCCACCTCCAGCGCCTCGCGCAGCTGGTCCAGGTCTTCAACCTCGACCACCAGCGGCAACGCCGGCCACTGCACGCGCGCTGCCTGCACCGCCGCGGTCAGCGAGCCGGCGGCGCGGATGTGGTTTTCCTTGAGCATGACCGTGTCGAACAGGCCCAGGCGGTGGTTGTCACCGCCGCCACAGCGCACCGCGTACTTCTGCGCGACGCGCAGCCCGGGCAGCGTCTTGCGGGTGTCCAGGATCCGCGCGCCGGTGCCGGCCACCGCCGCGACGTACTGCGCGGTGGTGGTCGCCGTGCCCGACAGGGTCTGCAGGAAATTCAGCGAAGTGCGTTCGGCGCTCACCAGGCTGCGGTTGCGGCCCTGCAGGAGGGCCAGCACGGTGCCGGCGGCGACACGGTCACCCTCGGCCACGCGCCAGTCGATCCGCACCTGCGGATCCAGCGCCCTGTGGGTCGCATCGAACCAGGGGCGGCCGGCGATCACCGCGTCCTGCTTGCACAGCAGGTAGGCAGTGTCGGGGCGGTCCGGGAGCAGGGCGGCGGTGACATCACCGCTGCCGATGTCCTCGGCCAGTGCACGGGCCACATCGGCGGCCACCAGGGCGGCCTCGGGGGCCGGCACGGGGAGGTGGCTCATTTTTCCGGGAAATCGGCGATCTGGGCGGTGGCAATGGCCTCTTCGGCCAGCAGCACCGGGATGCCATCGTCCACGCGGAACACCTGCTTGCGGTCGCGGGTCAGCAGGGCCTCGCGCAGCGTCTGCGCCTGCGGGCTGCCATCGGCCTTGAGCACGGCGCCGCTGCCGATCGCGCGGTTGAGCGCGTCCAGGCCGGTGGCATCGAGCAGGGACAGGGGCTGGCGCGTATCGGGCGAGCACAGGAGGTCGAGCAGCTTGCGATCCATGGATTCTTCGTCTTGCGTGGAAGACGGCTAGAATACGTCTTTAAGGCAGGTGACGGCCAATGACCCTCAACCAAACCGCGCCGCTCGTCGGCATCGTCATGGGTTCCCGCTCGGATTGGGAAACCATGCAGCACGCCGCCCAGAAGCTGGATTCGCTGGGTGTTCCCTATGAAGTGAAAGTGGTCTCGGCGCACCGCACGCCGGACGTGCTGTTCACCTACGCCGAGCAGGCGGGCCAGCGTGGCCTGCGCGCGATCATCGCCGGTGCCGGCGGGGCCGCGCACCTGCCGGGCATGATCGCCGCCAAGACCGCCGTGCCGGTGCTGGGCGTGCCGGTGCAGTCCAAGGCCCTGAACGGCATGGATTCGCTGCTCTCGATCGTGCAGATGCCGGCCGGCATCCCGGTCGCCACCTTCGCCATCGGCAACGCCGGCGCCTCCAACGCGGCGCTGTTCGCCGCGGCGATGCTGGCCTCGGACCAGCCGGCGATCGGCGAGGCGCTGGAGGCCTTCCGCGCCCGCCAGACCGAAGACGTCATGGCCCACGACGACCCGCGTCAATGAGCGTCAGGACCGTTGGCATTCTGGGCGGCGGTCAGCTGGCCCGCATGATGGTCCTGGCCGGCGCGCCGATGGGGCTGCGCTTCGAGCTGTTCGACCCCGCCGCCGATGCCTGTGGCGGCCAGGTCGCGCCACTGCAGGTGGCCGCGTTCGAGGATGAGGCGGCCCTGGCCGCGTTCGCCGCCCGCGTGGACGTGGTGACCTTCGATTTCGAGAACGTTCCGGCGCGCAGCGCCAAGTTCCTGGCCGAGCGCGTGCCGGTGCATCCCCATCCGGATGCGCTGGCCGTGGCCCAGGACCGGCTCAGCGAGAAGACCCTGTTCCAGTCGCTGGGCATCCCGCTGCCAGCCTTCGCCGATATCCGCAGCCGTGACGAACTGGCCGCCAAGGTCGCCGAGTTCGGCATGCCCTGCATCGTCAAGACCCGCCGCCTGGGCTATGACGGCAAGGGCCAGTTCCGGATCCGCAGCGCCGCCGATATCGACGCGGCCTGGGACACCCTCGGCAGCCAGGTCGAAAAGACCGGCCTGATTCTGGAAGGTTTCGTCGCCTTTGATCGCGAGGTCAGCGTGGTGGCGGTACGGGCGCAGGATGGCGAGTTCCGCGCCTGGCCGATCACCGGCAACTGGCACGTCAATGGCGTGCTCTCGGCCAGTCTGGCCCCGGCGCAGCTGTCGGCGGCCCAGCATGAGGCGGCCATCGGCTACGCGCGCACCCTGGCCGAGCGGCTGGACTATGTCGGCGTGTTCGCGCTGGAGCTGTTCTGCCGTGGCGATGAGCTGCTGGCCAACGAGATGGCCCCGCGCGTGCACAACTCCGGCCACTGGACCATCGAAGGCAGTGAGACCTCGCAGTTCGAAAACCACCTGCGCGCCGTGCTGGGCCTGCCGCTGGGCGATACGCGCATGCTGGGTCATGCCTGCATGCTCAACTGGATCGGGCAGATGCCGGAGGCCAACGCCGTGCTCGCCCAGGCCAGCGGCCATTGGCACGATTACGGCAAGCAGGCTCGGGACGGGCGCAAGGTTGGCCATGCCACGCTGCGTGATGACGATGCGGCGGTGCTGGCCGATGCATTGGAACGTGTCGGTGGGCAGCTTGATCGCGGCGAGCAGGTCGCGCCGGTGATCGAGATCCTGCGCGGTTAGAGGTCCGGTAGTGCCGGCCGCTGGCCGGCGCTGGCGGTGCGAGGTACAAGGGGAGCCGGCCAGGGGCCGGCACTACTTGCCAGGGCGCATGACCTGGACGCACGACCAACGGCCGTGCGCTGCCGGGCATCAGTCGCGCAGCTGCGCGGTAACGAAGTCCCAGTTCACCAGTTTCCAGAAGGCCTCCAGATAGCGCGCGCGCTCATTCTGGTAGTCGGTGTAATACGCGTGCTCCCACACATCGCAGGCCAGCAGCGGGGTGCTCTCCCCGGTCAGGGGCGTGCCCGCGTTGCGCGTCACCTGGATCGCCAGCGCGCCGTTGGGATGCTGTACCAGCCACACCCAGCCCGAGCCGAACAGGCTCAATGCCGCCCGGTCGAACGCCTCGCGCAGCCGTTTGGCATCGCCGAAATGACGGGTCACCAGTTCGCCCAGCCGACCCTGCGGCTCGCCACCGGCGCGCGGGTGCAGGCAGTGGAAATAGAACTGGTGGTTCCAGGCCTGGGCCGCGGCATCGAACAGGCTGCCCTGGCTCTGGCGGACGATGTCCTCCAGCGGCAGCTCGGCCAGTTCCGTGCCTTCGATACATGCGTTGACCGTGTCCAGATAGCCGCGCAGGTGCCGCCCGTGATGCAGGTCCAGCGTCTGCGCCGACAGGTGGGGTTGCAGGGCGGTGCGGTCGTAGGGGAGGCGAGGCAGTTCGAGGGGCATGGGCACGACAGATTGGGAAGGGAAAGCGCCGCGCGATCGCGGATCGGCATCAGTGTGGCCGATGGCAGGGTGCCCACCACGCGAAGGTAGGGCATACAATGGCGGCCAGGGAAGTCTATCCGACCGGTGAGGCCGGGTTGTCCCATTGGAGGGAGAGTCGTTGTGGCGGTGATGCAGCAGATCCAGTCCGAAGTCGAACGTTACCCTCTCGTGTTGTTCATGAAGGGCACTCCGCAATATCCCATGTGCGGCTTTTCCAGCCGTGCCATCCAGGCATTGATGGCCGCCGGCGCGATCGCGCTGCGCACGGTCAACGTGCTGGAAGAACCCGAGATCCGCGCCAACCTGCCGCGCTTCTCCAACCTGCCGACCTTCCCGCAGCTGTTCATCCACGGCGAGCTGATCGGTGGCTGCGACATCGTGCTGGAGCTGTTCGAATCCGGCGAGCTCAAGCGGATCGTCGAAGAGGCCTCCCAGCCGTGAGCGCGGTCCCGTCCGTGGTGGTCGGGACCGGATCGCTCGCCGATCGCGTCATTCTCATCGCCGGGGCCGGGGGAGGGTTTGGCAGCGCCGCAGCCGTGGCCTGCGCGCAGGCCGGGGCAACCGTCGTCCTGCTGGGGCGCAAACCGCGCCGCCTGGACCGGGTCTATGCCGCCGTCGAGGCAGCCGGTCCCGAGCCGCTGCTGTATCCGCTGGATCTGGAAGGGGCTACCCCCGACGATTACGCGACCCTGGCCGAACGCCTGCAATCCGAACTTGGCCACCTGGATGGGGTGCTCTACTGTGCGGCCGATTTCGCCGGGCTGACCCCGTTCGAGCTGGCCGACCCCGCCGCCTTCGCCCGCGCCGTGCACGTGAACCTGACCGCGCCGGCCTGGCTGGCCCAGGCCTGCCTGCCCCTGCTGCGCCAGAGCGACGATGCCGCGCTGGTGTTCACCGTGGACGACCCGGCACGGGTGGGGCAGGCCTATTGGGGGGGCTATGGCGCCGCCCAGCACGGCCTGCGTGGGCTGATCGCCTCGCTGCATGACGAACTCGGCCGCAGCCCGGTCCGGGTCAGTGGCCTGCAGCCGGGCCCGATGCGCACGGCCCTGCGCGCCCGAGCGTTCTCGCTGGATGAGGACCGCACCGCCCGTGATCCGGCCGAGTGTGCCGCCGCCGCGGTCCTGCTGTTGTCCGCTGCCGGCGCGGCGTATCGCGGCCAGATTCTCGACGCATGAGCGCGGCAAAGGCGTCACCGCTGGCGCGAACCTGCCCAGAGCCTCCTGAATGTGCCCCGGGCCTCCTAAACGTGCCCCGGGCTCCTATGGGTAATGCCGGCCGCTGGCCGTCTCCCCAGCCAACCCGCAGAACGCCAACCGGACACCGCTGAGGCCCTCAGTAGCCCGCATTCAGCCGGTCACAATCAAATGTGAAGATGGCGTCATGATCCCGTTGTGATGGCGTGTGTTTTGTCGCCAAACCGTCACAATCCGGGGCTATCGTGTTAATCTAGTGTTAACCGTTGCGGCTGAAACCAGCTCGCGGCTAGGGAACCCAGATAAAAGTCCAGTCAGCCGCCAGCAAGGCTGCTTGGGCGCGTTTTTTCTCCGCCATCGCCAATCTCGCATCGAGGCTACTCCCCAATGACCCACTCCCGTTGTCTCCGGATGTCCAAGCTCACGCTTGGTCTCGTGGCTGCACTTGCCGCCGCTCCCGCCTTCGCCCAGAGCACCTCTTCCGGTGTGGGCGGTCAGGTCACGTCGGCTGCAGGCGCGCCTGTCGTCGGTGCAGAAGTCACCATCACGCACACCGAGTCGGGCACCGTCAGCCGCGCCACGACCGATGCATCGGGTCGTTACAACGCGCGCGGCCTGCGCGTGGGTGGTCCGTACACCATCACCATCAACAAGCCGGGTGAAGGCACCAAGACGGAAGAGGGTGTGTACCTCGGCGTCAACCAGATCGGTACCGTCAATGCGGCACTGACCGGCGACCTCGCTGCAACGAACCTCGATGCCGTGCAGGTCACCGCCGTGGCCGCAGGCTCGGAAGTGTTCAGCGCCACCAAGATGGGCTCGGGCACGTCGATCAGCCAGGAAACGATCGAAGCCATGCCGTCCGTCGGCGGCAACATCCAGGACATGATGCGCCTGGACCCGCGCGTCGCTTTCGTTGACCGTGCTTCGGGCAGCATCAGCGCCGGCGGCCAGAACCCGCGCTACAACGCCGTCCGTATCGATGGCGTGTCCGCCAGCGACACCTTTGGCCTGGAAGGCAACAGCTTCCCGACCCGTCGCCAGCCGGTTTCGATGGAAGCCATCGAAGCCATCAACGTCGACCTGTCCAGCTACGACATCACCATCACCGGCGCCACCGGCGCTGTGGTTGATGCCGTGACCAAGTCGGGTACCAATGAGTTCCACGGCTCGGTCTACGGCTACATGCGTGACGGCAGCTGGTTCGGTGACAACCCGGGTGGCGGCAAGTTCAACGGTTTCGAAGACGAGAAGACCTACGGCTTCACGCTGGGTGGCCCGCTGGTGAAGGACAAGCTGTTCTTCTTCGCCAACTATGAGAAGTTCGAGCAGTCCGCCCCGGGCGCCGACATCGCCGGCAGCGCCATCGGCGCCGGTACCATCACCGATGCCCAGATCGCGCAGGCCCAGCAGATCTTCCAGGAGCGCTATGGCGTGTCGGCGGGCAGCTACGACGCCGCTTCGGACACCAACCTCGAAGAGTACGCGCTGAAGCTGGACTGGAACATCACCGACAATCAGCGTGCGAGCTTCCGCTACAGCAAGCTGGAGCAGGACAAGCTGCGCATCAATGGCTACGGCCAGACCACCGGTGCCTCGATCAGCTCGTACTGGTACCAGCACGACAAGAAGATCGAGTCCTACGTCGGCCAGCTGTTCAGCGACTGGAGCGACAACTTCTCGACCGAAATCAAGGCCAGCTACCGCGATTACTCGGCCATCCGCAATCCGTCGGCTCCGGGTACTCCGGCGATCCTGATCGGTTTCGGCGGTCTGAACTCGAACCGCGAGTCGGTCGCCAACCCGACCCTGTACCTGGGTACCGAAGCCAACACCCAGTACAACGAGCTGTACACCAAGACCTGGAACTACTTCGCCTCCGGCACGCTCACCCTGGGCGACCATGACGTGAAGTTCGGTGCGGATTACAGCAAGAACGAAATCTACAACCTGTACGCACCGAACATTGACGGTTACCTGGTCTACAACGGCATCGAAGGCTTCCGTAACAACACGCCGGTGGTCAGCACCTGGCGCAACCCGGTGGACGGTGGCGTGGAGAGCCTTGCGGCCGACTACGACTACACCACCCTGGGCCTGTTCGTGCAGGACACGTGGTACGTCAACAACAACCTGACCCTGACCCTGGGCGTGCGTGCGGACAAGTACGACACCAACAAGGACACGGCCTACAACCAGCGCGCCAGCGAGTTCTTCGGTTACGACAACCGTTCGATCGGCGACAACGGCTTCCTGGTGCAGCCGCGCGTGGGCTTCAACTACACCTTCGACAGCGATCGCCCGACGCAGCTGCGCGGTGGCGTTGGCCTCTTCCGTGGTGAAGCGCCGCAGGTGTGGCTGGGCAACATCTACGCCAACAACGGCGTGAACTTCACCCAGGGCACCGATTACCCGTACAACAACCGCAACCGTCCGGCACAGCAGGTCGTGAACTTCGTCTCCGACGATTTCCGCACCCCGTCCGTGTACAAGGCCAATCTGGCGTTCGATCACGAACTGCCGTGGAACGGTCTGGTCGCATCGGCCGAGCTGCTGGTGACCAAGGTCAAGGATGGTCTGTACTTCAAGCGCCTGGAACTGATGCAGCCGAGCTACACCGGCGGTCCGGACGGTCGCAACTTCTACTGGGGCAACGTTGCCAACGCCTCGACCTCCAAGTCGACCACCCCGAGCTGGGTGAGCGATGCCGTGCTGCTGGACAACACCGACAAGGGCCGCACCGCGCAGTTCACCGTGTCCCTGGCCAAGCCGTTCAGCCCGGACAGTGACTGGGCCTGGAACCTGGGCTACACCTATACCGATGCGAAGGAAGTTGCCAGCAACGCCTCCTCGGTGGCGACCTCGAACTGGAACAACAACTACATCTTCCAGGCCAACGAGAACGCGCTTGCGCGCTCGCGTTACGAGATCCGCAACCGCATCTCGGGTTCGGTGAACTGGAAGCATGCGTTCTTCGGTGACTACGAGACCCAGGTCGGCATGTTCTATGAAGGCCGTACCGGTCGTCCGTACAGCTTCGTGTACTCCAACGACATGAACGGCGACGGCCGCACCTACAACGACCTGTTCTATGTGCCGAAGGGTCGTGGCGACGTGCTGTTCACCGGCGGTGCCGCCATGGAAGAAGCCTTCTTCGCATGGATGGAGAACAATGCACAGCTGAACCGTTACGCCGGCCAGGTGACCCCGCAGAACTCGGCTCGCGCCGGTTGGGTCAACACCTTTGACGTGCGTATCACCCAGCAGTTGCCGGGCTTCATGAAGGGCCACAAGTCCGAAATCTGGCTCGATATCCAGAACGTGGGCAACCTGCTCAACAAGAAGTGGGGTCGCATCGACGACTTCGGCTTCTATGCTGACCAGGGCATCGCCAACTTCCGCGGCATCGACCCGACCACTGGCAAGTACCTGTACGAGTTCCGTGCAGAGCGCCAGGGCAACACGAGCGCCACCGTGACCGACAGCGCCTTCGCCAACGCGGACGCCGACGGTTTCAACACCGGTGTGTCGCAGTGGTCGCTGCAGCTGGGCTTCCGCTACAAGTTCTGATGCGTCGGACCTAGTGGATGATTGAAAAGCGGCCGGGGTAACCCGGTCGCTTTTTTTTGTCTGTCAGGACGAGGCGGCTGGAGCGCCCCGGTCTCCATCGGCCGCCCCACTGAGTGTTGTGCTGGGTAGTGCATGCCTGTATATTCAGTTGGTTGCGCGGAAATCAGTGCAATTGCGACGGCCCAGTGCCCCTGTCGCGGTCAGGACACATCCAAACGGTCGGGTTTCCCGGCCGTTTTGCTTTTTAAGGGGGCAGCGGTACAGTCGGTAACCTTGAGGAAAGCGAACAAGATGGACATGACGATCAACGAAAAGCCGGCGCGTACGCTGCCGGTGCAGGACGCGCGGATCTACCCGCGCGGTGGGCTGGATGTGTTGTCGCGTGCTGAAGTGGCACGCCTGCGCGACGCCTCCGGCGGCGGCATGCACGAGCTGCTGCGCCGCTGCGCGCTGGCCGTGCTGACCAGCGGCAGCGCCTCGGACGATCCGCGCGCGGCGCGCGATCTGTATCCCGATTTCGATATCCAGGTGGCGCAGCAGGACCGCGGCGTGCGCATCGATCTGGTCAACGCCCCGGCGATGGCCTTCGTCGATGGCGAGATCATCCGCGGCGTGGCCGAGCTGCTGTTCGCCGTGGTCCGCGACCTGGCCTACATGGCCATCGAGATGGGCCCGGCCTACGCGGCCGAGCTGGAGTCGTCCGAGGGCATCACCAACGCGGTGTTCGGGCTGCTGCGCAATGCGCACATCCTCAATCCCGGCGACCCGAATCTGGTCGTCTGCTGGGGCGGTCATTCCATTGGCCGCGATGAGTATCTGTACACCAAGCAGGTCGGCTACGAGCTGGGCCTGCGCGGGCTGGATATCTGCACCGGCTGCGGTCCGGGCGCGATGAAGGGCCCGATGAAGGGCGCCACCATCGCCCATGCCAAGCAGCGCAAGACCACCACGCGCTACATCGGCCTGACCGAGCCGGGCATCATCGCCGCCGAGTCGCCGAACCCGATCGTGAACCATCTGGTGATCATGCCGGACATCGAGAAGCGTCTGGAAGCGTTCGTGCGCATCGGCCACGGCATCATCGTGTTCGCCGGTGGCGTCGGCACCGCCGAGGAGATCCTGTACCTGCTGGGCATCCTGCTGCGCGAAGAGAACAAGGACCTGCCGTTCCCGCTGATCCTGACCGGCCCGACCGTGGCCGCACCGTACTTCGAGCAGATCGACCGCTTCATCCGCCTCACCCTGGGTGAAGAGGCCGCCAGCCGCTACGAGATCATCATCGGCGACCCGGTCAACGTCGCCCGCAAGATGGCCCAGGGCATCAAGCGCGTGCGCGAGCACCGCCTGGCGCAGAAGGATTCGTTCTTCTTCAACTGGTCCATCGAGATTCCGTGGGAGTACCAGCAGCCGTTCGTGCCGACCCACGAGGCGATGGCGTCGCTTGACCTGCACCACGGCCGTCCGCCACATGCCCTGGCGGCCGACCTGCGCCGCGCGTTCTCCGGCATCGTGGCCGGCAACGTGAAGGAAGACGGCATGCGCCGCATCGAGCAGTTCGGGCCGTTCGAAATCCACGGCGATGCGGACATGATGCAGGCCCTGGATGAACTGCTGCGCGCCTTCGTCGAGCAGCGCCGGATGAAGATCTCCGGCGAGTACCAACCCTGCTACAAGGTCATGGCCTGAGGGCCTGACCGGGCCGGCGGCGGGCAGGGGCCGCTGCCGGTTCTCGATCTGCGTCAACCCATTGACGCCTGTCGCCTCCGGGCGACCGTTCGTCCTGCCGCCGCTTGCTGATCGGCGGCGGGGCGTTCATCTTCTGTGTCATCAACGCTGGGGAGCGTTTCATGTCTTTGCGCCGGTCCAACGGCTTCACACTGATTGAGCTCATGGTGACCATGGCGGTGCTTGCCGTGCTGGTCGCGGTGGGGTTCCCGAATTTCCTGAGCGTGATCCGTTCCAACCGGGTGGTCGCGGCCAACAATGAAGCGCTGGGCCTGCTGTCGCTCGCGCGCAGCGAGGCGATCCGCAACAACAAGGGCGGCGGTGTCTGTGGCAGCGCCACCGGCACCAGCTGCGACGGGGACTGGAACAGCGGCATCCTCGCCTTCGCCGACCCCGACGGCAGCGGTACCCTGGAAACCAGCGAAACGGTCCTGCGCTACAGCCAGGGCCACCCCAGGCTGGTGGTGGACGGGCCGGACAACGTGGCCATCAGTTTCGACGGGCGAGGTCGCCGCCAGGCGCCTGCCGACCAGACGCTGACCCTGCGGCCGGACGAATGCAGCGGCCAACCGATGCAGCGCACCGTGACCATCAATTCCTCCGGCCAGGCACGCAGTGCCCAGGGAGCGTGCCAATGAAGCGCAAGCATCCTCGCCGCCTGCGCGCAGCGCCGGGTGGCTTCACGTTGATCGAGGTGCTGGTTGCCATTGTCGTGCTTGCTTTCGGCCTGCTCGGCTTCGCGCTGCTGCAGACCATGAGTGTGCGCTTCACCCAGAGCGCCAACTACCGCACCCAGGCGACCAACCTGGCGTACGACCTGATCGATCAGATGCGCGCCAATCGCTATCAGGCGGCCTGGTACAGCACGGCATCGTTCTCGCCCGGGACGGTGGCTGTTGCCGGGGCCTGCGGCCGCCCGACCGGCAATGCGGTCACCATCCAGCAGAACGTCGCGCGGTGGCAGTGCCAGGTGGCCAAGGCATTGGGCGAGACCGCCAGTGCCAACGTGGCCTACGAAGATGGCAGCGTCACCGTCCAGATCGCTTGGGGTGACCAGCGCTGGGACAAGGACAAACCCGATGAAAAGACCACCTTCACCGTGACATCGCAGCTATGAGCCCTTTCCCGAACACACGGCGCAGGCAGTCGGGTCTGTCGCTGATCGAGCTGATGGTCGCGGTGGTGATCGGCACCGTGCTGATGCTGGGCGTCATCCAGGTCTTCATCGCCTCGCGCACCGCCTCGAGGTTGGCTGAAGGCGTGGCACGCACCCAGGAAAACGCCCGGTTTGCGATCGATTTCCTCGAGCGCGACATCCGCATGGCCGGCCACTACGGCTGCGTCAACGATCAGGCGCATTTCATCAAGGACGAGGGCGACCCGCGCCATCATTTCACCGCTGCGTCCGGGGCCGGCAGTCCGCTGGATTTTTCGGTGGCGGTGCAGGGCTATGAAGCGGGGGGTACCGCGCCGGGCGATACCCTGACCCTGGGCGAGGCCTGGAGTGACGCAGGCAACCTGCCGTCCGAGATCGTCGGGCTGAATCCACTGGGGGGCAGCGATGTGCTGGTACTGCGCTTCCTGGCCGGTGAAGGCGTTCCGGTCACGGCCATCACCGCGGACAGCGGCGGCAGTGAATTGACGGTGGACACCGAGCGCGCCGCCCGGTTGAGCCAGGGCACGCCCGCTGCGCCGACCATGTTCGGTATCGCCGATTGTGCCCACGTCGACATTTTCCCGGGAAGCGTCGCCGGGGGCACCGTCACGGCGACCAACGCGGACCTGTCCAGGTATGCGCCGCCCAATGGGCAGACGCTGGTCTACCGCGCCGAGTCCATCGTGTACTACATCGGGGCCGGCGCGTCCGGCGAGCCAGCGTTGCGCCGTGCCCGCGCCAATGCGGCCGGCGCGTACCCGGCCGAGCTCAATGAGGAGCTGGTGGAAGGCATCGAAAACCTGCAGGTTCTGTTCGGCCTGGATTCGACCCCGGACATCAGTGTCGATGCCTCGCCCATCGGCAACATCACCGTGCAGGCAACCGCCAGTGGCGTCTCCACGGGCACCGACGCGGCCGCGGCCGGGCAGTGGCGACGCGTGGGCCTGGTGCAGGTCGGCGTGCTGGCGCGCAGCCCGCAGCCGGCCGATGCGCTGCAGGCCCAGCAGAAGGTGGCTCGCCAGGGCGCACTGGGCGTGGAGTTCGCGCCGTCCGATACCCGTGATACGCGCTACCGGGCCAGCTATGAGGTATCGGTGGCCTTGCGCAATCGACTCTATGGGAACTGACATGCACGCCTCCGTCCGCCCCGTCGTTCGTTCTCCGGCCCCACAACGCCAGCGTGGCGCCGTGCTGTATGTGGCGCTGGTGATGTTGATCCTGCTGGCGCTGATCGGTATCGCGGGCATGCAGGTCGCCGGCATGCAGGAGAAGATGTCGGCCAATTATCGTGCGAGCAATCTGTCCTTCCAGAACACCGAAGCGACCGTGCGCACTGCCGAGCATCTGGTGGAGAAAATCGCCAATCGTCAGGAGCTGCCCGATGGCAGCCTGATTGTCGCCGGCGACATCGATGCCGGCTGCGATGCTGCCTTCGACCCGTCAGAGTGGGGCAGCGAGCAGAGTTCCGATGCGGTTCCAGCGGTAACGGTCAGGCAGATCGATACCTGCGTGCCCTTCGGCACCGGCGTGGGCCTGGGCGGGCCGCGCGATACCCCCATTCCGATCTATCAGATCACGGGCTACGCCGCCGATGACGCTGAACATCCCACCTCTTCGACCGTGATCGACACGGTTTTCAAGCTCTGAGGACGCGCACATGGTATCGCGCAGGACCACACTCATTTCCGCGTCGGTACTGGCCGTTCTGGTCGGCGGCGGGGTGCTGACCTATCAGCTGATCGCCGCGCAGGGGCAGGGGACGCTGTCCCAGGTGCCGTTGAACAACCAGGTGCAGGCGCAGCCGGCCTTCATCATGACGGTCGACAACTCCGGCTCGATGACCTTCCAGACCCAGTTCCCCGGGGCGGATGGCCAGGCCTGCTGGAATACGACGGCCAAGAGTTTCTTCAGCAGCACCAAGACGCTCAGTACTACGGGTACCTGCGCCTTCTATTACGTGCTGCCGGGCACGCGCATTTCCGGCGCGTATTACGGCATTGCACCGTTCGACAAGTTCGGCTTCGCACGCTCCCCGACCTACAACCCGGCCTTCTACAACCCCACGATCAAGTATGAGCCGTGGATGCGCTATGACACCGCCCAGGAAAAGGTGGTCGATTACGCACAGGCAGCCACGTCCAAGACCCTGATAGATCCACGCCTGGCGGCGAACGCGGCCAACACGGTGGATCTGACCGCGGCCACTACCGGCGTGTTCAACATGGTCGATGGAATGGTGGTGCCCCAGGGCACTGTCTTCGCGGCGAACGGGAAGGACGGAACGGCCTACGCGGCGAACAAGGACTACACGTGGAAGACCACCGATTTCTACGTGGCGGGCAGGAATCAGACCCAGCCAACGCGGTACGACGCGACCTTCACCTACGTTCCAGCGACGTTCTTTCTTCCGTTCACGGGGAAGAGTGATCCGGTTCCGGAGTTGGCCGGGAGCCCTGGCGCCTACACGGCGGTAGCGCGCACGGAGGCCGCCAATGCCTGTGGCACGGGTTGCACGATGTGGAAGTACACGATCAAGAGCACCGACGGCGTCGCGTTGCAGAACTTCGCCAACTGGTTCTCCTACTACGGCAACCGCAACCGCTCCATGATCGCCGGCATGACCCGATCCATGGCGACGGTGGACAACCTGCGCGTGGGCTATTTCAAGATCAACGACAACGCCGACTACGACATGAGCGACAAGGGTGCGGCGTTGCCCATCCGCGATCTGGGTACCAAGGACGACAAGCGTGCGTTGTACGCCGACATGATCGCGTTGAACGCCTCGGGCAGTACACCCAATCGCCAGGCGGTGAAGGCGGCGGCCACCCAGTTCACCCGCACCGATGATCAGGCGCCGGTGCAGCTGGCTTGCCAGAAAAACGCCGTCATGCTGTTCACCGATGGCTACAGCAACCTTGATGGCCCGGAGGTCGCCAATGCCAATGGCGACGGCAACATGGGCATTCCGTTCAAGGATAGCTACGACAATACGATGGCTGATATCGCCGCTTCGTACTACATCAACAAGGATGGCAAATCCCCACTGCGTCCGGAACTCGCGCCTGGGCTGGTGCCGGTGCCGGAGGCCTGCAATACGGCCAACCCGGATCCGCGCCTGGATTGCCAGAAGAACCTGCACGTCAATTTCTACGGCATCACCCTGGGCGGGCGCGGCAAGCTGTTCAATCCCGATATCGTCCAGGACCCGTATACCAACGCCTCCATCTACAACAACTGGCCAAAGCGCGAGAACGGTGCGATCAGCACCATCGATGACATCTGGCATGCCGCCGTCAACACGCGTGGCGAGTTCATCAACGCGCGTACCCCGGCCGACATCACCCAGGCCATGCGTCGCGTGCTGTCGTCGGTGACGGCCGGTGCATCTTCCTCGGGCAGCTACGCGCAGTCGGGCGCGCGCATCGGCACCGGCTCGATGGCGGTGGCGCCGTACTACGAGATCGCCAACGAATCGACCGACTGGTTCAGCCGCCTCACCGCGAGCCAGATCACCGTGGACCAGGCCACGCGCAAAGCGGTGTACACCACCGCGTGGGAAGCCAGCGCCAAGATGCCGCAGCCGACCGCGCGCAAGGTGTTCTTCGGTACGAACACCGACGTGCTTCCCTTCAGCAGCAACAGTGTCACGCTGGAGTCGTTGTGTGACCTGTCCCCGTCGTTGTACCCGGGCATGGCCCGGTGTTCGGCTGGTGAGCTGACCGATCTCGGCGCGACGCGCGCAAATGCGGTCAGCTACCTGCTGGGCGAAAGGAGTCTGGAAACGCGGCGAGGGGGGCGCTTCCGCGACCGCACCACGGTGCTTGGCGACATCATCAATTCGTCGCCGGTCATCAGTGCCCCCATCGATGACTACGGTTATCGCGGGCTGGATCAAGGCCTGGGCGCGAGCTACACCACCTACCTGGAGACCAAGCGCAGTGGGCGTTACATGGTCTATGTCGGCGCCAACGACGGCATGCTGCATGCCTTTGATGGCGGCATGGGTGTAAGCGGTACGATGGATAGTGGCGGCGGCGCGGAAACGTTCGCCTACATTCCCGCCACCTCCATGGGGCACATGGGCAACCTGTTGTTCCCGCTCGATCCGAACAATCAGGCCTTCCAGAAGTTTTCTCATCGCTACTATGTCGATGGTCCGGTCGCCGTGTCCGATGCGCGTATCGGCACCAGCTGGGGTACCGTACTGGTCGGCAGTACCGGCGCGGGCGGCCGCGGCGTGTTCGCACTGGATGTGACCAAGCCGGGCAGCTTCGGCACCGGCAGCCGCCTGTGGGAAATCAATGACCTCAGCGGCTCTGATGGCGTGAAGGCCAATATCGGCCATGTGCTGGGCAAGCCGGTCATCGTTCCGTTCAAGGACGCGAGCGGAACCGTGACCTGGAAGGCCATCTTCGGCAATGGTTATGGCAGTGCCAGTGGCAAGGTGGTGCTGTTCATGGTGGACATCGGCACCGGCTCCCCCAACATCACGATGATCGAAGCGTCCGAGACGGCAGGAAGCCCGCCGGCTGGCAAGAATGGCCTGGGCAACATCCTGGTGGTCGACCGTTGGACCGGCAGCGGCCGCAATACGCGCGGCCGTGACGGTTATGCCGATACGGTGTACGCGGCCGACCAGAAGGGCGCGGTATGGAAGTTCGATCTGCGCGATACCAGTGCGAGGGTTTCCACGCCGCTGTTCACCACGCAGACCAGCACCAGGAATGGTTTGACCTACCGTCAGCCGATCACCGGCGGCATCAACGCCACCAATGGTGACCGCGGTGGTGTGATGCTGTTCTTCGGCACGGGCAGTTTCGTCTTCAACGAAGATGTCCGTGACGAATCGATCCAATCCCTGTACGCGGTCCTGGATGCCTCCGACGAAACGCCTTCCCTGACGATGACCGCGGCCGATCTGCGTCCGTATACCGTCTCTGCCTCGGGTGATGTGCGGACGATGACGCCGGGCACGATCCCCGCCGATTCACGCGGCTGGCATGTCGACCTGCCGGCGGGCGAGCGCTTCCTCGCGTATCCCGCGCTGGCGTCCGGTGTGGTCTTCATGCCCACCTATGTGCCCAATCCAACCACCAAGAGCTGTGCGTCGGATGGCTCCAACTGGCTGTTCGGGCTGAGTGCGCAGTCCGGTGCGCCGGCATTGTCGAAAATGCGCGCCGGGTCGCCGACCGGCACCAAGTTCGGCGCTGGCACGGCCGCGGTTCCGCTGTCGACCGGCGGCAACGCCCCGGTGAAGGATGTCGGGGTGCAGGTACTGCCGCGCCAGCAGCCACCCGGCAAGATTTCCGGCGACAGCCCAGGCGGCGGTGGACCGGGTTCACCTGGCGGAACGCCACCCCCGGTGGACCCGCCCGCCGAGCCCTGCCAGATGCTGGTCACCGCGGCAGGCGGCGTCCCCATGTACGTGCCGTATCCCTGTGGACGCCAGTCCTGGAGGCAGTTGCAATGAGTCGTTCGTTTCCCACCCTGGCCCGCGCCGGACGCGTGCCGCCTGTCCCCGCCCGCGCGATGGGGGGATTCACGCTGATCGAGTTGATGCTGGTGGTGATCGTCATGGCGATCCTGGCCGGTATCGCATACCCCAGTTACGTCGAGCAGACGCGCAAGTCCAAGCGCGGGCAGGTCAAGGCCGACCTGGTCGAGTACGCGCAGTTGGCCGAGCGGTTCCATACCACGCAGAACACCTATGAAGGGTTCACGCTGCCCGGCGGTGGCGACTCGGTCAGCTCGCCGCGCGAAGGGGGTACGGCCGCCTACAGTGTCGGGTTCGTCGGCACCCAGTCCACGTTCACGCTGACCGCGACCGCACAGGGAAACCAGGCCAAGGACAAGTGTGGCGACCTCGGCATCAACCAGGCCAACGTCAAGACCAGTGGGGGCACGCTCTCCGAGTGCTGGTGACGTGACGGACGGCGGCATGCACAAGGGTGTTGCCCTCCGCGCGAGTGCCCCGTACAATGCGCCTCCCCGCCCGAATAGCTCAGCCGGTTAGAGCACTTGACTGTTAATCAGGGGGTCGTTGGTTCGAGTCCAACTTCGGGCGCCAGATTCTGCAGAAGCCGCGAGCAATCGCGGCTTTTGTCGTTTTCGTGCCGGCATTTCCGGCGGGCCTGCATCAGCAGGGCGCGCGGTCGCGCAGTCGCTCCGAGCGGGCGCGCCCGGCATTGTTGACAACCACCTTGCTGTGTCTTTGTCCTCGGGTGCAGATGGTGACCGTCAGGTTGACGCCCATGCTGCTGCCATCCGGACGAAACCGCAGGCGAGGGCGCCCGGCAGAGGCCGGAGCCCGCAGGGTCAGGCCGGTCTGCCCCGGGTAGTACTGGAGGATGTCTGCCTCGGCCGGTTGTGGCTGGCGACGGGGATCGCGATACGTCAGCCACCCCGTGCTCCATTCCGACGCGCAGCGCCGGCCATCGTCGCTGGGGCAGATGGTGACGATCTCGCGCCGTGTCACCGCGGCCATGCGAGCGCCGGCGAATGCCGAGTTCAGTTGCAGCCGCAGGGCATCGGCGCGCAGGCTGGAGACGGTCTCGGCCAGGTTGGGTGCCGCCACGGCGACCACCAGCGCGAGGATCGCCAGGGTGGCCATCAGCTCCATCAGGGTGAGGCCAGCGCTTCGGTCACGCGGGCTGGGCCGGAGGCGCATGGGGCAGGTCATCCGTCAGCGGGGAGCTCTAAGCTTGCGCGCCGGTGCCGAGGCTGAATATCAGCCTGACCGGGCCCCAGGCATCGGTGGATTCCTCAACAGGCCGTCACCAACCCGGCCGTTATACTGAAGGCTTCCCGGCAGTGGCGGCACCATGAGCGATCGTTTCCAACTTGTATCCCCGTATTCGCCGGCGGGCGACCAACCGGCGGCCATCGAGAAACTGACCGCCAACTTCGAGGCGGGCATCGCCAAGCAGACCCTGCTCGGCGTCACCGGTTCCGGCAAGACCTACACGATCGCCAACGTGATCCAGCAGGTGCAGAAGCCGACCCTGGTGATGGCGCCGAACAAGACCCTGGCGGCGCAGCTGTACGGCGAGTTCAAATCGTTCTTCCCGCACAACGCGGTGGAGTACTTCGTCAGCTATTACGATTACTACCAGCCCGAGGCCTATGTGCCGTCGTCGGATACCTTCATCGAGAAGGACAGTTCGATCAACGAGCACATCGAGCAGATGCGGTTGGCGGCGACCAAGACGCTGCTGTCGCGCCCGGATGCGATCGTGGTGGCAACCGTCTCGGCGATCTACGGCCTCGGCGCGCCGGAGGACTATCTGTCGATGCGCCTGATCCTCTCCACCGGCGAGCGGATCGACCAGCGCGACCTGATCAAGCACCTGACCCAGCTGCAGTACACGCGCAACGAGTTCGAGCTGCATCGCGGCACGTTCCGCGTGCGTGGCGAAGTGGTGGACGTGTTCCCGGCCGAATCGGACAGCGAAGCGGTGCGCATCGAGCTGTTCGAAGGCGAGGTCGAGCAGATCAGCATGTTCGATCCGCTCACTGGTGAAAGCCTGCGCAAGATGATGCGCTACACGATCTACCCCAAGACCCACTACGCCACCACGCGCGAACGCGTGCTGTCGGCCGTGGATACGATCAAGGCGGAACTGAAGGTGCGCCTGGAGCAGCTGTACGAGCAGAACAAGCTGGTGGAAGCGCAGCGCCTGGCGCAGCGCACCCAGTTCGATCTGGAAATGATGGCCGAGGTCGGTTACTGCAACGGCATCGAGAACTACTCCCGGCATCTCACTGGGAAGAACGCCGGCGATCCGCCGCCGACGCTGTTCGACTACCTGCCGCCGGATGCATTGCTGGTGATCGACGAATCGCATGTCACCATTCCGCAGATCGGCGCGATGTTCAAAGGCGACCGGTCGCGCAAGGAAACGCTGGTCGAGTTCGGCTTCCGCCTGCCGTCGGCACTGGACAACCGCCCGCTGCGTTTTGAAGAGTGGGAAGAGCGCTGCCCGCGCAGCATCTATGTCTCGGCCACGCCGGGTCCGTATGAGCTGCGCGAGACCGAAGGCGAGATCACCGAACTGGTGGTGCGCCCGACCGGCCTGATCGATCCGGTGGTCGAGATCCGCCCGGTCGGCACCCAGGTCGATGACCTGATGAGCGAGGTCAACGAGCGCATCAAGCTGGGCGACCGTGTGCTGGTCACCACGTTGACCAAGCGCATGGCCGAGAACCTCACCGAATACCTGACCGAACACGGCATCCGCGTGCGTTACCTGCACTCGGATATCGATACCGTCGAGCGCGTGGAGATCATCCGCGATCTGCGCCTGGGCAAGTTCGACGTGCTGGTCGGCATCAACCTGCTGCGCGAAGGCCTGGACATGCCCGAGGTCTCGCTGGTGGCGATCCTGGATGCGGACAAGGAGGGCTTCCTGCGCTCCACCGGCTCGCTGATCCAGACCATCGGCCGCGCCGCACGCAACCTGCGCGGCAAGGCGATCCTGTACGCGGACAAGATGACCCGTTCGATGCAGGCCGCGATCGACGAGACCGACCGCCGTCGTTCCAAGCAGGTCGAGTACAACGAGCTGCATGGCATCGTGCCCAAGTCGGTCCTGCGCCCGATCACCGATGTGCTCGAAGGCGCGCGTTCGGAAGCGGCCGAGAAAGAGGCGCGCGGCAAAGGGAAGGGCAAGGGCAAGGGCGGGCGCGTGGCCGAAGAGGCGACCGATTACCGCACCATGGACCCGGCCCAGATCGCCAAGCGCCTGCAGGCGCTGGAGCAGCAGATGTACCAGCACGCGCGTGATCTGGAGTTCGAAGATGCCGCCCGGGTACGCGACCAGATCCGCCAGTTGAAGGAGGCCAGTCTGGGCTGAACAACACGTCGTGAAATATCTTCACAAAAGTGTTGCGCTTTCCGGGGGGCATCCGTAATATACGCGGCCTGCACCGACGCATTCGCAGCGGGGCAGGGACGCAAAACGGGCGGTTAGCTCAGCGGTAGAGCACTACCTTGACATGGTAGGGGTCACAGGTTCGAACCCTGTACCGCCCACCACTTCAGTACCTGGGAAACCACGGGAACAGGTGGAACAAGACGAAGCCGGCCAATAGGCCGGCTTTTTCGTTTTCTGGCGCCCAGTCAGAAGAAGCTCACGTTGCTGCGTGGAAGCGCGGGTGTTCCTGGCGCGCTGGCGTGTCGCTCTGCCTGGCAGCCACGAGTCTCCCTCAACACCAGGCGGATCCGGTTGCCTCGGCACTGCACGTTGCCCTGATAGGCCAGCGCGCGGGCACCGAGCGCCTGCCTGGAGAGCTCCACAGTACCGGGTGCCAGCGTCCGGTGGGGATCCAGAAGCCCGGCGATCACCACGATGCCCTGCTGTCCTCCACGTTGAATCGTGCGTGCGCGAAGACGTAGAGATCCTTTCTCTGCCGTTAGCAGGACCGCGACGACGTCTGCCATGCTCCGGAACGCCGCCAACTGCAGATCAAGGCTCAGATCACACGGGTCGCCCATCAAATGCGCGGGCAGGACGCGATCCGTCTGCGCCCAGGCATCGGCGATCGCGCCGGCCCGGAGAGCTACGTACAGACCCGCGGATTCTATTTCGACGGGGTAAACCAAGTTCGCCTGCACCCGTAACGCACCCGATTGTGCGGCATGCAAGCGCTGGAGCTCCAAGGCCAAGCCGTCCTGGCCCTTTGCCGCGAGCGTATTTGCGATTTTCTGCAGGGACCGGTCGATGTCATCGCCGACATTCCGCAGGTACCAAGCGCGCTCGCGCCTGTCCTGTTCGCCGGCGACAAGCGTGGTCCTGGTCATGGCGATGGCGCGGCGCCCCAGCCACTCGTTCTGTCGGAAACGATGATAGTAGTGCGAGGTGGTCGCGCCGAGCAGGAGCAGTACAGTTCCAGTTGCTGCAAGAATCTGCTGTGCGGTGAATACGGCGGGGTCATGGGAGCCTGGCAGGCCAGTACTATCCATGCGGAGCAGGACCATCAAGTTGACGCCGATCACTACCAGAGAAACCACAGCTGCCAGTGTCCAGCCACGCATTGATTCGGCAGCCATGCGCCTGCGTCGCCACATGACGACCAAGGGCGCGATCAATAGAATGCCCAGATAGTCCCCCACGGCATATCGCGCAGCGCCTTCCCAGGAGACGGCCACGTGCTGCGTGGGCATCAGTAGATACGCAAGGCCCTGATTCAGGGCGGTGGCCACGATCGCCGCGAGCAGGGCGACCGAAAGCAGCCACGTGTCATTGCTCGACGCCATCCAGCGTCGATGCGTGTGCACGATCCCTGCGACAGCGGGCATTAGGCTGGCCGAAGCGACCACGACCCAGGCAAGGCCATATTGCGGGATCAGCGGGTACCGCGCTAGGGCGAAGAAGGCGTACTCGCCCGCAATCAGGTAGACCCAGTAGCGCGGTGGGCAGAGCAGCAGGGCGGCAACGCGCAGGCCCGCAGGAAGATAGAGCTGGTCGACCGAAACATTGCGAGCTGCCCAGAAGGCAACGGCATAGCTCACCGCCAGCAGCACGCCACCGGGATGAAGGCGTACGTGCAGGTGGATGTCGCGTCTCAACCAGTCGAACGCCACGGTCGCCTCCTGTCGGGGGGGCTGGATACCAGTCACCAGCACTGCTCGGACACTATCGGCGAATACAGGCTGCTGCAATGGCAGGTCACGCCTCCCGCACATGGCCAGGCCAAGCCTCTTCCCTGTCCCGTGAGTCTCCAAGTTTCCGACAGACGGGCAGGTCCAGCGCCGATGGGCACACGCTGTGGGAACAAGCACAGTATGGTTTTCAGTGGGGCGTTGCGCATGTCGCGGGTGCTCGACAGTGCCGATCACGCCACCGATGCCGCCTTCCCGATCTTCGGCAAAGCGTGTGTCGTTTCGCTGTTGGCAGGCATCTGCGCGATCATCTTCTCGCCCCGGCTGCTGCCGATGGAATGGGGCGTTGCGGCGGCGGCGGTCGGTCTTCTGCTCTGGATCCTGCCCTCCCGCCTGCGCCTCCTTGGCGCGGCCCTCTTCGGTCTAGGCTGGGCGGCCTTCCACGGCCACGCCGGGCTCGCCCAGCAGCTGACACCCGGCAGCGCCGCCGTCGACCACGTGCTGCACGGGCGGGTGGTCAGCCTCCCCGACCATGGTCCCGGGGGAACCCGCTTCCGCTTCCGGGTGGACGAAGATCCGGCGATGCCCACCAGACTCCGCGGTCGCGACCTGGCGCTGGGCTGGTACGACGGATTCCGTGGCGCCGCCGATGATCGCCGGCGCACGCTGCGGGCCGGCGAGCGCTGGTCGCTCAACGTGCGGGTCCGGCCGCCGCGTGGCCTGGTGAATCCGGGCGGGTTCGACGCCGAGGGCTATGCATTGCGGCAACGGGTGGCGGGCAGTGGGTACGTGCGCGAGCCCGCCCGTGCGCATCCACTGGGCGAGCCGGCCGGCTTGCCGGCATGGCGCGAGCGGATGGCCGACGCGATCGCCCGCGCGGTCCAGGACGACGGCCGCCGCTTCGTCCAGGCGCTGGCACTGGGCGACACCCGTGGCCTCGGCCAGGCCGATTGGGACGACCTGCGTGCGCTGGGGGTGACCCACCTGGTAGCGATTTCGGGTTTCCATGTCGGCGTCGTGGCTGGCGTGGCCGCACTGCTGGCAGGCGGGCTCTGGCGGTGCCTGCCGATAGCGGGCCTTTACCTGCCGCGCCCGATGGGCGCCGCAGCCGCGGCGGTCGCAGGTGCGGCGCTGTACGCAGCAGCGGCCGGTTTCGCGCTGCCGACGGTGCGCACCGTGCTGATGATCGCGGTGGTGGCAACGGCGCGTTGCAGCCGGCGACGGGCGACGGTCGCCCAGTCGCTGTCGCTGGCGGCGCTGGCGATGCTGTTGTTCGATCCGCTTGCGGTTCTGGCCCCCGGCTTCTGGCTGAGCTTTGCCGGCGTGCTGTGGCTGATCTGGTGCCTGCCGGGGCGCGAGCAGGGCTGGCTGCGGGGATTCCTGAGTGCCCAGGGCGTGGCCACCGTGGCGTTGCTGCCGCTGACCGTGGCGCTGTTCGGGCAGGCTTCGCGCGCCGGTCCGCTGGTGAACCTGGTGGCGATTCCGTGGTGGACCATGGTGGTGGTGCCGCTGGCACTGCTCGGTACCGCGCTTGAGGCGCTGATCGAGGGGGCGGGGCGCTGGCCCTGGCAGCTGGCGGCATGGTGCTTCGACGCAAGCTGGTGGCTGTTCGGCTACGCCGCGCGCAGCGAGCTGTCGCTGTGGTGGCTGCCACAGGCCAATCGCTGGGCGTTGCTGGCGGCGGTGTCCGGCGTGTTCTGGCTGTTGTTGCCGCGCGGCAGTGGCGGGCGGGTGGCGGCGCTGCTGTTGTGCCTGCCGCTGCTATGGCCGGCGCGTCACGGGCCTGGCGAGGGCGAGGTGGAGCTGCTGGTGATGGACGTGGGCCAGGGCCTGGCGGTGGTCGTGCGCACGCGCCGCCACACGCTGCTGTACGACACCGGCCCCGGGACCGACGATGGCTTCGATGCCGGTGAGCGGATCGTGGTGCCCACGCTGCGTGCGCTGGGCCAGGGGCGGCTGGACCGGATCATGATCAGCCACGACCACCGCGACCACACCGGTGGCCTGCGCGGGGTGCGCCGCAGCTTCCCCGATGCGGTCGTGCAGGCACCGCAGGGCGCCCTGCGTGGCCGCGCATCGGCCTGCCATGCCGGACAATCCTGGGCGTGGGACGGGGTCACGTTCCGGGTGCTGCATCCTCTTCCCGGCGAAGCCCGGTCGATCAACGACAGCAGTTGCGTGCTGCGGCTGGAAACCGCCCGGGGGGCGATCCTGCTGGCCGGCGACATCGAAAAAGGCAGCGAAGCGCGGCTGCTCCAGCAGGCAGGTGCGCTGCTGGCGGCCGAAGCCGTGGTGGTGCCGCACCATGGCAGTGCCAGCTCGTCCACCCCGGCCTGGGTGGATGCCGTCGCGCCGCGCCTGGCGATCGTCTCGGCTGGCCATCGCAATCGCTTCGGCCACCCGCGCGCCGAGGTGGTGTCGCGCTGGCAGGCGGTGGGCGCGGAGGTGCTCAACACGGCCGAGAGCGGCGCGGTGCGGATCTGGCTCGGGCGTGAAGGCCTGCAGGTGCGTGAACAACGGGTTTTCGAGCGGCGTTGGTGGGATGCCGCGGAGCGGAGCCGGTCGGCTGCTATCCTATCGGCGATCAAACAGGCGGCCGCTGGGCCGGAGGATTGAAACGTGTGGGAACTGGTCAAGGCCGGTGGCTGGCCGATGCTGCCGCTGCTGCTGTTGGGCGTACTGGCTTTGGCAATTGTCCTGGAGCGTTTCTGGACCCTGCGCCGCAATGAAGTCCTGCCCCCGGGGCTGGGGCAGGAAGTGCGCAACTGGGCCGCACGCGGCAAGCTTGACCCGAGCCACATCCAGTCGCTGCGCGGCAATTCGCCGCTGGGCGCGCTGCTGGCCACCGCGCTGGAAGCACGCAATCGCCCGCGCGACCAGATCCGCGAGCGCATTGAAGACGCCGGCCGGCACCTGGTTCACCGCATGGAGCGGTTCCTGAACGCCCTGGGCACGATCGCCTCGGCCGGCCCGCTGCTCGGTCTGCTCGGCACGGTGGTCGGCATGATCCAGATGTTCATGGGCATCCTCGACCACGGCGTGGGCGATGTGAACCAGCTGGCCGGCGGTATCGGCAAGGCACTGGTGTGCACCGCCACCGGCATGATCGTGGCGATCCCCGCGCTGATGTTCCATCGCTACTTCAAGGGCCGCATCGCCGGCTACGTGATCGAGATGGAGCAGGAAGCTTCGGCCCTGCTGGACGCGCTGGATGGCCGCCCGGGCGTGATGAACACTGCCCCGCGTGCCGCTGGTGCCCAAGCCGGCGCCGCACCGGTCACGGTCAAGGGCTGACGGATGCGTATCCGCAATGACCGGATCCAGGACGAACCGCATATCGATCTGGTCCCGCTGATCGATGTGATCCTCGTCCTGATCATCTTCTTCGTGGTCACCACCACCTTCGACGCGCGCTCGACGCTGCAGTTGCAATTGCCGACCGCCAGCCAGCAGGACACCACCGAGCCGCCGCGCTCGCTGAGCGTGCTGGTCAATGCCGAGGGGCGTTACTTCATCAACGATCAGGAAGTGCTGCGCACCGACGTCGAGTCGGTCAAGCAGACGATTGCCGCCGTCGCCGGCAGCGATCGGGAACAGACCGTGCTGTTGCGCGCCGACGCGCGTACGCCTTACCAGGCCGTGGTCACGGCCCAGGATGCCCTGGGCCAGCTGGGCTTCCGCCGCATCGCCATCGCTACCGCGCCGGAGGTGCGTCCATGAGCAAGAAACATTCTTCCGTCTGGCCGATCTACAAGCGGCTGCTCGGGTACACCGGGGCGTACTGGGTGTTCATGGTCGCGGCCGTGATCGCGATGGTGGTCGAGGCGCTGGCCGGCTACAGCTTCACCAAGCTGATGGAGCCGCTGGTCAACCGGGGGTTCGTCAACCCGGAGCCGCGCATGGCGGTGATCCTGCCGCTGACCATCCTCGGGTTGTTCATGATGCGCAGCCTGGCCACCCTGGTCAGCGACTACGCGCTGGCCCGCACCGGGCGCAGCGTGGTGCGCGACCTGCGTGAGCAGGTGCTGGAGAAGTACCTGCACCTGCCGTCCTCGCACTTCGATGCCGAGGCCACGCCGGTGATGGTCAGCCGCCTGAACTTCGATACCGAACAGGTCACCCAGGCCAGTGCCGATGCGCTCAAGACCCTGGTGGCCGATACCCTCACCATCATCGCCATGCTGGTGGTGATGCTGCAGATGAGCGTCAAGGTCACCATGGCGATGCTGGTGGTGGTGCCGCTGATCGGCGTGATCGTCTCGATCGTCGGCAAGCGTTACCGCCGGATCAGCCGGGGCATCCAGGACGGCATGGGCGGCATGGCGCAGACCGCCGAACAGTCGTTGGCCGCGCAGCAGGAAGTGAAGGTGCATGGCACCCAGGCGCACGAGATTTCGCGCTATTCCCGGCTGGCCAACCGCATGCTCGGCCTGAACATGAAGGTCGAAACCACGCGCGCGCTGGCCTCCAGCACGGTGCAGTTCCTGGCGGCATTGGCGCTGGCGGTGATCGTGTGGGTGTCCACCCGCGAGGCGCTGGCCGGCAAGCTCAACGCAGGCCAGTTCATGGGCCTGATGACCTCGATGATGGCGATCATTCCCTCGCTGCGTCGCCTGACCAGCGTGCAGACCTCGATCTCGCGTGGTGTCGCTGCGGCCGAACGCCTGTTCGGGATTCTGGACATGCCGGTCGAGCGCGACGAAGGCCTCCAGCGCATCGGCCGCGCGCGCGGCGAGCTCGCGTTCGAGCACGTGATGCTGCGCTATCGCGAGGACACCGGCATCGCGCTGGACGACATCAGTTTCGTGGCCAGGCCGGGCACGGTGACGGCGATCGTCGGCCGCTCCGGCAGCGGCAAGACCAGCCTCATCCGCCTGGTGCCGCGCTTCTACGAGCCCAGCGGCGGCCGCATCACGCTCGATGGCGTGGCCCTGGACGACTACCCGCTGGCCGACCTGCGTCGCCAGGTGGCGATGGTCGGGCAGAAGGTCATGCTGTTCGATGACACCGTGGGCGCCAACATCGCCTACGGCATGGATGCTACTGAAGATCAGATCCGCGCGGCGGCCGAAGCGGCCAATGCGTGGGAGTTCATCGCGCGCATGCCGCAGCAGCTGCAGACGCCGGTTGGTGAGAATGGCGCGTTGCTCTCCGGTGGCCAGCGCCAGCGCCTCGCGATCGCCCGCGCGATCCTGCGCGACGCGCCGATCCTGATCCTGGATGAAGCCACCGCTGCGCTCGACAACGAATCCGAACGCCTGGTGCAGGATGCCCTGCAGCGCCTGATGCCCGAGCGCACCACGCTGGTGATCGCGCACCGCCTGTCCACCATCGAACATGCTGACCAGGTGCTGGTGATGGACCACGGCCGCATCGTTGAACGTGGCACGCACAACGAACTGCTGGCGCTGGGTGGCCTGTACGAGCACCTGCACAGGATGCAGTTCCGCGAAAGGCAGCCTTGATGGCAGGCAAGGGCACGCAGACGCCGTCGTACTGGTATGACGGCAGCACCATTCCGTTCCTGGCGCGTTTGGCGTCACCGCTGTATGGCGCGGCGATCGCACTGCGGCGGATGGCCTATCGCCGCCGTTGGCTGAAGCGGCATTCGCTGCCGGTGCCGGTGGTGGTGGTCGGCAACATCACCGCCGGCGGCACCGGCAAGACCCCGCTGACGATTGCCCTGGTCAACCGCCTGCGCGACGCGGGCTGGAAGCCGGGGGTCGCCAGCCGTGGCTATGGCCGCGAGGAGGCGGGCACGCCGCGCTGGGTGCTGGCCAGTACGGATACCTCGGTCGGCGGCGACGAGCCGGTGCTGATCGCCTGGAAAACCGGCGTGCCGGTGCGGGTCGATGCGGACCGCGTCGCGGCGGGCAAGGCGCTGGTCGAAGCGGGCTGCGACATCATCGTCTGCGATGACGGCCTGCAGCATTACCGGCTGGCGCGCGACATCGAAATCGAAGTGGTCGATGCCCAGCGCCGCTACGGCAACGGCCGCCTGATTCCCGCCGGTCCGCTGCGCGAGCCGGCCAGCCGTGCGCGCGACTGCGATTTCCGCGTGGTCAACATGGGCCAGGCCAGTGACGGTACCGAAGCTCAGACCGCCTGCGGCTTCGGCGAATGGCCGATGCAGTTGCGCATCGACAGTGCGCAGCCGCTGCAGGGCGGCCGTGCGCGGCGCCTCTCGCATTTCCAGGGGCAGCGGGTGCATGCCGTGGCCGGCATCGCCAACCCGCAGCGCTTCTTCGACATGCTGCGCGCACACCGCATTGGCGTGGTGCCGCATGCCTTCGCCGATCACCACGCCTACCAGCCTGCGGACCTGCGTTTCGGGAGCGAGTTGCCGGTGCTGATGACCGAGAAGGATGCGGTCAAGTGCAAGGCCTTCGCGACCGAGTGGCACTTCGCGGTGCCGCTGTCGGCGGAGTTGCCGGCCGCGTTCTGGATCAGCCTGCTGGATCGCGTCGAGAAGCTCGGCAAGCGTTGACGCCTCCGGTGCCGCTTGCGGCACACTGAGGCCCTGATTGCCTTCCTTTCGTACAGGTCATCCCCCATGAGCGCTTCCGTCGAGTTCGTCGTCGCCATTCCCGCCCGTTACGCCGCCTCGCGGCTGCCGGGCAAGCCACTGCGCCTGCTGGGCGGCGAACCGCTGGTGCTGCGCGTGGCGCAACGCGCGCTGCTCGCCGGCGCTCGCGAAGTGTGGGTGGCCACGGATGACCAGCGCATCGCCGATGCGTTGCAGGGCCTGGCCGAGGTGCGTGTGGCGATGACCTCCACCGATCATGCTTCCGGCACCGATCGCCTGGCCGAGTGCGCCGCACAGGCGGGCTGGTCGGACGACACCCTGGTGGTGAACCTGCAGGGCGATGAGCCGTTCGCCCCGGCCGAGGGCATCCGTGCCGTGGCCGAAGCGCTGGTCTACAGCGGTGCGGAGATGTCCACGCTGGCCACCCCGGTGGAAGACGCCGGAACGCTGTTCGACCCGAACGTGGTCAAGGTGGTGCGCAAGCAGAATCTGGACGCGCTGTACTTCAGCCGCGCGCCGATTCCGTGGCACCGCGACGCCTTCTCGCGCTCGCGCGACACGCTCGCCGGCCCACACTGGCTGCGCCACATCGGCATCTACGGCTACCGCGCCGGCTTCCTGCGCCGGTTCGCCGCGCTGCCGCCGGGCACGCTGGAGCAGCTGGAATCGCTCGAGCAGCTGCGCGTGCTGGAAGCAGGGCACCGCATCAGCGTGGCCCTGACCCCGGCCGAGTTCCCGCCCGGCATCGACACCCCGGACGATCTGGCGCGCGCCGAGGCCTGGTGGGCCGCCCACTCGTGACCGTGGCACGACGGCTGCATGACGCGTCCTCCGGCATAATCGGGGCATGAACGTCCAGCCCGTCCAGGATCTGCCCGAATTCGCCACCTGGCTCAACGCCACGCCCACCACGCTGGGCGAGCTGCAGGGGCGGCCCGTGGTGCTCGCCTTCGTCAACGCAGCCTCGGTGTGGTGCGCGCAGCGGCTGGCCGAGCTGGCCCAGTGGCAATCGCGCAACCCCGGCAAGGTGCAGCTGCTGGTGCTGCAGGTGCCGCGTTTCGATGGTGAGCGCGATCCTGCCCAGTCCCTGAAACTGCTGCGCCGCCAGGGGCTGAACGCCCCGGCCCTGCTGGATGCGGACTGGGATGGCTGGCGCCGGTTCGGCGTGACCGCATGGCCGACCCTGGTGCTGCTCGATGCGCAGGGACGCGAGCGTGAGCGGCTGATCGGTCTCGGCGGGGAGCTGGAGCGTTCGCTGACGGCGCTGTGCGAGGGCAGTTCGCGCCCATCCGATGAAGACCTGCACGGCGCCCGCGAGCTGAGCCCCGAGCCGCGCCTGCCGCTGCGCTTCCCGACCGGGTTGGCGGTGACCACCGAGCGCCTGTACATCGCCGACACCGGTCACCACCGCGTGCTCGAGTGCAGCCATGGTGGCCGCGTGCTGCGCCAGTTCGGCATGGGCACCGCCGATTTCATGGATGGCGACCAGGCCCAGGCGGCCTTCCATCATCCCCAGGGCCTCGCGCTGGAGCGCGAATGGCTTTACGTGGCCGATACCGGCAATCACGCGCTGCGCCGGATCCATCTGCTCTCCGGGCAGGTCGACACGCTGTGCGGCACCGGCCGCCCTGGCGAGCCGGTCGAAGGGCCGATCGCCGCGCCGCGCCGTACCGCACTGAACCACCCGCAGGGGCTGGCGGTCGCTGACAACCAGGTCCACATCGCCATGGCCGGCGACAACCGGATCTGGAGCTACCACCTCGGCCAGCGCAGCCTGCAGTGGCGCGCCGGCAGTGGCGCCATCGACGAACGCGACGGCAGTGGTCATATGGCCGCCTTCGCGCAGCCGTGCTCGGTCGCCGCGGTCCAGCAGGTGCTGTACGTCTGCGACGCGCTGGGCTCGTCGATCCGCGCCATGCAACTGCGTGGCGATCTGGTCCAGACACTGGTCGGGCAGGGGCTGTGGAGCTTCGGCGACCAGGACGGGCCGCGCGCCTCGGCACTGCTGCAGTACCCGCAGGCGATCGCGCTGAGTCCGGATGCGCCGCTGTTGTGGATCGCCGATGCCGGCAACGGCCGCCTGCGCACCCTGCGCCTGGGCGGTGGTGAGCTGAGCACGCTGGAGCTGCCGCGGCGCCTGCATGGTCCGGCCGGCCTGGCGCTGGGCGGTGGTGCGGTCTGGATCGCCGAGACCGATGCCCATGCCGTGCTGCGGTTCGACCCCGTCAGTGGTGTCCTGAGCGACGTGCCGATCAACGAATGACTGTTTCTTCCGCCCCCGCCTTCGATGGCAAGGCATTTGCGGCCCACCTGAGCACCGCACCCGGCGTGTACCGCATGTACGCCGCTGACGACACGCTGCTGTACGTCGGCAAGGCGCGCGCGCTGCGCAACCGCGTGGGCAGCTATTTCAACGGCACGCCCAAGACCACCCGGATCATGTCGATGCTGTCACAGGTCGCGCGCATGGACGTGACCGTGACCCGCTCGGAGGCCGAGGCGCTGCTGCTGGAAAACCAGCTGATCAAGTCGCTCTCGCCGCGCTACAACGTCTCCCTGCGCGACGACAAGACTTACCCGCACGTGCTGCTGACCCGCGAGCAATGGCCGCGGATCGCGTTGCACCGCGGCCCGCGTGCGGTGCCGGGGCGTTACTTCGGTCCGTACCCGGGCGTCACCGCCGTGCGCGAGACGCTCAACCTGATGCACAAGCTGTTCAAGCTGCGCAGCTGCGAAGACAGCGTGTTCCGCAACCGCTCGCGGCCCTGCCTGCAGTACCAGATCGGTCGCTGCAGCGCGCCCTGCGTGGATCTGGTGGCACCGGAGGATTACGCCGAATCGGTGCGCCGCGCCTCGATGTTCCTGGAGGGCAAGAGTGACCAGCTCGCCCGTGAGCTTGGCACCCAGATGCAGACCGCCAGCGAAGCGCTGGAGTTCGAGCAGGCCGCGCGCCTGCGCGATCTGATCGCCTCGCTGCGCAGCATGCAGACCCGCCAGTACGTGGATGGCCGCGCGGCGGACTTGGACGTGCTCGCCTGCGCCACCCAGGGCGCCAGTGCCTGCGTGCTGCTGCTGGCCTTCCGTGACGGCCGCAACATGGGCACGCGCCCGTTCTTCCCGCGCACCAATGGCGAAGAAAGCGCCGATGAAGTGCTGGGTGCATTCGTCTCGCAGTACTACGCCGAGCACGCCCCGCCGCGCGAGATCCTGCTCGACCGCGAAATTCCCGACGCGAGCCTGATCGAGTCGGCGCTCAGTGCCTCGGCCGAGCACAAGGTGCAGTTGCGATGGAACGTGCGCGGCGAGCGCGCCGGCTATGTCGAGCTCGCCGCACGCAACGCGCAGATCACCCTGGTCACCGAGCTGGGCAGCCGCAACGCGCAGCACGCCCGCAGCGAGGATCTGCGGCAGATGCTGGGCCTTGCCGAACAGGTCAAGCGCGTGGAGTGCTTCGATATCAGCCACACCATGGGCGAGGCCACCGTGGCCTCGTGCGTGGTGTTCGATGCGGCCGGTCCGGTGCGCAGCCAGTACCGCCGCTTCAACATCAGTGGCATCGAGCCCGGCGATGACTACGCGGCCATGCACCAGGCGATCGAACGGCGCTTCCGCCGCGCGGTCGAGGAAGACGGCGTGCTGCCGGACCTGCTGCTGATCGATGGCGGTGCCGGACAGTTGGCCCAGGCGCAATCGGCGCTGGCCGACCTGGGCGTGGAAGGGGTGATGCTGGTCGGTGTGGCCAAGGGCGTGGAGCGCAGGGCAGGGCATGAAGCCCTGGTGCTGCCGGATGGTCGCGAGCTGCGCCCGGGCGCTGCCTCGCCCGCCCTGCAGTTCATCCAGCAGGTGCGTGACGAGGCCCACCGCTTCGCCATCACCGGCCACCGCGGGCGCCGCCAGAAGGCCCGGATGACCAGCAAGCTCGAAGATATTCCCGGCATCGGACCGCGCCGGCGGGCCAGCCTGCTCAAGCATTTCGGCGGCCTGGTAGGCCTGAAAGCCGCCGGCGAAGCGGAAATCGCGAAAGTGGACGGCATCAATGACGCCCTCGCTGCGCGTATCTACGCTAACCTTCATGGACTGCCTACGCCCGATGCGGCGGGCGAGTAGAGAGACGCAATGAAGTTGACCCTCCCCACCTGGCTTACCCTGCTGCGGATCGTGATGATCCCCGTCCTGGTGCTGGTGTTCTATCTCCCCTACAAGTGGACCAATTTCGCTTCCGCGGCGATCTTCGGCCTGGCCGCGCTCACCGACTGGCTCGACGGCTGGATTGCCCGCCGTTACGACCTGCAGTCCGCGTTCGGCGCCTTCCTCGATCCGGTCGCGGACAAGCTGATGGTGGCCGTGGCACTGTTCCTGATCGTGCAGGGCCATCCCACTGCGTGGATGGCGGTGTGGGCGGCGGTGATCGTCGGCCGCGAGATTGCCGTATCGGCACTGCGCGAATGGATGGCCGAAATCGGCCAGCGTGCGAAGGTGCGCGTGGCGGTGATCGGCAAGGTGAAAACCACCGCGCAGATGATCGCGCTGCTGTGCCTGCTGTACTCGGTGGCGCCGCACACCCCGATGCAGGACATCTGGATGGGTACCCAGGTCTTCCATATCGGTGACTGGACCCTGGCCATCGCCTCGATTCTCACGCTGTGGTCGGGCCTGCAGTACCTGCACGCGGCATGGCCGAGCCTGCGCGAGGACGAGCGCCTTGCGCGTGAGAACGCCAAAGCGAAAAAGAATGCATGAGGGCTGTTGACAGCCCCTCGTTTGGCTGTAGAATTTCGCCTCCCAAGCGGGAATAGCTCAGTTGGTAGAGCGCAACCTTGCCAAGGTTGAGGTCGCGAGTTCGAGTCTCGTTTCCCGCTCCAAATTTTGATCCACAGACTTCTACTGGGGTCTGTAGGTCATTGAAAAAAGGAGCTTCGGCTCCTTTTTTCATTCCAGCGAGTGCCACGGAAATCCACCCACAGCTACCGTTTTTGAGTGACCAAATAAGGCACAAGAATACGGGTGGGTCGGCTACCGGATAGTTGCTGGGGCTGAGCGGGGACCATGACGAGCATAGGGCCTAAGTCATTACTTAGGAGTCTCGAAATGGCGCTCTCTGATCTGACCGTCCGGCAGGCGAAGACCACCGGAAAACGCTACACCCTCTCCGACAACGACTGCCTGGGCCTGATGGTCTCAGCCGCAGGCGGCAAGTCATGGCAATTCCGCTACTACTGGCTGGGCAAGCAAAAGCGCCTGTGCCTGGGCGGCTATCCTGCTCTCAGCCTGCGCGAGGCCCGGATCGAGCGAGACAAGGCCCAGGCCCTGCTCGCCAGGGGGATCGATCCTCAGGTCGAGCGCGACCAGAAACGGCACGCGGCCAAGCTGGCGGGCGAATACACCTTCAAGACCGTCTTCGATGCCTGGGTCGAGCATCGCCGCAAGGAACTCAAGGAAGGCCGTCAAAGCACGCTGTCGCAGATCCTGCGCATCTTCAACAAGGACGTGTTGCCCACCCTGGGAAGAATGTCGATCTACGACATTCGCCGCCCCCAACTCCTGGGCGTCTTGGCGGCGATCGAGAAACGCAAGGCGTTCACCACCGCCGAGAAGGTCCGCACCTGGTTCAACCAGTTGTTCCGCTATGCCCTGGTCATTGCCGAGGGGTTGGAAGTCAACCCGGCCGCCGACCTGGACGTGGTGGCAGAGCCCAAGCCCCCCGTAGCCCACAATCCCTACCTGCACCTGCCCGAGATGCCCGAGTTCCTCCAGAAGCTCCGGCTCTACAACCCCCGTGGCTGGCAGACCCAGCTTGGCGTCCGGCTGCTGTTCCTGACCGGGGTGCGCACCGGCGAACTGCGATTGGCCGAACCCGAACAGTTCGACCTCGACAGGGACTTGTGGATCATCCCACCGCAGATCGTCAAGCAGCTCCAGGATGAAATGCGCAAGGCAGGGAAGCGGCCGCAGGATGTGCCCCCCTATATCGTGCCGCTATCCCTGCAGGCCATCGAGATCGTGCGCTATCTCCTGGGGGTGATGCGGCCGGCGCAGAAGTACTTGCTGTCACACCGCAGCGAACTCAAGAAGCGCATCAGCGAGAACACCCTCAACAAGGCCGTGCAGCTCATGGGCTATGAGGGGCGCCTGACCGGCCACGGCATCCGCGGCACTATCTCGACGGCGCTCAACGAGATTGGCTACCCGAAGATTTGGGTGGACGCGCAGCTTTCCCATTCCGACCCCAACAAGGTGAGTTCGTCCTACAACCACGCCAAGTACGTTGAGCCGCGCCGTCGGATGATGCAGGACTGGGCCGATCGGCTCGACCTGCTCGAACAGGGCGAAGTGGAAGCCGCGAGCGCGCATCTGACCATCCGTATCGACGGGGTGCCGGCGATGGCAGAAGTGGAGGAAGCGGTGGATGCGACCCTCGCGATGGCCGAGCCCACTCCTCCCGGCGTCCCGCCCGTCGTGGCCACGCCTATTGTCGTAACCCCGAGCAACGGCGGCATCACGTTCCAGCGGCTGTCTCAGGTACCGCCGCCTCCGACGCATGCCCCAGAGCCGGAAGTGTCCGCGATCCAGCGCGAGCGCGAGGAAATGCTGACCATCTACGAGTCTCCAAGCAGCTTGCCGGTCCCGCTGTTCGGCAAGCTGGCCGGAAAGTCCAAGGACCAGATCAACCGCGAACTGAAAGCGGGCAAGTTGCTGTCCATCAGTTTGGGCAATCGGGGGCAGCGTGTTCCCGATTGGCAACTGGTGCCGCTCAAGCACAAGCTGGCCCAGGTGCTCATGAACCAGTGCCCGCACGCGGATTCGTGGGATCTGTACCGCATGCTGACCCAGCCGCACCCTGACCTGGGGGACCGCGCGGCCATTGATGCGGTCACGCCGACCAACGTGCCGGCGATCATCCAGGTCATCATGGGCGACTACCAGCACTATGCGGATATGCCCGAGGCCATTGCCCCGTACCCCATCCCCGAGGATGTGCGGCAAAGCGTTCGTCGGCTGGTGGATAGCGCAGTAGTTCTAGACGGAGCATAGGGCTCTCAAACCTTGCAGGGGCCTTGCGGCCCCTGCATTACGCTTGCACCGCCTCCACGAGTTCGCTCAGCGTGCGCGGTGCGGGAGCGAAGAACACGGCGCCGGTGTGCGCCGTCGAGAAATCGAGCAGGCGGTCGTGCATGCCTGGCGGATCGCCGAGGAACATGCGCTCCAGCATCTTCTGCGTCACCCACAGATGCCTGGAGTAGCCGATGAAGTAGGTGCCATATTCGCCCTGGCCGGGGCGGCCGAAGGGCATGTTGTCGCGCAGGATGTCGTGCTCGGTGCCGTCGTCGTCCACGATCGTGGCGAGGGTCTTGTGCGATTTCTGGCCGCTCGTCGCGTCGGGCAATTCGACATTGCTGACGATCTCCCGGCCGATGATCCGCTCTTGCTCGTCCTTGGCGAGCCGAGCCCACGGCTGCATTTGGTGCAGATACTTCTGCACCACCAAGTAGCTGCCGCCGGCGAACGCCTGATCTTCACTGCCGACCAGCGTCGAGGCGCCGATGTCGTGCCCGGTCGGGTTGGCCGTGCCATCGACAAAGCCAAGCAGGTCGCGGGAGTCGAAGTAGCGAAAACCGACCACCTCGTCGGCCACCGTCACGCTGCTGCCCAGTTGGTCCAGCAGCAGGCGCTCGAATTCAAAACAGAGGTCCTCGCGTTCGGCACGGATGTGAAAGAACAGGTCGCCGGGCGTGGCAGGCGCGGTGTGCTTGGCACCCTCGATGGGCACGAAGGGCCGTAGTTCCTTCGGGCGCTTCCCGGTCTGGAAACGGTCCCATAGCGCCGATCCCAGTGCAGTGATGCACGACAGCCGGCCGTTGAGATCGCGGAAGCCCACCGTTTTGATCAGGTCGTCCAGCCCGTCCAAGACGCCGGCGACCGCCTGAAGGGCCTCGTGGCCCTCGGCGACTGTCAACGTGAGAAACACCGCCGCGCGCGACAGCGGCGCATCGATGCTTTGCGAGTCAATTGGTACTCGATCCCAACCACTTCCAACCATTCGTGCCTCCAAAGACCATGTTAATTCATCATATTGCCAGAGATGGAAGCGCTATCACTGGCGCGCTAACAGGCGCGTGCCGCTGCAATTACCCGCACGCAGCCTCGGCGAGAGCGGGCTATGGGGTATTCGAGCAAGCCGCCCTGTCCCTGGCAACCAACATTGCCCTGTGCTCGAACCGCTCAGAAACAACATTGGCTCGTCCGTGGGGCCGCTGCAGATATGTCACGATCTCGTAGGGGCCGTCTGAAAGCGGTCGCATAGTGATCCCCCACGCATGGGCACGCTCAATGCGCGATTGCGCGGAGAGCCCCACTCCGTAGCCAGCGGTCACCCAAAGCGCCATCATCTCGAACGAAGTCACGTGCTGAATGCTCTGCTGGCTCAACGGAAGAAAGGACAGTCGCTGATCCAGCAGTAGGCAAGCCTCCGCCGGCCAGCGAAACACCGGATAGTCCAGAAGCTCGGCAAGCGTGATCTTCGCCTGGGCAACTAAGGGGGACCCCAGCGGCACTGCAACAGCCACGTTCTCCACCCAGAGCGGTTGGCTTTTCACGGCCGGAGCACCAGCGTTCCGAAGCGTCATTCCAGCGTCGTAGCGGCCTTCCTCAAGGCCCGTCAACAGATCATCGGCTGAGGTCTCAAAGAACGTGATGGTGACTTCTGGTTCCTCCGCGCGCTGTAGGGCAAGAAGCGTTGTGAGGCAAGAGGATGGCACTCCGGGCGCGATAGCAAGCCTGAAATGGGAAAACTGGCTGGTGGCGTCATGCATGAGGGCCCCCAATAAGCGATCTGTCCAGAAAGGCAAACCAGCGTTGCAGGAAAGAGTGAAGTTTAACGTCGTTATCTTTAACGTGGTTAATTGTGGCAGATTGTTTGACGCTTCTGCTAATGCAGAAATCAACAATTCAGCCAGGCCGTCCTTCTGGCACATCGACGTATGAATCCGAGTCGGCGTTAGCCTTCGGACAGGCCGTGCGCGCTGCGCGCGTCGCTCAAGGAGTCGCGCAAGACGAGTTCGCATCTCGGGCAAGCATTTCGCGTTCTCACATGGGTAAGATCGAGCGTGGTGAGCACGTGCCCACGCTTCCGCTCATACTGAAAATTTCTACGGCACTTGGAATAAGCGCGGCTGACCTGATGACGGCGACCGAACGCAATCTGCGTGCCGACACTGATCCCTGAGTGTCTAGCCTGCCAGGCTCCGTCAACCGTCCGAAGAGTCGCGAAGGCGAACGATAAATCGCTCCACCGAAGCCGATAAATTGCCGCCGTCGGGCCGAAGCAGGTAGGTGGTGATCACGGCAGAATCCATCGCCAAGGGGCGGATCACCACATCCGGCCGTTGGGAGATGGGAATCTTGGTCGCCGTCATGAAGCCGATGCCGTAGCCGGCGCCGACCAACGTGAGCATCATGTCCAGCGAGGACACTTCCTCGACAACATTCAGCTTGTGCTCCAACGTGTTGAGCAGCCGCTTGAGTTCGCGGCAATAGCCCTCGCATACCTGCGGGTCGCACAGGACAAGTGGATGGCCTTGAAGTTCTTGAAGTGGCACCTCCTTGTAGGTGAGCAATGAGTGACGAGCTGGCACCGCAATCACCAGCGGGTCGTGCCAGATTGGTTCGGCAGCGATACCGTCGCCGACATCGCCCGTGTGCGCGAACCCGATCATGAAGTCGCCCGAACGCAAGCCACGCACTTGCTCTGCCAGAGGCACTTCTGACAAGCGTATTTCGATCTCCGGCTCCTCGGCGCGGCAACGAGCCAGAAATGCCGACAGCCGTGGATCGATAGCCCCATCTGATACAGCGATGCGCAGGCTACCGCGCAAGCCCGATGCCACAGCCTTGGCATTTTCACGAGCCTGTTCCAGCACTGTGAATAGACGGCGAACATCTTGCAAGAAGACCGCGCCCGCCGCCGTTAGAACTGTTCCTCGTCGGTTTCGGTCGAAGAGCACTACGCCCAACTCGTCCTCAAGTTCCTTGATGGCTCGTGATAGCGGTGGTTGTTCGATATGCAGGCGCTCAGCCGCCCGCGTGAAATGTAGCTCCTCAGCAAGAACTACGAAGCAGCGAAGATGGCGCAGCTCCATAGGCCACCCTCCCGTTCCGACTTATCCAACACTGTGCTATCTCCCTATAGAAGTGACTGCCATTCTGGCGGCGGCGAGTTCGGCCACATCATTGGAAACTTCTGGCTGAATGAGCCAGGGCTGGGTTGACCGTGCGATGGCCCGAGGCAGGCACAACACCAGGCGAGCCTGTCAAGTCCGTGGGGTGATAAGGATCAGACGAAGGCTATCTCCAGCCACGCACGTCAATGGATGCCGTGCATCGTCCCCGTCTGACCCTTGGCCGATTGCGAACCAAGCGCTTGAACACGCTTGCGGTTGATCATCACCTGCGGATTGCTGAGGCTCTGCTCCTGGTCCGAGCCAAGGCAAGTACCCTGGGGCAGACGGCAAATGCCGGCGAAAATATTCGCCGGCTCCAGTTGCTGCCCGGAGACTGGCGGGACCAGAATGCCTCTCACCAGAAAGTGTGAGACATCCTGATGCTTAGCCCGCGCCGGATGCTTAATGCCGCACTGAACCATGCGGGTCGATGACGTACTTGTATGCAGAACCCGCGTCGAACTCTTTGTACGCGGCGGGCGCGTCTTCGAGCTTGATGAACTTAGTGTTCATCATCGGCGAAAGGTAAGGCATGCGATCGTTCAGTATCGCCCGCATTAACGCGTGGTTGTAGTTGGCCGTCGGAGATTGACCAGCCGACATTCGCGGCGACTTGATCCAGGCGTTGGACCATTCCAGATCCATATGGCCTTTCTTGGCTTTCGGGTCTTTCGAGATCGGGTTTGCGCAGTACACACCGACCGTACTGGTCATTCCGCCGAAGCGGACATATTTGAGCATTGCGTTGGTAACAGCGCTCTCCACGATCTTGTCAGCCTCCGCGCCAAACCCGCGGCAGTCCACACCAACATAGTCGATGACGCGATCCACCTCCCTGTGCCCGGTAATGCGTTCGAGATGCTCCTCGATCGGCACGCCGTCGGAAAGGTTGATGGTTTCCACGCCGTGTGGCTTGAGAAGGTCCAGCCGCTCTTGAATGTAATCGGCAACGATGATGGCGCCTGCACCCAGAAGTCTGGCGCAGGCGGCACCCGCTCTGCCGACCGGCCCGGCACCGAAGATCAGGATGTTTTCGCCGACGACGTAGGCCGGCGCGGCTGGCCAGTCTGGGCCAGCGAACCCATGGAAAGCTGTGGGTAATACGTCAGAGAGAAGGGTCAGGTCGCGGATTTTTTCCATGGCGGCATCCTTGTCAGGGAAGCGAAGGAGATTGAAATCCGCATACGGTACGAAGAGATAATCACCTTGCCCCCCCGTCCAGCCACCGAGGTTGAACCCGTAGGCTCCGCAGTCGATTTCGGGGTTGGTGTTCTCGCATACATCGGAGCGCATATGCTTGCAGTTGTAGCAACGCCCACACCCCACATTGAAGGGAACGGAAACGATGTCGCCCTTCTTCACGACTTCGACGTCTGATCCCACTTCGATCACTTCGCCGGTCATTTCATGGCCCATGGTCATTCCCTTGGGAACAGCAAACGAACCGCGATAAATGTGAAGGTCGCTGCCACAGATATTTGTGGTAACTATTTTGAGGATAGCGCCATGGGGTGCGCTTTTCCCTTGAGGGGTTATCAGCTCTGGAAATTTGAAGGTGTTGACCTTCATTTCCAAGGGCTTCTCGAAAGTCACGATTCGGTTACCGGTCGGAGTCATTTCGTCACCTCTGTGCGTTAATGTTTCCATCTTCTAAATCGAAGTGGGAAACGAAATTTACCGCTGTCAAGAAGAACGATCGTGGTATTGCCTAGCCGTTGGTCGCGTCTCCTTCTGCGGTCTTGACAGCATCGGATCAAGCTCAGAAGTGGTCAAACTGGAATAATCTATGTGCAGATAGGCACGATCTATCTACGCGGGATCGTCGAGCCGTGCTCGTCTCCTAGCCGGGAGAGGGCAACGATCATCGCTACATCGCGCCTCCTAGCTTGATCTAGGAACAGTCAGCTCGACCCAGCGAGACATGAGGAGGCCGCATGCAGCAGGTACTCCTGCCCCCCGAGTTGCCCCTGGACCTAGTGGCCTTCGATGGGTTGCTCAGCACGTGGCGCCTGTTAGCGGCGCACACGGCATGCCTGCAATCTTCGCCTGGTTGAAGCAATACAGAGTTGCTCTTCAAGACTCGCTATTTCAGGGGGCTTTGAGATGAGTCTGCTTTGGGCTGGAACCGACGATGGATCGATATAACGGATTGAAGAGTGGCGGCGAGTTCGGGGGTGTGCACCATTTCGAGCAATGCACGCGATGACGGTGCCTCGAACGCATTTTTCCCAGCAACGAATCCGACATTTGAGTGCGACATTGGTCCATTGATTGCGATTGCGTGGAGATTTGGAATGTGCGCGAGTTGGCCGGCGAGAGATTGCGGAAGAACTGCCGAATATTTTCCTGTCGCCACGTGTGCCGATAGCACGTCAATTGAATCAGTGCGAATAGTCTGCGCGGTACATTGCATCAGCCTATCTTGAATGGGTTCAGGTACTGCCGAGTTCAGCACGCAGAGTTGTCTATTGAGAACATGGTCCCACGTTGTGCTTCGGGGTTGCTGTGTTCTCGCGGCGTGAAAAAGGAAAATGCGTTCACGGTACAGAAGGTGAGTATCGAAGTCTTCCCCTGGGATATCCTCCAAATGCATGAGTGCGATATCCAAATTGTTTTCTCGAATCGCCTGTAGCAGGGAAGAAGCGCCGGAAACCAGAACTGATTGTTGAAGTAAGGGTGTTTTTTCAGCAAGGGCGATGCTTAATGTGGGCGCTACACCGGCAGTTCCTGGGAGTATCCCTAGCCGGAATTGCCCCTCTATACCTCGCCGTAGTGCGGAGAGTTCTCGCTCCAGCCCTTTGCAGACGTCATACATCTGCTGAGCCCAAGACAGTACGCGCATCCCTTCAGAAGTGAGGCCGTCATAGCGTCGGCCATGACGCACGATCTCGACACCCATGTCTTCCTCCAATTGCTTAATGCCCGCGGAGAGTGTCGGCTGAGAAACATTGCAGCTTTTGGCCGCGTTGCCAAAATGGCCTTCACGGTGCAAAGCAAGCAAGTATTCAAAGTTTCTTACGATCATATATTTTCTTCTGATAAAGTTGATTGGATTTTATACTTTCACGAAAAACCCTGCGCACGCTTCGATCCGCGTCCAACCTTGGGCACGTAGCTGGCACGCATGAAAGGCTGCCGCGCGCAGTGTCCATACAGTAGGTTCGACTCGTCATCGACGGTCAGCACCACAACGCACGGGACAGCCAATAGCGCGAACACAGGTGCTTTGCGCTGTGGGCGAGTCGTCCTCATGTAGCTTAGCAGTTGGCGCGTTCTGGAAGGGAGTAAGCGTGAGTGGTGAGGCACGCAACCGCAAAAGGCGGTGCTAAGCTCTTGAGCTGTTCGGGTCGTGGCCGTTGAAGCGGCGAGAGAATGGAGCCTGCCATGGCCGTTGTGGCGCAGCTAGTACACCATGCCCCCAGCGTTTCCTTAGCTGCGATTGACGGGCATGCCTGGCGGTAGCTCAATAACAGCCATTTATGGATGAAGGAACGAGGGGAATAAGGCAGATGAAGATATTCACGATTGGATTCACTAAGACCTCCGCGCGGTCCTTCTTCACCAAGTTAAGTGCTTCTGGTGCCAAGCGCCTTGTCGATGTTCGCCTGAATAATGTTTCGCAATTGGCCGGATTCGCTAAACGCGAGGATCTTCGATATTTTTCCGAGGCGTTGTGTGGGATGGAATATGAACATCTACCAGCACTTGCTCCAACCAAAGACATGTTCGAGGAATATAAAATAAAAGGGGGAGATTGGGATATCTACGCCAGTAAATTTCTGGATTTAATGTCGTCCCGAAAGATTGAGTCAATCGATAAAGAAAAGATTGATAACAGTTGCCTGCTTTGCAGCGAAGACAAGCCCCATCACTGCCATCGGAGGCTAGTGGCCGAGTACCTTGCAGGCAAATGGCCGAATGTTGAGATCGTGCATCTTTAGAGGGGCGACGTAGCTCCCAATGTCATCAACTTAAGCCCCCAGCCCTGGCCGGGGCAAGAAATCCCGGGGCTTGGACGCGCGGTTGCAGCAGTGCCTTCACTGGTTTTGCTCCCCAGTTCAGCGCATGTGCGACCCAGACGCCAGCTTAATGGATGCCGGTTCGCCTCGGCGGGCGGGATTTCTCGTTTTCCGGGCGAGCGCGTGCCGGCCGCTGTCTGGCCAGCTTTTTTGCGGTGCAGTTCGGGTGCTGCTTGTTCTTAGCGCGTCGGTTTGTAGCCCTCGCAGCCGCGACTGGCCAGGCGCATACGCTGGCGCGGGAAGCTGCGGCCCGGGCGCACAGCGCTGAGGCTGTTGGCCATCAACTCCATCACGTTGGCCAGCCCCTGCACACCGGGGCGTACCAGCAGGTCGACCAGGGTGTTCTTGAGGCGTGACACCCCTTGGGTGAAGTTGACCTTCCAGCGCAGCTTGCGGCCTTTGTGGCGCTGCTCGATGACCGGTTGCAGCAGATGTTGCATCAGCAGCGCTAGGTTTTTCAGCAGTTGCCCGGCATGAAAGTCCTGCTTCACGGCCGTCACGCTACGGCCGCTAAAGTTGTCGAGGCAGAGGGTCTGCTTGAGGCGGCGGTAGTCCGTTTCGATGCCCCAGCGGCGGTGGTAAAGATCCGCGAACACCTCGGCCGGGAAGGCCTGTCGATCCAGCAGGGAGGTCAGCAGCACTTCGCTTTCACCGCTGGCTAGCTCGACCCGGATCAGGCGCAATTCGACCCGGCCCGCGGGATCGACGCCGGCCTCGGTACAGAACAGGCGCGCCTCGGGATGACTGGCAGAGAAGAACTGCGTGTCTTCTGTCTGCCCCGAGCGGAGAAACTGTTTGACCTGCGCGTTGTAGCCACACGGCAGGCGCATCAGGAAATGTCGCCGGTGCTGCTCGAACAGCGCAAACAGCCAGTGTCCGGGGTAGCCGCGATCAAACAACGTCAGGCTGTCAGCGGGCAGATGCTCGAGGTGCAGATGGGCGCAATCGCGCTCGCCGACTGCGGATGGCACGATCAGGCTGTGTAGCGTCTGGCCGTCGGCGACGTCGTAGAGCATGGACAGACGGGCAACGGGAAACTCGCTATGGCAGCCGAAAAAGCGCGTCATGACCGACTCCAGCGGTAAATGGACGGTCGAGCCGTCCACGGCGAGTACCCGTAACCCGCGCCACGTCTGGCGCAGCCCGAGGCTGTCGAGCTGTTGCTGAAGGGTTTGGTTGAGGCTCTCGAAGACCTCGGGCTTGAGCTTGCCGCGCGCCTTGCTGAAGGCCTGCGCGGTGACCACCTGGGTCTCGGCCGAGGCCTGGTTGAGCACGCGATAGAACTGATCGAGCTCGGTTTGCAGGGCGGTGCGTGGCTGATTGAGCAAAAACAGGACGAGGTTCTTGAAGGTCAGTTGGCGTCGGCGGGTAAAGTCGTGAGGGCGCTGGCGGTGGGTATCGATGAAGTCGGGACAATCGAGCTGACTGGTTATTTTTTGTACAATTTTCAAGCCAGGGTTTGCTGGGCGGTGTCAAACGGTGTGGAATGAGGGGCCAAAAGGGTTTCTCCTATGCGCTGAATTTAGCGCTAATTATATGATATTTATAGGAAAAATTCCTTAAGTTGATGACATTGACGTAGCTCCACGTTTCCAACGCCTCGTCTGGAGGGCTGAGAGAGACAAAGGCGCGTATCGGCGGGAGCCGGCGCCACACATTGGGCGTACAGAGCAACCTCGCCCGCCACGGCTCGATGTCAGCGCTCAACGAGGCGAGTGGCTCCAGGTGCATTGGCAGACGGGCCGCTGGCTGACGTCGTGGCGATCGGCGGATATGCACTGGGAAGCCCGCCCATGTGCTGGGCTATCATGTTGGCGACGCCTACGCCCAGGTGGGGCGCGGCAGGATCGCCGTCATTTACACCCCAGTTTGGTACTGCTATAGGTCTTCTGGAATAGCCGATACATCAGGACAAATTGAAGTAGCTCAATTAGGAGATATCTAATGTCAACCGGTATGTTTATTCTGCACTCCAACTATACGCCGGCGGGGGACCAGCCAGAGGCGATAGCGCGCCTGCTGTCGGACATAGAAGAAGGTGCGACGCACCAGACGCTGAAAGGTATCACCGGCTCAGGTAAGACCTTCACCATGGCCAATGTGATTCATCGTCTGAAGCGGCCTACGTTGATCTTGGCTCCTAACAAGACGTTGACCGCGCAGCTTTATGGTGAAATGAAGCACTTCTTTCCTGAGAACGCGGTCGAGTACTTCGTTTCCTACTACGATTATTTTCAGCCCGAAATCTATATGCCGGGCACCGATCGTTTCATTCCAAAGGACTCGGCCATCAATGACCACCTTGAGCGCCTGCGCCTGTCCACGACCAAATCCTTGATTGAGCGTCGTGACGTGATCGTCGTCGCTTCGGTGTCTTCAATCTACGGCCTGGGTGATCCAGATGCATACCGAGCGCTACAGATCGCTCTGTCCCCTGGGGTCAAACTAAACCAGAGAGAGCTAATTCGTCGCTTGGCTTTGCTGCAATATGATCGCACGGAGCGCACTCTCAAGCGTGCAACGTTCCGCGTCCAAGGTGATGTGATTGACATTTTCCCCGCTGATTCCGAGTACAGGGCGGTTCGGGTGGAACTGTTGGATGACACTGTTGCGTCTGTCCAATGGATGGACCCTGTTACCGGCAAGACGTTGGGAGAGATAGACCATTATTTGGTTTCGCCAAAAACGCTTTTCGCGCCGCCCACGAACAAAATAGATTCTGCATCCAAAAAGATACTCGCTGATATGGAAGAGCGGGTTGCCGAGCTGAACAGGAATAATCGCTTGGTCGAGGCAATCAGGCTGTACGAGCGGATCACGCATGACGTGGAAATGATGCGCGAGGTCGGCTATTGCTCGGGGATGGAGAATTATTCCTGCTACTTCAGCGACCGAGACGCAGCTTCTCCTCCGATCACGTTGCTGGATTATTTGCCGAAAGACGGGCTGCTGTTCGTCGATGAATCTCATGTCATGGTGCCACAGATATCCGCAATGTACCGGGGGGATCAGGCGCGCAAGGACACGCTGATCGATTACGGGTTCCGTTTGCCTTCATCGAAGAACAACCGGCCATTGAACTTTGACGAGTTCGAGAAGGTCAAGCCTCAGACCATCTTTGTTTCCGCTACTCCGGGCGACTACGAGCTGAGGGTGTCGAAAGGCAGGGTTGTCGAACAGGTTATCAGGCCAACGGGACTGCTTGACCCCAAGGTTGAAGTGCGGAAAGCGGATGGATACATAGATGACCTGCTTGCCGAAATATCGAAGTGCGTGAAGAGAAAGAATCGAGTGCTTGTGACTACGCTGACGAAGGTCAGTGCAGAAGAGCTAACGGATTTCTTGACGGACAACGGGATTCGAGCGCGCTACATGCATTCGGACATAAAAGCGGAGGATCGTGTTGAGATCATCAATGGCCTGCGCGCAGGAGAGTTCGATGTTTTGATTGGGATTAGTCTTTTGCGCGAAGGGCTGGATATTCCAGAGGCATCATTGGTTGCCATTCTCGATGCAGACCGTGCAGGGTTCTTGCGTTCGGCCCATGCGCTCATTCAGATGATCGGTCGAGTCGCTCGGAATGAAAACGGCAAGGCGATCTTGTACGCCGACGCGGTGACGCCGGCGATGAAGCAGGCGATCGATGAGACCAATAGGCGCAGGCAGCTTCAAATTGCCTTTAACGAGGAAAATGGGATTTCTCCAGCCTCGTCTGTGCGAAAACTAGCAGGGGAAGAGACGAATACGGAGGAGCCCACCGTTCATTCCGAGGCTTTCTGCGAGAACTTGTCCGACCTTTGCGATCAGATCACTGCCAAGGAACAGCAGCTACTCGAATTTACCGATACCGGTGACGAGCAGCGCGTCGAAGACATTCGTCGTCAGTTGGATGGGTTGTACCGGCAATTCATTTACATCTAATCGTTCGCCGGCATTGGGTTGCATGGCCGACCGATCTGCATCTGGGGCAAGCGGGCAGACGGTCGGTTCATCATTCAACCGGAGGGGTGAGCCGCCGAGGCTCAGTGCCCCGCTTTCCAAGATGTGTGCCCTACAGCGTCTTGCGACGTGTCAGCGCAAAGCTGGCAACGATCCAACGGCGACCAGCATTTCATCAAATACCGCTCGAACCCTTCCCGGAATGGGGCCACGCTGAGGCCGATAGACGTACAACCCCCATGCCGGAGGTTCTTCGTTCTCCAGCACTCGCACGAGCTTCCCGCTGGCAATGTAGGGGGCGGCCATGTAGTCCGCCAGTTGCGCGAACGCGATCCCGGCCAGCGCCGCTCCCATTTCCATGTCGGCATTGTCGGCGACGAGAGTGGGTGCGGTAGGTGTCCACTGGCGTCCCGCCTTGAAGTGCCAAGGCCAGGGACGGCCGGTATTGATATCCAAGGCCACGGTAACTGGCAGGCTGCTTAGCGCATCGATGTTTGCAGGTACGCCCACTTTCTTGATCAGGCGCGGAGCGGCAACGATGGGGAGTCTCATGTCGGCGGCCTTGCGTGCGACGAAGCGGCTATCGCGCATGAATCCGACCCTGATCCCGACGTCAATCCCTTCGTCAACCGTATTGCTGATGCGATCGGACAGGCGCACATCCAGCGTGATGCCGGGATGACGCGCGGCCACGCGCTCCAGTGCCGGTAGCACCGCTCTGGTGCCCAAGCTGTGCGGTGCGGTGATGCGAACCGTACCGGACAGAGAGGCCTGCTGGTCGGAGCTAGGCGTTCGCCACAGATCCTCGAACCGCTCCAATGCGGGGCGCACTTGGTCTAGCAGCCCTTCGCCGAAGGCGGTGATGCGCACCTGGCGCGTGCTTCGATGAAACAACACCTCGCCGTAGTGTTGCTCCAGTTGCTGGATGGCACGGGTTACACCTTGCGGAGAAGTCCCCAGCCGGACGGCCGCATCGCGAAAACTGCTGCTTTCGGCCGCCACCCGAAAGATGCGCAGTAGTTCCATTTCTTTGTTCATGACGCACGCCTCATGGCCGGTTTCGCTGCTCGTTAATTGTTCCAGATTGTGGAATTATAAAATCGCAACAATTCCATATACAAGGAGAGCGCGGTTGCCCAGACTGACAACACCCCGGAATGCTCCGCTCCGAACAACCCAACAAGGAACGCGAATGAACGCTGCGACTCTCATCACTGCCTACTACGACGCCTTCAACCGCGGCGACCGCGAGGCCATGCTGTCAATGTTGACCGATGACGTCGCGCACGACTTGAACCAGGGCGCTCGTGAGGTCGGTCGCGAAGCCTTCCGCGCCTTCCTGCAGCGCATGGACCGCTGCTATGGCGAGCAACTGCGCGGGATCGTGGTGATGGTCAGCGCCGACGGCCTGCGTGCAGGCGCGGAGTACGTGGTGCATGGCGAATACAAGGTGACGGACGACGGGCTGCCGGAAGCCCAGGGCCAGCGCTACGTGCTGCCGGGCGGCGCGTTCTTCGAGATCCGCGATGGCAAGATCGCTCGTGTCACCAACTACTACAACCTCGGCGACTGGATCGCACAGGTTGGAGGGGACGCCTGAAATGACCAGCGACGTGCAGGTGCTGGTTCGTCGTGGCCCGGACATTGCCGAATGGTTCGATGCCGTGGCAGGCCTGCGGGCGAGCGTCTTCCGCAGCTTTCCTTACCTGTACGAGGGCGACACCGAATACGAGAAGCACTACCTCGCCATGTACGCCCGTTCGGCAGACAGCCTGCTGGTACTCGCGCTCGCTGATGATGTGGTCGTGGGTGCGTCCACGGGGTTGCCGCTCGGCGATGCGGAGCCGGCCTTCCATGTGCCGTTCGCCGATCGAGGAATCCCGGTGGAGGCAGTGTTTTACTGTGGCGAATCAGTCCTGCTCCCGGCCTTCCGGGGCCTTGGCCTGGGCCATCGCTTCTTTGACGAGCGCGAAGCGCATGCCCGTTCGTTGGGCGGCATGCAGTGGGCATCGTTCGCGTCGGTGGATCGTGCAGACGACGATCTCCGGCGTCCTTCCAACTACCGCAGTAATGACCCCTTCTGGACCCGTCGCGGCTACGTGCGGCAGTCGGACATGAAGGTTACGCTGCCCTGGAAGCAGGTGGGTGAGCCGAGCGAAACCGAGCAGACGCTCACGATGTGGCTGCACTCCCTGGAGAACGCGAAATGAAAGTAGCAGTTGCGAAATACTCAGTGGGTCAGCCCGCGGGCTTCGAGGCATTTGCTGCGCGGCAGCGGCTGGTTCTGGAGGAGGCGCGCCGTGGCGGGGCGGAACTGGCCGTGTTGCCCGAGTATCTATCCCTCGAACTGGCTGCAACGTTCGAGCCTGGCATCCGCCATGATTTCAACGCCTCTCTGGCCGCGCTGCAGGCCTTGCAGCCTGCGTGGCTGGCACTGTATGCCGACCTGTCGCGCGAGTTGTGCATGACCATTCAGGCCGGTACGTTTTTGACCCAGGTTGGATTGGACCGCTACCGCAACCGGGCTTGGTGGTTTGCGCCTGACGGCACACGCGACTACCAAGACAAATTGCAGTTGACGGGGTTCGAGAAAGACGCCGGCGTCATCGAGGGTGGCGACGAACTGAAGGTGTTCGATTTGAAAGGCGTGCGTGCCGGCATCGCTGTTTGCTATGACAGTGAGTTTCCATTGCCCGTGCGAGCCCAGCGAGAGGCGGGAGTGCGCCTGCTGCTGGTCCCGAGCTGTACCGACACCCAAGCAGGTGCAACCCGGGTCCGTGTGGGCTGCATGGCGCGGGCACTGGAGAACCGAATGTTCATCGCGCAGGCCGTGACGACCGGAGCTGCTGACTGGAGCCCGGCGCTGGACACGAATACTGGCGAGGCCACGATCTATGCACCCATGGATCGCGGATTCCCGGAGGATGGCATTCTCGCGACGACTTGCGGCACGCAGACATGGGCGATTGCTGATCTGGACGTTGAAGCCCTCGAACGAAACCAGGAACAGGCCCAGGTTGCGGTCGATCGTGACTGGGACGGCCAGATGTTGCCTGCACTGAGGAAGGCTCGGTACTCGGGTCGTCAGGTCGCCTAGCCGGTCTCATCTTGATAGCTTCAGCTCGATGAGTTGGCTTAGATAGGCCATATCTATCTGCGCATAGATTTTTCCAGTTTGACCGGTTTTGAACTTGCCCCGATGCTGTCGATACATGCAAGAAATATTCATTGATTTGAATGTTTTGCGCTTCTTGGGAACAAATCTGTACTAGCCTGTAATAGTGCTCGAAGAGCACAGAATTTGTGGCGAAGTTCGGCCGCATATACTATGGTGGAGTATTGTATAATGCGGCGGTGTACCCAAGTAGAGAGGTGTTCGATGCCACACAGCCCGGAAGAAAAGAAGCAAGCCCTGACGCGCATCCGGCGCATCAAAGGTCAGGTAGCGACTCTTGAGCAAGCGCTCGATGCAGGTGCGGAATGCCCTGCAATTCTTCAGCAGCTTGCGGCCGTTCGTGGGGCAGTCAACGGATTGATGGCAACCGTTCTGGAGAGCTATCTGCGGGAAGAGTTTCCCAGTAGCGAAATCAGGAGCGATTCGCAGAACAAGTCCATTGACGAGACCATCTCTATCGTCCGCTCCTATCTGCGGTAGAGGCACCAGGGTGCCCTCGGTGAGGGCAAATTTAGTTAGCTAGTAAAGGAAGCGACATCATGAAATCACGTGCAGCAGTTGCCTTCGGGCCAGGAAAGCCGCTGGAAATCGTCGAGATCGACGTCGAGCCGCCGCGCAAGGGCGAGGTGCTCATCAAGATCACGAACACCGGCGTTTGCCATACCGACGCCTTCACCCTGTCGGGCGACGACCCCGAAGGTCTCTTCCCGGTCGTGCTGGGTCATGAAGGTGCGGGTATCGTCGTGGAGGTGGGTGAAGGTGTGACCAGCGTGAAGCCTGGCGATCACGTCATTCCCCTCTATACCGCCGAGTGCGGCGAGTGCCTGTTCTGCAAGTCCGGCAAGACCAACCTGTGTGTCGCGGTGCGCGCCACCCAGGGCAAGGGCGTGATGCCCGATGGCACCACCCGCTTCAGCTACAACGGCCAGCCGATCTACCACTACATGGGCTGCTCGACCTTCAGCGAATACACGGTGGTGGCCGAAGTCTCGCTGGCCAAGATCAACCCGGACGCCAATCCCGAGCATGTCTGCCTGCTGGGTTGCGGTGTGACCACCGGCATCGGCGCTGTTCACAACACGGCCAAGGTTCAGCCGGGTGACTCTGTGGCCATCTTCGGCCTCGGCGGCATCGGGCTCGCTGCGATTCAGGGGGCACGCCAGGCCAAGGCAGGTCGCATCATCGCCATCGACACCAATCCAGCGAAGTTCGAGCTGGCTCGTACCTTCGGCGCGACCGAATGCCTCAACCCGAAGGACTTCGACAAGCCGATTCACGAGGTTCTCATCGAGATGACCGGTTGGGGTGTCGATCACACCTTCGAGTGCATCGGCAACGTCAACGTGATGCGCTCGGCACTAGAAGCAGCACATCGTGGCTGGGGCCAGTCGATCGTCATCGGCGTGGCTGGTGCAGGCAAGGAAATTTCGACGCGCCCGTTCCAGTTGATCACCGGTCGCACCTGGAAGGGCTCGGCTTTCGGCGGGGTCAAGGGCCGCACTCAACTTCCCGGCATGGTGGAGGACGCAATGAAAGGCGAGATCGATCTCGCCCCGTTCGTCACCCACACCATGGGCCTCGACGACATCAACAAGGCCTTCGACCTGATGCATGAAGGCAAGTCGATTCGCACGGTGATCCACTACTGACCGCCCACTACCCATTCAACACCAACCACCAAGGAAATTAATCATGTCCACTCCTGTCATTTCTGGCGATGGCATCTTTTCGCACATTTTTATCGGCGCTGCCGACCTTCAGAAGTCGGTCGCGTTCTACGACGCCGCTCTGGGTGCTCTTGGCATCAAGAACCTCGGTCCTTTCAACAACGGATGGGTACTTTTCGGTCGCGAAAAGCCGGCTTTCATCATCGCCCGTCCGGGCAATGGTGAAGCGCCCTCCAGCAACGGCGTGACGATCGGCTTTGCGGCCGCCACTCCCGCCGAAGTGGATGCCTTCCATGCTGCCGGCCTTGCCGCAGGCGGCACCGACGAGGGCCAGCCTGGCGCACGTGGTCACCTGCCGGGTGCCTATGCGGCCTACCTGCGTGATCCGGCGGGCAACAAGGTCTGCTCGTACACCTTCGTCTGAAAGCAAGGAAGCTGAGGGCGTTCTGAAAGGGCCAGCACAAGCCTCTATACGGCGAGCCTATTAGACGGACCGTGTAGAGCGGTGCCTGCTCATGAAGATCGGCCCGCAGCCATGTGCGAAACGCATGGCTGCGGGCATTTGCTTTGAAGCGTGTTTTTCAACCAATGAGAAATGAGGTCGTTATGCAAGAGCCGGCCAACATCAATGCGACGACCGTACAACCCGCCCCGACCGCCACCGTGTACGGCATGCCGGCCTATGCCGATCGTGCTGCGGCCGTGGGTGAAGTGCATGCGCGCCCGCATCTGTTGATTCAGGCCCCCCGCGGCATATTGCAGCTCGCTTTCATGACCGAAGGCGATCAGGCCAGGGATCAGATGGCGATGAGTGAGTTGTCTCATCGCTTCGGCGTTGCCGAGCCCGACCACGCTACGCCGCTTCACGGCATGACATGGGATGAGGGAGACCTGCACTGTGAAAAGCACACCGAGTTCTCAACGTATCTCTGGTGCGCTTCGCTGGATTCCGAGACGGGAGAGCCGTGCGGCGAAAATCCGTTCAAGCATGGATTTGTTCCTCCCGGCCCGGTCGTATCCGGCATCCGTTTGAGACTTCTTCCATGGACGCCGGAAACGGAGAAGGAGGCCGATCGCTTCGATCCTGCCAGCCTGTGCTACTCGCTGGTGGAGAACGGCTCTGCCGCCATCCTCACCGACTTCCGACAGGATGAGGATGGCCTGACGCAGATCCTCGTCCTTGCCCGCGATTTGACCCCGGCGCGGGCGGGTGCGCTGGCTCAACGTCTGCTGGAGATCGAGACCTACCGTACCTTGGCGTTGCTGTCCTTGCCGTTGACGCGGTCGATGACGTCGGAGCTGCGGCGCATGGAGTCGCGCCTTGCGGCGATCACCGACGAGATGTGTACGAGCTTGGTGGAACGGCGCGACAGCGACGTGCTGCTGTCCGAATTGACCGGCCTGGCTGCCGAACTGGAAGCTGGCGTTGCGGCGAATCTCTATCGCTTCGGCGCCAGTCGTGCCTACTACGAGATCGTCGAGGAAAGGCTGGCAGCGCTTTCGGAAGAGGCCGTATCCGGGTACTGCACCTGGGCGGATTTCCTGCAGCGTCGCATCGCTCCCGCCATGCGGACATGCCAATCCGTAAAGGAGCGCCAGACCAAGCTCTCCGACAAGCTGACCCGGGCCATCGCGTTGCTGCGTTCCTGGATCGACGTCGAGCTTGAACGCCAGAACCGCGATCTGCTTGCGTCGATGAACAACCGGGCCAAGATGCAATTGCGCCTTCAGCAAACCGTCGAAGGCCTGTCGGTCGCGGCAATTTCTTATTACGTCGTGAGTCTTCTCGGCTATTTGCTCAAGGGCATTCCGATGGTTCACGACAGCGTGGCGCCGGTGATGGCGGTTCTGGTGCCTGCGGTGATGCTGACGATCTGGTGGATCGTGCGCAGGATCAGACACGCCCACGGCGACACGGCAGCGGAAGAGAAATCTTCCTGACGAGCTGCCGTCCTGGCGCGCGAGAGCTGCGCCGTTCCTTTGAACATAGGAGAACTACATGGAACGCATCGAACATCACGCCAGCTTTGATGGTTGGCAGGACGTTTATCAGCATGAATCCACGACGCTCGGTTGCACGATGAAGGTCGGCGTCTATCTGCCTCCGCAGGCACAGCACGGCAAGGTGCCGGTGCTGTACTGGCTTTCAGGCCTCACCTGCACCGAGCAGAACTTCATCACCAAGGCCGCCGTCCAGCGCTACGCGGCCGAACATGGCATTGCCGTCGTCGCGCCCGATAGCAGTGCTCGCGGCGAAGGCGTTGCCGACGATCCTGCCTATGACCTCGGACAGGGGGCGGGTTTCTACGTCAACGCCACACAGGAACCCTGGGCTGCGAATCATCGGATGTACGACTACGTCGTGCAGGAATTGCCGGCGCTGATCGAGGCCCACTTTCCCGTGACAGCGGAGCGGAGCATCAGCGGCCATTCCATGGGAGGACACGGCGCTCTGGTCATCGCCCTGCGCAACCCGGGCCGTTATCGAAGCGTCTCGGCCTTCTCGCCCATCGTCGCCCCCACCCAGGTTCCCTGGGGGCACAAGGCCTTCGAGGCGTACCTGGGCAGCGATCGGGAAGTGTGGAAGCAGTACGACACCGTGGAGCTGATTCGCACCGTGCAGGAGCGTTTGCCGTTGCTGGTTGATCAGGGCTTGGGCGACGAGTTCCTGGAGAGCCAGCTTCAGCCCGACCTGCTGCGCAAAGCCTGCGACGAGACGGGGCACCCGCTCACGTTGAATCTGCGCCCAGGCTACGACCACAGCTACTACTTCATTGCCAGCTTCATTGGCGAGCATATGGCACACCACGCATCGGCGCTGAAACGCTGAGAGAGGAGATCAGGTCATGACAAAGACCTCCAAAAACCGACATCACGTCGTCATTATCGGAGCGGGCTTCGGCGGGATCGAGGTTGCCAACCAGCTTGCTGGTGTCGAGGTCGATGTGACGATCATCGATCGGCGCAATCATCACCTGTTCCAACCCTTGCTTTACCAGGTCGCAGGTGCGTCACTTTCGACATCCGAGATCGCCTGGCCTATTCGCTATCTCTTCCGAAATCGCCCGGAAGTGAACACCTTGATGGCGGAAGTGGAAGGTATCGACCAGGACGCGCGTCAGGTCATTCTCAACAATGGAATGCGGCAAACCTACGACACGCTCGTGCTCGCGACAGGTGCTACCCATGCCTACTTCGGACACGACGAATGGGGGGCTTTCGCGCCGGGGTTGAAGACGCTGGAAGATGCCACGACCATTCGGGGCCGAATCCTCGCGGCTTTCGAGGAAGCTGAGCGCACGAGCGATCCTCAGCAGCGTGCCGCGCTGCAGACGTTCGTCATCATCGGTGGTGGTCCCACCGGGGTTGAATTGGCCGGAACCATCGCCGAGCTGGCACGAGACACGCTGGCGCGTGACTTCCGCTCGATCGACCCGAGCACATCGCGGGTTGTACTGATCGAGGCTGGCCCGCGTCTGTTGTCGGTCTTTCCAGAGGATCTTTCGGCCTATACGCGCCAGGCACTCGAAAAACTCGGGGTCGAGGTCGTGCTGGGTACTCCGGTCACCGAATGCTCGGCCGACGGCGTGGTGTATGGCGGCAAGCCCCTTTCGGCCAAGACCATCGTCTGGGCCGCCGGAGTCCAGGCGTCTCCCGCGGCTCGCTGGTTGGGCGCTGCGTCTGATCGTGCTGGTCGAGTGGTCGTTGGCCCTGACCTGACGGTGGCCGGTCGCCCGGAGGTCTTCGCCATCGGCGATACAGCCTCGTGCACCATGGCCGATGGGAAGCCCGTGCCGGGCATCGCCCCGGCCGCCAAACAGCAAGGGAAGTACGTCGCTAACCTGATTGGACGGCGTTTGAAGGGCAAGCCCGCTGACGGGCCTTTCAAATACCGGCATCAGGGGAACCTGGCCACCATCGGCCGCAGCCTGGCGGTGATTGACATGGGGCGGGTGAAGCTGCGTGGTGCCTTTGCGTGGTGGATCTGGAAGCTGGCGCACATCTACTTTCTGATCGGCACGCGAAATCGTCTCAGTGTCGCTTTGAGCTGGGTATGGAACCACAGCATCGGCTACCGCGGCTCTCGCATCATCATGCATGCGATTGCCGACAAAGAGCCCACGGCGTTGGATAAATCCGGCTCTCTGGATTGAGGTGCCCACCTTATCGGAACGTCAACTATCAGAAATGCCAGGGAGAGGAACTTGACCGATCTATTCACGACAAAGCCCAAGCCTCCCTTGGCCGAACTCCTGCGGCCCAAGACGCTGGACGAATTCGTCGGGCAACGGCACTTGCTCGGCCCCGGCAAGCCGCTGCGTCTCGCGTTCGAGGCGGGCAAGTTGCACTCGTTCATCCTCTGGGGGCCGCCAGGCGTGGGCAAGACCACCCTAGGGCGCCTGGCCGCCAGTGCGACCGACAGCCGATTCATCGCCATCTCGGCCGTGCTGGCCGGGGTGAAGGACATCCGGCAAGCCATCGACGAGGCCCAGGCCGAACTGGACAACCATGGTCGATCGACGGTGCTTTTCGTCGATGAGATCCATCGCTTCAACAAGGCGCAGCAGGATGCCCTGCTGCCCCATGTCGAGTCGGGGCTCCTGACCCTGGTGGGGGGGACGACCGAGCATCCGGGGTTGGCGGTCAATTCCGCACTGCTCTCGCGCGCGCAGGTCTATACCCTCGAACCGCTGTCCAGCGACGAACTGAACCAACTCTACGAACGCGCACTGCCGCATCTCCAGGGCGTCACGTTGGACGCGGACGCGCTGGATCTGCTCAAGGGCTTTGCCGATGGCGATGGCAGGCGCTTCCTCAATCTGCTTGAGCAGGTGACGAATGCGGCGTCGGGCGCTGGCAAGACCGTGGTCGATGGCCAGTCCGCCAAGCTGTCCACCAGTCCATCGCTGCGCAGGTTCGACAAGGGCGGTGACGAGTTCTACTGGCAGCTCTCAGCCTTCCACAAGTCGCTACGGGGCTCCGACCCTGATGCGGCCCTGTATTGGCTGGCCCGCATCCTTGACGGTAGCGGCGACGTCAGCCAGGTGACCCGCCGCATGGTGGTAGTGGCCAGCGAAGACATCGGCAATGCCGACCCGCAGGCGCTGCAACTGGCGCTCAATGCCGCGCTGGCTTATGAGAGGCTGGGTTCCCCCGAAGGCGAAATACCGATTGCCCACGCGGCGACCTACCTTGCTGCCGCCCCCAAGTCGAACGCTGCCTATGCCGCCTGGAACAAGGCGAAGACCTTCGTCAAGAACAGCGGCTCCCTGCCTGTGCCTCTCCATCTTCGCAATGCGCCGACGAAGCTGATGCAGCAGATGGGGTATCACGAAGGCTACCGCTACGCTCCTGACGAGCCCAACGGCTACGCCGCTGGGCAAAGCTACTTTCCCGAGGGCGTGGCGCGGCCGGGCTGGTATCAGCCAACGGACAGAGGTGTTGAGCGCAGGCTGGGAGAATGGCTTACTTGGCTGCGCTCGCTGGATGATGGGACGCTGCCAGAGGCGGACGCCTGACCGGTCGCCTCCGAAACCTGCCCATCGTGATCTCACAAACTACAGGATAAGCACATGCCAGCCTCTTCTTTTGGTGAGTCCTCGGCGCATATCAGACGGAGACGCGTTGCCCACTATCTACGCACGGAGTCTGGCGCTGCGGTGCTGCTGGTGATCGTCACGGTTGTGGCGCTCGTGTGGGCGAACTCGCCGCTATCTAACGCCTATTTCGAGTTGTGGCACCTAGACGTCGGGTTCAACTTCGGGCCACTGCGCCTACACATGGATCTGCATCACTGGGTCAACGACGGCCTGATGGTCGTCTTCTTCTTCCTGATCGGACTGGAGGTGCGTCAGGAGTTCGCCCACGGATCGCTCCGTGACCGCAGCCGTGCCCGCCTCGCCCTGATCGCGGGGGTCACGGGAGTCGTGCTTCCCGCGCTGGTGTATGTCCTGATCGTGAAACTAGCCGGAAGTGAGGGCCTGCACGGGTGGGGTGCGGTGGTCGGCACCGATACGGCGTTCATGCTGGGCACCTTGGCGATCGTCGGCCCGCGGCTATCGGGTCAGTTGCGCGTGTTCCTGCTCACCCTGACCGTGGTCGATGACTTCCTCGCAGTGTCCATCATCGGCATCGTCTATAGCGAGGAGATCCGGATCGTCCCGTTGCTTATCGCCCTCGCCAGCCTCGTTGGATTGTGGTTGTTGGGGCGCACCCGCCAGTGGCGGGCGACGCCGTATGTGTTGATCGTGATCGTGCTGTGGTTCGCAACCGTGTATTCCGGCATCCATGCCTCCCTCGCCGGGATGGCCGCGGGGCTGCTGATCCCCGCCTATGCGACGCAACGTCACGGGGTCGTTGCGGCAAGACAGTTGTTCCGTGACTTCTGGCAGTCGCCGAGTGCCGCATCGGCCCGCGCGGTGGACTGCGGGCTGTCCCGGGGTATCTCGGTGAACGAGCGATTGCACGAGTTCCTGCGGCTGCCGACGGCGCTGCTGATCGTGCCGATCTTCGCCTTGGCGAACGCCGGGGTGGACGTGCGTGGCGGGCTGCTCGCCGAGGCCTTTGGCTCGCCAGTCACGTGGGGCGTCATCGCAGGGCTCGTGCTCGGCAAGCTCTTGGGCATCGGGCTCACCACGCTCGTCGCCGTCCGTCTCGGCCTGGGCCGGCTGCCCGAGGGCGTCGGGGTGGGGAGCGTGTTCGGTGGGGCGGCGCTGTCCGGGATCGGCTTCACCGTGTCGCTGCTGATCATCGGGCTCGCGTTCGGCACGACCTCCGACCTGGGCCGCCAGGCGACGGTCGGCGTGCTCGTGTCGATGGTGTTCGCCACGTTGCTCGGGTGGCTGATCTTCAAGGTCGCCGCCCAGCGGTGGGGTGAGAAGACCGCTGACCTGCCGATGGTGCTTGAGCCGCCGGTCGATCCGGAGATCGATCACATCCGCGGGCCGGAGGACGCCCAGCTCACACTCGTCGAGTACGTGGACTTCGAGTGCGCGTACTGTGCGCACGCCACCGGTTCGTGGGACGATCTTCGCGCCCACTTCGGTGACGACCTGCGGTATGTGGTGCGCCATCTGCCGCACCACCCGCACGGGCCGATTGCCGCGCGGGCGTCCGAGGCAGCGGCGAACCAGGGGATGTTCTGGCCGTGGCTGGACTTCGTGTTCACCCGTCAGCATGCGCTGGAGCGCGAGCATCTGATCGGCTACGCCGCCGAGCTTGGGCTCGACGTCGAACGGTTCATCGCGGATCTCGACAGCCCTGCGGTGATCGAGCGTGTCGAGCGCGACCTCGCCAGTGCGGTCGCCAGCGGTGCGCACGCCACGCCGACGTTCTTCGTCGAGGGTCGTCGTCTGCGCGGCAGCTACGACGCCCGCACTGTCACCGCAGTGCTCGAAGCCAGCCGCCGCGGCACCCGAACTCAGGAAGTCCCGTCCTGAGCGGGACGAACTACAGGATAAAAACTTGCCAAACAATTCTTTCGGTGAATCCTCTTGTACCGCTGCGGCCAGCGGCATGGTGGAAGTGCGCGGTGCGCGCGAGAACAACCTCAAGGAGGTGGACGTCTCCATCCCGCGTAACGCGCTGGTGGTGTTCTCGGGTGTCTCCGGCTCCGGCAAGTCCTCGCTGGCCTTCGGCACCATCTATGCCGAGGCCCAGCGACGCTACTTCGAGTCGGTGGCCCCCTATGCGCGGCGACTGATCGAGCAGGCCGGCGTGCCGGACGTCGATGCGATCGACGGCCTGCCGCCGGCGGTGGCGCTGCAGCAGCAGCGGGGCTCCAGCAACGCGCGTTCCTCCGTGGGCAGTGTGACCACCTTGTCCAGCCTGGTGCGGATGATGTATTCGCGCGCCGGCGCCTATCCGGCCAACCAGCCGATGCTGTACGCCGAGGATTTTTCGCCCAACACGCCGCAGGGAGCGTGCCCGACCTGCTACGGCCTGGGCCATGTGTACGAGGTGACCGAGGCCATCATGGTGCCCGATCCCTCCCTGAGCATCCGCGAGCGGGCGATCGCCTCCTGGCCCCCCGCCTGGCAAGGCCAGAACCTGCGCGACATCCTGGTCAGCATGGGCTACGACGTTGACCGACCGTGGAAGGACCTGCCGAAGAAGGATCGCGACTGGATTCTGTTCACCGAGGAAACACCGACGGTGCCGGTGTACGCCGGCTTCACGCCCGCCGAAACCCGCGCCGCGCTCAAGCGCAAGATGGAGCCGAGCTACATGGGCACCTTCACCGGCGCCAGGCGCTACGTGCTGCACACCTTTGCCAACACCCAGAGCGCGTTGATGAGAAAGCGCGTGTCCCGGTTCATGGAGGGCAAACCGTGCCCCACCTGCCACGGCAAGCGGCTCAAGCCCGAGGCGCTGTCGGTCACCTTCGCCGGCGTGGACATCGGCGCGTTCATGCAGATGCCGCTGGACCAGTTGGCGGCCTTGCTCGAACCCATCGCCCAGGGCGATTTCCGCGCCCATGCAGCGGGGGCGGCTACGGACAAGGAAGCGACCCGACGCGACCGTGCCGAACGCGCGGCCTCCGGCCGCGCCGTCCATGCGGTATCGCCCGACGTGCGCCGCACCTCGGCGCTATCGGAAGAAAAGCGCCTCGCCGCGCAGCGCCTGGCCGGTGGCGTGATGGCACGCCTGCGCCAACTGCGTGGGCTGGGCCTGGGCTACCTGACGCTGGACCGGGCCACGCCGACGCTTTCGGCCGGCGAGTTGCAGCGCCTGCGGCTGGCCACGCAATTGAGTTCCCTGCTGTTCGGTGTCGTGTACGTGCTCGACGAGCCCTCCGCGGGCCTGCACCCCTCCGATAGCCAGGCCCTGTACGACGCGCTCGACCGGCTGCGCGACGCCGGCAACTCGGTGTTCGTGGTGGAGCACGACTTGGACCTGATGCGCCGCGCGCAATGGCTGGTGGATGTCGGGCCGGATGCTGGGGAGCGTGGCGGCCGCGTGCTCTACAGCGGCGAGCCGGATGGCCTGCGCAAGATTGCCGAATCGCGTACTGCACGCTACCTGTTCGATGAGATCCCCGCGCCGGGAAGCCGGGCACGCGAAGCGACCGGCTGGCTGGAGCTGCAGGACATTCACCGCCACAACCTGCATGGCGTGAATGCGCGCATTCCGCTGGGCGTGCTGACGGCCGTCACCGGCATCTCCGGCTCGGGCAAGTCCAGCCTCGTCGCGCAGGCCCTGCCGGAGCTGGTGCTGCTGCACCTGGGCCACGAGCCGGAAGACGATGTAGCCGAAAGCGCCACCAGCGAAGGGCCGGCAGTGATCGAAGCGACCGGCGGCCATCTGGCGGGCGACGTGGACGCCGTACAGCGTCTGGTGCAGGTGGACCAGAAACCGATCGGGCGCACGCCGCGGTCGAACCTGGCCACCTACACGGGCCTGTTCGACCATGTGCGCAAGCTGTTCGCTGCCACGCCCGATGCTCGACGCCGCCGCTATGATGCCGGACGGTTCTCGTTCAACGTCGCCAAGGGGCGCTGCGAGACTTGCGAGGGCGAGGGTTTCGTTAGCGTGGAACTGCTGTTCATGCCCAGCGTGTACGCGCCGTGCCCGACCTGCCATGGCGCGCGCTACAACGAGGCCACGCTGAAGGTGCAGTGGAACGGGCGCAACATCGCCGAGGTGCTGCAGATGACCGTGGACGAGGCCAGCGAATTCTTCGCGGGTGAAGACGCGGTGGCAAGGCCCCTGCAACTGCTGCGCGACATCGGACTGGGCTATCTGCGCCTGGGACAACCAGCCACTGAGCTTTCCGGTGGCGAGGCGCAGCGCATCAAGCTGGCGACCGAGCTTCAGCGCAGCCAGCGCGGCCGAAGCCTGTACGTGCTCGACGAGCCGACTACCGGGCTGCATGCGTCGGACGCCGACCGGCTGCTGGTGCAGTTGCAGCGCCTGGTCGATGCCGGCAATACCGTAGTGATGATCGAACACGATATGCGCGCGGTGGCCCAGGCCGATTGGGTGATCGACGTGGGGCCTGGTGCAGGCGCTGCCGGCGGCAGCATCGTGGTGGCGGGCTCCCCTCAGCAGGTGGCCCGAACGTCTGGCAGCAGAACCGCTCCGTTCCTTGCACAGGAGTTGGCGCGGGCCGAGTAGCTCAGTTCGCCAAATGTTGCCAATTTTCGCGGGGCATTGATCGTCGCCACACGACGGTGGCGATCAATGCCCGAATCGCGTCATCCTTCCTGAGTCAGAGCAAGATAGGGATTGTTGGGCGGTATTTCGGCGAGTGCCAAGGACCCATCTTCGAGGAGGTAGCCATGCAGTCGGCGGGACTTCCTCGGGCCCGTGACTTCACAGGTCCAAATGTTCAGGCCATTGGGCTGCTTTCGATGTAGCTGCAGCTTCTCGAAGCGCTTCTGCACCCACTGCCAATCCTGTTGATTCTCCTGCTTGGCGAGTGCGGCCACTTCGGGATGCTCCTGCGCATAGCGTTGGAACACACCCGGGCTGACCAGGTAGGCCGTCTCATTCACCGTATGCACGAGTGCCTTCGCGTCGTTGATGATGAGCCGTCGTGAGGCGATTCCCTGCTTCAGCCAAACCATGAACTGTTCCCCGGATGGCTTCGTTGCCGATGACCCAGGCGTAGGCGCGGGTGCAGGTGCAGGCGATGGAATGGACGTCGCGGCTGTTGCTGGCGCGGGGGTGTGGAGGAACTCCTCGGCATCCTGGCCAACGCCGGCCGACTCACCCAAGCCCACCATCGCGAGCAAATCCTCCATGACGTCGGGCACGGGCTGGGCTGCGGGCGGTGAAACGATGGTGGTGCTGTCGCCCTCCCAAATCGGAGGCTCTTGACCTCCCTGCGCTGGGTTCACCGAGACGGTAGGCGCGGGAGCCGACATGCAGGCGTCGTTTTCCGCGGGCGTCGCGTCGATCTCTACCGTGCCCGCGAAAGGTGCTGGTCGCTCGCCAGACTCCCAGATCAGCGCGGGAGCGAGACGCAACAGGGTGAACGAATGGGACCAGCCGGTCGTGCTGGTCACGGTCGCGCGCCAGACCGCTTTGCCGTCCGAGGTGGGCTGGAGCATGCCGTGGTCTTGCAGCACGTTGAACACGGCGGTGTTGTTCGCAGGAATGCCATCGATCCCCTGAGACAGGAGGTGTGCGCGCAGTTTGTCCGAAACCGTCTTGCTCACCAGCCACAAACCATCCTCGGTGAGCCAGCCATCGGAGGCTTCCGGCTGGTTCAGCTTCAACTCTTCCTTGAGCAGATAACGCAGCCCGTCGAGCAGCTTGCGTTGCAGTGCGTGCTTGGGTGCTGCCATGACGCGGGCCGGATCACCACCCAGCTCCTGAGCCACAGAAGCGCGATCAGCCTGCACGACAAGCTCGCCCAGGACCCCGGCATGCTCGTACTGTCCGGCCAAGACGTAGAGCAGCGGGGCCCATAGCGCCGGGTAGCCACTGAGCCAGTCCAAGACGTGCCGATCGAGCAGTTGGCGGTAGAGCAGACCTGTTGCAGCACTATGCAAGCGGTATTCACGATCCTCACGATAGCGGAAGCGGTACGGCTGGAGCAGCGGCCCGTGCCAGGGATGCCAGGTGTTGCCGTCGGCGAGTTCGACGTGCAGATCGACAGCGATCTTGCCGATGTCGTGCAGTAGTGCCGCGTAGGCGACGGCGGCGGTCCAGGCCTCGGACTGCGCCGCCTGGTCCTCGGGGCTGGCACCGATGGGCAGCAGATGGGACTGGCGCAGCTTCAGGCTGTAGGCGACGATTTCCAGGCCGTGGTCGAGCATGCCGCCCGGGTAAGCGTGATGGTGGCTTTCGGAAGCGGGAAATTGCTGGACCAGCTCGGCATATCGTTCCAGCGGCGTGCGGTACAGGGTGACGAACTGCTTGCGCGAGAGGGAGGTGCGCTGCCAGATGTATTCCAGCAGCTTCTGCCGGCGCGGCGTGGCCAGCAGCGATGCGGCCGACTCGGGCCGCAGCAGCCCTTTCGGGAGATCGAGGGCGGGCGCTGGCGACGGAGCGGCAGCGACCGGAGGTCGTTTCCGCTGGAACAGAAAGAGCATGCGGGTGTCCTGGTGGTGGGCCGAGCGGGGGGCCTTTTCGCCTTTTCGAGGTAGGGCCTTTCCCCTTGCACCCCATTCCCTTGCCCTTTCGGCCCTTTAGCCTTTAACCATTTGGGTATAGGGCGTGGGGCATTGACCGTCCACGGCCAATGCGAGGTTCGGCGGGCCGGATTGATGCGTGAAGGCTTGGTGTTCCCGCCCTACGATGGGCCGATTCTTGGACTCGGGAGGACGCCATGAGACCCCATATTGACATGGTAAGGAATATTCCTTACCATCAGGGCATCGCTATTAGGAGAACGGCCATGCCTGCCATTCATGAAGTTGCCACGCTGACCTCCAAAGGCCAGATCACGCTGCCCAAGCCCATCCGGCAGGCGCTCGGTGTCGATGCCGGCGGCAAGGTTGCGTTCGACCTGCGTGACGGAGAAGTCGTCGTGACCCGTGCCGACGCCGAGCACGAGGACCCCGCCATCGGTGCGTTCCTGAGTCTGCTGGCCCGCGACATCGAGGCGGGCCGGAACGTCCATGGTCTGCCCGAGGATCTAACTCGCGCCATGCTGGAGCAAGCGGGTCACGGCGTGAAGCTGGACGAGGAAATCGACGGCGAAGTGGAACTCTGATGCAACGGCATGGCTGGGCATTGCTGTTCCACGACTGTGTGATCGAGCAGTTGCAGAAGCTGCACGCAGCCGCACGGCGCGCGCAGGAGAACGACCCGGAGGGCTTCGAGTCCAACGCCAACGTCAAGCTCTTCCGGGCCTTGAACCAGTTGATATTAGATGTGGTGCCCGGTGATCCGGCACGCGACGAGTACCGCCAGGGCAACACCCTGGGGCTGGCCCACCGGCACTGGCGAAGGGCCAAGATCGGAAGGCGGTTCCGGTTGTTCTTCCGGTACGACTCGAAGGCCAAGGTCATCGTGTACGCCTGGGTCAATGATGAGCAGACCTTGCGGTCTTCGGGGAGCAAGTCAGATCCCTATGCCGTGTTCGAGAAAATGCTCGGACGTGGAAATCCACCAGACGATTGGAACGTATTGGTGCAGGCAAGCAAGCAGGATTGGAGCAAACTGGAATAGGCATTCCTCATGTAGCAGGAGACGACCATGAACACGACAACCCGCATCAGCACCGCAGAACGCCTCGGCCGCAGCGTTGGCCGTGGATGGCGCGCCTATGCGCGCGGCGAGCGAAGGTTGTCGTGTTGGCTCGCCTCCAAGGGGATGCCGCTTGCCGGGGCCACCGTGCTCGTATGGGTAGTGAAGCTGGTCGCGCTGGGATTGCTGTTCTACGCCGCGTTCTGGCTGGCGTTGGTGCTTCTGGTTGGGGTTGCCGCAGCATGGACGGCCAGCAATTCGACGGTCAATGATGATCGCTGGACGCAACCGGACGAACTGCGAAACGGCGAGGCAGGCTTTGGCCTGTATTCGTCCAGCGGTCAGCGGATCGACCCGCACGACCCGAACGATCCGTTCAACGACTGAAATGGGCGACCGATCAAAGCACCTTGCCGGTAACCTTGTTTACGCCTGATCCCGCGCTGTCGCGTGCTTCCTTGGAACCGACAGCCAGGTTCTGAGCGATTACCCCGGCTTTTACTCCGACCCACCCAAGCGCTGCCACCCAGAAAGTCGGCAGGACCAAGAACATCGTGCCGGTGACGAACATCAAAAGCATGTCGCCGAAGGCATTGTTCAGCCCCACCAGCGGGTCGAAGTTGGTATGCGGCCGGTTCCAGCCAAAGCCCCACCCGTAGAGCGCATCGAGGATGGTGCTGTCGATCCAGCGTGCGAGCTGAAACCAGAAGTCCGTGAAGAACAGCGCGAACTGGACGGTGCTGACGGTGACGACCATCTTCAGGTCATAGGTGCCCACGACCAGCACTAGCGGAATGCAGATCACGAGCGCCATCTTGAGCAGCGCGAGCACCATGGGCAGTGCTTGGCGCACTACGTCCATTGCCGGGAAGGCGGCGAGAGCCCCAACCGCCAAGCCAACATCGCTGGTGGCACGGTTGACGACATTGGGCAATGTCTTGTCGATCTGACCGCCGTAGTCCGTATAGACGCTGCCTTGGTTCAATTTCTGCTGCCGCGGTGACGCGATGGCGCGGATCACGGAGTCGTCCACCTCGGCCCGGCTCAGGAATCCAGCCCAGCCCGCCAGGCGATTCAGCAGGCTTGGGTCCACTTGCCCCAGCAGCCGCGCGCGCAGTCCGTTACTGCCGTCGGACCACCACTGCCTGCAGGTCGGGTAGCCGCCACCATTGGCAACCTGCGCAAGCCCAGCGTCGCGGGTGTCGTCATAGGGCCATGCCTCGCGCGCCGTGCTAGAGCGGTAGCTGTCGTAGTAACCGCCCGTGTCCGTGAAAAACCTCGAACCGATCCAGGTCACATCGTTCATCTGCGTTTCGTCCAGCTCCGGCCGCGCCATGAACAATTTGGCGCGAGCCGGTCCATAGCAATCGTGCGTGAAATCCGCCACTTCTTGGGCCAGCACCGGGTCGTCGATGCGTGTGGCATCGATCTCCATCCGCATCTGCCGCAGATCCGTGCCGCACGGGATCGCAGCCACCGAGGCGCTCGTGACGGCGCGCGAAAGCGCGTGCATGAAAGCCCACCAGACCGGAACCTTCGCCGACTGGTTGCTGATGGTGCTGAAGGACTGCGACCAGCCAGTTTGCGCGGGCTGCGGCACGCTGACCTGGCACTGCGCCGAGCGCGAGCTGTCGTACTGGATAGTGCTGAGGTCGACGTCGATGAACGGAATGCCGGCGAACATCACGACCACGATGGCCACAAATACTCGGTTCTCGATGCGCGCCGCCGAGAGCACGCCCTTGTTGCCTTCGTCGGCGCCCTCCGCTCTGGCCTTGAGCCATTCCTGGATGACGATCGCCACAAAGGGCAGCGCAAACACCCCGCTGGACACCAGCACGGCCCAGATGCCGTTGTTGACGATCCAGGACACGAGGGTGAGGTAGTACTCCAGGTAGTCGGTCGTGAAAAGCGTCATTGCCTCGATCTCCCCTCAAGCGGCCTGCATCAACAGGCTGGCTTCGAGCGCCACAATGGCAAGGACGCCGGCGACCTCTGCGCGGATCAGCCGACGTCGCGCCTGCGTGCTGTCTTCGCGGGCCAGCAGCCGACGGCGCATCCAGACCCATCCATAGGCCGTACCGCCGTACAGGCACAGTCGCCAGATGAAGAAATACCCTGCGGACGCCGCCAGCCACCGCTCCCAGGCCGCGACACTGCCGACCAGGTAGATGCCCGCGACGTTGGCCCCTACGGCGGCGGCCACGACCAGCACAAGCCATAGCAGGGTTTTCGCCGCGTGCCGGCTGAACAGCCAGCGTAGTGGACGCCAAGTCATGCGAGCCTCGCTCATGGCCGACCTCCCGGATTGCCCTTCTGGAGTTGGTCGAGACGGTCGGGCACCGGATCGCCCTCGTAGATGCCGCGCGAACCCGAAGCGCGCGTGCTATGGCGCTGAATGATGGCCATCGGCGAGTTGTTGGCCAGCTCGCGGCGCAGTTCCAGTTCCGTTTTGAGGTTCTGGATCTCGCGGTCGAGCGTATCGCTCTCCTTGTTCACGGCCTCCACCGCAAGCTCGTTGGCCGCGACGTTGGGCTCTTTCTTGCCCGTGAGCAGCGTGCGCTGTAGCAACAGCGCCTTCTCCAGCACGGAGGACAGCGCGACCTCGGACGCCAGGCGCTGCGACAGCAGGTGCTGGTCCGGCTCGTCACGCAGCGCCTCGATCACGCCGCGGGTGATGGGCAGCGATGCACTGCCAGCCTCGCGCAGGTTCTCGGGCGTCGTGTTCTTCGCCTTGGACACCAGATCCTGGAGCGCCTGCAGCTTGGCGTCGTATTCTTCTTGGATCAACGGCGTCAGCCCTACGCCGGGCGTCGTCTCGGTCTTGGTGCAGGCATCGCAAGTGCGCTGTTCCTTCTCGCCGAGTACGCGCGTGGCCCACTCGACGGCGGCCTGCGGCGAGGTCCAGGTCTGGCACGAGAGACTGCTGCAACTGGTCGGTGCGATGGACGATGTATCGGTCACGCCGCGGCCGTTGACCAGGTTGTAGCCGGCGCGGGTGACATCGCCGACGACCTTGATCGCGGGCTGGCCGGAGCCTCCCGCGTTGCTGCCCCCGACCCACGGCACACCGTCATTGCCGCGGCGCGTCTCGGCCTGCTCGACGGCCGAGACCGCATCCGTGCTCGACACCGCATCGCGCAGCGCCAAGCCTTCTGCCATCTGGCTCCAGCCGAGCTGCCCGCCCGCCGTCTCGGCCATCCTCTCCGCCATGGCACGGCACGTCAGCTTGGAGCGGTCGAAATCGAGCCGTGCCTGCAACACGCCATTGGTGAGCAGGTTGTAGAGGCCGGGATCGGCCCGCTGAATGATCAGTGCCGGCAACGACGCCACCGCGCTGGTGGCGCTTTGGATCACCGATGACATGATTTGCTGGAAGCCGTTGGTGACGCCGTTGAGCTGATTCTTCAACGTGGTCTGGATGCTCATGTCACCGCAGATCAAGTTGCTGTTCCAGCCCACGCCGACCCCGAGAGAGCGCATGCCAGCCGCACGTCCCATCGACACGGCGTTTCCGCCGCCGATCGAGTACATGACGTCATCGCCGATGACACTGCCGCCGGTCTGGTAGCCCAGTTGGCTCCAGGCCACACCGCTCGTCAGCGCGAGCGCACCGGCCACCGCCATGACGATCCTCGTGCGACGTACCCGGCGGGAGAACGGATTGAATGCAGGACGGAACTTCATGGCACCACCTCAGAGGAAATCGACGCTGCCGAGAAACACCTGGCCCCGGCGTTCGCAGCACGCATAGGGCCGCCACAGCGCCCAGGCGTAATCGCCTTGCCGGGCCTGTGTCAGGGCGCCGCTGCGCGGGAAGACCGAGCAGGACGAGGACAGGACTGGCGTGAGTTCCTGCCACTTGCCCGTCGAGGCATCGCTCTCCATGAGCGCGCCAGCCGGCCAGTAGCCATCGCGGGAGTTGGCGAGCAGCGGCTGATAAACGTGGATCTGTCCCCGGCGCGTGACGACATCGCCTGCGCGCTGGGCCACCACTGCACTGGCCTTGTGGTCGTCGGTCTGGTGCAGGAAACCCCCGCGGGGATACACGTTGCCCCAGAGGTTCATCGTGGTGCGTGCACCGACCTCACGCATGCCGGGAATTAGCGCCTCCGGGTAGGCCATCTCGGGCACGTTGTAGCGCCAGGCCAGCGTGTCCAGGGTGCCGAGCAAGTACGGCATGAACGCCGTGCCCGCACCCTCGCAGAAGTAGCCCGAGGACGACACGAACTGGTTGAACACCTCGACGCCCGGGTGCCCGATGACGTCCGCGTTCTTGAACTTGGCGAGGTTGTTTTCGTGGTCCTCGTTCGTCGTTCCGTCCCCGCCGGTTTGGGCGGATGGGTTGGGCGTGCTCATCGGCCGGACTTCGATCCAGGGGTTTTCGCCGGTGTTGCTGTAGCTGGAGACGATCGCATCGGGGATGTAGTGGCGGACCTTGATGGACGTGCGTACCGTACAGCCCGTCCAGGTGCAGTAGAGCCAGTAGCAGATCCCGACGACGCGGTATTCGAGGCAGTCTGGCGATGCCACCGAGCCGACGATGGTTGCGGTGTTGAGCGCGTAGCTGCCCGTGGCGCTGAGCAGCAGAACGGACGCCACGCCAGCACGCAGGCGGCGCATCAGGTCGAATGGGCGGGTCACGGCTGGGCCCTCCAGTGCTGCTCGATGCGAGCGACTGCGCGGGCCACATCCGGTTCGCCATAGACGACGTAGCGTTGATCCACCACGACGGCCGGGATGCTGGTGATGCCCAGGCTCCACGCGTCGGTGACGCCCTGGTAGGCGGAAGCGATGCGGCGTTGGAGATCGGTGCCGCCGCTGTTCAGTCGGCGCTTGACGATGGCGGTCGCCTGCTCGGGTTCGGCGGGCAGTTCCGCAGAAAGCTCCGCTTCGATCCGGTGCGCTTCGTCCAGCTCGATCAGCCGCTCGCCGCCCATGGTCTTGACCGGATGGCGGCTGTCGGTGATGACCAGCACATCGGCAGCGAATGTGGCCGGACTAAAGACACCCAAGGACACCGGCAGTGCAACGGCCAGGCCAAGGGCTCGCCAGCTTGGCGCGAACCTGGGAAAAGATGCTGGCATGACACGTGCCCCGGAAGTTGATCAGGGCCATAGTCAAACGCCGAATCCGGTGCAGCCCCCACAAACAATGCGCATCGCGGACACCCCGCATACCTGCTTGCTTCGGGGCAAGGAAGAAACGGAGGCCGAAGCCCCCGTTGTGATCAATGAACGATGCGCTACAGCAAGCTGTGCTCCGCGAAGGAGTACGGAATCCCCTGGCCAACGATGATGTGATCCAGTACCCGAACATCGATCAGCGCCAGCGCTGCCTGCAGTTGCTGGGTCAGCGCACGATCGGCGCTCGACGGCTCAGTGACACCCGAGGGGTGCTGGTGCGCGAAGACCACTGCGGCGGCTTTCAGCTCCAATACACGCTGCACGACGACACGGGGATAGACCGCAGTCGAATTGATCGTGCCCCTGAACATCGGCTCGTAGGCCAACACTTGGTGCATGCTGTCCAGGAAAACGATTGCGAATACCTCGTTGGGCTCAGCGACCAGTTTTAGACGCAGGTAGTCCCGCACGGCGGCCGGTCGGCTGAGGCACGGTCCGACTTTGAAGATCCGTCTCTCCAGCAGCGCGATAGCCTGCTGGATGATCCAGTCCTCACGCTGGGCTGCGACAGCGGAAAGCGACTCCACGCAGGAGTCATTGACGACGAGAGACATGGCGAACCTCCGGATGATGAGATCAGAGGGCGCACGCCCTGGGAGGGCAAGCCCTCCTGGGGATGAGAACAACGGAACAAGGTGCATCCACCACCACGCAGAGGTGATTGTTCGCGGCCAGGATGCGGAGCGAACGGGGAGCGGTCAGCGCAGAAGACTGCGCCGTAGCCTCAAGGACCGCGGGCTACCTGGGCATGTCGCCGACAACGTCGGCAGGCATTTCGGTGGCGGGTGTGGCGGGTGGTTCATCAGCGGACAGCATGTCCATGGCCGACAGCAAGGCATCGCCTTCGATCGGTCCCTGCAGCAGGATGGACTGACCCGTCTGGCGATCGAGCAGGCGCAGCGACGGCGTGGCCGTCACGCCGCTTTTCGTGGCTTCCGCGGCCTGGGCGCGGATGGCCGCGTCGACCCGCTCGCTTGCCATGCACTGCTCGACGGCCGGCGTCGATTCGGGGTAGCGCAGGCCATCGGGCAGTCCCAGGCCGTCGCTGCGCGTGTGGGCATAGACCCACTCGACGGCTCGCCAGAAGGCAGCATGCCCGCCGGCTTCGGCGACGCACTCGACCAGACGCGCCTCGGCCAACGCGGCCGGCTCGTGCGCAGCCAGCGGCTGGTGATGCCATTGCAGGGTCACGTCGGCGTTGCTGCCGACCCAGCGCTTGAGCTGCGGGAAGTACTCCCGGCAGAACGGACATTCCAGATCGGCATAGAGCGTCAGTGTGAAACGGCCCTCGGGGTTGCCCATTTTCCAGGGCGGCCCGGCCATCTGCGCCGTGCTAGCCGGCGTGGGCGACTGCGATGAGGATTCGCCGGGCGACCGGGACACGAGCCAGATCAGCAGCAGCGCGACCAGCGCAGCAGTCAAGGCCCAAGGCCAGCGGGGCCGCCTGTGGCGACGGCGGAACGCCTGGACTTGTATCGGAATGGAAGGACGCTTCTGCTCCATGGTGTTCTCCGGCTTACGACAGTTCCAAGGCCGGCGACTCGATGCCGCGTGCCTGGTCGATCTTCTCGGCGACCTTGAAAGCTGCTTCCAGCTCGGTGCAGCCGTATTGCTGCATGAGCTGGTAGCGCTCGGCCTTCTCTTCGGGTTCGGTCTGCGCGAGCGCGAGGTACAGGCTCGGCGGCACGGCACGGAACAGCACTTCCATGCTCTTGGAGAGGATGACGCCCTCGGTGAATTTCCCCGCCTCTTTGCGCGCCGACAACATTAGCGCCTTCTGTGCTGGGCTGAGTTCGCGGAACCGCGCGATCTTCTCCACCTCATCCGGGGGCATCGACAAGCAGATCCACCACTCGATCATGTTGAGCATGGGTTCCGCGGCGCGCGGCAGATCGTCGATGTTCTGCGTGGCCAACCAGAACCATGCGCCCAGCTTGCGCCACATCTTCGTGATCTTGACCACGTAGGGCGCGAGCAGTGGGTTCTTCGTGATGATGTGTCCTTCGTCGGTGACGTTGATGATCGGGCGTCCAAGGTATTGGTCGCGCTCGGCGATGTTGTTCACCGTGCTGATCAGGCTGATGTAAGCGATGGAGAGCTGCGCGTTGTAGCCCTCGCGGGCGTATGTCGCGAGGTCAACCAAGGTGATGTCGGCTTCGGGCCACGGCGTGCCGTCGCGGTCGAACATTTCGCCGTCCGTGCCTTGACAGAACATGTCCATCGCATCCGCCATCTCCAGCAGCCGCACGCGGCGCATTTCGGGCAGCGTCGGGTCCTGGCCGCGGGCGCGCAACGCGTTGCGCACGTCGCGCGTAAGCACCGTGCGTTTGTCGGCCACGCAGTGCTCGGCGGCGTCGAGGATGCACTGACGGATCAGCGAGCGGTCAGCCCGTGTCATCCGGGCTTCCTCCTTGTCCTCTCCGCCCGTGATCATCAGCCGCGCCGTGATCTCCAGTTCGCCGAGCACGTCGCGCTGCTCGTCCGCCTCCATGGCCGAGGCATCTGGTGGCGGGTCTTCATCCAGCGCGTCGGCGTCGAGCGTCTGCACGTCGCTGGGCGTCTCGATCAGCCGACGCGCGTCTGCGAATGGCGCGAGGCTGATGCCCGAACCTGGGGCCAGCTTGACCCGGTTTACCGTCAGCCCGAGCCTGCGTGCGAAGTCGCTGAACAGGCCGAAGCTGTTGCCAGCCTCCACGATGAACAGCCGCGGTCGGTAGATGGCCGTGACCTGATTCAAGAGGTTGTTGAGCGTGGCGCTCTTGCCGGAGCCGGTGGGGCCGAACAGGAACAGATGGGCGTTCATCTGCCGATCCAGGCGGCTGAGCGGGTCGAAGGTGATCGGCCCGCCACCGCGGTTGAACATCGTGATGCCCGGGTGCCCCGTACCTTGAGCGCGGCCCCACACCGGCGACAGGTTCGCCGCGTGCTGAGCGAACATCAGTTGGGTGTACCACTTGCGCCGATCCTGGCCGGGGTTGTAGCAGCATGGCAGCCACCGCAAGTAGCTGTTGAGCGGCGCCACCTCGTCGTCCTCGCGCACCGGCTGCAAGCCAGCATTGAGCATCACGTTCGCCAGGTCCAGGCCGCGCCGGTCCAGTTCCGCTTCGTCGCGTCCGCGCAGGTAGAATGCCAGCGTCCCCCGGTAGAGCTTGTGCGCGCTGCCGATGAGGGAGCGGGCTTCCTGCACGTCCTTCAACGTCTGCTCCGACGCCAGCGTCTCGCCCACGGCCTTCTTCGCCAGGTGGTTGAGATCCGCTTCCAGGACATCCTGCGGCGTGGCGACCATCGTGAGACACAGCAAGGTGTCTTCCGGCATCTGGTCGAACAGCGTGTTGATGGCATCCCCTTTGCGGGTCTCGCCGGTCAGGTGTCCGGTGCCGGGCGGCATGCGCAGCCGGTCGGTGATCAGCACGCGGTGCGGCATGCCGTCGAAATACCAGGTGCCGTGCTCCACGTCGGAGCGTGGCTGGCCGAAGAACAGCCGCTGACTGAAATCCCGCCCGCTCGCCAGCTCGATTTCGCCGGCCTCGCTTTCTTCGGTGCTGTCGGGGTAGCGCGCCAGTGCATAGAAGCGCTCCTGATCCTCGGCTCCAGGCCCGAGCATCGCGGGGCGCGGATTGAACCACCGCAGCAGCCAGTCGTGGACGTCGGCTGCGACCATGCGCCGTGCCTGGATGCCGGCGTTCGCCAGGCCGCCGCACAGGCGGTCGCAGACGATGTTCAGCATCTGCTCGGGCGTCTGGCCGCGGCGGCTTGCCTGCCCGGTGGCACGGCGATAGATCACCATGCGCACCCGCCGCGTCTGGCCGCGCCAGCGCAGCCGCGTGACCACCGTGTCCTCGAACAGGCCGCCCGGCTTGGCGACCGCGCGCAGATGGTGGCCGAAGAAGCGCAGGTAGAACTCGGTGAACGCAGTATCGCGGGCGCGCGGCTGCACATAGTCGCGCAGGGTCTGCATGTACTGGTCGAAGCTGGGCTCGTCCTGGGCGTAGAGCTGGAGCACCCAGGGGTTCTCGTCCAGCTCATCGAACGAGTCCTGGAGCGCGTTCTCCAAGGCATCGCGGGCATGCGCGAGCCAGCCGGGCTCCCGCCCCTCGGTGCCCAGCGGCACCAGCTCGTAGAAGGCAGCGACCGACTGCCCATCCTCCAGCAGCATGGACTTCGACTGCGGCAAGAACTCCACCCAAGGCAGCAGTTCCGCGAACGACGGCGCGACGTCGTACAGCGCCTGCTCGTCGGCTACCGTCGCCGGCCTGCGGCCCTGGACCGCTGCGCCGGGTTCAGGGACGCCGGCCTGGCGCAAGGCCTCGACGTGGCGCTGCCAGCCGTCCGGCTTCTCTTCGTCGCCGGTGCCGGATGCGGCCAGCTTCGGCCAGGGAAGTTCCCAGCGCATCAATAGTCCTCCAGCCGTTCACCGGGCATGGCGTACTGCACGCGCTGGTACAGGGGGAAGACCGTCGTGTAGCCCGGAACCGGCACGGGGTCCGTGCCCGCCAGGTGCGGGTACACATACATGACGAGATCGGGGTTGGGCAGGCGCTGGAACTGGCGATAAACCTCGTTGCGCGCCGTGCGCGTGTAGCGCATCTGCTCGACGGGCGCAGCCTGCACATCGGCGTCGGTCAGCGGCCGGCGCAGGCTCTGGCGCGCGTCGAGCAACTGCCGGCGCGCGACCTGGCCGGTGCCACTGCCGCCGCCACCCGTTTCCTGCTGCCAGATGTCCATCATGGTGCGGTCGCTATGGGTCAGCAGTTCTTCCTTGCTGGTGGCGCAACCGCTGAGCACGGCGACGGCCGCGGCCAGCGCGAGGCCCTTAATCGAGTTCGAGCGCATGGCTTTCTCCTGCACGGTGATCGACGCGCCGGCCTTCGGGGTCGTGATCGATGGCCAGCGGCTTTTCGAGGTGGACGGCGACCTTGGCGCCTGGCTGCACATAGACGGCGGCGAAAGCCTGTCCGTAGAGCTTGTTGACCCAGGTCGACATGTCCCGGACGCCGCCCGCGAGGATCTGGCCGACTGCTTCCTTGCCGCTGATGCCCACGGTGCCGATGGCGCCGTCCGAGCCGACGTAGGACATGCGGCCGCTGTCGCTCTCGATGAGCGAGGCCACGCCGGCTCCGGCCGCGGTGATCAGAGCTTGCGACCCGAGGTACTGCTGGGCGTTGCTGCGCCGTTCGCCGCTGACGCACGGGATGCCGTGCGGGTCGCTGATCCAGCCCAGGCCGTCGCGCTGCTGGTTGTTCTGCTGGTTGCCTTCGCGGTCTTCGGGAATCGTGCGGATCGTGCCGTCGTTGAAGACGAAGGTGATGCTGCGAACCTGGCCGCGCACGCACGAGAGCGTCCAGTCGCCCGATGCGGTTCCGGAGAACACCGCGCCGGCCACGTCGGGAATGTCGATGCCGTTGGCAGTCAGATTGTCCGGCCCGACCAGCACCTTGAAGGGGTACGGATCGTTCACCGTCCCGTCGATCGGCACGCGCCCAATCAGCGCCGTCATCGCCACGGAGCCCATCAGTGTCGAGTTGGTCGGCACGGTATAGACCGGCTTGGCGCTCTTGACGCCTGCCGCACCTGCGCCGGCGTTCGCCACGGTTTCCGCGGTGGTTTCCAGTGTGCTTTGTGCCGGGCCGAAGCTCGTCGGGAAGCTCATGCCGCTGCCTGCGCCACGACTGCCATTGCGGCCCTCGGCCTTCTTCGCGTCGTCCGGTTCGACCCAGCGCATGCCGCCTTCCATGCCGGCCTCGTCGCCGCCGCGCAGCCCCAGGCCCACCGGCAGATCAGCGTGACCGCCGCCGCGCCCGCCAATGCTGTCCAGGCGCCGCTGCAGGTCGGCGAGCAGCCCCTCGGTCTGCTGGCGCGCGCTGGCCGCCTGTTCCTGGTCGCGGCGCAGGTTGGAGCGCTCGGATTCGAGGGCCGAATTGATGCGCTGATCAATGGAGTTCTCCCGCTGGCGCAGCCGCTGGTTTTCCTCGCGCTGCGACTTGTTGTCGGTCAGCGCGGTCTGAAGCTCGGTGCGCAACTGTTTCACCTGGGCGACGAGCGTTGCCACGGTATCGCGCGGGGTATCGCCTTCGATGCCCAACGCCTTCATTTCCTCGGGCGTGAGCTTGGAGCCAGCATCCGCGGCGGGCGGTGCCGACGTGCTTCCACCGGAGAACAGCCGGATGGCAACGAACAGCACCAGCAAGGCGACCGGGATCATCAGCCACTTGAGCAAGCCGTTACTGCGCATGGCGGGCCTCCTTGCCATCGTCGGCTTCAGCTTCCCGCTGCGGCAGATGCACGGCCGGGTCGAAGCGGTGGATCGCCGGCAGCAGCGATTGCGCGAGGCCGTGCCCGCGCGTCACCAGGTACAGGACGGTCGTGTCCTCGGGCGTCCCGCGCGGTCCGAGCGCTTCGTGCTGGAAGGTGGCGGTGAGGAAATCGCCTTGCAGCACGCGCGGGTCGAGCGTGACCCAGCCGCTGCTGCTGTTGGTCAGGCGCACGGCCGTGACCCACTGGTCTTCCAGACGCCACGACGCGAGCGCGACCGCGCGCACCGGCAGCGTCGGCATCAGCGTGCCGAGGTCGAGGTCACGGCGCAGGTTCACCCGCATGACGCCAGGCAGCGACTCCACAGTGCGCAGCGGCGCGTAGAGGTTCTGCGCGGCGAAGCGCGTCAGGACGACCGGAACCGGGGTTTCGCGCCGGGTCGCCCGCGTACCTGCTTGGTCCTGGGCGCGTGCCGGGGCCTCATCGGCACCGCCTGGCTGATCGCCGTAGCGCGCAGGGGTGCTGCTGCCCTCGACGATGCGCACCGGCTCCAGCTCGGCTTCGCCGTCTTTGGGCGGCTCGGCCGCAATGTCGAGCAGGATCAGCGCGCCCGTGTCGGCGTCCTGCAATTGCAGCCGCGTGGGCTCGATCGGCTCGCTGGCGCGCAGGTACACCGCGCCACCTGCGCTCTGCACGCGCAGGCGTTCGCCCACGCCTGCGGGCACGCCCACGCGGACGTTCCGGTCGATGAACACGATGCGCTCCTGGCCGACCTTCAGCGGCACCGCCAGCGGCATGCGTTCCCACCGCAGAATCTCCACCGCCTGGGCGACGGGTGCCGCGGCCACGGCCAGCAGCCCCAGCAGCACGAGTACAGGATGCTTCATGGGGTGTTTCCTCCTTGGGGCGCTTGCGGAGACAGGCCGCCAGGTGCCGGGCGAGTCGGCTCCGGTGCGCTGATGCGCTGGGGCGCGCCGTCGTAGCAGTCCAGCGCCAGGCCGAAGGGGTTGCGGGCGGGATCGACGTCCACCCGCGTGACCTTCACCGGGTAGCGCACGAGCGCGCGCTTGACCTGCTCGGCGCCGTAGTACTCGTCGGCGGTGATGTCGAGCGTCACCACCCAGTCGCGGTCGGAGACCACGCGCACGCGCGCCGTGGGGTCGTCGCCGTAGCCGCGGCCGGGGATCTCATAAATCCCGCGCACGCGCTGGCGCAGCTCGCCCGTGGAACGGCGGTAGTCGTAGTCCGCGCGCAGGAAGGCCTGGCAGGACGGGGTAAGGTACGGCGAGAGCGTGTGGAGGTTGCGCGGATAGTCCTCTTCGCCGTTCGTCGGCCAGCGGTTGAGGGTCTGGAACACGTAGAACGTGAACGCATAGACCGATTCGGGCGGCACTTCCCACCACTTGCGGGTACTGCCCGAGCGCAGGTCGGGCGGGACGTGGATGGTCAGGTCGCGCGGCGCGCTCCACCAGCCACCGCCCATGACCAGGGCGACGATGACCAGCGCACCAGCACCCAGGCGAAGCGTCTTGATGTGCGCCTGCAGGTGGGTGATCTCGTTCTTGAAGCGGCTCATCGTGCCCCCCTTGCAACGGACCTTCGGGTGGACCAGAAGCCGGAGCGCGAGATCAGCACGTGGCCGCCTACCCATCCCGCCATCAGTGGATGGCGCGTGGCGATGCGCCATTGCAGTTGCCGGTACAGCCAGGTGTCGGGGCGCCCGCGCTTGAGCCGGCGCAGGATGCCGCCGCCGATGAAGACGCCCAGGGCCACGCCCAGGACGACGAACGTCGGCGCGATGGCGATCGTGCGGAACACCCAGGACAGCGGCGCGCCGACCAGCAGGCCGGCGGCGCCGGACAGGCCGCAGCAGATCCACAGTTCGTCGGCGGTGAGGCCGCGCACGACAACAGGGTGGCGGTTGAGCCGATGCGGAAGGAACGTGACCGTCCCGTCCGCACGGACGTGCTGCTGCTCGGACATACCGGCCTCGCCTTACAGGATGCCGGTGGCTTCGGTGAGCAGCCAGATGCCGATCACGAGCAGCACGGCACCGATCGCGACGGTGAGGCCAAACTGGCCCCAGGTCTTGCGGCCGGTGTGGATTTCCGCGTAGGTGCCGTAGGCGTGGTAGCAGACGCCGATGAACATCGACGCCACGACCAGGAGGGCTACGAGCATGATGATGTCGTAGCCGTAGTTCCTGATCGTTTCCATGATGCCGTTGCCGGTGCCGCGGGTCGGGTTTTCCAACTGCGGCAAGCCTTGCGCGAACGACAGCGCGGGCAGCGCGGCGGAGCCCAGTGCCACAGCGGCGCGCTGGGCAAGGCGGGAATGGAGGATGCGGTTTTGCATGGTCGTGCCTTTCAGGTCAGGAGAGGAGGAAGAAGCTCAGGACGAGGTACATCGCGACGAAGCGGATGCAGACGCCGAGGAACTGGCGCTGGTTGAGGCGGCTCTCGGACCACCCCACGTAGGCCGTTCGGATGGCCCAGACGCCCCAGACGAGGAGCACCGCGAACACGGCGCCGACCAGGACGGTCGCCATCGCCGAAGGCGCGATGCCGCTGTTGGCTTGAAATGCCGAGACCTGGGCGCCGTTCATGGCTTGGCTTCCGTAGTCGTCGGCGATGGCGAAGCGGACCGCTCGGTGCGGTAGTCGCTGGCCAGTTCGGAGGGGTCGCGCGGCTGGGCACGCGACGGTGTGAGATGGGCCTGGATGCCGGCGCGCACGCGCGCCAAGTCAGCCAGCAACCGCGGGTAATCGAAGTGGTAGCGCTCGCCCGGCTGGATGGGGGCACGCGCGGCGCTGTCGGCGACGGTGCGCTCCAGCGCGTCGAGTTGGCGCAGCGCGGCGACCAGCTCCTGGCGCTGTGCGGGGGACTCGGCCAACGCCATCGGGGACTGACCCAGCAGCAGGGCCGTCACGAGAAAAATGGGCACGCCGCGATGCGCGGCGCGCTGCCAGATCGGAGCCAACATCGCGCCATTCCTGTGTGATCAGAATAGTGCGATGGTGGAGTTCAGGGTGACTGCAGGCAGCAAACAATAGGAAACTGCGCTGATCGGTTTGATTGGCAGCGTGCGTCCAGTTCGCTCAGGGAGTGGTCGTCAGGCCAGAATTCAAGAAGGGAATTTCCACCGGCCGCGTGGCAAAATATCAACGCTCTTACAAAGATCCAGGATAAAAATGCAAGGACTGACCTTTAGAACTGATCAAGATTTTGAGGAAATTTGCTGCTACCTCATGAGGGACTGGGTCGCGCGGAATATGAGGTATGACGTGCAATTCAGAAGATACGGCGGAAATGGGCAAAGGCAGCATGGCATTGACATTTTTCCTGCCGTTGGCGGCTACTCAGTGTTTGGGCAGGCAAAATTTGTTAATCAACTAAACTCTACAGACGTTACGGCTGAGTTGAGTAAGACCGATTCCTTCCCTGAGCCGATTGGTTGTTATGTGATTTTCACAACGGCAAATCGCCATACCAGCATAAATCATCATCAGTTCCATGGCACTCAACACAAAAGGCTGGATGGATCGATTTTTCCGGTTCACGTGGTCTATTGGGGTGAAATTTCTGATATTAGTTTTATCCCACAAGATGTCTGTAAGAGAATTTTCCCATCAGCATTTCAAGTTGCCAGGAGCGCATTAACGCCTCAGCAGATGGCGGATTCCATAGCCACACTTCAAAATATTGTTCCTTCATATTTCAGGTCTGACTTTCTCGACTGGCTCGAAACATGGGACTTTTCATGTGGTTACATTCCATCTGTGCATTATGACGCCGTGGACAATCTTTACATTGAGTTGGATCGGGTAGGATGGGGAATGAAGGGTGTCAATGATTTTTTATATGCCCAAGGTCGCATTGACTTATCTCGTGCGCTTCCGGCTGGCGATGCCTTCTTTTATGCTCTCACTGAATTTCGAGATTCAATATATAACTACATAGCTTTTGTACGCGGACAGGATGGGCAGGGCTACGTTACATTGCAAGGAATGGATGGGCGCGGCGCAACAGATTTCCCAAAGATTACAGAGCAGTGGAGCATGAGGGCGCGCCATTTGGCCAATATGTATCGCGAGAAAATCCTTGGTCAGCAAATTCAATAAATAAGAAATACTGAATGAGTTGCCTAATGATCTGGTTTCTCTGTCATCACAAGTATTTTTTGAAGCTGCCCGCAGTCAGGCTCACGGCCAGTCCCAGCAAGGCTGCGCTGGGCAGCAGGATCAGCAGTGGATGCACAGAGATCGGCAAGGCCAGGTACGTGACCCACGGCAGCACGGCCAGCGGCATCAGGCTCGCCTTCGCGCGGTGGTAGATGAAGCCGGATTCCCGGCCTGCGCCGAACCGGCGCACGTCCCGCCGCACAAGACCGTCGATCAGGCCGACGAACGCCGCGGTGCAGATCAGCGGCAACGTGAGCACCAGAACCAGCAGGCGCACCAGAAACGTGAGGGTGGTGAAGGCCGCGGCAATCAGGTAGTTCTCGGTCCAGACATAGACCTGGCTGATGTAGTAGCGAAAGTTGCGCCCCCCGTCCTGGATCCTCCCGTGGCTCGGCGCGCGGGCGCGCTCGGCGGTCTGGCTCATGCGCTCCAGCAGCCCGGAGCGAACGAATACCCATTCGTAGCCGGTATCCACCAGTTCGTGCGCGGTGCGCCCCGGCTCCTGCACGACGACGCTGCGCGTGAAGTGGCTGGACAGGTGCCCCAGTTCGTACTGCAACATCTGCTGCGAGTGCCGCCAGCCCTGGTCCTTCCAGAACAGGTGCATGCCGACGCACTCCACGACGATCGAGAACAGCAGCGAGCCGATCAGCACCCCGAGCAGCCGGAACGGCAAGGTGATGGTGCCGACGATCAGGCCCTGGCGCTGGTTCTGCTCCCGTTGTGCAGTCGAGGCGGCGTCCTTCATGGCGAGGCCTTGTTGCCGGTGTCCTCGTCGGTGGCAATGGCCACCGCGGGAGGTTCGGCCGCAGCGGCGTCATCCAGCAGGTCGTCGGGCAGGCCCGTGTCCTGCAAGGCGGGGGAACTGGTGAACTCCCACCACTGCGTCGCTTCGCTGTAGCTCTGGCGCATGTACCCGGCCAGTTGCTGCAAGTCTGCCGGCATCACTTCGTCCGGGTCCGGCGCCGGCAGCGGCATGCGCACTTTCCAAAGCTGGCCGCCCTGCAGCAACGCGAAGCACTGGCCTTTCGGCAGGCCGACGACGTGCGACGGCTCGATCATCGGCACGCTGGACATGCTGATGCGGTCCTGAGTGTTCGACGTGAAATCCGTCGCCCCGCGAATGTCCGAGCTGTCGGTCGCGCCGCTGACGATGGTGGTCGTATAGACCTCGACCTTCGGCAATTGCCGGGTCAGCAGTTCGGCGGTCGCGGTCTCGCGCACGCGCAGCATGAACAGGTTGTTGAAATTCCCGATCACCTGGCCTGCCTTCGCGCGGTTGCCGATGCGGGCCTCGATGTCCGACAGGGTCTGCGTGTACGCAGTGACTTGCAGGCCGGCACCGCCGCCCTTGTTGATCAGCGGGATGAACTCGTCGCCCATCAATTCGTTGAACTCGTCGGCATGGACGTTGATCGGCACGCGCGCACCGGCCGATGCGCCCGGCAGGCCATCGTCGATCCCATGCTTGTAGATATGCCCGGCGACCGACACGAGATCGCTGAACATCGAGTTGCCGACCGCGGTGGCGACCTCGGCGTCGGAGAGCGCATCCAGGCCCACATAGACGATGGCCCTCTTACGGATGATCTGCATCCAGTCGAAGATCGGGCGCGGGTCGGCCAGGTCGGAGTAGTTCGGGGCCAGGAGCTGCGCGATCTTGCCGCTAGTGAGCTTCTCCAGCAGCGGCAGCAGCGATGCGACGATCTTGTCGAAGTACGTCTTGTCGTAGCGAACCGCCGAGCGCAGGCCATCCAGCACCGGGTCGTAGTTGCGCGCCTGCGAGAGGTACTGCTCCAGCGCCACCACGCGCTTCTCGCGCCCGATCATGTTGCGCGGGATGTTCTTCTCGTTGAGCTTGGCCTCGATCTGGACGATCACCTCCCAGGCCCTGGGCTCGGTCTTGGCGAAGTAATGCTGGGCGTACTCGATGAACAGCGCGTCGATGTTGATGACGTGCCGTTGGATCAGCATGTAGTCGGGCCGCTGTCCCAGCTCCACCAGGGCGCGGGCAATGATGTTGACGAACCGCCACGCAAACTCTCGGAAGGCGGCCGAGTTGCCTTCACCGGAAAGCTGCCCCGCAACGCGGGTGGCGACTTCCGATATACGCCCGAATCGCCCCACGGCGTTGTAGCGCGCGGAGATGTCCGGCCATCCCAGGTGGAAGACGTAGAACTCGCCTTCGCGGCCGGCGCGCTTAGCCTCGACGTACATCCGCTTCAGGAGATCGGCATCGCCCTTGGGGTCAATGACGATCACCACCTCGTGCTCGCCCGCGGCGTTCACGCGCCGGATGTCCTGGGTCACGAATAGTTCGGCCAGCCGGGTCTTGCCGACGCGCGTCGTGCCCAGCACCAGCGAGTGGCCGACGCGCTCGCCCAGCGGCAGGCTGACGTCCATCTCCTCGGGTTCGATGCCGTGCAGGCGCGGCAGGCCGCCCACAGGCGGCAACGGCCGCACCGGGTTGAAAGGTACGTCCCAGCCGGTGAGTTTCGACAGCCGGGACAGCGGGAACGGCGCGTACTCCAGCCGTTCTTCCAGCCGTCGCGCCAGCCGGTAGGCTGGTGTGGGCTCGACGTAGCGGCGGAACTCCGGCCGGTACGTTTGCATGAGCCTATGGGTGTGCTTCTGCTCCCACAGGAACCCGCGCCCCACGAACAGCCGCTGCTGGCTGACCGGCACGTCCTTGCTGGTCATCACGTAGCGCGGCAGGCGGCGGATGTTGCGCCGGTAGCGCAGGATGACGCGGGCATCGCGGTAGCGGATGGCACCGTAGGCGCCGAACGCCAGCGCGCTGCCGACGCCCATGGACGGGCTCAGCGCGAGCGACCATGGGGCCACCAGGGACAGAAACGCGGCGCCCGCGCATGCGGCAACGGTGTATAGCTCCACCGCTGGGCGAAGCAGTACCTCGACCGGCTGTTTCCCCGACATGGCTTCATTGCTCGATGCCGGTGGCTGTGATCAGCACCGGGTAGTGCCGCAGGCCCAGGCGCTCGGCCAGGTCGTCGCCGGACATGGGCGCGAGGGGTACGCCGGGCACCAGGGTGCGCAGCCGCGCCAGGCCCTGCACGGTCTCGACGTTGACCACCAGACCGACCGCGCCGCGCTCGCGCAGCGCGGCTGCCTGGCTGCGCAGCCAGGCCCGAGATGCCTCGTCGTCGCCGACGACAACGAAAGGCCGCAGACCCGGAGCCTCGATGACACGCCGCGGGACGGTGCCGGGGGTGAGCTTGGCGCTGCGCACCGGCAGCATCGCGGCCTCGTCCGCCGGCGTGGCGGGAACCTGGGGCGTCGGGATCGGCGGCCGGGCCGGTGCGTTGGTGCGCGGCTGGAGGTTCAGGGCTTCGTAGTACGGCAGCGCCGACGCGCCGCCGCGGTCTTCGACCACGATCAGCGGCTCGCCGGCAAGCGAGGCCAGCGGCAGACCCGCCAGCAGTACGAGCAGGCCACGCAAGGCCAGATGGGATGTCGTCATGGGGATGTCTCCTTGCGTGCGGCGAGAACCGCGGCGGTTGGGCGTGCGCCCTGCACCCGGGCGAGGTGGCGCGACACGCTGCGCCGGTAGCGGGCGGCGGGCTCGCCACCCGCGGGGCGGTGGTAGCGGCCCATCGCCAGCAACCAGTCCTCGCCGGGGGCGTGTTGCTCGCGCAGGATCTCGGCAGCGATGGCGAGATTCCGGTACGGGTCGAGCAGGTCGCAGGCGCTGGCGTAGCGCTGCTGGTGGTAGCCGAGGTTGATCTGGCCCAGGCCCGCGTCGATGCGCGTGTGCGGCGTGGAGCGCATCGCCTGCTGCAAACCCGCGCAGGCATCGGCGCGGGTCGCATAGCGGCGTGATTGGCCGGCGACGTTGAGGGACCACGGCCACGGGACGATGCGTCCGTTACGGCGGATGCCACTCTCCTGCAAGGCCACGGCGTAGAGCACCGTCGAGGGGATGCCTGCGCGCTGCGCGGCGAGCTGGTAGGCCGGTGGCGGAACCTCCTGGGCTTGGGCGACGCAGGCGCATAGGCCAGCGGCGAGCACCAGTGTGCGCAGGGGGGCGGCTATGGCTGGCGCTGCCATTGGCCGTTCACCTCGCGCACGACCGCCGGCAGGTCGCCGGGTACCCCCAAGGTCAACCAGCGGCCGCCGTCGTGGTTGAGCGTGATGCTGCCGCTGCGCACGCGCGCCGGATCGACGTTCGCGCGCTTGGCCCAATCGCGGATGCGCGCGTCGTCCTGGCGGCTGCCGACCATGTACAGGTCGAATTCGGCGCCCGAGGATTGCAGGCGCTGCACGAGCTGGCCGCAGGCCACGCAGTTATCTTTCACGAACACTGCCGTGCGGCCGGAGCCGCGCGTGGCCCCGGCGACCGGCTTGTCGTCCGGCAGGTTCACCCGCTGCATCCCGGGGTTCAGGCGCTGCCAGGCCTCGTCATAGGCCCGCTGATAAGCGAGCAGTTTCTCCACGCGGCGCGCTTCGACCTGCACCTGCAGCTCGGCGTAGCGTCGCCGTTCCTCTTCGGTACGCGCCTCGATGCCCAGGGCCGACAGCGGGTCCAGGTTGGGCGAATAGATGCCCAGTGGACCGTCCATCAGTTCGCGATAGCGCGCCCACTCCTGAGGTTGAAGGCCCCAGTCGCTCGCCACCCGGTCGTCCAGAATGCGGGCGACCAGCGGGCGTTCCTGACTCTGCGCATTGCGGGCGGGAGCCGTGGCGGATTGCTGCGCCCACGCGGGCAACTGGGTGGACGCCAGCAGAAGCGCGGAAAGGATGATCGACGGCTTCATGTGGTGTGCTCCGTTCAGGGGATCGCCACGTGGCGGGTCTGGTCGCCGGCCTGGAACACCGCAGTGCTGCCCTCGACGGCCTGCAAGCGCCACGGGCCGACCGCATCGCCGGGTAGCAGCACCTGAAGCTGGTCGGGCGTGAAGTCGCCATTGCTCGGCGCGACGGACACGCTGCGCTCGCCGGCACGCAGTTCGGCACCGACGATGCGGAACGGGAGCGGCGTCGGTTCGGGCTTGGCGGTGGGCTTGTTCCTGGTGCGCGGCTGGGCGGGTGCAGCGGCGCGCGCAGCGGTCTGCCGCGCCTTGATTTGCTCGACTTCGGCGCGCAGTGCCTGAAGGTCGTCGGCGGAGGCATAGGCGCTCAGCGATTTCTCGACCTGGGCCGCGCGTGCTTCCAGGATTTGGCGGGTGTCTTTGAGGTCTGCCGCCGTGGCGACGGCTGGACGCTGCTGGATGGCCTCGACGGTCTCGGCCAGGCCTGTTGCCTGCGCTTCGAGGCGTTGCAGGCGGGAATCGAGGCGCTCCTGGTCGGCCTGGTCGTTCATCGTCTGGTAGCCGAGGGCAACGAGGACACTGAGGCCGATCAGCCAGAGCCACATCAGGCTCTGCACCACCACGGCGGCCGTTGAACGATGGGCGGGCTGCGGGGCGTTCATGGCTGGCCTCCCGATGCCGCGGGCGCCAGCGGGAACGTCTGCACCGCCTCGGTGGCAGGCGGCGCGGGTACGTTGTCGGCGGTCATGCTGTCGCCGGGCCGCTCGAAGCAGATTTGCCGCGCGCGGTCATCCGCGTGCAGTTCCCAGGCCGAACCAGCCAGGGTGAGCAGCGCATCCCGCAGGGTCATGGGGCCGAGGTGCAGGTGGGCCGCCGGCAGCGGCAGTGCGTACAGCTCGATCACCGCGTGCGTCGTCTGGCACAAGCCGTAACCGCTGCGCTTGAGCACATGCCGTAGCCCGTCGCCGACCGTAGCGCGTGCATCCTCGGGCATCGACACGTCGATGGTCTGCAACAGCAGGTCGCGCTGCGCTGCTGTCGGTGCCAGTTCCACGAGGGTGTAGCGGCCGTAGCGCACAACGGGGATGTATTCGGGCGCCTCGGGTACGGGTGCGGCCGAGACTTCCTCGATGGTGTCGGGCGCGACCGGCGCGCTCGTCGTCGCGCAGCCGCCAGCCAGCACCGACCAAAGCAGGCCGAGAAAACCCGCCAGCAGACGGCGTTCGGGATGGTGAAACCAAGGTGGAGAGGGGCACATGGCGCGTCGTCCTGAAACATCGAGCCCTCACCATCGCCGCTCGGGCCACGAGCGGCAGCAAACAATGCGAACCAGGCAGCGCCCGATTTCCCGGCAGCCTCCCTCCAAAGGAAAAGGCCCCCGAAGGGGCCTGTGAAAACGCATCGGGCTTCGCCCGATCAATCCCGAGCCAGCTTCAGGCCGGGATCGACCCGTGCCAGTTGGGTGTGCGACCAGCAGCGCACGAACTGCCCGTTCTCGCCGAGCGGCCGGTTCGCCACCGCCGCCGAATACTCGTCAGTGTCGCTGGTGTCGTAGCAGATGACCTTGATCTCGCCGCTGTCGCAGCGGATGGAGTGGATCTGGCCGTCGGTCATATCGACCACGACGACCTGCGGAACGAGGCCAAGTTCGCGGGCGGCCGACAGGATGGGGCCATATTCGGCGGCGTCGAAGCAGATGAACGGCCCTTCGTACCGGGCCTCTTCGGCCAGGTCCCTGGCCTTGTCGTAGTGGATACCCAGGTCGTATTCCTCCTGGGTGATCCTGACCTTGAAGACCGGCACGTTGGGGCTACCGGAGGCACCGATGCAGACGACCGCGACTTGCATCTCGATCTCACCGCCGTCGGCAGGTTCGGTCGAGGGGATGACGGCTCGGCCCGTGGGGGCGTCGTCTTCCATGCCCATGCGCTCGCGCATTTCGTCGATGAAATCCTCGGGGGCCATCAGGCCATAGCTCGCCAGGCGCAAGGGAATGTCCTCTGCACAGAGGTTGCCGTCCCCGATGCGTTGCTGCATGAAGGCGGCGATCTCGGCTTCGAGCGCATCGCTGTTAGTCGCCGAGGGCAACTCGGTCACCTCGATCGACCAAACATCCACCTTCGCGGCGGTCTCATCGATTAGCAACCTCTCGCCGATGGCGCGGACCCACATGCGTTGCAGCCGTGCCAGTATTTCCGACGCGGCCTCGCCGTTGAGCAAACAGGTCACGTCCAGCGTCAGGCGGGCCTTCACGTTTTCGGGCGTGGATTGGGTATGGGTGTTCATGGAAATCTCCTTGGAATGAAAAATGCGCAGCCACGTCCACGGAGACCGTGGGCGTGGCTGCAAGGTGGGAACAATGGAAAGCCGGCGGCGCGAGGCCGGCGTTGGCGTGGGGATCAGGCGGCGACCAGTTGCCGGGCCAGCGCGACCTCGACGGAATCACCGTCCTGGTTGAGCACATCCAGGCCCGATTCGGGCACGTCGCCCGAGGTGGACTGCGAGACCATGATCTTCTTGGCCATCAGCTCCAGGCAGGTCATCTGCGAGGAACCGGCGTAGCCGAGGTAGATCACGCGCACCGGCTGTTTCTGTCCGATGCGCCAGGAGCGGCGTGCCGCCTGCTGGAGCGAGTACACGTTGTAGCCCGACTGCATGAAAACGATCGTCGGGAAGTCCAACAGGTCCAAGCCCGTCTTGACCAGCTCGGGGTTGGTGATGAGCACGTCGATGCCACGGTCCAGTTGCTCGGCGATCCAGTCCTCGCGGCGGCTGGCGTCCACGCTTGCGCGCAGCACCGCCACCCGAAAACCTTCCTGCTCCAGCAGCACCTTCAAGCGCGACGTGGTGTCGCGCGTGCCGGTATAGACCGTGTAGGCCAGGACCTTGCGGCCCTGCGCCTTCTCTTCTTTGCAGATGTCGATCAGCTCGCGCTCTTTCGGCGTCACCTCAAACTCGTTGAACTGAGCCGGGACGAACGCCAAGGTGTTGCGCGTGCGCGGATGCACCACGGTTTCCGACCGGAAGCAGCAGTCCGGCCAGGCCAGCAGCACGTTGAGCACCACACCCAGCAGCGTCGTATCGCGTCGCGCCAGAGCCTGTTTCAGCTCCGCGGTCAGCCGACCCGCCAGGTCGCGGTAGGCCGCGGCTTGCGCCGTGTCCATTGCGACTTCACGGAACTCCTCGTCATACGGCGGCAGGACGTTGCCGCCGATGTCCTTGAGCTTGAGGAAGATCGTGAACGGCAGGATGCACCGCAAGACCCCTTTCGGCCCGAAGCCGGGAGCCTTGACCGTGCGCACCGATACCTTGGTGCCCCTGGCCGTCTTGTGCGCCGTGCCGGTGCTTTCGGAGTAGATGTCCTTGAGGACCCCGTGGTCCCTCATGAACGCCATGGCCGCCGAGGTCATGCTGCCGCTCGTGGTCGGGCGGTAGCCGTCTTCGATCATCCGCCCAGGCAGGGCTCGGAACAGCAGGTAGAACAGGTCGTCCCCGTAGCCGCCCATCAGCGTGCCTGTCAGCAGCAAGGTCTTGCGAGCCTTCGCCGCCAGCACGCCCATGGCCTGGCCCTGGGCACTGCCACCGTTCTTGTACTCGTGGGCCTCGTCCGCGATGCACAGGTCGAACGTGCCTTGAGGCAGGTAGCGCTTGATGAACTCGGACGGCTGGTAGCCGCCTTCGCCGAAGCCGAACTCCATGTTCGCCATCGCTCTTTCCATGCGATGCGCCTGGCGGTCAGAGAAGACCAGTTCGCCGTTGCCGTCCATGAGGTTGATGAACTCATGGATGTTGTCGCCCAGCATCGACGCGAGGAAGCCTTCGCCGAACTTCTGCATCAGCTTCTGCGCGGTGACTTCCCCGATCGTCGGGATGCGCTTGAGGGCTTTCAGCACGGCCGAGGACTGGTCGCTGCCGGACAGGCTGCGCGGGCGGATCAGCGTCCACAGGGGGGCGGCGCAATGGCTGCACTTCCTGCGGTATTCCTCGGCTTGGAGCGCGACCGGATTGACCGGCTCGCCGTCGAGGTCGGTGATGACCGTGCCGCAGTCCGGGCACGCCGCCACGTTGCCGTGACGGGTGCGCCGCTGGGTGAAGACGGGCTTCCAGTGGAACCCCATCCGCATCCTGACCCGGCCCAAGACGAAGAACTCCTGGCCCGTGGGCTGGACATTCAACTGCTCGCGCAGCTTGATGAGCTTGATGAGCGTGTCCGGCCCGTTGAGCACCCACACCTTGGCGCCTGCCACCGTCTCCTGGATCTCGCGCCGCCACTTGTAAACAAGGTGCGGCGGCGAAAGAACCAGGGTGCGGCGATAGCCTTCGGCGTTGAGCACGGCGGCCGTGGCGATGCCGACGGTCGTCTTGCCGCAGCCCATTTCGCCATTGACGATCGCGGCGCGTTCGCCACGGTCGATCAGCAGCTCGGCGGCGGCGTGGACGACTTCGGCCTGGGCCGGAAACAGCTTGCGCTTGAGGCTGGCGACGACGAGTTGCCGGTGCGCCTGCGGCTGGCCGTTATAGACCGGCGGGTTCGCGCTGTTGAGGGCGTCGAGCAGTTCGTCGCCGAACTCGCCGACGAAATCCTGAAGGCTCAGGGTCAGAGGGGAAGATTCCGCATCGAGCAGTTCGCCCTGTACGGGCGCGGCTTCAGCGGCAGTGGTTTCGAGATCGAGGGACATGGTGATGCTCCAAAGAAAATGGGGCATGCACCACCCCCGCGGGGCGATGGCATGCCCCGTGGTGGGATGAAGAGACGGCAGGCGGCCGTCGTCTGGGAGAGATCAGTACTCGCTGGGCAGTAGCAGCGTGGTCACGCTGCGATCCCATTCGGTGATAATCCAAAGCTGCAGGCCGGGTGCGACCTGGTAGGAAGAGAAAAGGCGGTCCTCGCCGGACTCCAGCGCGGCATCGTTCTGCCGCTTGTCGTAGTCGTCGAGGTCGCCCCAGTCGCCATTGAGGTGGCGGTGCAGATACGGCACCGGGTTGAGCCGGCCCTGCTGGACCAGGGCGTCAACGCCACAGGTCACGACGGTCTCGCCAGGGAAGAAGCGCCGGCTCGATGCTTGGCCGATGGGAAGTGCTTGGGCTGCCATGGAAAGGCTCCTTGAAGATGAAGGGGCCACGGCGCCCCCTCGGGGCGACTGGACCCCGGTGGGTGGAGGAAGCCGACGGTGACCGTCAGCGGTAGAGAAGCGATCAGCGGATGGTCAACACCTCGCCCCGCGTGGCGGAGCCGGGCGTCATGTCCCACGCGCGGATGACGGGCACGAACTTGTCGGTGAGGATGCGGGTCTCGGCGATGGAGCCGTCTTCGCGTTCGGTGAATTCCCGCTGGAGCGTCTTGTCCTTGTGGGTGTCACCTTTGACGACGAGCACGCGCCCGGTCTTGGAGCGCACAACCCCCGAGATCGCGCCCGCGGCCAGAGCCAGGGCGAGATGCCAGTGGGACAAGGCACGCGCCGGTGGACGCAGCGACTGCTGCGCGGCCCCCAGGTGCGTGTCCTGCGACGGCCAGAGGCCTTGCAGCCGGCCGACTTCATCGGCGAACTGCTCTGGCTCCATCGTCACGCGGAAGAAATGCTCCGGCTCGGCCGGACTGGCGGGGACGATGTACGGCAGGAACGGCCATTCGCTCGGCAGTTCCTCGGCTTCGACTTCACCAAGCCCGATCTGCAGCAGCAGATTGCGCACGGCCTTGAGACCATCGGGTGCCAGCTCGCGCTGGCGCACCCTGCGGCCGAAGATCACCACCTGCTTGAACTGCGTTTCCACCGCTCGGTAGATGCGTAGGTCCGTGTAGTGGCGTGTCAGCCAGCCGACCAGCTCGGCGTCGAGCACGTAGCCAGGGACGATGAAGACCAGCACGCCGCCATACTGCAATAGCGAGAGGCTGCGCTGATAGAAGAGCTTCTCGAAGCGGGCACGGCCCTGGCCCTGATAGCCGATGTTGCCGTTGACGTCCTTGGACAGATCGCCATACGGTGGGTTGAGCCAGAGCAGCCCGAACGACTGCTTTGAGATCATCGTGTCCATCAGGTCCGCGTGCAGGCAATGATCGACCAGGCCGCGGGCATGGCGTGCCCGCTCCGCGTCGAACTCGACGGCGAACGCCTTGGCTTGCTCGCGCCCGAGAGCATGAGCGGCTTCGGCGATCGCCACGCCTTCGCCGGCGCAGGGATCGAGGATGCACATCGGGCCATCGCTGGGCATCAGTGCGTTGAGGGCTCTTTCGAGCGTGGGTTCGTCGGTCGGGTAGTACCCGTTCTTGGAGAAATTGCGGGCGAGCCGCGGGAACATGAGGGCCATGGAAGTCTCCTGGTTGGCGGGGATGAAGTGCGAAAGCACGCCTTGGCGTGCTCTCGCGGGCGGGTCAAGCCGCTACCGCTTCCGGCGTCCAAATCTTGGCCGGATACGGATAGGCGGTGAGCACGTCACTGCGGATCAGGGAGCCCAGCGCCAGGGTCAGCGCCGGCACGTCGATGGCGAGCCGATGGCCTTCCAGCGACCCGAGGGCGAACGGAAGACGGGCCAGCATCTCGCGGGTCTGTAGCAGCTCCAGCACGGTTTCGCGCCAGTGGTCGAGCAGCGGCAGTGGGCAGGTGTCCCGCACCAGCATCCACAGGCGGTCAAGCCGGTGGGCGCTGCCCTTGGGCAGCAATGCCAGTGCGCTGGCGTTGGCCTTGTCGGGCTTGACGCAGCGGCGGTCGAACAGCCACACGTTGGACAGCGAACCGAACAGCGTTCGCCGGTAGGCGCGGGTCATGCGCTTTTCCAGACGATCGACGTTGCTGACGAACACCGGGACGCTGCCGCCCTGGTCGGTGATGACGTGGAACTGGTCCAGGCCCTGTTCGTCGCGCCCGAGGGTCAGACGAGCGAGGAACTGCTGGACGGCGGTGTCGCGCGCCCAGATCGACAGGAAGATCAGATTGCCCTGGTCATCGCCGACGCAAGCATCGGCCATCACGTCGGAGCATTCGTCGATGCGGTACAGCGTGGAAGAAGTGTTTGCGGGCATGGTGGTGTCCTCGGATGAACGGGAACAGCACCGCCCGCTGGGGCAAGTACTGCCCCAGGGGGTGGAAGAAAACCGCTCAGTCCGGCTCGAACTGCCGGGTGTGCGGGTTGAAGTGAAGCGGCTCGTCCGCCGAAGTGATCGGCGTGAAGCCTTCCAGGTAGATGTTGTTGAGGTACTGGTCGCGGTAGGTCAGTGCCTGCCGTGCCTGGTCCTCGGTGAGGCCGTTGTCGATGAAGTACGCCAGCATTTCCTCGTCGGAGGACACTTCGTCGTTGGACAAACTCCCTTCAACGAGTGCCAGCAACGAGGGCGGAAGCGTTGCCAGGATCGGGTCCATGTCGGTTCCTCCTGGCTCAGGCCATCGACGCCGCGGCGGATGCCGCGGATGCCGTGGGTGTGCGCCGCCGGGCGTGGTAGGCGCGAACGCCTGCACGCCAGTCGGCGGACTGCTCCGGTGCGAGGTCCAGATAGGACAGCGGGCACGTGTAGTAGTACGGGTGCATGGACTCGTCCAAGGACTTGTAGCCCCACTGGCCGCCGCTTCGTTCAAGCAGATCGCAGCGGATGTAGCGCAGGGACTGGCCCGGTGCGAGATCACGATGCACGCCTTCGACCTTGGCGGTCACTTCGGCGACGGACCACAGCACGTTGCCGCGCAGGGTGTGAGCGATGACCTTGACGCTGGCGCGCTCGGTCTCTTGCGGTGCGATCAGTTCCGCGATCAGTTCGGACCGCGATTGGTTTGAGAAATACCAGCCCATGAGAGGCCTCCTCGAAAAGTTGAGCTGAAGGCCTCCCCGTGGGGAAGAACCCCCAGCGGGTGATGGAATGCCGCATCTGCGGCGAAGGAACCTATGCGTCGCCCTCAATCCCAGTCGTCATCGTCTCGATCACAACCGGCCGGGCAGTAGCCGAACTCGATCCCGTGCGAGCAATAGCCATGCTCCGCATTCCAGTCCTGGGTTTCCTGCCGTTCGGCAGGTGTTGCGTAGTCCCATTCCTGGGCCGCGATTTCGAGAGCCTGAGCACGTTGCTCATCCGGCAAACGATTGGCCTGTGCGTCGATCGCCGAACTGAAGAGCGTCACGTAGTGGTCGTAGGACAAGCCGCAACCGCGCTGGGCGTGTGCGGCGGCCGCTTTGCAAAGGTCCCGCCACGCGGGTTCATCCAGCGTTGAACGCGGGGTATCGCAAGCGATGGTGGACATGATGGAGACCTCCAGAAAATGGCCAGGGCCTCCCCCGCATGGGAAAGGAACCCCGGCGGGTGGATGAAGAACACCGCGCATGCGGCGTCTGCGATCACGCAGGTTTTGGTTCGGCCTGGCGGCTCCACTCCTGCGTCTTGAAGTCCAGCGCGTAGCCCAGCTCGCCCAGGCGGGCGATCTGCGCGCGCAGGGTGCGGCGGTCGATGGTCGAATCCAGTTTCACGGACTCGCCCAGCGGCCACAGCAGGCCGAAGAGCGCGGCGTCACCGTCTTCGGTGCTGCCGGGGGCAGCGGCCGTAGCAGGCGGTGGCGCATCCACGCCGAAGGGCGTGGTATCGACCAGCGGGTCCGCGGACGCCTGCACGGGTGCGGGCTTGGCGGGCCTGGACGCTTTGGTGGGCTTGGCCGGCGTTGCCGCAGGCTGCGCCCCTTGCTCTTCATCGAGCGGATCGACGTCCTGGGTGGCGAAGCTGCGGGCTTCGTCGCGGCTGAGTTTGTCGATGCCGTTGAGCGTCATGCCGTCGAGGCTGGCACGGATCTCGAACCGCATGCCGCCGCCGACCGGATAGGACTTCGGGAAGATGTACCTGATGATGAATTCCCCGTCGTACTTGCCTTCGGGGTACTGCTCCAGCTCCGGGTCTTTGACCTCGAAAGTACCGAGGTGCGTCGCGAGGCGGCCAACCGTGAACGGGCCGTTCTTGCCGCGGATGGTACGCAGCGTGAGCTGGCCGGGGACGACGATGGGCGCAACCGATTTCTCGGAAGCCGATGGGGTTGCCATGATGGTTCTCCTGATGATGAATGACGGGCCGCCGACGGCACCCGGTGGATGAGAGGAAATGGCCTCGCCCGAGGTGGGCGAGGTCCGCGTGGCATCACGCCTTGAGCTGGCGCATGCCTTCGGCCAGCAGCCACAACGCCCGGTTCAGGCGCAGGTTCTGGTCGATGCCTTGCACCGGACGGGTGCGCTGATTGCGGCCGTTGGCCGTGCGTCCGTTCAGGCCCCCTTTGACTAGGTTCTCCTGGACGCGGTTGAAGACGGCCCACAGGTCGTTCTTGCGGTCGTCCCATCGCCGGGGTGCCAGCAGTTGGCTCTCGGTGACAGGCGTGGACTTGGCCGGATCGTCGTACTTGAGTGCGAGCGCAGAGTTCGCAAAGACCTCCGCTTCGCCCTCATCGAGGGTGATGGTGCGCATCGCATCGCGCGCGTTATGCACGCGCTCGAAACCTTCGAGGACTCCGTAGGCACCTTCGATCACCTGGCTGGCCACGTCGCCCTTGTGGGGAACGCGGATGTCTGCGGTGGTGTCACCGCAAACCAGGCCGTTGTGGCAGACGAACCGGAACATGCCGGCGAGCATCTGATAGCTGCTCGTGCCGTCATGGCTGTTGAGCAGGATGATCTCGTTCGCCTCGTCGCCGTTGATCTGGCTTGCATGGCGAAGTCGGATGAGGTGCTTCGTGTACTCGCGCCGGTCTTCGTTGCGCACGCGCGTCTGACACACCATGAAGGGCTCGAAGCCCTCCTGGCGCAGCTTGGTCAGCACGGTCGAGGTCGGTATGTAGGCATACCGATCGGACCGGCTCCCATGTGGAGCGTCGGCGAAGATCGACGGAACGACGGCACGAATGCGGTCGTCCGAGAGTGGGCGATCAGAGCGCAGGATCGGGGATTGCGGAGCAAAGCGGGATACCAGAGACATGGCTGATCTCCTTTGAGAAATTCGACAACCGCGTGGCCGTGAGACCACGCGGAACTCGGGGGATGAAATGCGCAAGCACGCGTCCTGGGGACGCGGCGTACGTGGGGAGGAAAAGCGACAAGGCCCCGTGAGAGGCCGTGCCGGATCAGAACGAAGCAGCCAATGCCGGCTCCTGCTCCTGGACTTGCGCCTCGGGCTCGCGCTCGGCGGGCTCGGTGGCCGTGTCGATGGCATCGTCGGCTTCGGACGCGGATGCGTCTTCGGCCGGCGGCGCCTCGGCTTGCGCCTGGCTCGTCGGATAGACCTGGGTGCCGTCGATCTTGATGAGACCGATGTGGACCAGCGTCGATTCCAGGCTGGCGGCCGGTTCCCCGGCGTGCTCACCCTTGGTGCGGATGTACGGATCGATCTTCATGTCGTTCAGACGGAAGGCGATCAGCACCTTGCGGTCACCCTCGACGGCCTGAACGCACCGGCGAACCAGGTGCTCGGCTTCCGGGGTGGCGACGATGGTGTCGAAGTACCGATACTCCGGTTCATCGACAGGCCCGGCCAGTGCCGCGACGGTGCAAGAGAGGAACGAGTCGCCAGCTTTTGGGGTGACGTCCTTCACACGATTGAGATAGCCGATGCCGCGGGTGATCAACTCGTGCTGCTCGATCGAAGCCAGTTCGGCCCGGTCGATCAGTTCGGCCTTGAGCAGTCGCGCCTTGAGGGACGCGGCGGCCTGACCCTTCTGCTCACCCTTGTCGCGGATGTACACATCGCCCCACAGGTCACCGAGGCGAAAGCGCACCAGCGGGCGCTGCTTGGGATCGTCAACGCCGATGTAGCGCTGAACGAGCTTCTTGGCCTCGGCACCCGAGACCTTGACGTCGAAGTAGCGGTAGCTGGGGTCCCGGGCGGGGCCGACCAGCGCGGCGATGGTGCATGCCAGGAAAGGCTGCGCACGGCGGCCGCCCCGGACGGGCACTTCACGGACACGCTGGATGTAGCCGATGCCCGAGGTGTGGAGGTCGAAATACGATTTCTCGTTGGACGTGGTGTTCATGGTGAATCTCCATTGGGATGAAGCGGAGACACACCGGCCCACGCATGCGGGGAAGGTGCGTGACCCCGCGGTGGGTTGATAAGGCGAAAGCATCCGCCACCAGAGGCTGGTGGCCGCTCGCGGAAGGATGCGGTGCGAGCTGGCTCGGTCACGCAGTGGGAACTGCGCCGCAACCTCGAAGACCGATGGTTGCCTGGCATGTCGCTGACGACGTCAGCAGGCATGGGGCCAGCATGGCGGGGCCTCGCGCGCGCGGCAGCAATCAATCGGCACCCGGGCGCTTCCCTTTGTCCGCGCCACCCGGCGCCTGTCACAGGCACTTGGCGCCGCGCAGGTGCTCGGGGGTATCGGCGCGCGGACGGCCGGGACGGCTCCAGGCGCCGCCACCGCGCGCGCCGATCAGCCGCCAGCCGGCGGCGCGCAGGCTGGCGCCACCTTCGTCGGGCATGGTGTAGGTGAGCAGGCGTATGTAGCCCAGCGCCCTTGCCGCCTGCCAGGCCGCGCCGTAGAGCTTGCTGCAGGCGCTGGGTGTGCCGTCGGTGCACAGCCGCGTGACTTCCAGCGTCCAGGTGCCGCGCGACCGGGCGGCCGACAATGGCCACGCCGTGGATCAGGTCGCTGTCGCTCAGCGTGACGGCCAGGGCGAACTTCGCGCCCTGGACCGGGCGGTGGTGGCGATGGTGCGACAGAACGAATGCATTGGCCGTGCGCAGCGACACCGGTAGGAGGTGCAGCCTCGGCGAGGTCGATGGCGTGTTCATGCGGTTGTCTCCGGTGGCATGCCGGCGTTGTGGCCGGCGGGGCGTGCCTCGGCGGCTGGAGACAAACGCGCACGCGCGGCGATGGCGGCGGTGCGAACAAAAGAAGGCCCCCGATGCGGGGGCTGCGAGGCGGTTGCCGCGTCAGGCGGGAGGCACCACTGCTAAGGACAGGTGCGTGGCGGTGGCGGAAAGCACGAGATCGTCCGCCGAGTGCTGGAGGCGCGTGAACAGGCCGTCCTTCGGGTCGAAATACTCCGCGAAGTCATCGCCGCCCAGCTCGCGGCCGGCGAGGTGCCACCAGTCATCGAACGGGTCGGTGTCCGGGTTGCATCCGACGGCGTAGGCGAGCAGTGCCTGGCGCCCATCCGGGCGACGCTCCCCACGCTCGGCGAGGAAGTACACGCCCTGATCCTTGACCAGGACAATGCGGCACTGATTGGGGACGTCTCAGAAAACGGAAAAAATCGTACGCTAAGCCGGTTGCAGCGGTCGTAGCGGCCTGAACTTGCCCGCGCCGATCTTGGCGCTGCTGCGCCAGAGGTAATCGCCGGTCAGGTTGATGTGCTCCCAGCCCAGCGGCGACAGGTACTGCAACAGGGCGTCATCGACAGTCTGGCCGTGACCGCGTAAGGCGTTTGAGGCCCGTTCCAGATAGACCGTGTTCCACAACACTATGGCCGCCGTCACCAGGTTGAGGCCGCTGGCCCGGTAGCGCTGCTGCTCGAAACTGCGGTCGCGGATTTCGCCCAGCCGGTTGAAGAACACGGCGCGGGCTAGCGCGTTGCGGGCTTCGCCCTTGTTCAGTCCGGCATGCACGCGGCGGCGCAGCTCGACGCTTTGCAGCCAGTCCAGGATGAACAGCGTTCGCTCGATGCGGCCCAGCTCGCGCAGCGCCACGGCCAGGCCGTTCTGGCGCGGGTAGCTGCCGAGTTTCCTGAGCATCAGCGAGGCCGTCACCGTGCCCTGCTTGATCGAGGTGGCCAGCCGCACCTTGGCGTTGATCGCCTTGCCGGACGCCTGGAACTGCTGCTGATGCTTGTGCTTGGCAGCGTTGAACAGCTTGCCCAGGATGCGGTCGTGCAGGTCGATGATTTCGTCGGTGACGGTGGCCATGCCCTCGATGGCGAGCGCACCAGGGTCGCGTAGCGGCGCTGTGCCTCGAACTTGGCCAGATCGGCGGGCGTCATCTGGCCGCCTTCGCGGGCGATCTTGAGCAGGCGGTTCTGGTGCACCGACCGCTCGATGCCGGAAGGCAGGTCGAGCGCCTGCCAGGCTTTGAGGCGCTCGATGTGTTCGAGTATGTGGCGCGAGTTCGGCTTGACGGGCGACTGGCGCAGCCAGGCCAGCCAGGTCGTCTTGCCGTTGTCGTGGCGCTTGAGCAGATCGTCGAGGCGGTGCCGGTGGGTGGCCGACAGGGGATCGGACAAGGCCGCGTAGATGCGGCGGTTGGCGCGGCTGTAGGCGTTCATCGAACACCTCCCTTTTCCTCATCCGGCGCAACAGGACAGTTGCTTCACGTCCTTGTTGAAGGTCTGCGCCGCGAGCTTCAGTCCCTCGACCATGGTCAGGTAGGGGAACAACTGGTCGGCCAGCTCCTGCACGGTCATCCGGTGGCGGATCGCCAGCGCGGCCGTCTGGATCAGTTCGCCCGCTTCCGGCGCGACCGCCTGTACGCCGATCAGCCGCCCTGAGCCAGCTTCCGCCACCAGCTTGATGAAGCCGCGCGTGTCGAAGTTGGCGAGCGCCCTCGGCACGTTGTCGAGCGTCAGCAGCCGGCTGTCGGTCTCGATGCCGTCGTGGTGCGCTTCCGCCTCGCTGTAGCCCACGGTCGCCACCTGCGGATCGGTGAACACCACCGCCGGCATCGCCGTCAGGTCCAGCGCCGCGTCGCCGCCGGTCATGTTGATCGCGGCGCGCGTGCCGGCCGCCGCCGCCACATAGACGAACTGCGGCTGGTCGGTGCAGTCGCCGGCAGCAAAGATGTGCGGTGCGCTCGTGCGCATGGCGCGGTCGATGACGATGGCTCCCTGCGCATTGACTTCGACGCCTGCCGCTTCAAGGTTCAGGCTGCGCGTGTTCGGCGCGCGACCGGTGGCGACCAGCAGCTTGTCGGCGCGCACTTCCCCCTGCCCGGTGGTGAGCACGAATTCCCCGCCCGCATAGGCAACGTGGCTCGCCTGGGTGTGGTCCAGCACCTCGATGCCCTCGGCGCGGAAGGCGTCTGTTACGGCTTCCCCGATGGCCGGGTCTTCTCGGAAGAACAGCGTGCTGCGCGCCAGGATCGTGACCTGGCTGCCCAGCCGGGCGAAGGCTTGCGCCAACTCGACCGCCACCACGGAGGAACCAATCACGGCCAGCCGCTCGGGGAGCGAGCTGCTTTCCAGCGCCTCGGTGGAGGTCCAGTGGGGTGTGTCCGCAAGGCCCGGGATTGGCGGAAGCGCCGGGCTCGCGCCGGTGGCAATCAGGCAGCGGTCGAAGTTCACCTCGTGCGTGCCGCCGTCAGCGGTCGCCACGGTCAGCGTGCGCGTGTCCCTGAACCGGGCCTCGCCGCGCAGCACGGTGATGGCCGGAGTGCTTGCCAGGATGCCTTCGTACTTGGCATGGCGCAGCTCCTCGACGCGGCCTTGTTGCTGGGCCAGCAGCCGCTCGCGCAGTACAGCGGGCGCTGCGGCCGGCAGGCCAGCATCGAACGGGCTTTCGCGGCGCAGGTGGACGATGTGCGCGGCGCGGATCATGATCTTGGACGGCACGCAGCCGACATTGACGCAGGTGCCGCCGATGGTGCCGCGCTCGATCAGCGTGACGCGGGCGCCTTGCTCCACGGCCTTCAAGGCAGCCGCCATCGCCGCGCCGCCGCTGCCTATCACAGCCACGTGCAGCGCTTGTTCACCGCCAACATGCTTCGTTTCGCCACCGAGCCAGCCCAGCGCCTTGTCTAGCAGGCCGGCAGGCTTGTTCGGCGTGTCGGTAAGCCGTGCGCGATAGCCGAGCGTGGCCACTGCGGCAACCAGCGGGGCCACGCTCACGCCTGCATCCGCCTCGATTTCGGCCTGCCGCTGCGGATAGGACACCGAGGCCGCGCGCACGCCGGGCACGTTCGTCAAAGCCTGCTGGACGTGCTCGGCGCACGACGTGCAGGTCATGCCTTCGATGTGGAGGGTGATCGCCTCGGCCATGATTACGCCCTCACTGCTTGACGCTGGACGGGTAACCCGCGTTTGCGGTGGCCTTGGTCAAGGCGTCGGCATTGGTCTTGGCCTCGTCGAAGGTGACGACGGCCTCCCGCTTCTCGAAGCTGACTTCGGCCTTCTCGACGCCGGCGACCTTGGACAGAGCCGTCTTGACCGTGATCGGGCACGCGGCGCAGGTCATGCCGGGCACCGACAGGGTGACGGTCTTGGTGGCAGCCCAGGCGGGCGCGCTTAGAGCGGCGGCCAGGGCGATGAGGGTGGTGAGGGTGGTGAGTTTCTTCATGGTGATCTCCTTTCAGTAGAACAGCGGCAGGACGTAGGGAAACGCGAGGGCAACCAGAACCAGGGCGGCCACGATCCAGAAGATCACCTTGTAGGCAGTCCGCACTTGGGGCACGGCGCAAACGTCGCCGGGCTTGCAGGCATGGGCTGGTCGGAAGATGCTGCGCCAGGCGAAGAACAGCGCGATGAGCGCTGCGCCGATGAAGATCGGCCGATACGGCTCCAGCACGGTCAGGTTGCCGATCCACGCGCCAGAGAAGCCGAGCGCGACCAGGACAAGGGGGCCGAGGCAGCAGGCCGAGGCGAGGACGGCCGCGACGCCGCCGGTCGCCAGTGCGCCGCAGCCGTTCTTGGGTTCCGACATAAGGTTCTCCTTCCGGGACTTCGCTTGATGCTGTAACGTTACTTCCGTAGTCAACTACGGAGTCAAGCGCCATGGAGAACGCTCAAGAGAATCTGACCATCGGGGCCTTCGCCAAGGCAGCCCGGGTCAACGTGGAGACGATCCGCTTCTATCAGCTCAAGGGCTTGCTACCCCAGCCGGAGCGGCCCTACGGTCGCATCCGCCGCTACGGGCAGGCGGACGTGGCGCGGGTGAAGTTCGTGAAGTCAGCCCAGCGCCTGGGATTCAGCCTGGATGAAGTCGGCCAGCTCCTGAAACTGGAGGACGGCACCCATTGCAGCGAGGCGGCCGAACTGGCTGCTCACCGGCTGGCCGATGTGCGCGCACGCATGGCGGACCTCACGCGGATGGAAGAGGCCCTGTCGACGCTAGTGAGAGAGTGCAACGCGCACCATGGCAATGTTTCCTGCCCGTTGATCGCAGCTTTGCATTGCTGCTAAAGGGCCCACTTCGGCTCTTAGCGTACGATTTTTTTCCGTTTTCTGAGACGACCCCTGATTGGCGATGGCTTCGGTCAGCACGGGGCGCAGGTCAGCGCCTTTGAATCGCAGTGACATGGATGAAATCTCCTGTGTGGAAGAATGAGAAAGGCCTCCATCCGATGGGATGAAGGGCCTGTAGTGCACGCGGCCGGAACGGCTGGAACGCCGTGGCGGATGCCTCGGGTCAGCCGCAGGACCGCCCGGTTTCGCTGCGGGGCGTCATGCCGGGACGGCCTGGCGCTTGCGGGCCGCTTTCGCGTCGAGGATGCTCACGTCGATCTGGCGCCAGCGCCCGTCGTCGATGAGCCTCTCCAGCACTTCGCCGAGCATGTCGAAATACACCTCGTCGTGCCGATCGACCAGTTCGACCGATTCACCGTTCTGACGGTGCAGTTCCACCACGTAGGTGTCTCCGCCGCGGTCGTAGAGGATCGTCACCCGGCCCTCGAACTTCGCGGTCGAGACCGTGAAGCTGATCGCCGGCGGGGTCTCGATGATCTTGGAGGGCGTGGGATCGACCCAGGTGAAGTCGCGGGCACCGGCATCCACCAGCATGTGGGTGATGCGCCGGAAGCGATCGGGGGCCGGCATCTCCTCCAACTGCTCGATGAGCTGGCCCAACTCCATGCACTGCGGCGTGGGAATGGGCAGCTTGGCCGGCGCCGAGCCGAGGATGTGCCTCGTGATGGTGTACGGCGTGCCGTCCGAAGTCTCCTCGGTGATGACCTCCGGCGTGTCCGCGCGCAGTCCGTCGAAGCGACGACGGGCATAGGGTTGGACATGCACCTTGGCGCCTTCGGCAGGAACCGTGGTCACCAGGCTGGGATCGAGCACCGCGAACTCGGAAGGCTTGAGCTTGACGACGATGGCATCGTCGGTCGCGGCGACCACCTTGCCGTCGAAGGGTTGGGGGTCGATGGCGAAGCCCAGCGTTGAGGACAGCGGCTGATCATCGAACACGCGGTACTTGAACGACCGCACGTTGCGGGGCACATGGCCTGCGACCAGCGAAGGCATCATGGATTTGATGAGGGAACGATCCATGGGGAAACTCCTTGAGGAAAAACAAGGGATTCCCCGCCCGCAAGGGAGAGGTCCCTTGTGGGTGGCGTGGATGGACGCGGTAGGTCCGTAGGAAGAAACGACCAGCACGGTTTCCCGCGCTTGCAGCCTCGAAGGTCTCGACTGCCTGGGCATGTGCCGGCAACGCCGACGAACATGGGGCAAGCATGGCCCTGGGGCGGTCTGCCTGCCCGCAGGAAACGGCACCGCACCACAACCGTTTTCCTGTGCTGCGGGCAAGAAAAAGCCCCTCGAAAGGGGCTGGAGGAATCAGGCTTGGTACACGAAGTAGTGCTCGCGCTGACGCGGAAAGAACACGTGTTTCCACGTGTCGCCGCTTGTGTTGCCACCGTCGAAGACGACCATTTCGTAGTCGTCCACGTCGGTGTCCACCAGGTCGGCGCTGGCGATATGGCGCATGTGCAGCGTGCCGCTCATGCGCTCGAATACCAGGATCTGGCCGATGGCATCTTCCTGGCTCATGGCGTTGACGCAGGCTCCGAGTTGGTGCTCGAAGTCGGATGCGGGTGTGATGAGGTCGGGGAACATGGGATCGCTCCTGTGAAAGTGCGCCGGCCCGGCTCTCTGGCGGGAGACCGGGCCGGCATGCGGTGAGGACAAGGAAGGCCGGGGATGTGTGTGGCAGCTATTCGCCGGCCAGCGATAGGCCCGGCAACACGGGTGCGTCGGCATCGAGGATGAGGATGCGCACGTCGGCCTGGCCGGCCAGTCCAAGGATCTGTGCCAGCTCGTCCGGCATGCCCTTGCTGCGGTGCTCCTGCCGAAGCTGCTCGGCGGCGATCCCCTCGACGTCCTGCAGGTGCTGGTCCGTCCAGGGCGTGGAGATCAGCTTGACGCCGATCGCCGGGCTGTAGGGAATCCGGAACGCGATGAACAAAAAGGCCTCCGGCGTCGCGAGGTCAGCCAGGTTGGCCAGGTACTGGCCGGTTTCGCGGCTGATGTGCGCGCTGCTGATTTCCCAGCACCGGCTGTAGTAGCCGGTCTCGAAGCTCAACCGCTGCACGACTTCCCGTGCGGCCTCGGCCGAATAGGTGTCGCCAATGTGGACGGGGCGGCCGTCGAAGTCGTCGCCGTGGATCGCGTACACCACGGCACCCACCATGCCTTCGCCGCTGCCCCCTTCAGCCGCGTCGCATTCGGCGATCAGTGCGGCGCCGACAGGTTCGGTGCCAGTCCTGACCACCGCGAAGTCGCTGGTGATGATGCAAGGAGAAGAAACCAGCGCCGCGTCGCAGAGGTGCTGCTGGCTCGGGTGGATGTTTCGCCAAACATGCGGGCTTCCGTCCTCGTAGCTGATGGACAGCGTGCGGACGATTTTCAGATTCCAGTAGCCGCGTAGAAAGGGATTGGGATTCTGGGACATGGGATTTCTCCAACAGAATAATGATGGAGCAAATCCCCGCCACCGGGAATTGACCCCGGTGGGTGGAAAGAAAGGAAACAGCGTCAGGTGACGCTGATCGTTGGCGTTTGGGCCAATCGCTCGGCGACGCGCCGGCGCAAATTCATGCGGAATGGCTCGTCGCTGACGCCCGCCAGCAGATTGATGGTCTCCAGCGCGATCAGGGCCGAAGCCTCTTCGATGTCGGCGGCCACAATGGTCTTGCGCAATTGGTCGCCGAGCTGGAGGGCCTGGGAGGAGGAGCTGATGAAGCGGACCTCGCGGCTCAGGTAGCAGCCGTTGCCGCCGAACTCGAACAGCCGCGGCTTGCTGCAGTACCAGCAGCCCTCGAACTGGATGGCGGTCAGGTGGTGCCCGTCATCGAACCGGGTGGCGATCAGAAACAATGCGTCGAGATCGGCGGTGTCCTCGAACGAATGACGGTCGATCAAGTTCCCCAGCTCTTCGTCCTCATCGGCACGGAAGTGCACGGCGAGCAGTTCGAGCAGCGGCGGGATCGACAGCCCTTCGTCGTCCGGCATCGGAATACCGAGTTGCGTGGCCAGGTCTTCCAGGCCATCGAGCACGTCCGGCCATTGCGGATTGGTGGTCTCGGCGATCTGGGCGATGTAGGCCTGCCCGTTGCCGGGGTGGCTCTCGTCCAGCGCGAAGGCGCCGAACAGCGCCTGGATGACGGGCGTCACACGGTCGAGCACGAGAACGCCGGTGGCTTCGTAGTAGTTGTTGGCCATGAAGGCTCCTTTCGATGAATGAACGGAGCCAGCCCTTGCGGACGATGGCATCCGCAGGGGAAACCGCCTGATGCCGGATGGCGCTGGGCGGGGAGAAAACGCGAGGGACATGGCCTCGAACGAGGCGCATGTCCCTCATGGGGTCCCGTGAACGCAGTGATGAAGGTGTGCCAGGGACCGGCTCACCAACCGCTGTAGTTCAGCAGCAGGTCGGCGATCACCTGGCGACGTTGCAGATCGAGACCATCGAAGTCCGACAGTCCTTGGAAGTGGCAGCGCTTGAGCATGGCACCGCCCTCGCGCGCGTTGTAGAAGCTGAACATGGCGGACAGGAACATGCGTTCCCCGCTGCTCAGGACGCCGAGTGCGTCGTTGGCACGCAGCATGTCGGGACGCAGATCCCACTTGCTCTTTGCCTGGTTCAGGCCTTCGCGCGTGCCGTCGCCAAACCATTGCGGGCCTGCGATCTCGACGCCGCGCTTCCAGACCTCGAAGAAGGCTTGGGGCGCGGCGGCGAAATGCTGCTCTTCCCGCATGATCTGATCGACGACTTCCTGGGGCAAAAGCTGGTTCATGACGTGGTTCCTCCAGTTGGATCAGGGTGTGGCGAGCTGGGACCAGCCGCCTCTTTCGAGGGCACGTTGAGCCGCGGCATAGCTGCGGAAGTACTGGCAGGATTCCCGCGAAACGGGACCTTCTGTATCGCGCGTGCCGATGTAGTGGCCGGCGGCGCTATGCAGGATTTCGAGCGGCAGGAACTTGCCGCAATGGATCAAGGCCAACTGGCCGAAAGAGGCTTGCTGGGACATGGACGGGCTCCTTGGAAAAAGCGGGGCCTCGTCCCTCACGGGATGGCAGCTCCCGCACGCGGTTGAGAAAAAAGCATCGGCGTCACGGGTGACGCGCGTCCGCAGACTCGATGCGATGGCGGACTGGCGGGTAGCGCGGAAAGAATCCGCGGCAGCCTGGAAACTCTGGCTGCTGGCATGGTGCTGACGAATCAGCGACACATGCGGGCAGCTTCATGCGCGAGGCGAGCCGCGTCAGCCGGAAATCGGCATTTGCAACAGCCCCGATTGGCGAACGCGGAAAAAAGAAAGCCCCGCAATAAGTGCGGGGCTGTCAGGAGGATGAGGCGAAACTGGGTCAGCGAGGCCTGTCGCCCAGTACATGCTGCTTCCACAGGGCGAATGCCTCGTCCGGTCCCAGCTCTGCGAGGATGACGATGGGCTGGCCCCGACGGGCACGCAGCGATGCGAAATACGCTGGCCGGTCGGCGATGGCGTTGAGCTTGATGCCCTTTAGGAACAGCAACTGGCGGGGGCGAACTTTGGTGGTAACGCAGGCATGATTGCGCTTGTTTGGGGCAAAAGGGCCAGCGAAGCGGGCGGACACGGCCAGAAAACCGCGACGAACTACTTGTACTTGCCAGGCGAGGCGAACGGGTGACATCAGCATATCGCTATGCGGTAAAGAAGACCGTCCTAAAGCTTGCAGGATCCCGGCATAGCTTCATCATCACCTCTCCGTGACGGCTCATTGGAACGAAAAAGGCCAGCATCGCCGTGATGGACTTTCATAATTGCCAGGTCAACTGGCTTGCGTGCTGTTTATTCACAGCAAGGCATTGCGACGTCGTTGCAGCAATCGCCGCCATCGCAACAGGGCGTTGCAGCAAAAGCGGCGGTGGGCGCTAGCATGAGGGCCAAGCCGCGGCCGCTCATGCTGGGGGCCGTTCTCTTCAGATTGGTGTCCTGCACCGTGTGCATTGCGAATTTCCGGATCGTCCCAATGTCACTGGGACTCCTTTGTGGCGGCCGGGTTCTCCACGCTCATGAACGACTGGGCCACCAGCGCGATCGCCCCGCCCACGATGGCCATGTCAGCGATGTTGAAGGCGGGCCAGTGCCAGCCGTGCAGGTGAAAGTCGATGTAGTCGATAACGTGCCCGCGCGTGGCGCGGTCGAACGCGTTGCCCAATGCGCCGCCCAGAATGAGGCTGTACGAAAGGCCTTCCGTTTTGCGCAGCGGCCGGGAGAGCAGCCATGCGAGCCATGCCGATATTGCGAACGCGATCGCCAGAAAAAACCACCGCTGCCAGCCGCCCGCGCCAGCAAGGAAGCTGAACGCCGCGCCGGGATTGAGAGCGTGAACTAGGTTGAAGAATGACGCCACCTCGTGCGACCAACCCAAGGGAGTTGTCGCGTCAATGTAGCTCTTAGCTGCCTGATCGCCGGCGAATATAACGATCGCGAGTGAGTACCACTGCGTCTTGCGAAGAGATGGTTCATCCATTGTTCATGCCGCCTTGAACTTCAGGAGGCGCAGCCCATTGACGACAACCAAAAGACTTGCCCCCATGTCAGCGAACACAGCCATCCACATGGTGGCATGCCCTGTGAACGTCAACGCAAGGAACACCGCCTTGATGCCAAGGGCCAGAACGATGTTCTGCGTGAGGATCGCCGCAGTGCTACGCGACAGCCGGATGAAGGCGGGGATCTTGCGCAGGTCGTCGTCCATCAGGGCGACGTCGGCTGTTTCGATCGCGGTGTCGGTGCCGGCCGCGCCCATGGCGAAGCCGATGTCGGCACGGGCGAGCGCGGGCGAATCGTTGATGCCGTCGCCCACCATGCCCACCTGGCCCTCGCCGCCGACCAGGCTTTCGATGGTCTTGAGCTTGTCTTCGGGCAGTTGGTCACCACGGGCTTCAGAGATTCCGACCTGGGCAGCGATGGCCGCGGCCGTGTGCTGGTTGTCCCCCGTCAGCATCAGCGTGCGCACACCCAGCGCCTGCAGGTCGGCCACCGCCTCACGGCTGGTTTCCTTCACGGTGTCGGCCACTGCAAAAATGCCGAGCACGGTCGCATCGTCCATCAGCAGGATCGCTGTCTTGCCTTGGCGCTCCAGGGTCTCCAGCCGAGCCTGGAGCGTCGCTTCGCTCAGGCCCAGCTCCTGGGCGAGCCTGTGGTTGCCCATGTGCAACATGCGCCCGGCGACGCGGCCGCGCACGCCGCGGCCAGGCAGCGCCGCGAAGTCGTCGACCTCGTGCAGCGCGATGCCGTCACGGTTCGCCTTGCGGGCGATGGCCTGAGACACAGGATGGTCCGAGCGTGCCGCGAGGCTTGCGGCCCAGGCGGCAACTTCCTGCGCCTCGCCGATCAGCGGCACGAAGTCGGTCTGCTCGGGCTTGCCATGTGTGAGTGTGCCGGTCTTGTCCAGGGCCAACGCCTTGAGCTTGCGCCCGCCCTCCAGGTAGACGCCACCCTTGATCAGGATGCCGCGTCGGGCGGCAGCGGCCAAGCCGCTGACGATGGTGACCGGCGTGGAGATGACCAGAGCGCAGGGGCAGGCGATCACCAGCAGTACCAGGGCCTTGTAGACCCAGTCAAACCATGCGCCGCCGAAGGCGAGCGGCGGCACGACGGCAACCAGCACGGACACCGCGAACACCGCCGGCGTGTAGACGCGGGCGAACTGGTCGACGAAGCGCTGCGTGGGCGCACGGCTGCCCTGCGCGGACTCCACGGCATGGATGATGCGCGCGAGCGTCGAGTCGCTGGCGCCTGCGGTCACCTTGTATTCGAAAGAGCCGGTCTCATTGATGGTTCCGGCGAAGACCTGGTCACCTTCGGCCTTCTCGACGGGCAGGCTCTCGCCGGTGATGGGCGCCTGGTTGATGGCCGATCGACCCGAGGTGATCAGGCCGTCCAGTGCGATGCGCTCGCCAGGACGCACGCGGACCACCGCGCCCTTTGCGACCTCCTTGGCCGGCAGCTCTGTCCATGAGCCATCGGCCTGCCGCACGGTCGCGGTCTCGGGCGCCAAGTCCATCAGCCCCCGAATGGCGTTGCGGGCGCGGTCCAGCGACTTCGCCTCGATCACTTCCGCCAACGCGAACAGGAACATGACCATGGCGGCCTCCGGCCAGTGGCCGATCGCCATGCCGCCGGTGACCGCGATGGCCATCAGGGCGTTCATGTTCAGGTTGAGGTTCTTCAGCGCGATCCAGCCCTTCTTGTAGGTGCTGAGGCCGCCGGTGAAGATCGAAACCAGTGCCAGCACGATCACGGCCCAATGATTGCCGTCGTTGACCCAGTACACGCCTTCGGCGGCCACCGCCGCAACGCCCGAAACCGCCATCGGCCACCAATTGGTCTTGTGCGCGGCCACCGGGGCATCGCGCGGCTCATCAGTCCTCTGGACCTCGGCTTCCATGCCCAGCGATTCGATGGCTTCGACTGCCGGCTTGATCGCGTCGGGTGTGTGCCGAACCGTGAGCGTGCGCTGCATCAGGTTGAAATCCATTCCCTGCACGCCCGGCATGCCTTGCAGCTTGCCGCGGATCAGACTTTCCTCGGTCGGACAGTCCATCTTCGCGATGCGAAGTACCGTGGTGGCTGTCTGCATGTCCTGCCGCGCAGCCTGCATTCCAATGGAAGCAAGCGCCTTCTCGATCGGCGCTGAGGTCGCCAGCGTGTGCTGGACTCCCAGCACACGCTGCATCAGATTGAAGTCGAGCGCGGTCACACCCGGCAGCTTGCCCAGCCGGTCGCGGATCAGCGCTTCTTCCGTCGGGCAATCCATGTTCTCGATCCGGTACGTCACCCGCTCGCCGATCGGCGGCGCGGAAACGGCAGCGGTTGGTTGCTGCTGCAGGGCCGAGGATGGGATCACAGCCGCGGCTTCGATCGGCCCCGTGTGGCCGAAGGTCTGCTCCTTGGCGCGCATGCCGATCGAGGCCAGGACCTGCTCCATCTGCGCGCGTGCCTGAGCGAGGTGTTTCACCGACAGGGTGCGCTCAGCGAGGTCGAAGTCGAGGTCCTGAATTCCCTCGACTGCCCCGAGGTGCGAGCGGATGAGTTTCTCCTCGCTCGGGCAGTCCATGTTCTCGATGCGGTAGGTGGTCGACACGGCGGCGTCTCGGACAGCCTGAGCCTTCATGCCCACCGAATTCAGCGCTTGCTCCAAGGCATCGGCCGAGACTTCGCGGTGCGAAATGGTCAACAAACGCTGCGGAAGATCGAACAGGAGCCGCTCGACACCGGGCATGCCCTCCAGCGTTCGCCGCACCAGTGCTTCCTCATTGCGGCAATCCATGTTGCTCACGTGGAAAACGGTGGTTTCAGTGCTGGCCTGCTCACTGGCGCACGCCGTCTGTTGGCCATTGCCGCCGGAGCAGGCGCATGGGCTGGAAGGTTCTTTGTTCATAGATCGCTCTTCATTGACAAGGTTTTCCCCGGATGCCATCATTAGAAAACCTCTAGTAGATATAGAGTCAAGTTTTTTATAGGAAGCAACCATGATGCGGATCGGTGAACTGGGCAAGAAGGCAGATTGCTTGGTGCAGACCGTGCGCTTTTACGAGTCAGAAGGCTTGCTGCCCGAGCCTGCACGTAGCGAGGGCAACTTCAGGCTCTATGACGAAGTCCATTTGCAGCGCTTGCTGTTCATCCGCCGCTGCCGGGCGAAGGACATGACGCTGGATGAGATCCGTCAACTGCTGAACTTACGGGATCGGCCAGAGTTGGGCTGCGGCGAGGTGAACGCGCTGGTCGACGCTCATATCGCGCAAGTGCGGACCAAGATGAAGGAATTGCGCGCCTTGGAGCGCGAGTTAATGGATCTGCGACGCTCCTGCGATAGCGCCCGAACCTCGCGCGAGTGCGGCATTCTCAACAGCTTGGCCGAGCCCGCCTGAAGCTCGAGCGTGTCATCGGTGCTGGAAGTGATCGGGTCCAGTTCTGAGAGCCACGTGCCGCGCTCCATCATGCGAAAGCGCGCGATTCTGACGTTTTGAGACGGCGTGCGACCGAGGGCGTGGCCCACAGGAGCCAGCGCGAGCCGGACGACCTGCGCGCCGCAATCTCCGCCACCTTACGGGTTCTCCAGGCCAGACCGAGCATCGCGGCGTGGCTGCGCAGGTGCAGGTGCAGGCCAAGGTAGCAGTGCGCCACGACGCGGCCCGACTCATGGGCACGCCACGCAACTCGCGATCGCTTCGCAAGAAGCCGCAAGGCCCGACTCGCGCAAGAATGCGACGTGGGCAAGATCGTATAGCCAGCAGCGCAAGCGTTTGCCGCTGCTGGCCGGCTCCGGAAGGGATAGACAAGCTGCGGGCCGTAGTCCATTGGAAAGTCCATCTTTCTTGAGTGTCACTCTTTGGCGCCCAGCGTGTGCTTTTGCGACCGGAAAGCGCTGAACAAGTGGCCCCCGGGCATCCAGAAATCGCCGTAGTTGACTTGGGCGTCTTCGTGCTCACGCTTGTGATGCCAGCGATGGGCTTCAGCCACCCCGATCAACAATCCCAACGGCCCGACCCGGTATCCCAGATTGGAGTGCTGGAAGGCCAGATGCACGACCAAGAAGCCGAGCCATGCGCCGACGGCCAACCACAGCTTGGAACGCCGCTACTGGCTCAACGGGGAGTGGAAAGGCCGCCCGCCCTCTAGCAAGGCGGCACAAGCGAGCGCGACGATCACTGTGAGTAGCTCCGTCGGAAAAGACGGCCGGCCGGTCGCGAGCTCGCCGAAGAGCACAACCGCAGTGGCGCCACGGATCAGTGGATAGCAGCCATACCGGATGACAGTCGCAATGAAGGGGGCGCATTGGTGCTCATCTGTTCTGTCCTAAAGCTCTGACTGGATTGGAAAACCTTCTAGCTACGGTAGAGTCAAGGGCGTCCGGGAAGACCCTGTGGCAAGTTCGTTGCATCTGCGCCTTGACTCTCCAGCCGCTACAGGCTTCAGCATCCATCGATTTGGAAGGAACAATGCATGGCTGAAAACCACAGAAATCACGAAAACGACGAGTTGGGCCGCCTAGATGCGAGCGATGCGAAGGACCGAAAGATTCTTCTGACTGTGTTGCTGATCAACCTGACGCAGTCCGCCGCCGGCATTGCCCTTGGCATCTGGGCTGGCTCTACGGCGCTGATGGGCGCCGGGTTGGACAACCTCGCCGATGCGTCGGTCTATGCGGTTAGCCTGTATGCCGTCGGTCGTGCGGCAACGGTCAAGGTGGGCGCGGCCCGCTTGTCGGGTTTCTTGCTAATCGGCCTGGCCGCGCTGCTGCTGTTGGAAGTCCTACGCCGCTTCGCTGGAGGGGAAGAGCCTGTCGGCCCAGCCATGATGGCCATGGCCGCGCTGAACGCGGCTTTGAACCTAGTGTGCCTCAGACTACTGCGCCGCCATCGCGGGGAAGATGTGAACTTCAAGGCGTCAGCGATCTTTACCAGCAACGACTCCATCGTCAATGGTGCGATTGTGCTGTCCGGGGTGCTGGTGATGGGGTTCGGGTCGAACATCCCGGATCTGGTGCTGGGCGTCATCGTGGCCGCAATCGCAGCGAATGGGGGGCGGGAAATCCTGCGCGAAGCATCGGAAACAGCTCGCCGTAAGGCGGGCACATAAGGCATGTTTTCGCCCAGTTCATCCCGAGGTTTACCTCTGCAAAAGAGGTAGTCCAGCCTTTGGGCTACGGCCTCGGCTGCAGCCGAGCGTACCATTGGCGATGGCCGCGCGATAGGCGGGCATGCCGTTCTCGACCTCCGTCTGCCGTACAGCAGCGGTGCGCAAGGTTGAGGGTGCATGTCGTCTCTCCTGTTCGTGTGGCCCAGGCCAATGGCCGGGCCGGGACGTTGATGGGCAGGAGAATGGCGCCGAAGGCCCAACGGCCTTCGGCTCGGGAGAAAAGAGGAACCACCCGTGGGCTGATTGGCAGGCCCGGTCGTCGCTAGAACCGTCTGCTCATCAAGCAATCACACCCGGCCCATGTCGTGGCTGGGGCCGGCATCGTCTGGCGCACATCCGCGCACAAAGGGAGCCCGTTTTTGCACCGGCGGGCACCGGCACCGATTACCGCTGACCACGAAGGGTCTCCCGGTGGCTCGTGCAGCCTGGCAAGCCACCGGGAGACCCTTCGCAGAGGGCGGAAGAAACGCAGATCAACAGAACGCGCGTGGTGCGGCTCGCAGAGAAGCTACCTTCAGGTCCCGCGGCCGGGGACGGCTGGGCGGGACGCGCACACGGATCAAGAAGGCGTTGCGCGCTGGGCGTCCCGCAGGGCATGCGGCGGAGTGCGGGACAGGGGCCACGCCGCCGAAGGCGGGCACGGCTCACGGGGAACGGGGGCGGTCAGGAGCCTTTGCGGCCGCTACGGCGCGGGCGCGAGGCGCCGCGCTTGGAGCTGCCGGATTCGACTGGCAGCGTGCCTTTGCAGTCCGGGTAGCGGCTGCACGACCAGAACGGGCCGCTCTTGCCGCTGCGCTGGCGCGTGGGTGCGCCGCACTGCGGGCATGCCGGCCCTTGGGGAACCTTGATGGACAGGGAGGCGCTGCCGTACTGCGCAATCAACTGCGAAATCCACGCGGCCTGCTTGCCGATGAACACGTCCAGGGTGAGCTGTCCGGCCTCGATCATGTCGAGCGCCTGTTCCCAGACGGCGGTGGTGCCAGGGTCGGCAATCGCCGCAGGCACGGCATCGATCAAAGTGAAAGCCGCATCCGAGGCGCGGATGGCGCGCCCCTTCTTCACGAGGTAGCCGCGAGCGATCAGGCCGCCGATGATGTTGGCCCGCGTCGCTTCGGTGCCGATGCCAACCGTATCCTTGAGCTTCTGCTTCAGGCGGGGATCGGACACCAGCTTGGCGACGCCTTTCATGGACTTGACCAACTCGCCTTGCGTGTACGGTTTGGGCGGCAGCGTCTTGAGTGCCTTGAGATCGACGTCGGCCACCTGGCATGCCAGGCCCTCATACAGTTTCGGCAGCGCGGGCAGCACCTGGGCGCGGACCGCAGTATCGCCCTCGCCATCACCGTCTTCGGCCTGCGGCTCGGCGAGCACCTGGCGCCAACCCGGGATGACAACCTGCTTGCCCGTGGCCGCCAGGTTCTGCCCCCCGCACGAAAACTTGGCCACAGTGCGGTCGAACTCGTGGTGAGGGAGGAACTGCGCCAGGTAATGCGACCGGATGAGCCTGTACACGGCCAGTTCCTTCTCGCTCATGGCGGAGAGCTTCGCCGGTTCGAGCGTCGGGATGATGCCGTGGTGCGCCGTGACCTTGCCATCGTTCCAGGCGCGCGAGCGCTGCGAGCGGTCGAGCTGGCCCATGATCGAGCGCAGCGAGGGATCGGTCTTGAGCAGGCTGTCGAGAACGGTGGGCACTTCGGCAAACATGCTCTCGGGCAGGTAGCCGGAGTCCGAGCGGGGGTACGTCGTGGCCTTGTGCGTCTCGTACAGGGCTTGGGCAATCTCCAAGGTTTCCTGCACGTCCAGCCCAAGCTGCTTGGAACACACTTCCTGCAAGGTGCCCAGGTCGAACGGCAGCGGCGGGCCTTCGCGGACACGCTCAGTCTCCACCGACACGACGTGGGCACTGCCCGCAGCGCGGATCTGCTGCATGGTCTGCTGTGCGACCGGCTGCCGCAGGCAGCGGCCTGCGTCGTCGGTGCACGCATCGGGTGGAACCCATTGCGCGGCGAAAGTCGAACCGCCTGCGAACAGGGACACGGCGATGGCCCAGTATGGTACGGACACGAAGCGCGCGATCTCGCGGTCGCGGTCCACAACGAGCTTGAGCGTCGGGGTCTGTACGCGGCCGACCGACAGCACGCCGTCGTAACCCGCCTGTCGCCCCAGCACCGTGAACAGCCGGCTCAGGTTCATGCCCACGAGCCAATCCGCACGGGAGCGCGCCAGCGCCGAGTGGTACATCGAAAGCGTCTCGGCCGAAGGCCGCAGCTTGCCCAGTGCCGCCCGAATGGACGCATCGTTGAGCGCCGACAGCCACAGGCGTTCGATGGGGCCGCGGTAGCCGCAAAGCTCCACGATCTCGCGGGCGATCAATTCGCCCTCGCGGTCGGCATCGGTGGCGATAACCAGGTGAGTCGCCTTCGCCAAGAGCGCCTTGACGACCTTGAATTGCGTGGCGGTCTTCGGTTTGACCTCGACCCGCCAGTGCTGGGGAATGATGGGCAACTGCTCAACGGACCATCGTTTGAGCTGCTCGTCGTAGGCCTCGGGCGGCGCCGCCTCCACGAGATGGCCGATGCACCAGGTGACCGTGACGCCGGAACCGTTGAGGCAGCCTTCACCGCGCTGCGTGGCGCCGAGAATCCGGCCAATGTCTTTGCCCTGGGAGGGCTTCTCGCACAAGAACAGCCGCATATCCGTCCATCCCGATTCCTGTTGTTCATGGAGTTGCTGGGATCGAGGATGCCGAGCGCAGCCCCTGGCAGCAGCAAACAAGCCGCATGCGGCAGCGACCGCTTTCACGCCGATGAAATGGCGAGTGCGGGGAAGGTGCGTGGCCGGAAGTGTGCGGGCCGAGAGCCGCGATTTCCGGGAGCGCGCGTGGAACTCGGTGGACGTTGGTGGAGCTATCCCCTGGGGATAATTCGCAGCGCATGGAGGGCGGCGAAGCACTGCGGCAGCCGCCCTCCATGCCCGATCACTTCCTGCGCTTGGTCTCTTTCGGCGCCGTCGATTCCTGGGTGGCCTGGGGCTTCGGCTCTGCCTCCTGTGGCTTCGGGCTGAGGGCCACAGACTCGATGCGGTACGGCAGGATGCCGACACTGCGCGCGTTGACCTGCCAAGTCTCACGCGGCTGATCTTCGTTGTCCGTCCAGGGGTCGCGCTCCATGCGGCCGACGACCAGCACCCGCATGCCCTTCTGGTAGAGCTGCTGCCAGCGGTCGGCGTCGTGGTGCCAGAGTTCCACCGGCGCCCAGAAGCCGCCGCGGTCCTCGAACTCGCCGCCCTTGGTGGGGACGGGGTTGTCGAAGTACACGTTCAGCCGGAGCAACCGGCGAGGATCGTCGTTGCCATTGGGGAATTCGCGGTACTCGGGAGGCGATCCGATGTTGCCCTCGCCGATGAATTGTGTGCTCATGTTGGAATCTCCGTGGTGGTTGAAATACCCGTGCCTCGTTGGGCTCGGGCGCGTGCTCGGATGGCAGGCGCAATCACCGATCGCGCACTGCGGCAGGAACGGACGCGAGCCGGCGCAGGTAGGTGTTGTCCGCCTGCGCGGCCTTGCTGGCGCATTCCTGTGCTTGCCTGCCCAGGGTGTGCAGCAGGCTGATCTGCATGTTCAGCATGACGCGCTGCAGTTCGATCTCGTGCAGGTCGTGCAGCAGGTTGACCGGCGTGCTGGGGCTCGCCATCAGCTCCTGCCACAACGCCACGCCCATGGCCGATCGATCGTGCTTGCGCCAGCGAAGAAAGGTCGTGCCTGCGCCAGTGGTCTGCTGGGCCAGCTCGACGGGAAGCAGGTGGAAGGGATGCCCGCACGCCTGTGGCAGCACCTGTCGCTGCGCCAGGGCAATCAACTCGTCGCGCATGGCGAAGCACTGGCTGGCCCAGGCCTCGAAGTCCCCTTTACCTTTAAAAGGCTTTAAAAGGCCTTTTAGAGAGGCCGCGTGTTCCAGCCGCATGAAGGCTGGCTGTTCCAGACGACGGAAGTAGCGCGGTTCGCGGTTCGGGTCGCTCATGCCGGTTCGTCCTCGCCGGCGGCTGTGGACTTGGCCTCGGCCGAATCGGCGGCAGCGCCTTCGTCGGTGGGAGATGCGGCTGCGGCAGCGCTATCACCACGCTGTTGCAGACCACGGCGCACGACGGGCGGCGCAAACTTCGAGCGGCGCATGCCTTCGAGCACGTCCTGCGGCAGTTCGCCGAACTTCTCCAATGCTGCCCGAGCTGCGGCGTTCTTGGCCGCGAAGTCGTCGCGGGTGCAGCCCGAGTAGCGGTATTGCTGGGCCAGGCTGAACAGGCTGCGCAGCGCGTGGGCACCTTCGTTGAGCCAGCGCTCCAACGTCGAGCGATCGATCAGCGCGGTGTGGTGGGCGAGGATCAGCTTGCGGGCGATGTCGTCGTAGTCGGCCAGCAGATAGACGGCGGCAAAGCCGAGCTGCGCGTTCACGAACAAGGGGAGCTTCACCGGCTGCACGTTGAGGTTCTCACCCAGGCTCAACGCCGCAGGCACGCCGGCCAGTGCCTGGTCAACCTGCTCGCGCAGCGATTGCAACGTGGTCCTGGTCTGGTCGAGCTTTTCCTCGATGCGCAACATCCACCAGTCGCTGTACGGGTCGTCCTGCTCCGAGCCGCGCTTCATCTTGTTCATCACGGCGATGTAGCCGTTCAGGCCGACGATGCCGGGTCGCCCCTCGGCGGCGGCGCGGCCATGCCAGATGCGCGAGGCGTGGTGGGTGTGCAGCGTCAGCGACATCGCGCTGCGCAGGGAGCCGAGGTTGAGTTGCAATGGTTCGTTGCTGGTTGCCATGGTGATCGCTCGCTGGTGGACAGGGAGCCGCCAGCATCCGCATGCAGCGGAAGGCAGTCAGTCAACAAACCGAAATGAGCCGACCCCCGGTTCTGTGCGCGCTGGCGGCGCAGCGCGCAACGGTCCCCTGGGGACCGCTCCGCAGATGGGCACTCACATCGGCGTTCCCGTCCTCGGTTGTTGACGGTATGCGTGCTGCACCGCACGTCGCGCTGCCGTTCGACACGATCCTTCGCCGCGCAGCCGTCCCCAGGGGACCGTTCCGTTGAGCGCCATGGAGGTCTGCTTCATGGTCTTGCATGCGCTCTACTCAGGTTTTGCGCAGCATGTCGCGCCGTCGCCCGGCGCTTCACCGCACAGCCGTCCCCAGGGGACCGTTTCTGCCGACCGCCATGGAGATCTACTTCACGGCTTTGACAAGCCCTGTGCTCAGGATTTGCGCAGCAGATCGCGCAGGCGCTCGATGTGCTGCCGGGCCACCTCGGGCGGCACGACGTTGCGCGGCGGCTCGGTTGGTGGCGCTCGCGCCGCCGATGGTGTTGGCGGTGCCGGGCCGGTCTGCTTGGCCCAGGCATTGAACTCGCCGCGCATGGCGCGCTGGATGATGCCGAACAGATAACCGGCGGGGTTGCGGATGCCATGCTTGCCGCACCGTGCGGCCCATTCGTCCAGCACGGCCTGCCGCAGGGCAGCGTCCACCTGCTGCAACGCCATCTTGGCTCCGGCCTGCTGTTCCGCCTTCAGTTCCGCGAAGCGCTTGGGCCATTGCAGGTCGCCCAGCGCACGCGCCTGCGCGGTAGTACGTACTTCATCAATACGACTACTACGTACTGTACGGTCCTGCTTCGAATTCCGAAGAGCGCCGTCTGGCGCGGGTTTCGGCCCTGCTTCGGATTCCGAAGATGGGCGATCGCCATTCCGAAGAAGGCTCGCGGGCCCTTCTTCGGAATCGTGGACCGCATCCTCCTGTGGATAACTTTCGGAGGCGGTGATGCCCTGGTCGGCCAGGCGCTCGGCGAGCACTTGCAGCCGCGACGGCAAGGTGCGTCCGGACAGCATCGGGTCGTCCGCGATCTCCTGGAGGGTGTTGAGTCCCACCACCTGGACGGCCTTGGCCGAATGCCCCAGCGACTGGCTGACCAGGGCCAGGTAGTCGGCGTCGAGTTGCATCGCCTCGAACGGCGTCAGCGGTTCGTCGTGCAGGACGTAGAGGTTGCCGAGGATGCGACCGGTCTTGGGGTCGCGCCGTCGTCGCACGAGGCTCAGCCAGCGCGTCAGGCGCAGCAGCGTCAGCGCCCGCGCCACGGTCTCATGGGAGGCCTGGCCTGCGCAGGGCATCGACGCCAGCCAGGGGCGCAACTGCTCATAGGTGGGAAATGCCGTGACGCCATCGTCGTTGAGCATCAATCGGAACACCTGCCAGGCGTTGCGCTCCAGCGGTGTCAGGCGGCGGTCGAGGAACAGCCGCCGCGGCACGCTCTCGTGCCGATTGCCACTGAACAGGAAGGCGTCGCCGGACGTAGGAGGCGTGGGCGTTGGAGCAGGCAGGGACGCGGGAGCGCCAGAGCTGGACTTGGGCGCGAGGTCCTTCAGCGCAGCGTCGAACAGGTCGGCGAGTGCGATGGGGCCAGGGCGCTGGGCTCGTGGGGCGGTGTCGTCCACGGCCATGGCCTAGCCCAATCCCTGATCGACCCAGTTCCTGATCGCGGCCCAGACCACCGAGAGCGGCAGCGACATGCCCTCGGCCAGGTCCATGGCCGCATCGAGAATCGAGGTCTCGTCCTCCAGATCGACGTTCCTGCTGCTGGTCACGGCTTTCCATTGCCGCCACAGTTCGGTGTCCTGGGTCTCGTCCAGGACGGGGTGGCGCCCCTTGCGCTTGGGCAGGCCGAGGATCTCCCGCCGCAGGGCGACTTCCTGATGGGTCAGGCCATAGAAGCGGCTGACCATCTCCGTGCTGGCCCCCAGCCGCAGCATGCGATCGACCGTGGCGATTTCCTTCTCCACGTCCTGTGCCTGGTTGAGCAGGCGCTGCAGCACTTCGCGGTTGACCGTGACCGAGCACCACGAGACGCTGGCGTTGGCCAGCACGCTGATCAGCGCGGGGTGCTTGAGCGCATCCAGCTCGGCCTCGCCGAAGCCCATGGCCTTGCAGCGGCGCAGTTGGCCGTTGCGAAGGTCATACAGCGCCTGGGCAATCACGGCCTGGTTGAGCGGATGCGATGTGGACATGCGGCCTCCCTCGCTCACGTCCCGGGCGCCGTGGTGCCGGCTTCCAGGTCCAGCAGACGCCGGGCGAGGCGCAGCAGCCGAAAGAGCTTGACCAACGCCGTGTCGCTCAAGCGCCTTGCGCCGCTGCCATGGCCTTGGCTCTGGCCGTGCAACAGGGTCGGCAGGTCGGCGGCGAGCTGCGCGCCGTCCAGGCCCGCTTCGGCGACGGGCTGACCCGTCAGGGAAGTGAGCAGCGTCAGCACCGCGCGGCCGAGCGGCGACGGGGCTTGGCCGCGGGCGCGGCACGCAAACCCGATGCCATCGGCGCGATCCTCGATGCACTCGTCCAGGCCTGCCTCCCCGGCGATCTCGCGCGCGAACTGCGCGATGTGGATGCGCAGCCGATCGGGCGTGTCCAGGCCGGCGTCGATGTACCAGACGTCGGAGATCGGATAGAGTCCGCCGGCTTGCACCGGGATGGACTGCAGCACGCTCGCCGAGAAGTCGGGCGGCAGCGCATCGCCCAACTGGTCGGCGACCATGCGCTGGATCGATTGGAGCCGTTCTGTCGTCGGTGCTGGCGAGACGATGTGCTCGCGAAGCAGATCGCCCGGTGCGGCCGGCTGGCTTCCCGTGGCCGCTTCGCCAACCGCCGTGTCGTCGTGGCGCAAGGTGGGCTCGGACGCCGGAGGGCTGGCGGGTGGAGGACCGGCCGCCGCTGCAGGCGTGGCGATGGACGATGCTGCGCCCGGCGGAGTCGGCGTGCCGGCGGTGGGCGAAGGCAACGCCGGCTGCGCCGCAGGTGGCGTCGGGTCACTGACCAGCGCCCGGTGGCGGCTTTCCGATTCGGTCAGGTCCAGCGCCAGCACGTCGTAGCCGATGCCCAGCAGCTCGGACATCTGGCCGATCAGCTCGTCTTGCACGCGCTGCGGCGCGAACTCGTCGCCCTGCGTGTCGAACTGCGCCAGCACCTCCTGAAAGAAACTGTCGAAGTCCAGCGGCAGCGAACGGTCCTTGGCGTAGTGCTCCCAGGTGCGTTTGCAGGCCGTGCGCATGACCGACAGCCGCTCGACCTGGTGGCGCCCCAGGCCGCCATAGAGCACAGTGGGAATGGCGGGCAGCAGGTAGCGCACCGCGTCGGCCATGCGGGTGATGTGCGACCGCTGGACGGGGAAGCCATCGGCCGCCAGGCGGCGGGCCAGTTCCGACTGGCTCAGGGCGGCGCCGCTCTCCTGCTCGTAGAACTCCCGTGCTTTCTCGACGCCGAGCGCGCGCTCGATGAACGTGAGGCCGCCGCGCAGTTCGTTCTCGGCAAGATGCCCGGTCAGCGCGACGATTTCACCGCGCTCCGGCCATGGTCGGAACAGGCACGATATGCGGAAGAAGCGTTCTTCCTTGGTCTCCGACCAGAGTTCGCGCAGGATCGCCAGTCGCGTGTTGCCGCCGTTGCGGATGATGTAGTGGTCCTCGCCGGGCCTGCGCGTGATGGCCGGCGCCGCGTCCAGGCCGCGCTCGCGGATGGATGCCTTGATTTCCTCGTAAGCCGGGTTGCGCTTCATGCGCGGGTCATGGTCGTAGGGCCGCAACTGGTCCAGCGTCACGACCATGGGCGTGTCCGCGATCGGGTCGCTCAAGGCCGTAGCCGCTGGGCCGCTGCGCTCGAAGCCGGCCGCGAGCAGCTTGCCTGCCATGTCCTGCGAGGTCATGTCAGCCATGGCCGCACCCCTCGCAGTCCCCACGACCGCCGGCCGGCGCCATGCGGGCCTCTCGCTCGGCGCGGCGGATCTGCGCACGGGCGTTCAATTCGGCCCGGTGGTCACTCGCTGTCGAACTCGTGTAGATCGCCGCGCAGCCGGCCTTGGTGAACTTGAGGTGCCCGCCCGGCGTGCGCTTGACGTGCCAGCCCTCACCGACCGCGAACTCGATCAGGGCGCGCAGCCGCTTGTGGCCGCGGGCCAGCTCATGTGCGTTCGCCATGGGGCCTCCCAGGATCAAGAGGTCGCTGCGGGCGGCCGGATACTTGAGCCAGTCGGTCCTGCCATTGCGGGAACAACTCGCTGGCGAGCGCGCGCATCGTGTCGAGCGCGGCAGGGGCGACTCTGCCGGGCGGCTGGCGGTGCTCGACCCGATGCACCGGCAGGCCGCGCGTTGCGGCACGTGGATACGCTTCTATGGCCGGCACGTCGGTGGCGAGCACGCGGATGCCGGCGCTGTCCTGGAACAGGTCGCGCAAGGCCTGCTGGATCAGCCGTGCGTTGGCGGACACCGGGTGGACGCGGTTGATGAGCAAGTGCAGCGGCGGCGGTTCGATGCCCAGGTGCCGGTACGGCGCAATGTCTTCGAGCAACTGCATGGTGCCGCGCCGCAGCTCGCGTGCCGCGAGGATCTCCGGCGTGACGGGCGACAGCGCGAGATCGGAGGCGAGCACCGCCATCTCCAGCAGCACGGAACGCGCGCCCTGGGTGTCGATCAGCACCAGGTCGTAGAGGGGAGCAAGTGCTGGCAGCAGATGCCGCAACCGCAGGCGGCCATCCGGCGCATGCAGCAACAACGTGTTCAGCTCGCCCCGGTGGTCGTCGGACAGCACCAGGTCCAGGCCCGCGATGATCGTGCGGGACACGAGCTGGCCAAGGTCGCGCTCGTTGAAGGCCAACAGCTCATAGATGCCGCCCGGCGCGCGCTGGGTCAGTTCGTAGTAGGAGGACAAGGTGGGCTGCACGTCGAGATCGAGCAGCAGCACGCGCAGGCCCGCGTCCGCGGCGAGCCCGCCCAGGTTGGCGGCCGTCGTGGTCTTGCCGACGCCGCCCTTCGTTGAAATGATGGACACGACCTGCATGGCGCTCTCCGGCTGGGAATGGGAAGTCCGCGGGAGAGCGGGTCAGGTCCGGTGGTTGAGGCGCTCGGCGATCCACTGGTCGATTTCGATCGAATCCCAGCCGACAGCGCGCACGCCCAGGCGCAGCGCCTGAGGGAACTGGCGCTTCTTCATCAGGTTGTAGATGTGGGCGCGTTTGAAGCCGGACTTCGCTTCGACTTCATCGAGCCGCAGGATGCGGCGCTCGTTCGGCGGGAGTACAGGGGTCTGCGACATGGCGGTCACTCCTGAACGCTCGGTGGCGTTTGTTGGCGTGACCTCTATTCAATAGACCTGGCTGCGGAAAGACATTGCAAATGCAATCTCCGCGATTGCACATACAAGCTGGATAACCTCATGCGCTTGCGCTACGAACGTACCTCTTAGCGTTGGCGAACTTTCCGTTTAAGGTGCGCTCAGTGATGCCCATGGTGCCGCCGTAGTGGGCGACCAATGCAGAGACAAGGGCCTCCTGCGTTTTGAAGCTGGAATAGGGCACGCCTGAAGGCGACTGGCTCAGCATCAGCGTCAACATCCCTCCAATGATGTTGAGATAGGTCGTTTCCGCCCGTTCGCTGATCTCGCATTGCTTGGATGCCAACAGCACCGAGGATTGCTTGAGTAGCGTGTCGTGCTGCTCCTGCAGTTCTCGCATCTCACGTCGGGCTTGTTCAAGCGCGGCCTGAAGGGCCAGCCGCTCCACGAGGATCGCCTGTCCTGTTTCCATGGTGATGAAAGGATGCGCCATGCGTTCGCCACGGCTGAACAGAAATCCTGGCCGGTGCTCGGGATAGTGGGTGCGCATCCAGCGTTTTAGATCGACATGGCGAACAGTCAGATCCAGAGAATTGAGCAGGTTCGGATCATTGAGCGTGATCCCGTTCTTGCCGTAGGGCAGCTCTCCGTTGAGGATGCCGTCATAGATACGTTCCGAGTGCAGCCGGCACTCATTCCATCGAGGGCAGTTCAGCGACCGAGGCAGGACACGCGGTGACGCGATCGTGGCCAGGATCATCGGGAGATACCGCAGCAACCCAGCCCATCGGATGGCCGCCTCGATGGGACGATAGAACACCTTTGATGTTGAAATGTCCTTGTGCATGTCTTCGTCTCCTTTCGGGTGCGCTACATCACCGGCTCCTTTCTTGCCCAAGGGCTGTTGTGTCGTTATGGCCTGCGACGGACGCTTGAGGCGATGCCCTAAGCGAAGGCGGAGGAGGCCATTGGCGTCCGCCGCAGGTGGCCTTGTCTTGCTTGATATGCAAGAATCGATCAGTTGCCGGCCCATCGAGCGATGAGGACGCAAGCTCGATATTGGCGCTCACGGTACCAGCGTCATAGGTGGCGCAAAGCCCATCAAGACCGATTTGGTATGGTCTGATATCCAGACGGTTCAAGACCAGCGAGTTGAAGCGTTCGACGCCCCTACGTCCAGTTGGGGACTGGAAATCAGCGGTTAGTGATGCATCGCTCCACATGCTGATATATCGACAAAGTATCTGCCGCAGTACCAGTGACCCTGCCAGGTTGCCCCAGCACATAGGAGACGGAGATGGCTGAACATTCCCATGAACATCAACATCACACATCCGGTCAGATGGGTAAGCACGGCCGACCATACGCCAAGTTCTGGGTGAACATGGTGTTGGGCCTCGTCGTCATGTACTTCGTAATGTTCAGCATGATCGACGGCGCCAGGGACTTCAGAAACAATCTCAACATGCTCTACATGGCGGTCACTATGTGGGCGCCAATGGGCATCTTCATGCTAGCGACAATGCCCGGCATGTTTCCAAACCGGCGGCTCAATCTCGTGCTGTACGGCTTGTTTGCCGTTCTCACACTCGGTTCTTTTGCCGCTACCCGTGCTCAAACCGGAATCGGCGATCGACAGTTCATCGCGTCTATGGTCCCGCACCATTCGGGAGCGATCCTCATGTGCCGCGAGGCGCAGCTCTCAGATCCGGAACTCGTCAACCTATGCCAAGCGATTTCCGATGGCCAGCGCGCGGAGATCGAGCAGATGAACCGGATTGCTGCACGCCTTCGTTGAGGCTGGCTGCCACTACACTGGCGCCGCGTTGCGCTCCGGCGAAGTTAGCCGCAGCGATGTAAAGATGAGTACTTGCGGTGTTCCGATGCCGGCGGTTGTGTCCTACAGCCGTCCAGGTGCCAGGTAGTCCACGCGACACCACCCCGCGCTGCCTGCGGAGCGAGCGCAAGTCATGATCGTCGCAAGTTGGAGTTCGATAGCGAACCCGCTCAGCAGCTGGACGCATCAGGCGTAACGACGGGTGGATGGATCATCCTTGGACGCTGGTGGAAGTGGTTGGATGAACTTTGTTGCCGAGGGCGAAAAACAAGGCTATAATTGAGTTCTTCGCTGATCACCACAGTGGAGAAAGTGATTGGGAAACAGAGACTTAGCGCTCTAGTGCATGACTCGTTTCCCGCTCCAGATACTGTTTCCATCGCAATCCGTCGCGAAGGGAAACACCGAAAAAAGCGACCTTCCGGGTCGCTTTTTTCGTATGCGCGTGTCTGCGGTCAGTGGCGCGTTCCGATCCGGACGTTGCACCACGTGCGGATGTTCTCGCGGTCGAACCGCGGGCAGCTGTTCTTGATGGGCAGGTACACGTAGAGCGCCTGCTCCGTGTGCACGAAGTGGTAATAGTTCGTGCGGTCCTTGCCATACAGCCAATAGTTCGATGAGCCCGGGTTGATGACGTAGGGCTCGAACGAGAGGATCGATGATTCGGCCGGGATTATGTTGCTGCTGTCGGTCAGCATCATCCAGGCGTTGGAGAAGCCGTGGGTGGTCGCGCCGACGATGGCGATCGCGCCGACCAGGGCGGCGATGGCGAGGCTGGCAATGCGGAGAGGGCGTGGCATGGGGTGATGATTGGGAATGACCGGGGGAGGGGCAGGCGAGGCCGGCACGCGCGCCGGGGCGGCCCGGGGCAACGCACGGAAATGCAGCAAAAAGGATGTTGACGACGTGAAGGAATTCCGACAGAATAGCGCTCCTTCGACGCAGGTCGAGGGGCCGACAGCCTCCAGCACCCCAGGGTGCGGTGCCGTCGGGGCAAGCGAAAGTCTGCGGGAATAGCTCAGTTGGTAGAGCGCAACCTTGCCAAGGTTGAGGTCGCGAGTTCGAGTCTCGTTTCCCGCTCCAGATTTCGACAGGGCCCCCCTCGGGGCCTTGTTTTTCTCCGCGGTGGCACGCGGGCATCCGGTCCGGAAGCATTGGCCGGGATGTGAAAAAAAGTGTGAAAAAGCTGGTGTGTTTCGAGTGGTTTCGGTAACATGCACGCTTGATTTTGCGGGAATAGCTCAGTTGGTAGAGCGCAACCTTGCCAAGGTTGAGGTCGCGAGTTCGAGTCTCGTTTCCCGCTCCAAATCCTGACCAGGCCCCGTTCTCGGGGTCTTGTTCTATCGGGGCATGCAACACGCCTCCGATGATCGTAGGGTCACCGGCCTGGTGGCAGAGTGGTCATGCAGCGGACTGCAAATCCGCGTACGCCGGTTCAATTCCGACCCAGGCCTCCAAATAGAAAGTAGCCCAGAGCCCGCGCATGCGGGCTTTGTGCGTTGTGGGCCTCCATTCAGTTTCGCAGGGGAGAGCCGACAGGGCCTACACAACCCGCTTCGTATGCTGCGCCCGTCCATATTGGCAGCCTTATGCAGACACAAAAAGCACGCGTAGCGACGGGTATCGAAGGCCTCGACAGCATCCTGGGCGGGGGCTTCCCGCAGGGGCGGCTGTATCTGCTCGAGGGTCCGCCCGGCTCAGGCAAGACCACGCTGTCCCTGCAGTTCCTGCTGCACGGGCTGAGCAAGGGGGAGCGCTGCCTGTACATCACGCTCTCCGAGACGGCTGACGAACTCCGGGAAGTCGCCAACGCCCACGGCTGGTCGCTGGACGGGCTTGACCTGTTCGAGCTGGCCTCGGCCGAGGAAGCACTGGGCGACGGCCGCATGCAGTCGGTCCTGCACTCCTGGGAGGTCGAGCTGGATGAGACGGTCAAGCTGATCCTGGGCGAGGTGGAGCGCATCAAGCCGCACCGGGTGGTGTTCGACTCGCTCTCCGAGCTGCGATTGCTCTCGCAGGATCCGCTGCGCTATCGCCGGCAGATTCTGTCGCTCAAGCAGTTCTTCGCGCCGAAGAGCGCAACCGTGGTGCTGGTCGATGACATGACCGCCTCCGGCGAGGAGCGCGATGGCCAGCTGCACAGCCTGTGTCATGGCGTCGTATCACTGGAACGGCTGACGCTGGATTTCGGTCCGGCCCGGCGGCGGATGCATGTGCAGAAACTGCGCGGGGTGAACTTCACTGCCGGCTACCACGACATGACCATCCGCGAGGGCGGTCTGGAGGTGTTCCCGCGACTGATCGCTTCGGACCACCACGCCAAATTCAACGGTACCCCGATCAGCAGCGGGGTGGGCGAGATCGACAGCCTGCTCGGTGGTGGACCGCTGCGGGGCACCAGCACGTTGCTGACCGGCCCGGCCGGCAGCGGCAAGACCAACGTGGCGCTGCAGTATGTGTGGGCCGCGTGCGAGCGCGGTGAGCATTGCTGCATCTTCGAATTCGATGAGCGCATCGGCACCTTGCTGGCCCGCGCGGAGTCATTGGATATCGACCTCAGCAAACATCTGGAGACGGGGCTGCTGGAGATCCAGCAGGTGGACCCGGCCGAGATCTCGCCGGGCGAGTTCGCCTGGAACATGCAGCGTGCGGTGGAAGAACGTCAGTGCCGCCTGCTGGTGATCGACAGCCTCAACGGCTACGTCACGGCGATGCCGCAGGAAAAGCAGCTGATGCTCCAGCTGCACGAGATGCTGTCCTATCTCAACCAGAAGGGCGTGGCGACCATCCTGATCAATCCGCAGCATGGCCTGGTCGGCACCATGTCCACGGGCAATCTCAACGTGTCCTACATCGCCGACTCGGTCGTACTGTTCCGCTTCTTCGAGTCGCAGGGGCGGATCCGCAAGGCGATCTCGGTGATCAAGAACCGCGGCGGTGCGCACGAAAACACGATCCGCGAGCTGAACATCGACGGCAAGGGCATTTCGCTCAGTGCGCCCCTCAACGAGTTCAAGGGGATCCTGACCGGCACGCCGGAATTCGTGGGCAATACGGCGCATCTGCTCGGCCACACCCGTGCAGACTGACGCCACGTCCGGCGTGGTGCACATCGTTGCACCGTTCGGGCGTGATGCGCCGAGCATCGCTGCCGTGCTCAACGCCGCCGGGTTGCGGACCACGATCCAGGAAAGCCTGGCGCGGTTGGCCGATGCGCTCGATGACGAGGTGGGCGCGGTGGTGGTCACCGAGGAGGCCGTGGCGAAAGGCACGGCTGCCCTGCTCGAGCCCCTGGCCCGGCAACCGACCTGGTCGGATATTCCCTTCATCCTGCTGCGGTCCCCGCGCTCGCAGAAGCGGCCATTGGCCGACGCCGGCCTGCAGCTGGCGATCAACATCATCGAACTGGACCGGCCACTGGGCAGCAGCTCGCTGCTGAGTTCGGTGCGCAGTGCGCTGCGCGCGCGCGACAAGCAGTTCCTGGTGCGTGACCAGATGCGGGCGCTGGCCGATGGGCGTGCCGCGCTGGAGCGCAGCGAAGCCGAACTGCGCCTGGTGGCCGACGCGATGCCGGTGCTGATCGCCTTCATCGACCGTGACCTGAATTACCGCTTCGCCAACAAGGCGTATGAAGCCTGGTTCGAGCGGCCGGTTTCGGACGTGATCGGCAGGCGCGTGCCCGACGTGTTCGGGCAGGAAGTGTGGACCAGTCGCCGGCCGTTGATCGAACGTGCGCTGGCCGGCGAGCACATCGTGTTCGAGGCGAACTGGCCGTTCAGTGATGGCCGGCGGCGCGACAGTGAGATCCGCTACTCGCCACGCGTTGATGCGGATGGAACGCCGGACGGGTTCCATGTGTTCGTCACCGACATCACCGCCTCCAAACTGGCCCTGGAGACCAGCCAGCAGCACGCGCTGGATTTGGAGGCGATGGTGGCCGAGCGCACCGCCGAACTGGAACACCAGATGGCCGCGCGCGAAGCCAGCGAAGCCGCACTGCGCCAGTCGCAGAAGATGGATGCGATCGGCCAGCTCACCGGCGGCATCGCGCATGACTTCAACAACATGCTGACCGGCATCCTGTCCTCGCTGGACATCATGCGCATGCGCGTGGAAATGGGGCGCATGGAGGGGTTGGAACGGTTCCTGGATGCCGCCACCGCCTCCAGCCAGCGTGCGGCCGCGTTGACCCAGCGCCTGCTGGCGTTCTCGCGCCGGCAATCGCTGGATTCGAAAACCGTCGAACTCAACGCACTGGTGGGGTCGGTCCAGCACCTGCTGCGCAGCACCCTGGGGGAAACGATCCGCATCCAGATGGTGACCAGCGATACCCCGCTGCGCGCGAACCTGGACAGCAACCAGTTTGAAAGCGCGCTGCTCAATCTGGCCATCAACGCACGCGATGCCATGCCCGATGGTGGAGAGTTGCGGCTGCGCACCTCGCATGTGCATGTCGCCGAGGCGGAGGTGCCGACCGTCCCGGCCGGCGAGTACGCCGTGGTGGCCGTGTCCGATACCGGCACCGGCATGCCGCCGGAGGTGGTCGAACGGATCTTCGAGCCGTTCTTCACCACCAAGCCGATCGGCAAGGGCACCGGGCTGGGCATGTCGATGATCTACGGCTTCATGCAGCAGTCCGGGGGCCACATCACCGTGGACTCCACGCCGGGGCAGGGCACGACGGTGTCCTTGTTCATGCCGGTGGTGCACGACCCGGCCGAGGATGAGGACACGCCGAACGCGCAGGCGGTATCGCTTGGCGCCGGGCAGTCGATCCTGGTGGTGGAGGACGACGAGCAGGTGCGGATGCTGGTGACGGTGGTGCTTGAGGATCTCGGGTATACCGCCGAGGTGGTCGGCGACGCCGATGGCGCCATTCCCATCCTCGGCTCGTCGAAGAAGATCGACCTGCTGATCACCGATGTCGGGCTGCCCGGTCTCAATGGACGGCAACTGGCGGAAATCGCGCGGCAGACGCGGCCATCCCTGCCGGTGCTGTTCATGACCGGCTACGCGGAGAAGGCGCAGGAACGCTCGGCGTTCCTCGACAACGGCATGGCGATGATCGCCAAGCCATTCCTGCTCGATGCGTTCAGTGAGGCAGTACGTAGTTCGATCGCCACGCGGCAGTGAGTGCGCGTGGCTGCCTGCGGCGGCCTGGGGGACGAAACCGCCGCGCGATGGAAACTTTCGGTTGCAGCGTCATCTGAATGCTTCAGCGAGCGGCTTTATTTAGATACCTGAAAGTGCCAGCATAGGGCTTTGAGAATGTCGGAGTTTACCCATGCCCTTATGCGCGATCGCGTATGTCAGCGACGTTGCGGGCCCGCTGTCTGCGGCGCATCTTGACGCCCTTGTCGAGGATGCCATCCGCTTCAACAGTCTGGCGGGGGTGACCGGCGTACTGCTGTGCGACGGCAGTCGTTTCCTGCAGTACTTTGAAGGTCCCGATGACGGGGTGTCGGCGGTGCATGAGCGGGTGTTGCAGGCACGGAGCCATCGCGCCATCCACAAGCTCGGCCACGCGCGCGTACCGCAGCGCTTTTTCCCGTACTGGAGCATGCGCTGGCTGGGCGTGGAGCCTGCCTTGATCGAGGTGCTCTCGGCAGGTGACTGGGAGGCGTTCGCAGACCGTATCGCCGGCGGCGCGCCGGCGGGCAGCGGGATGGAGCGGCTGCTGCAGTTCGTCGCCCCGCACCTGCCCGGGCAGGCCGCGTCACAGCCGGTGCGCTCGGCAGCGGAATGAGATGACCCCTGCAGCGTTTACCCGCAGGGGCTGATACCAGGGGGAGCCGGCCAGAGGCGGAGTATCCGCCGCCGCGCTGACATGCTGCTGTCAATATGCGCCCTGCATGATGCAGATACGGGCGCAGGCGCGAGATGAACGATTCATCAGGGGCGTCGCCTTTGGCCGTGTGGTAATTGACTTAATGCGAAGGAAGTGCAAATTTTAAGTGAACCCGAAGTGACTCCGCCCCTGAGGGGGTTTTGTCGTCCCTGAAGCAAGCAAGTCCCACGGAGGTCGTATGGAATACGGCGAACATGACTTGGCTGACGGAGTGCGAACCGAGCTGGAAGCCAGCTACGTGAAACATGGCTGCGGCCCGGAATTCTGGTCCACCTACCAGCGCGTGCTGGAGCGACTGGTCCCACCGGCGCAGGGCACCGCGCGAACCCGTGTCACCAATGAACTGGCGTTGATCATCGAACAGTTGGGGATCGTGCGGCGCGCCCAGTTGGTGCCCCCACGCAGTGCGCGACCGCGCGCTCGCTGAAACCGGGTCGGGGGACCGGGAATCGGGACGGGGACAACCGCCAGCGCGGCGCCACTACAGGTAATGGAGACCGATGCCCAGCAGGGCCAGCAGCGTGCTGGCCGCGGCAAGCGTGCGCGGGCGGATCCAGCGTGACGGGCCTTGCTGCATGGCTGACGGGCTGGCACGGCGGATCAGACCGGTCGGGAACTGCCAGGCACGCATGCGCGCATCGCAGGCGTCCTGGCAGTCGCCACAGCCGATGCAATCGGCATGCGGCCCGGCGCGCACGTCCAGCGCCATCGGACAGACGGTGACGCAGTCCCCGCAATCCAGGCAATCGCCGAGCCGATCGGCGCTGAAGTGCGGCATGGGGCCGGCGATGTCCTCATGCGCGGCGCGGAACGCGTAATCGCTGGCGCTGGTGGGGTCGAGCAGTCCGCGGCCGCGGGCCTGCACGCCACCCAGCCCTGCCACGCGCGGGCCGCGCGGTTCACCGCGGCGCGCGTGATAGTGCATGCGCGGCGTGTCGCTGTCGCAGAACATGCCGTGGACGCGCGCATACGGGCACAACTCGCGACAGACATGTTCACGCAGGAAGCCCGCGTTGCCCCAGGTGGCGGCGGCGTAGAACAGGATCCAGAACGTTTCCCAGCCGCTCCAGGCCGGCGGCCACGGCGTGCCGACCAGACCGTGGATCGGGCTGAAAAAGCCCACGAAGGTGATGCCGGTCCACGCGGCCACCAGCAGCCACAGCAGATGCTTGGCCGCGCGCGCCGGTGCGGCCGGCAGGCAGTGCGCGGCGGCCTGTTCGATCCAGCGGAACAATCGGCTCCACAAGGTCTGCGGGCAGGCATGGCCGCACCAGACCCGGCCAGCCAGGTTGGTCAGCAGCACCAGGGTGGTGGCCAGCACGGCGGCCAGCCCCAGCAGGATGCCCACGTCCTGCGGCCAGAGCGTCCAGCCGAACAGATCGAAACGGCGCGCGGTCAGGTCGAACAACAGTGCCTGGCGGCCCTCCCAGCGCAGCCACGGCAGGGCATAGAAGCCGGCCAGCAGCAGCGCCGACAGCAGCGGCCGCCAGCGCAGTGGCGCGCGGCGAACGGTGGGCGGCGGTGCCGGTGGTGGATCGACAAGATGCAGGGCGAGGCGGTCTGTCATGGTCACCCCAGCGGCAGATCGTCGTCGTCGCCGGGCATTGGCCGCAGCAGGTACCAGGTGATCGTGCTGGCGGCGGCGGTGACCGCCCAGAACATGAAGAACCCCAGTGTGTAGCCCAGTTCGCGGCTGATCTCGTGTTGCGGGAAGGTGATGTCGCGCAGGCGCAGCGGGTCGACGAACGCGAAGAAGACCACGCTGGCCAGGCCGGCTGCGACGAAACTGGGCCACAGGATGGCGCCCCATTGCTGGATCAGCCGTCGGCGGCTGCCGTCGGGCGGGTCATGCAGGTCGTTCATTGCGGCCACGGTCAGGAGGAGGGGGCAGGGCGCGGCTATACTTCGCGCCGACCGGGGGCCGGGATCGCGGGTGCGCGCTTCCTGTCGAGCTCCCAGACTAGAAGGCTTCGCGACGGCCTTCATTGATTCTGATCAAGGCAGCGGCACGCGCTGCCGCCGATGCTGGGCGTTGCCGCCCGAGGATGTTCATGGCCGATCCCACCGACAACGCGCTGCCTCTCCCTGCGCCGGACCTGTGCAGCGAAGAGGAGGTCACCCGGCTGGTGCATGACTTCTATGCGCGCGTCCGCGAGGAGCCGCGGCTGGGGCCGGTCTTCGCGGCACGGATTCACGACTGGGATGCGCACCTGGCCCAGCTGGTCGATTTCTGGTCGGCGATGCTGCGCGGCACGCGCCGCTTCAAAGGCGCGCCGATGCCCAAGCACATGGCCATGGATGAGCTCGACCGCGATCTGTTCGACCGCTGGCTGGCCCTGTTCCGGCAGACGACCGCCGAATGTGGCAATCCGCCGATGCAGCGGCTGGCCGATGACGTTGCCGGGCGGATCGCCGATACGTTCTGGCGTCGCTTCCAGATGCTGCGTTGGCCCAGCCTGCCGCTGGTCGGCCGCCAGGGCCTGAATTGATCTGACGCAATGCGTGCGCGCCCGCGCGCGTGCACGCTGGCGGCATGGATACTTTCTCGCCTGCCGCCGCCGGGCTTGCCTGGCACTTCGACCCCGAGCTGCTGCGCCGCCACGACCGGCCCGGGCCGCGCTACACCTCCTATCCGACCGCGCCGCACTTCCATGACGGGTATGGCGAGCTGGCCCTGCGCGAGGCCATCGCCGGCAGCAACCGGCTCGGCCGGCCGCTGTCGCTGTATGTGCACGTGCCTTACTGCAGCAGCCCATGCTTCTACTGCGGCTGCAACCGTGTCATCACCCGCGACCACAGCAAGGGCATCAGCTACGTCGCCCGCGTGCTGAGCGAGGCGGACCTGATGGCGCCGCAGTTCGATCCGGCCCGCGAAGTGATCCAGCTGCACCTCGGTGGCGGCACGCCGAACTTCCTGGCGCCAGCGCAGATGCGCGAGCTGCTTGAGGGGCTGCGCGAGCGCTTCAATTTCAGCACTGCGACCGCACGCGATTTCTCCATCGAACTGGACCCGCGCTTCGTCACCCGCGCCGACATCGCCGGCTTGGCCGCGCTGGGCTTCAACCGCGCCAGCCTGGGCGTGCAGGATTTCGATCCGGACGTTCAGAAGGCGATCAACCGCGAGCAGGGCGTGGAGGCCACCCTGGACATCCTGCGCGCGTGCCGCGAGTACGGGCTGCGTTCGGTCAATGTCGATCTGATCTATGGCCTGCCGAAGCAGACGCTGGCCGGCTTCGCGCAGACACTGGAAACGGTGTTGCGTGAGCGCCCCGATCGCCTGGCGGTGTACGGCTATGCCCACCTGCCGCACCTGTTCCGCGCGCAGCGCCAGATCGCCGATGCGGATCTGCCCGGTCCCGACCAGAAGCTCGCGCTGCTCGGCCTGGCGGTGCAACGGCTTTCCGAGGCGGGCTATCAGTACATCGGCATGGACCACTTCGCATTGCCGGAGGAGGATCTGTCGCGGGCACAACGCGCGGGCCAGCTGCACCGCAATTTCATGGGCTACACCACGCATGCCGATACCGATCTGGTCGGCCTGGGCGCCAGCGCGATCAGCCACATCGGCGACACCTACAGCCAGAACCCGCGCGAGCTGCCGGCCTGGGAGGCGGCCGTCGATGCAGGGCGCCTGCCGGTCTGGCGTGGCCTGCAGCTGGACGAGGACGACGTACTGCGCGCCGAGCTGATCGGCCAGCTGATGTGCCAGGGCGAAGTGGATGGCGCCGCGCTGGCAGCACGGCATGGCGTGGACTTCGAGGCGTATTTCGCCGACGGGCTGCGCGCGCTGGCCACGCTGCAGGCCGACGGCCTGGCCGACTACGCGCAGGGCGTGGTGCGCGCCAGCGAACGCGGGCGCCCGCTGCTGCGGCTGCTGGCGATGTGCTTCGACCGTTATCTCGCGCAGCCGGACCAGCCGGTGCGGTATTCCAGGGCGATCTGAGTGCCGTCGCCCCGGCGTGCGTGCATTCCAAAACCGGGCGCGATCAGGCACCCTATGCGCGCCGTTGCCCGGGTGGCGAAACTGGTAGACGCATCGGACTTAAAATCCGCCGGGGGCGACCCCATGCCGGTTCGATTCCGGCCCCGGGCACCAAGGCTTCCCCTTGGCGTGGGTTCTGATCGCGCTGCGATCGACGCACGCCGGTGATGATTCAACGCGAGGGCAGCCAACCGGCTGCCCTTGTTCGTTGCAGCCGGCGTTCCGGTGCAACGCAAACTTTACGCAGCCGGCCGCGCGCCGCCGTACGCTGCGCAGCAACTCACTTCGGAAAGGTCACATGGCCAACGCAGGACGTGCAGGGAGCGCACTGGTGTGGGGCATGGCAGTGCTGCTCGGCGGCGCGGTCCATGCCAATGCCCAGGTCCATGCGCCGGCGCAGGAACCGGTACCGGTACCGGCGCAGACGGCGGGCGAGGTGACCGACCTTGCCCCGGTGCTGGTCTCCGGCGTGCAGCCGGGGCCGGGCATGTGGCAGGTCCGCAACAGCCAGGGGCACACACTGTGGATTCTCGGCACGGTCTCGCCGCTGCCGGCCAAGCTGGACTGGCGCGCCGACGAGGTGCAGGCGGTGATCGCCAGCGCCCAGGAGGTGCTCGGCTCACCCGGCTGGACGCTGGATGCCGATGTGGGGTTCTTCCGCCGCCTGACCCTGGCGCCTGCGGCGATGAAGGCGGCGCGCGATCCTGACGGACGCACGCTGCGCGAGGTCCTGCCGCCCGATCTCTATGCACGCTGGGCGCTGCTCAAGCAGCGTCACATCGGGCGCGACAATGGCATCGAGAAAGACCGCCCGCTGGTGGCCGCTACGCAGTTGTACGCCGCCGCCCTCAAGGATGTGGGGCTGGGCCGATCCTCGCCGGTCTCCAGGATCATCGAGAAGGCCAGCAAGGCACACGGCCTCAAGCCGGTGTCGACCCAGGTCACGATCAAGATCGCCGACCCCCGGCAGGCGTTGAAGGAAGTGCGTGGGACAGCCCTGCAGGACGTGGAATGCTTCCGGCGCACGCTGGAGGTGATCGAGCACGGGCTGCCGCTGCTGGCCGAGCGCGCCAATGCCTGGGCCGTGGGTGATATCCAGGCGCTGCAGCGCCTGGCAGTGAAAGGGCAGTACGTGGCCTGCGTGGATGCGGTGGCCAACAGTGACTTCGGGCGCCGCCGCGGCCTGACCGACGTCGATGCCCAAGCTCACCGCAAATGGATCTCCATGGCCAGCGACGCGCTGGCACGCAACGCGGTGACCTTCGCGACGGTGCCGGTGACTTCGCTGGTCACGCCCGGCGGCTATATCGATCAGCTGCGCGAGCGTGGATTCGAGGTGCAGATCCCGGAATGACGCATGCGCCGGCGCGCTTTTCCGGAACGGGATGGCAGACACAGTCGATGTCTACCCAGTGCGAATACTTCATGGCATAGTCAGCTTCAGTTCATTCCGGAAATCCTTCATGCCGCTGCATGCGGTCGCTTATGTCAGCGACGCTGTCGATGGAATCGAAACGTCTGATATCGATCAGATCCTGCGCGCGGCATCGGGATTCAATAAAGTGGCCGGCGTCACCGGCGTGCTGATGTTCGACGGGCGTCGGTTCCTGCAGTATTTCGAAGGTCCGGAGGATGGCGTGGATTCGGTGTTCCAGCGGGTGTTCAACGCGCGCATCCATACCAACCTGCGTGAGCTTGCGCGCGGGACGGTCGGTGCCCGCCACTTCCCCCGCTGGACGATGGCCTCCGCAGCAGTGGAGCCCGAAGCACTGGCGCGCATCATCGATGCGCCCTGGCACGGATTTCTGGCCGGCCTGCCCGCAGCGGGCGACACGCCCACGGGGTTTGGCTGTCTGCTTGCGGCGTGGACCGGTGTCTCCGGCGAGTTGGAACCGGCTGCGGTGACGCTGGGTTCGTAACGCAGAACAACGCTGGCCGTAACACAATGATCACGGTTGCCCGCCTATCCTCTTCCTACCAGCTGTGACCAGTCTTGCGGGGTTTGCCCTTGGAGGCTGTCTGAAAGGGTAGTAACCGCAGCTGGACCATTATTCCTTTGGCCGTCGTCCGTACTCTCCGCGGGCGGCGGCTTTGTTCTTTGTGGGGCAGGGGCTGGCGCGTTAGGCTTGCATGACCTGTATCCCGGCTCCGTATCGCATGACGTATCCCCTGATGACGCCCCGCCTGCTGGCCGGCCCGGTTCCGCGATGCGGAGCCGAGCGATGACCCAGGCCATTTCCGCCGCGGCCGCGCCGCGCATCGGCGTCATCGGGCTCGGCTATGTCGGGCTGCCGTTGACAGTGACCTTCGGCCGGCAGCAGGCCACGGTGGGCTACGACATCGATAGCGCGCGGGTCGCCGAGCTGCAGCGTGGCCTGGACCACACGCTGGAACTGGAGGCCGATGAGCTCGCTGCCGCTGTGCATGCGCATTACAGCGCCGATCCCGCCGATCTGGCCGCCTGCAATGTGTACATCGTGACCGTGCCGACCCCGATCGATGCGCATGAGCAGCCCGATCTGGGGCCGCTGCGCAGCGCCAGTACCTTGATTGCCGGCCTGCTCAAGCGCGGCGACATCGTGATCTATGAATCCACGGTCTATCCCGGTACCACCGAGGAAGTCTGCGTCCCCCTGCTCGAGGAAGGGTCGGGGCTGCGCTTCAACGAGGATTTCTATTGCGGTTACAGCCCGGAGCGGATCAACCCGGGCGACCGCGAGCGGCGGCTGCCGGACATCCGCAAGATCACCTCCGGCTCGACGCCCGAGGTCGCCGCGGTGGTCGATTCCCTGTACAAGAGCATCATCACCGCAGGCACATGGCCGGCACCGTCGATCCGCGTGGCCGAAGCCGCCAAAGTGATCGAGAACATCCAGCGCGACGTCAACATCGCCCTGGTCAACGAGCTGGCGCTGATCTTCGATCGGCTCGGCATCGATACCCAGGATGTGCTGGACGCGGCCGGCAGCAAGTGGAACTTCCTGCCGTTCCGGCCCGGCCTGGTCGGCGGCCACTGCATCGGCGTGGATCCGTACTACCTGCTGCACAAATCCGAGAGCGTGGGCTATCACCCCGATCTGATCCACACCGCGCGCCAGGTCAACAACCGGGTCGGCGAGCACGTCGCACAACGCGTGCTGGCGCTGCTGGCATCGCGCCGCATCGATGTCGCCCAGGCCCGGGTGCTGGTGCTGGGCGTCACCTTCAAGGAGAACTGCCCGGACCTGCGCAACAGCCGCGCGCTGGAACTGGCGCAGCGCCTGCAGGCCAGTGGGGCCCGGGTGGACGTGCAGGACCCGTGGGTCGGTCCGGCGGCACTGGCCGATGCCGGCGTGCGTTGGGTCGACGCCCCGGATGCGGGCGGGTATGACGCGGTCGTGCTCGCCGTGGCGCACGATCGTTTCCGTGCCCTGGATGCGGCGCAGGTGCGCGCGTTGTTGGCACCGGGTGGCGTGGTGTACGACGTCAAATCCGTATGGCCCCGGGAAGTGGTGGACGACCGCCTGTAGACTCGTTGGCAGCTATTGATTGAGGAAAGCCATGCACCGCTATCTCGCGTATCTGCTCGCCATCCTGCTGTTCCCGGTCTGCCTGTGGTTGGGCACGATCTGGCCCGCCTGGTACTGGGGCGTGGGGGTGACGGCCCTGCTGGTGGTGCTGGGCACGTGGGACATGCTGCAGAAGCGCAGCACGCTGCGGCGCAACTACCCGGTGATGGCGCACTTCCGCTACGGGCTGGAATCGATCGGGCCGGAGATCCGCCAGTACTTCGTGCAGAGCGATCTGGAAGACGTGCCGTTCTCGCGCCAGCAGCGTGCCCTGATCTACCAGCGCTCCAAGAATGAAATGGACGTGGTGCCATTCGGTACGCTGCGCAGCACGTATGCGGTGGATTACGAATGGATCAACCACTCGCTGGCGCCGACCGAGATCGGCCACCACGATTTCCGCATCCAGATCGGGCCCAACTGTGCCAAGCCGTACTCGGCCAGCGTGTTCAACATCTCTGCGATGAGCTTCGGCTCGTTGTCGGCCAACGCGATCCGCGCACTGAACGAAGGCGCGCGCCGCGGCAGCTTCTACCACGACACCGGCGAAGGGTCGATTTCTCCCTATCACCGCGAAATGGGCGGTGACCTGGTCTGGGAAATCGGCTCGGGCTACTTCGGTTGTCGTGACGAGGCCGGCGGCTTCAGTGAAGAGAAGTTCGTCGCCAACGCGAACCATGATCAGGTCAAGATGATCGAGATCAAGCTCTCGCAGGGCGCCAAGCCTGGCCACGGCGGCGTCTTGCCGGCGGCCAAGGTCAGCGAAGAGATCTCGATCACCCGTGGCGTGCCGATGGGCGTGGATTGCGTGTCGCCCTCCAGGCACAGCGCGTTCAATACCCCGGTCGAGCTGCTGCAGTTCGTCGCGCGGCTGCGCGAGTTGTCCGGCGGCAAGCCGGTCGGCTTCAAGCTGGCCATCGGCCACCCGTGGGAGTGGTTCGGCATTGCCAAGGCGATGCAGGAAACCGGGCTGCTGCCGGACTTCATCGTCGTTGACGGCGCCGAGGGCGGGACCGGCGCCGCACCGGCCGAGTTCATCGATCATGTTGGCGTGCCGATGCACGAAGCCCTGCTGCTGGTGCACAACACCCTGGTCGGGCTGGACCTGCGCGACCGCATCCGCGTGGGTGCGGCCGGCAAGGTGACCAGCGCGTTCGAGATCGCGCGCACCATCGCGCTGGGCGCGGACTGGTGCAACGCCGGCCGTGGTTTCATGTTCGCGCTGGGCTGCATCCAGTCGTTGAGCTGCCACAGCGACAAGTGCCCGACCGGCATCGCCACCCAGAACCCCAATCGCTGGCGGCACCTGGATGCGGCCGACAAGGCCACGCGCGTGCACAGCTACCACGAGAACACGCTGCGCGCGTTGCGCGACCTGCTGTGCGCGGCCGGCCTCAACGATCCCTCCGAGCTGGGGCCGGAGCACATCCTGCGCCGGGTCTCGCCGGTGGAAATCCGTTCGCTGGCCTCGTTGTATCGCTATCTTGCGCCCGGTGAACTGCTGCGCAAGGTGCCGGACCACGCGGTCTTCCACGATTACTGGGCCGATGCGCGCAGCGACTCGTTCCAGCCACCAGCGCGCATCCAGGCGCTGCGCGCGAGCAAATCGCGATGACGGGCGATCGTGCAGTGCGCTTGCGGGTCGGCCGCGCCGACGAGGCGGACCGGCTGTGGGTACTGCGCACCCGCTGCGTCCGCGAACTGTGCAGTACGGCGTATCCGCCGGAGGTAATTGCCCCATGGTCGGCCTCGCCGCCGCCGCAACACTACCGCGCGCTGCTCGCCGGCGGTGGCGGTGTGATTGCCGAAGACGCCGAGGGTGCGCTGCTGGGCTACGGCGTGATCGATCTGGCCGGCAACGAGGTTGATGCGTTGTTCGTCGATCCCGACTGCGGCGGCCGTGGCATCGGCCTGACCCTGATGCAGGCGATGGAGGCGTTGGCCGACCCTGCGCGGCCGCTGGTGCTCTCGGCCTCGCTCAACGCGGTGCCGTTCTATCAGCGCTGTGGTTTTGAGGCGCTGCGCGAGGAGAGCTACCCACACCCCAGCGGCGTCGCACTCGCGTCGGTGCGGATGCAGCGCACGCGTTGATGCCGGCCAGTGGCCGGCACCACCCGGACGCCGCGCTGAGCCGCGCCGAGCGCCTGTCAGGGCACGTCACTGGTAGTGCCGGCCGCTGGCCGGCACCTCGCGATCTATCCCTGCGCCAGCCAGGCCACCACGCCACGCCCGGCGCGCAGCCCGCTGGCGTAGCACGCGGTGAGCAGGTAGCCGCCGGTCGGTGCTTCCCAGTCCAGCATCTCGCCCGCACAGAACGTGCCCGGCCGTGCGCGCAGCATCAACTGCGTATCCAGTGCCTCCAGGCGCACGCCACCGGCGGTGCTGATGACTTCATCGATCGGACGCGGTCGTTCCAGGGCCAGTGGCAGCCGCTTGAGCGCGTGCGCGATCTGCGCCAGCGGCAGCTGCCCGGCCTCGCGGCCCAGCACCTCGAACAGCAGGGCGGACTTCACCCCGCCCAGCCCGAGCTGGCGACGCAGGACCTCGCCGAAACTGCGGCCCTGGCGCGGCTTGCCAAGCTTCTCCAGCACCTGCGCTTCGGTCTGGCCCGGCAGCAGGTCCAGCTGCAGTTCCACCTGGCCGTCGCGGGCCAGGCTGTCGCGCAGATCGGCCGACAGCGCGTAGATGAGGCTGCCTTCGATGCCGGTCGCCGTGATCACGCACTCGCCCTGCAGTGAGCGCGGTTCGCCCTTCAGGTCGGTCCAGTGCGCCACCACCGGCTTGAGCGGGGCGCCGGCCTGGCGTTCGCTGAAGTAGGGCGTCCAACCGATGTCAAAGCCACAGTTGGCTGGCTGCAGCGGGGCGATGTCGATGCCGGTGGCGGCCATCGGCGCCATCCACGCGCCATCCGAGCCCAGTTCCGGCCAGCTGCCGCCGCCGAGCGCGAACACTACCGCGTCGGCCGTCACCGTCGTTTCGCCATCGGGCGTCTGGAAGCGCAGCGCGCCCGCGTCATCCCAGCCGGTCCAGCGATGCTGCACGTGGAAGCGCACGCCCTGTTCCTTCAGCCGGCGCACCCAGCCGCGCAGCAGCGGCGCGGCCTTGCGGTCCACCGGGAACACACGGCCGGAACTGCCCACGTAGGTTTCCACGCCGAAGTCCAACGCCCAGGCGCGCAGCGCCTCGGCATTGAAATCGGCCAGCCACCCGCCCACCGCCTCCGCGCGCTCGCGGTAGCGCGAAACGAACACGTCAGGCGCGTCGGAGTGGGTCAGGTTGAGGCCGCCCTTGCCGGCGATCAGGAACTTGCGACCGGGCGAGCCCTTGGCCTCGTACAGATCGACGGCGTGGCCGGCAGCGCGCACGGTTTCAGCCGCCATCAGGCCGGCGGGGCCGCCGCCGATGATCGCGACCCGGCGTGGGGTGGTCAGGGCAATGCTCATGCAGGCAGGATCAACGCGGCTTGACGTCGAGCAGCTCGACATCGAACACCAGCGAGGAGTTCGGCGCGATCGGGCCGGCGCGACGGGCGCCATAGCCGTACTCGGCCGGAATCATCAGCGTGCGCTTGCCGCCCACCTTCATGCCCGCGAAGCCTTCGTCCCAGCCCTTGATGACCTGGCCCTGGCCCAGGTCGAAGCTGAAGGGCTCGCCACGGTCCACCGAGCTGTCGAACTTGTCACCGTGCTTGTCGGCGGTGCGCTCGTCGTAGATCCACCCGGTGTAGTGCACCGTGACCTTGCTGCCCGGCGTGGCCTCGGCGCCGGTGCCCGGCTGGGTGTCGATCTTCTCGAACTGCGCGATGCTGCCACCGGGCGGCGGGCCGGGCGGGGTGCAGGCGGCCAGCAGCGACAGCATCAGGGGGGCGAGCAGGTAACGCGGCAGACGGCGCATGGGCGGGCTCCGGATCCAAAAAACGGGGACGCAAGGGTAGCGCATCGCCGGGCGCTATCATGGGCGCATGTCGAAACTGCTGCTCAACCTGCGCAATGTCGCGGACGATGAAATCCAGGATGTCACCGCCCTGCTGGACAAGGCGGGCATTGCCCATTACCGCACCGAGCCCAGCCCGTGGGGCATCTCCTTCGGCGGCATCTGGGTGCGCGACAACGAGGATCACCCGCGGGCCAAGGCCTTGATGGCCGACTACCAGCAGACGCGCGGCGAGCGCGTGCGCGGCGAGCGTGAGGCCGCGCTGCGCGAGGGCACGGCCGAGACCTTCGGCAGCCTGATCCGGCGCCGCCCGGTGTTCGTGGTCACGGTGCTGGTCGGGATGGCCGTCGCGGCCGCGCTGGTGCTGCTGCCGTTCGTGCTGCTGCGCGGCTGATTCCGGCGCGGCTCAGGCGTCGCGGCCGCCCAGCGGCTAAAATGGCGGGATGATCGCCAATACCGCCGCCTACCACTTCACCCCCGTCGCCGACCCGGACGCGCTGTGCGCGACCCTGCTGGAGCGGGCCACCGCCGCGCAGCTGCGCGGCACGATCCTGGTAGCGGGCGAGGGCATCAACCTGTTCCTGGCCGGGGCGGAGCAGGCAATCGATGGCTTCTACACCGCCCTGCGGGCCGATGCCCGGTTTGCCGGGCTGCGGGTGAAGACCAGCTACAGCCACATGCAGCCCTTTGCCCGGCTCAAGGCCAAGGTCAAGCCGGAGATCATCAGCTTCCGCATCGACGACGGCCAGCCGCTGGCCTACCCGCGCGCCCCGTCGATCGACCCGGCCACGGTGCAGCGCTGGCTGCGCCAGGGGCATGACGACGCCGGCAAGCCGGTGGTGATGCTGGACACCCGCAACACCCAGGAGATCGAGTACGGTACCTTCCAGGACGCGCTGGTGCTGCCGATCACCAAGTTCACCGATCTGCCCGACGCGCTGGCCCCGCACCGTGAGGCGCTCAAGGACAGCACCGTGGTCAGCTTCTGCACCGGCGGCATCCGCTGCGAGAAGGCGGCCCTGTGGATGCGCAATGACGGCATGGACAACGTGCTGCAGCTGGACGGCGGCATCCTGGGCTATTTCGAGGCCGTGGGCGGCGAGGGCTATGACGGCCGCTGCTTCGTGTTCGACGAGCGCGTGGCGCTGGACGCGGCCCTGCAGCCGCTGGTGGACCAGGACGCTGACGCCGCCTGAGCCGTCTTCACGGCGTTGATTGTCCTGAATCGTCGCGAGACGGAAATCAGCGTCTTGCCACCCGTGCCTTGTGGGCGGTGGCAAACCGCGCGGACAGCCCCATCTCAGTGAGATATCTCCTGGTTGGAACGAGCATTCATGATGCAGCTGTCGATTCTTGATCTGGCGCCGGTCTGCGAAGGCAGCGACACCACGCAGGCCTTCGCCAACATGCTGGACCTGGCCCAGCACGCCGAAGGCTGGGGTTTCCATCGCTATTGGCTGGCCGAGCACCACAACATGCCCGGCATCGCCAGCGCCGCCACTGCCGTGCTGATCGGCCATGTGGCCGGGGGCACCAAGCGCATCCGTGTCGGTGCCGGCGGCATCATGCTGCCCAATCACTCGCCGCTGCAGGTGGCCGAGCAGTTCGGCACGCTGGCTTCGCTGTACCCGGACCGCATCGATCTGGGCCTGGGCCGCGCGCCCGGCACGGACCAGCCGACCGCCCGCGCACTGCGCCGCTACTTCGACAGCGCCGACCAGTTCCCGCAGGACGTGCGCGAGCTGCTGCACTACTTCGAACCGGCCCAGAAGGGCCAGGCCGTGCGCGCCGTGCCCGGCGCCGGCATTCCGGTGCCGGTGTGGCTGCTGGGCTCGAGCCTGTTCAGTGCGCGCCTGTCGGCGGCGATGGGCCTGCCGTTCGCCTTCGCCTCGCACTTCGCCCCCGACGCGATGGATGAAGCGCTGGCGGTCTACCGCCGCGAATTCCGTGCCTCGCAGTATCTGCAGGCGCCGTATGCGGTGCTGGGCCTGAACGTGGTGGCCAGCGATTCGGAAGCTGACGCCAAGCGGCTGTTCACCACCCAGCAGCAGAGTTTCGTCAATCTGCGCCGTGGCCTGCCGGGCCTGATTCCGCCGCCGATCGACGACATCGAAGCGTTCTGGCAGCCGCACGAAAAGGCCGGCGTGCAGAACGCGCTGGCCTGCGCAGTGGTCGGTGACGTGAAGCAGGTGCAGGAAGGGCTGGCCGCGTTCGTGGCGCGGCACAAGCCTGACGAAGTGCTGGTCACCGCCAACATCTACGACCATGCCGCGCGCAAGCGTTCGTTCGGGCTGGCGATGCAGGCATGGCGCGCACTGCAGGCGTAATGCCCACGGCGCATGCGAAGAAGGTGTGACCGCGCGGTTCACGTCGCCGTAGCCGCCGATCGGCTGTGATGGTGGCTCCCCTTGCAGGAGCCACCCCATGGCCGAGCACGATCGTCAGCAGCACATCAAACAACTGGCCGAACTGATCCGCGGCGTGGACATCGCGATGTTCACCACGGTCGGTGTGGACGGACGCTTGTTCAGTCGTCCGCTGGGCACGCAGGAAGTCGAGTTCGATGGCGACCTGTGGTTCGCCACCGGCGCCGACAGCCCGAAGATCGCGGAAATCACCGCCAACCCGCGCGTCAACGTGGCCTACGCCTCGCCCTCGGGCAATACCTATGTCTCGGTCTCGGGTACCGCGCGGGTGGTCCATGACCGCGCCAAGATCGACGAACTCTGGTCGCCGGCGATGAAGATCTTCTTCCCGGGCGGCAAGGACGACCCGAACCTGCGCCTGATCCACGTCAGCGCCGAATCGGCCGAATACTGGGATGGCCCGGGTGGCCTGCTCGGCAAGGCCCTGTATTTCGTGCTGTCGGCCGTCACCGATGACCCGGGCGCGATGTCCGACACTGGCACGGTGGATCTCAAGCCCGGCGCGTAGGTGCCGACCCGGTAATTCGGTGGGTACGGACCGTGGGTCGGTACTTCAATGGCAGGTACCGACCGTGCGTCGATAATTCGGCAGGTACCCACCGTTGGTGGGTAATTCGGTAGGTACCGACCGTTGGTCGGTACTTCAGAACCAGCGTTGGAACAGGTCCACCGTGTAGCCCACCAGGTGGCCCGAACTGAAGCCGAAGAACAGCACGGCAGCCACCGCCCCGACCCAGTTGACCAGCATCAGCACGCCGTCGCGTTCCAGCAGCGCCAGCGCGAACAGCAGCAACTGGAAGCCGAACAGATAGTTGGTGAGCGGGATCGGCAGCGACAACAGCACGCCGATCAGGATCAGCAGCAGGCCGCTGAATGCATGGGCGGGCAGCGGCACCAGCAGTCCGGCCATCCGCGGTTTTAGCAGGCGGTCCAAGCGCCGCAGTGGGCCGTCGATGCGCTCCAGGAAGCGATGCATGGTGCCGCGCTTGGGCCCACGGTTGCGGATGAAGCCCGGCAGCCACGGCCGGCGCATGCCGCACAGCATCTGCGCACCGATCAGGACCACCAGCGGCCCACTGACCGCGCCGCCGATCCCGGGAATCGGAATGAAGGCCGGCAGGATCGCCACGAACAGGAACACGCCGAACGCGCTCTGCTGCAGATCCTGCAGGATCTGGCCCAGCAGCAGCCGTTCCTCCGGGTCACCGTGGTCGAACATCGCCAGGAGGGTACGGATCCCCTCGTTGCGGTACTGCGGCCGCGTCGGATCCGGCGGCGTCGGCTCAGCCGGTGATGTCATCGGTTTCGTCTTCGCTCAGGGTGCGCAGCAGCAGCTTGTCGACGCGGGCACCGTCAAGATCGACGATCTCGATGCGCCAGCCGGCCCAATCGAAGTACTCGCCCGCATGCGGGATGCGGCCGAAATAATGGATGCACATGCCGGCCAGCGTGTAGTAATCGCCATCGTCGGCATCGGGCAGCTCAGCGTTGCCCATCAGTTCGCGCAGGTCCTCGATCGACAGCGAGCCATCGACCAGGAACGAGCCGTCCTCACGGGTCACGACCAGTGCGTCCTCGTCCACGTTCTCCACCGACTGCAGGCGGCCGACCACCGCGCCCATCAGGTCGCTGATGGTGACCAGGCCCTGGATCTCGCCGTACTCGTCCACCACCAGCGCCATCGACTGCTGCTCCTCGCGGAAGATCTCCAGCAGCTTCATCGCGTGGGTGGACTCGGAGACGTACAGCGGCTCGCGCAGGTTCTGGAACAGCGAATGGTCATCGCGCACCAGGCGCGTCACCAGGCTTTTGACTTCCAGCACCCCGACGATGTCCTGGTCGTTGTCGCGGAACACCGGGTAACGGGAGAACTCGTTCTCGCGCATGGTGGCGATGTTCTTCTCCGGCGCGGCCTGCGTATCCAGCCAGGCGATCCGGTTGCGCGGGGTCATCAGGCTGTCGGCGGTGCGGTCGCCCAGGCGCATGACGCGGTTCATCATGTCGCGCTCGTGGGCGTCGATCACGCCGGCTTCGTGGCTCTCGGCCACCAGCATGCGGATCTCTTCTTCGGTGACCGACGCGGCCTCATCCTTGCCCAGGCCGAGCACGCGCAGCACCAGCCGGGTGCTGTGGGAGAGCAGCCACACGAACGGGAAAGCGATCCGGGACAGCCAGCCCATCGGCCAGGCGACCAGCCCGGCGATGTCTTCCGAACGGGTGATGGCCAGTCGTTTGGGGACCAGTTCACCGAAGATCAGCGTCAGGAAGGTAATCAGGGCAACCGCCAGCGCCTTGCCAACTTCACTGGAGTAGGCGAAGGCCGGGACGATGCCGTGCAGCCACTCGGCGATGGCCAGGCCGATCGCCTCACCGCCGAACACGCCGGTCAGGATGCCGATCAGGGTGATGCCGATCTGGACCGTGGACAGGAAGCTCTCGGGCTTTTCAGACAGTTCAAGCGCGCGCTCGGCGCGTTTGCTGGAGGCGGCCATCTGCTTGAGGCGGCTCTTGCGCGAGGTCATGACCGACATTTCGGACATGGCGAAGAAGCCGTTGAGCAGGATCAGGGCAAGGACGATAAGCAGTTCAAACACGGGCTTCATCCCCGGTTGGTGGCAGGGAGGGCGTGTTCAAGCGATGTCGGCTACCGGAGGGCGCGTAAGCGCGGCGGTGCGGCGGGGGGTAAGGGTCGTCGTCCATAGAGTGCACCCGAAGGTGCCCGCGCATCTTAACAAAAGGCCGGGGCAGGGATGCAATCAGGGTCGTTCAGGCAGGGCCGTGGGAGCGTGAAGATGACAGGGAGTACCCGGATTGGACATCAAACCGTCATAATTCCGCCCGGTGCCGTCCTTCCTCGACGGCGAATAGGTTTCTCAATGTTCTCTCTGCAGACCATTTTTGGCTCCGGCAAACAGTTCTACACCCTGCTGGACGAGGCTGCCCAGGCCGCCCAGGACAGCGCCAAGGCGCTGCACGCGATGCTGCGCGAAGCGGACCGCCAGCCGGCGCTGGACGCCTTCAAGCTGGCCCGCCTGCGCGAGCGCGCCGCCTCGGACAAGATCAGCCAGGCGCTGGTCGACAGCTTCATGACCCCGATCGAGCGCGAAGACATCGAAGCGCTGGGCTCGGCGCTGTACAAGATTCCCAAGCAGATCGAGAAGTTCGCCGATCGCTATTCGCTGGCCACCCAGCACTTGGAACACATCGATTTCGCGCCCCGCGCGGCGATGCTGGAGCAGGCCGCCAGCGTGGTGGTGGAGATGGTGGGCGACCTGCGCCACATGAACCTGGACCGGATGACCGCGCTCAACGAGAAGCTGCGCTCGCTGGAGAACGAAGCCGACCGCCTGATGCTCGAGCTGTACCGCGACATCTATTCCGGCCGCCTGGACAGCCTGCAGATGTTCCTGCTGAAGGAGTTCTTCGAGATCCTGGAAAAGGCCATCGATCGTTGCCGCGAGGCCGGCGTGGTCGCCTACCAGATCGTCTTGAAGAACAGCTGACGGACGCCACAGCATGCTGACCCTTGTCCTGGTGGTGATCCTGGCCGCGCTCGTCTTCGAGTTCATCAACGGCTTCCACGACACCGCCAACTCCATCGCCACCGTGGTGGCGACCAAAGTGCTCTCGCCCGGCTGGGCGGTGATGCTGGCGGCCTTCATGAACCTCATCGGTGCCCTGACCGGCACCGCCGTGGCGCTGACCATCGCCTCGGGCCTGCTCAACACCAACGTGGTCGATGTGACCCCGCAGGTGATCCTGTGCGCGCTGCTGGGCGGCATCATCTGGAACCTGATCACATGGTGGAAGGGGCTGCCGTCCTCGTCCTCGCATGCCCTGATCGGCGGCCTGTGCGGCGCCGGCCTGGCCGCTGCCCATAACAACTGGGACGCGCTGATCTGGTCCGAGCGCATCGGCACCTGGGCCCAGAACAAGGGCCTGCTGTGGAAGGTGTTCCTGCCGATGATCACCTCGCCGATCGCCGGCTTCCTGCTCGGCATCGCGGTGATGCTGCTGCTGTGGGCGATCATCGCGGGCATGGCCAAGGTGGGCGGGTTCATCGGCCGGCTGGCGCGCCCGCGCATCGTCAATGCGTTCTTCGGCAAGGCCCAGATCGCCTCGGCGGCCTACATGGGCTTCGCGCACGGCCACAACGATGCACAGAAGACCATGGGCATCATCGCCATGACGCTGATCGGTGCCGAAGCGACCGGTGCCCTGAACGACCTGCCGTCCTGGCTGGCCTTCATGCACCCGGACGCGAGCGCCGGCGACGGCATCGCCATGTGGATCGTGCTGACCTGCGCCGTGGTGATGGCCGCCGGTACCGCCTCGGGCGGCTGGAAGATCATCAAGACCCTGGGCCACAAGATGGTCAAGCTGCACCCGATCCACGGCTTCGCCGCGGAAACCAGCTCGGCCACCATCCTGACCCTGGCCGCGCACTTCGGTATGCCGGTCTCGACCACCCACAGCATCTCCACCGCGATCATGGGCGTGGGCTTTGCCAAGAACCCGCGTTCGCTGCGCTTCGGCGTGATCGAGCGCATCGTGTGGGCGTGGATCCTGACGATCCCGGCCGCCGGCGGCTGTGCGTACCTGATCCTGCGCCTGTTCGAACTGTTCGGCTGGGCCTGACCGGTCCGCACGGTTGAACATCGAAAAGCCCGCCGCAAGGCGGGCTTTTTCGTGGAGGGAGCGTGCCGGACGGGGCGGGGCGAGGCCGGTATACGCAGGATGGCGCCGCGCCCGTTCTAACGCGGCGCCGGGTCGGCCCGATCCTGCCACTCGCGTGCCAGCAGGCCGTAGACGGCTGAATCGGAGACCTCGCCGGCAACCCGCCAGCGCTCCCGCAGCAGTCCTTCGCGCTGGAACCCGATCCGCTCCAGCACCTTGGCCGACGAGACGTTGCGCGGATCGATCTCCGCTTCCAGCCGACGCATGCGCAGTTCATCGAACAGGTAGGCCGCGAACCGTGACAGCGCCTCGTGCATGTAGCCCTTGCCCTGTGCCGCCGGCGCCAGGTGATACCCGATCTCCGCGCGCCTGGACGTCTCGTCGATCGCGAACACGACCACGATGCCCAGCAGCGGTCCGTCCACGTGCTCACGGATCGCCAGTTTCAGTTGCGTGCCTGCCTCCAGCGCGGAGAGATCGTCGAGGATCTGTACGTAGGCCTGCTTGAGGTCGGTCCACGCCGGATGGTTCCAGTAGCGCATGCCCGGACGGTCGGACTGGATCGCGAACAACGCCTGCGCGTCCGTGGCGCGGATCGGTGTCAGCACCAGGCGCGTGGTTTCCAGCATCAGGGTCGGGTCGAACGGCACGCGGGTTCCTGCGAATGCGGTGACGCCACGGTAATCCTTCCCGCTGCATGCATCCATGCCTGGTGGCACAGGCAAGAAAAAACCCGCCGGAAGGCGGGTTTTTTCAGTGCCACTCGAGGCGGATCAGACCTCCAGCGAAGCCAGGTCGCCCTTCTTTTCCAGCCAGCCCTTGCGGTCGCTGGCGCGCTTCTTGGCCAGCAGCATGTCCATCAGCGAATGGGTCTGCTCGCCATCATCGATGGTCAGCTGCACCAGGCGACGCGTATCGGGATGGATGGTGGACTCGCGCAGCTGCTGCGGGTTCATTTCACCCAGGCCCTTGAAGCGGGTCACGCTGACCTGGCCCTTGATCTTCTCGCGTTCGATCTTGTCCAGCATCGTGCGCTTCTCTTCCTCGTCCAGGGCGTAGAACACCTGCTTGCCCACGTCGACACGGAACAGCGGCGGCATCGCCACGAACACGTGGCCGGCATCGACCAGTGCCGGGAAGTGCTTGAGGAACAGCGCGGTCAGCAGGGTCGCGATGTGCAGGCCGTCCGAGTCGGCGTCGGCCAGGATGACGACCTTGCCGTAGCGCAGCCCGGCGATGTCTTCCTTGCCCGGGTCGCAGCCGATCGCGATGGCCAGGTTGTGCACTTCCTCGGAGGCCAGCACGCTGCCCGAGGACACTTCCCAGGTGTTGAGGATCTTGCCGCGCAGCGGCAGGATCGCCTGGAAGTCCTTGTCGCGGGCCTGCTTGGCACTGCCGCCGGCGGAGTCGCCTTCGACCAGGAACAGCTCGGTGCGCGACAGGTCCTGGCTGATGCAGTCGGCCAGCTTGCCGGGCAGGGCAGGCCCCTGGGTGACCTTCTTGCGGGTCACCAGCTTTTCGGTCTTCAGGCGCGCACTGGCGCGCTCGATCGCCAGCTGGGCGATCTGCTCGCCCAATGCGACGTTCTGGTTCAGCAGCAGGCTGAAGGCATCATGCGCAGCGCCCTCGACGAAGCCGGCGGCCTGGCGCGAGGACAGGCGTTCCTTGGTCTGGCCGCTGAACTGCGGATCGGTCATCTTCAGCGACAGCACGAACGACACGCGGTCCCATACGTCTTCCGGGGCCAGCTTGACGCCACGCGGCAGCAGATTGCGGAAGTCGCAGAACTCGCGCAGCGCCTCGGTCAGGCCGGTGCGCAGGCCGTTGGCGTGGGTGCCGTGCTGGGCGGTCGGGATCAGGTTGACGTAGCTTTCCTGGACCAGCTCGCCTTCGGGGATCCAGGCCAGGGCCCAGTCCACCACCTCGTTTTCTTTCTTCAGGTGGCCCACGAACAGGTCGGCCGGCAGCATCTCGCGCTCGCCGAGCTCGGCCTTGAGGTAATCGCTCAGGCCGTCTTCGTAGTACCAGGTGTCCTGCTCGCCGGTGGCTTCGTCGTGGAGCTTCACGGTCAGGCCCGGACACAGCACGGCCTTGGCACGCAGCAGGTGGCGCAGCGCGCGCAGGTTGTACTTGGGCGTGTCGAAGTACTTCGGGTCGGCCCAGAAGCGCACGCGGGTACCGGTGTTCTTCTTGCCGACGCTGCCGACCACTTCCAGCGGGGTGGCGCGGTCGCCGTTGCGGAAGGTGATGCGGTGTTCGCTGCCGTCGCGCTTGATATGCACTTCGACCAGGGTGGACAACGCGTTGACCACGCTCACGCCAACGCCATGCAGGCCGCCGGAGAAGGTGTAGTTCTTGTTGTTGAACTTGCCGCCCGCGTGCAGGCGGGTCAGGATCAGTTCGACGCCGGGGATCTTCTCCTCGGGGTGGATGTCCACGGGCATGCCGCGGCCGTCATCGCTGACCTCGCAGCTGCCGTCCTTGAACAGCGTGACTTCGACCGTGTGGGCATGCCCGGCCAGGGCTTCGTCGACGGCATTGTCGATGACTTCCTGCGCCAGATGGTTCGGGCGCGCGGTGTCGGTGTACATGCCGGGGCGGCGCTTGACCGGGTCCAGGCCGGACAGGACTTCAATATCGGCGGCGTTATAGCGGGCGTTCATCTGTCTTCATAAAGCGCAATGCGACGGCGAAGTTTGCGGTCTGGACGGGTTTTTTGCACGCCACACGTTCAGGGGGGGGCCGACCGGGGCGCGATAGACTGTGATGGATGGGAAACCGGAGCCTCCGGCGCCCCATTCCATGCCATACCGCGAGGAGCACCCCATGAAGAAGTTGCTGACCATCGTTGCCATCGCCGCCGCCGTGGTGGCCGTGCCCATGGCACTGGCCCAGAACGCCGGACAGGGCCAGCCCACGCCGCAGCAGGGCGAACAGGCCGACAGGGCGCAGGCCGAGGCGGACGCCAAGGCCAAGCGCCGCGCGGCCGCCACGGCCGAAATGAAGGCCAGGGGCGAGCAGGCCCCGCAGAAGGAGGAAGAGGAAGAAGCGCGGAAGAAGCGATAAGCGCTTCGCGCTGACGCTTCCCCACGGTTTGCGCGGCAAACCGTGGGCCCCGCTCACCCTCTCTTCCACATCCCCGCGCCTGTCGGCGCGCCCCCTTGAACTCCAAGGGGGCTCTCCACCAGAGAGACCTGGGGATCTGAAAAAGTAGTCAACATGAGCCCCGGTATCGCGCCGGGGCTCTTCTTCTTATGTGAAGACCGTCATCCGCCCCTTGGGCTGGGGGCCGTCAATCTGTAAACTATGGCTTTCCGGGAGTAGTGCGTGTCATCCATCAGCGAATGGACTGGCCTGATCGTGCGCGATCGCCAGCAGGGTAGGCAGGAGGTGACGGTCCAGACAGTGGCCGGCACGGCTGACCCGACGTCGCTGACCCACTCCCGCACCGCATCCCCCCTGATCCCGGCCCTGGCGCGTGAACGCCCCGCAGCCGCCCGGATCGCTCTGATTTCCCCCTTCACGTCGTCCGTCGCCCTGCGCGTCGGCGCCGTTTCCCCCTTCCTGACAGGACACCCCCAGCCATGACTCCCTTGATCTTCGTAACCGGCGGCGTAGTGTCCTCGCTCGGCAAAGGTATTGCCGCCGCGTCGCTTGCCGCCATCCTCGAGGCCCGCGGCCTGCGGGTGACGATGATGAAGCTCGATCCGTACATCAACGTCGACCCGGGCACCATGAGCCCGTTCCAGCACGGTGAGGTCTACGTCACCGATGACGGCGCCGAGACCGACCTGGACCTGGGCCATTACGAGCGCTTCGTGCGCACCCGCCTGAGCCGCAAGAACTCGGTCACCACCGGCCGCATCTACGAGAACGTGATCCGCAAGGAGCGCCGCGGCGACTACCTGGGCGCCACCGTGCAGGTCATTCCGCACATCACCGATGAGATCCGCCGCTGCATGGACGAGGCCACCGAAGGCTTCGACGTGGCGCTGGTGGAGATCGGCGGTACGGTGGGCGACATCGAGTCGCTGCCGTTCCTGGAGGCGATCCGCCAGGTGCGCACCGAGCGCGGCCCGGAGAAGGCGCTGTTCATGCACCTGACTCTGGTGCCGTACATCGCTGCCGCCGGCGAGTTGAAGACCAAGCCGACCCAGCACTCGGTCAAGGAGCTGCGTTCGATCGGCATCCAGCCGGACGTGCTGCTGTGCCGTTCCGAGCAGGTCGTGCCGGATTCGGAGCGCCGCAAGATCGCCCAGTTCACCAACGTCTCCGAGCGCGCCGTGATCAGCGTGCCGGACGTGGACGTGCTGTACCGCATTCCGATGGGCCTGCACGCGCAGGGCCTGGATGACATCGTCATCAACCAGCTCAAGCTCGGCGACAAGGCCGGCCCGGCCGACCTGCACGAGTGGGAAGCGGCGGTGGACGCCACCCTGCACCCGCTGGACGAGGTCACCATCGCGGTGGTCGGCAAGTACGTCGACCACCAGGACGCCTACAAGTCGGTCGGCGAAGCGCTCAAGCACGGCGGCCTGCGCCAGCGCACCAAGGTCAACCTGAAGTGGCTCGAAGCGCAGGAGCTGGAAGACAGCGACCTGGCCGCGCTGAAGGATGTCGACGGCATCCTGGTGCCGGGCGGCTTCGGCGACCGTGGTTTCGAAGGCAAGGTGCTGAGCTCGCAGTTCGCCCGTGAGCAGCAGGTGCCGTACTTCGGCATCTGCTACGGCATGCAGGCCGCAGTGGTCGATTTCGCCCGCCACGTGGCCGGCCTGGAAGGTGCCAACAGCACCGAGAACGATCGCCAGTCGCCGAACCCGGTGATCGGCCTGATCACCGAATGGCGCACCGCCACCGGCGATGTCGAGAAGCGTGACGACAAGAGCGACCTGGGCGGCACCATGCGCCTGGGCCTGCAGGAGCAGCGCCTGAAGCCGGGCACGCTGGCCCGCGAGCTGTACGGCAAGGACGTGGTCGCCGAGCGTCACCGCCACCGTTACGAGTTCAACAACCGCTATCGCACCCAGCTGGAAGATGCCGGCCTGGTGATCGCGGGCAAATCGATGGATGACACCCTGGTGGAAGTCATCGAACTGCCGCGCGACCAGCACCCGTGGTTCCTGGCCTGCCAGGCGCATCCGGAGTTCCTGTCGACCCCGCGCGACGGCCACCCGCTGTTCATCGGCTTCATCCGTGCCGCCCGCGAGCGCAAGGCCGGTGGCAAGCTGGCCCAGGACGCGGCCGCCTGATCGGCACGCCGCACTTGCGGTGGGGGCCACGTGCCCCCATTGCAGAGCGCTAATCACCCACGGCGGCTGGCCTGGCCAGTGTTCGCCGGACAACAAGGAAACGCCATGAAACTGTGTGGATTCGACGTCGGGCTGGACCAGCCCCTGTTCCTGATCGCCGGCCCGTGTGTGATCGAGTCGATGCAGCTGCAGCTGGACGTGGCTGGCAAGTTGAAGGAAATCACCGATCGCCTCGGCATCAACTTCATCTTCAAGTCGAGCTTCGACAAGGCCAACCGCACCTCGGGTACCGCCTTCCGCGGCCCGGGCATGGAAGAGGGCCTGAAGGTCCTGGCTGAGGTGAAGAAGCAGATCGGCGTGCCGGTGCTGACCGACGTGCACGAATACACCCCGATGGACGAAGTGGCCTCGGTGGTGGACGTGCTGCAGACGCCGGCGTTCCTCGTGCGTCAGACCGATTTCATCACCAAGGTGTGTGCGGCCGGCAAGCCGGTCAACATCAAGAAGGGTCAGTTCCTGTCGCCGTGGGACATGAAGCCGGTCGTCGAGAAGGCCAAGGCCACCGGCAACCAGGACATCATGGTCTGCGAGCGCGGTGCCAGCTTCGGCTACAACAACCTGGTCAGCGACATGCGTTCGCTGTCGGTGATGCGCGATACCGGTTGCCCGGTCGTGTTCGATGCCACCCATTCGGTGCAGCTGCCGGGCGGGCAGGGCAACAGCTCCGGCGGCCAGCGCGAGTTCGTGCCGGTGCTGGCGCGCGCGGCAGTGGCGGTCGGTGTCTCGGGCCTGTTCGCCGAGACCCATCCGGATCCGTCCAAGGCGCTGTCCGATGGCCCCAATGCGTGGCCGCTGGATCGCATGGAAGAACTGCTTGAAACCCTGATGGAACTCGACGCGGTCACCAAGAAGCACGGGTTCTCGCGCTTCGCATGATGGCCGACGTGCCGGCGTCACCCGCGGTGCGCCGCGGCTGGCGCGGTTGGGCCTGGGGCTGGATCGCGCTGGGTGCGGCGATGACCGCCTGGGGCGGTGTGTTCGTGCTGGTGCTGCTGGTATTCGCCAGCGTCGGCTCGCCGGGCGATGGCGACAACGCGCTGCGCTCGGTGCGCCCGCTGCTGCTGGTGACGCTGTCGCTGACCGGGACCGTCGCGCTGGTCTGTGTCACTGCCAGCGTGCTCGCATTCCGGCTGCGCCGGCAGGCGGCTGGCGGCGGTGGCGCACTGCTCCTGCTGGCGCTGTTGATGCTGGTGTTGTTGATCCCATCGCTGGTCTCGCGCCAGGCCACCGTGGCCGGGGTGCTGCCGTCGGCCACGCCGATTTGGCAAGTGACGGGTGTGCAGGGATAATCACGCGGCATGTTTTTTTCGGCGCTGCATTGGCGGCGCCTCCCCTCTCTGACTGGTAACCGGCCCGCTATGACCACGATCCGCAGCATCCACGCCCGTGAAATCCTCGACAGCCGTGGCAACCCCACGCTGGAAGCCGAAGTCATCCTTGAGGACGGCTCGTTCGGTCGTGCCGCGGTGCCGTCGGGCGCCTCGACCGGCACCAAGGAAGCCGTGGAACTGCGTGACGGCGACAAGACCCGTTACCTGGGCAAGGGCGTGCGCAACGCCGTGTCCAACGTCAACACCACGATCGCCACGGCACTGAAGGGCTTCGACGCCGCCGACCAGGAAGGCCTGGACCGCCGCCTGATCGATCTGGACGGCACCGAGAACAAGGGCCGCCTGGGCGCGAACGCGCTGCTGGGGGTTTCGCTGGCCAACGCGCATGCCGTGGCCGCCTCGAAGAAGCAGGCGCTGTGGCAGCACCTGGCCAATGGCCGCGACGTGACCCTGCCGGTCCCGATGATGAACATCATCAACGGCGGCGCACATGCCGACAACAACGTCGACTTCCAGGAGTTCATGGTGCTGCCGGTCGGCTTCACCTCGTTCTCCGAGTCGCTGCGTGCCGGCACCGAGATCTTCCATTCGCTCAAGTCGGTGCTCAAGGGCCATGGCCTGAGCACGGCGGTGGGCGATGAAGGCGGCTTCGCGCCGGACTTCCGCAGCAACGTCGAAGCGCTGGACACCATCCTTGAAGCGATCGGCAAGGCCGGCTACACCGCCGGTGAAGACGTGCTGCTGGGCCTGGACGTGGCCTCCAGCGAGTTCTACGAGAACGGCAAGTACAACCTGGTCGGCGAGAACAAGCGCCTGACCTCCGAGCAGTTCGTCGACTTCCTGGCCGACTGGGCCGCGCAGTACCCGATCATCACCATCGAAGACGGCCTGGGCGAGAACGACTGGGCCGGCTGGAAGCTGCTGACCGATCGCATCGGCAACAAGGTGCAGCTGGTCGGTGACGATCTGTTCGTCACCAACCCGAAGATCTTCAAGGAAGGCATCGAGTCCGGCACCGCCAACGCGATCCTGATCAAGGTCAACCAGATCGGCACCCTGACCGAGACCCTGGAAGCGATCGCCATGGCGCACGCGGCCAACTACGCCTCGATCGTCTCGCACCGTTCGGGCGAAACCGAAGACACCACCATCGCCGACATCGCCGTGGCCACCACCGCCACCCAGATCAAGACCGGCTCGCTGTGCCGCAGCGATCGCGTGGCCAAGTACAACCAGCTGCTGCGGATCGAGGAAGCCCTCGGTGCCGGCGCGCGTTACGCTGGTCGTGACGCGTTCGTGTCGCTGAAGCGCTGATCGCATGCGCAACTGGCGCTGGCTGCTGCTGGTGCTCGCGCTGCTGCTCGCGTGGCTGCAGTACCGCTTCTGGTTTGGACCGGGCAACTCGGGCGAGGTGATGATGCTCGAAGCCCAGGTCGAGAACCAGAAGCGGGACAACGCCGGCCTGCAGCAGCGCAATGACGCGCTGGCTGCCGAGGTCAAGGACCTCAAGGAAGGCGAGGCGGCCATCGAAGAACGCGCGCGCAGCGAGCTGGGCATGATCAAGCCCGGCGAGAAGTTCTACCGCGTGGTCGAAGACGCGCCGGTGCCGCCGCCGCGTGCACCGACGGCCGTTCCCGATCCGGACGCGCCGCACCAGGACGTGCCCTGATGGCCGGCATCTGGGCGGTGGTGCCCGCCGCTGGACGTGGCACCCGCTTCGGCGGGCCCACGCCCAAGCAGTATCTGCTGGCCGGCGACCGCGTGTTGCTGGCCCATACCCTCCAGGCGCTGCTCTCGCACCCGGTCGTGGCCGGGGTGATGGTGGTGGTCGCCGAGGATGACGCCGATTGGCCGGGCTGGCAGTCGCTGGCGGACAAACCCATCCTGACCTGCATCGGCGGGGCGACCCGTGCCGGCTCGGTACTGGCCGGCCTGCATGCCTTGCCCGATGACGTGCGGGCCGATGATTTCGTGCTGGTCCACGATGCCGCCCGCCCCAACCTGGCCGCTGCCGATCTGGGCCGCCTGCTGGAAGTGGGGCGTGCCGACCCGGTCGGCGCGATCCTCGCCGCCCCCGTCCGCGACACCCTCAAGCGTGCCGGCGACGACGGCGGCATCGATGCCACCGAGCCGCGTGAGCGCCTGTGGCGCGCGCTGACCCCGCAGCTGTTCCGCCGCCACCAGCTGGCGCGCGCGCTGCAGGAGGCGGCCGATGCCGGCGTGGAGGTCACCGACGAGGCCATGGCCATGGAGCGCCAGGGGCTGCGCCCGCTGCTGGTGGAAGGCAGCGAAGACAACTTCAAGGTCACCACCCCGGCTGATCTGTCCCGTTTTGAATTCGTGTTGTCGCGTCGCGAACCCTGACGTCCGCACGCGCCACACCCAACCGCAGGTTCTTGCAATGACCACGCCACAGTTCCCTCCCTTCCGCATCGGACAGGGCTACGACGTCCATGCCTTCGGCGAGGGCGACCACATCATGCTCGGTGGCATCCGTGTCGAACACAGCTGTGGCGTGCTCGCGCACAGCGATGGCGATGTGATCCTGCACGCCCTGTGTGATGCGATGCTCGGCGCGCTGGCGCTGGGTGACATCGGCGTGCATTTCCCGCCGACCGACATGCGCTGGAAGGGCGCGGACAGCGCGCACCTGCTTGCGCATTGCAACGGCCTGCTGCGCGAGCGCGGCTGGCAGGTCGGCAACACCGACATCACCGTGATCTGCGAGCGGCCGAAGGTCGGCCCGCACGCCTTGGCCATGCGTGAGCGCATCGCCACCGTGCTGGGCATCGCGCTGGACTGCGTGAGCGTCAAGGCGACCACGTCGGAAAAGCTGGGCTTCACCGGCCGCAGCGAGGGCATCGCCGCCCAGGCCAGCGTACTGCTGGTGGCGCTGTGATCCCGTTGCCGCTGGCGTTCGGCGCGCCGTTGCTCACCGCGAAGATCCGCACCACGCCCGAGGATTTCCAGGTCGACGAACTGCCGGCATTCGAGCCGAGCGGCGAGGGCGAGCACCTGCTGCTGACGATCCGCAAGCGTGGCGCGAACACCGTGCACGTCGCCAAGGTGCTGGCCAAATGGGCCGGGCTGCCGGACATGGCGGTCAGCTACGCCGGCATGAAAGACCGCCATGCGGTCACCACGCAGCGCTTCAGCGTGCACCTGCCCAAGCGCGTGGCGCCGGATCCGGCGCTGCTGGCTTCCGATGAGATCGAGGTGGTCGAGTCGACCTGGCACAACCGCAAGCTGCAGCGCGGTGCTTTGGCCGGCAACCGCTTCAAGCTGGTCCTGCGCGATGTGCAGGGGGATGCTGCGGCCATCGAAGAGCGACTTTCCCATATCGCCTCGCGCGGCCTGCCGAACTGGTTCGGTGAGCAGCGTTTCGGTCGCGATGGCGGCAATGTGCCGGCGGCGCTGGCGATGTTCGGTGGCCGCCGCATGCGTCCGGACCAGCGCTCGCTGCTGCTCTCGGCCGCCCGTTCGGCGCTGTTCAACCAGGTGTTGGCGGCGCGCGTGGAGCAGGGCAACTGGGACGCGCCGCTGGACGGCGAGGTCTGGATGCTCGATGGCAGCCGCAGCGTGTTCGGCCCGGAGCCGTGGACGGATCTGCTGGCTGATCGTCTCGGCCGCTTCGACATTCATCCCAGCGGCCCGTTGTGGGGAGAGGGGGAACTGCGCAGCACCGGTGCCGCTGCCGAGCTGGAGCTGGGCGCGGTTGCCGATGCGCAATCGCTTGCACTGCGCGCCGGCCTGGAGAGCGCCCGCCTGAAGCAGGAGCGCCGCGCGCTGCGCCTGCGCCCGGCGATGCTGCAGCACCGGTGGCTGGCTCCCGACGTGCTGGAACTGAGCTTCGCGTTGCCGCCCGGCTGCTACGCCACCGCGGTGCTGCATGAGCTGGGGCCGGTAGAAGACGCCAGCCAGTCCGCGTAGAGCCGACCGTTGGTCGGCTGCCGTCCGTCCCGGCACCACAAATTGCGTAGAGCCGACCGTTGGTCGACTGCCTTCCTCAGCCGACCAACGGTCGGCTCTACCCCGCGCGTGGGGGCCAGGGCCGGCGTTACCGGTTGCTCAGCAGCACCAGCACTGCACCGGTGCCGCCCTGGCCGGCGGGCGCGGAATGAAACGCGAGCACGTCGTTGCGCAGGCGCAGCAGACGATCGACCAGATTCTTCAGCACCGGTGCGCCGCCATCGGATTGCAGTCCCTTGCCGTGGATGATGCGCACGCAGCCGTACTCATGGGCATGCGCTTCCACCAGGAACTGGCGCACCAGTGTCTCGGCCTGGGCCACCGTCGCGCCATGCAGGTCCAGTTCGTCCTGCACGGAGTACTGCCCGCGCTTTAGCCGCTGGAACATCCGCGGCGGCAGATTCTCGCGCCGGTAGCTGGCGGTATCGCCGGCCTCCAGTGGGCTGCTGTCGCGCAGCAGCCGGGCGAATTCCCCGCGGGCCTCCTGTTCATCCTGTTCGGCCATGCGCGCACGCGGCTTGGGCCGCGGCGTGGCCGGCGGCGGGGTGACCACCTTGCGCAGCGGCTTGACCTCGCCGATGGCGGCCCGGAACAGGGCCGCGGGATCTTCGTCTTCAGAATGTGACATGCGTACAGCCTAATGGGCGGGAGGGGCGATGCCTACCGTTATCGGGGTAGGACGATCTGTCCGCTTGCGGCACAATAGCTGACGCACTTGCGCGGTCGTCGCGCTCCGGAAGGGGCAGGGCCACCGCCGCCAACAGTGGGAAGTGATGGAATCGAAGTCTTGAAAAATCAAGCGGTTAAATCGCAGATGCGGATTCTGGTCAGCAACGACGACGGTGTCGATGCGCCGGGCATCAAGATGCTCGCCACGGTATTGCGTGACGCAGGTCATGAAGTGACCGTGGTCGCCCCCGATCGCGATCGCTCAGGCGCCAGCAATTCGCTGACCCTGGACCTGCCGATCCGCATGAAGCGCATCGACCACTACACCTGCTCGGTGGCCGGCACGCCGACCGACTGCGTGCATCTGGCCCTCACCGGCATGCTCGAGTACGAGCCGGATATCGTCGTCTCGGGCATCAACAACGCGGCCAACCTCGGCGACGACGTGATCTATTCCGGCACCGTCTCGGCGGCGATGGAAGGGCGCTTCCTGGGTCTGCCCGCCGTGGCGATGTCGCTGGTCACGCACAACCACGAGCCACGCAACTTCGAAACGGCCGCCCGCGCTGCGGTGGAGATCGTCACCCGGCTCAAGGCCGATCCACTGCCCGCCGACACCATCCTCAACGTCAACGTGCCGGACCTGCCGTGGAGCGAAGTACGCGGCTTCGAAGTGACCCGCCTGGGCAACCGTCACCGCGCCGAAGGCTGCATTGCCCAGCGCGACCCGCGCGGCAACCAGGTGTACTGGATCGGCCCGGCCGGGCGCGAACAGGACTCCGGCCCGGGCACGGATTTCCACGCGGTGCGCAACGGCTATATCTCGATCACCCCGATCCAGGTCGACCTCACCCGCTACCAGGCGCTGGAGAAGGTGGCCAGCTGGGTCGGCGGGCTGACCGCCGCGCTGGATCGGCCGGCATGAGCCCACGCCTGCGCCTGCAGCCCGAAGCGGTCGGCATCGGCATGACCTCCCAGCGCGTCCGCGACCGCCTGGTCGACCGCCTGCGCGATGCCGGCATCGCCGACGAAGCCACCCTCAATGCCATCCGCGTGGTGCCGCGCCATCTGTTCATCGATGAAGCACTGGCCTCGCGTGCCTACGAAGACACCGCCCTGCCGATCGGCCACGGCCAGACCATTTCGCAACCCTGGGTGGTTGCGCGCATGACCGAAGCGGTGCTGCAGTCGGCGCCGACGAAGGTGCTGGAAGTCGGCACCGGCTCGGGTTACCAGGCCGCCGTGCTGGGGGCGATCGGGCTGGAGGTCTACACGGTCGAGCGCATCGGAGATCTGCTGCGCCAGGCGCGCAAGCGCTTCCGCGCGCTGGGCATGAACATCCGCAGCAAGCATGACGACGGGCGCGTCGGCTGGGCCGAGCACGGCCCTTACGATGCAATCGTGGTGACGGCGGCGGCACCGGCGCTGGTCGATGCGCTGGTCGAGCAGCTGGCCGTGGGTGGGCGCCTGGTGGCGCCGGTCGGCGGCCCGGGCGCGCAGTCGCTGATCCAGTTGACCCGTCGCGATGACGGCAGTGTCGAACAGCAGGTACTGGCACCGGTCACGTTCGTACCGCTGCTGTCTGGCATGCTGGACTGATTCCAAGGAGCGTTGCGTCATGAAGATTTTTGGTCCGCTGTACGAGCGGGCAATGAAGTGGGCCGCGCACGAGCGCGCCCCGACCTATCTGACGGTGTTGAGCTTCATCGAAGCGATCATCTTCCCGGTGATGCCCGAGGTGATGCTGGCGCCGATGTGCGTGGCCCAGCCCAAGCGCGGCTGGTGGTTCGCCACGCTCAGTCTGGCCGGCTCGATGGCCGGTGCGCTGGTCGGCTATGCGCTGGGCCACTTCGCCTTTGAAGCGCTCAAGCCGGTGTTCGCCGCGCTGGGCATGCTGGGCAGCATCGAGGGCGGTATCGCCATCGTGCAGGCCAAGATGGCCGAGTCGCCGTGGGCAGTGTTCACCTTCCTGGTGCTGGGCGGCTTCATGCCGATCCCGATGAAGGTCTTCACATGGGCATCGGGTATCGTCGGCGTGCCGTTGCCGCAGTATTTCCTGAGCATGTTGATCGGCCGTGGCAAGCGCGTGTACGTGCTGGCGGCGGTCATTCGTATTGGCGGGCCGCGCGCGGAAGCTGCGCTGCGCCGTTGGATTGAACCGCTGGGCTGGATCGCGACCGCGCTGGTGGTCGTGCTGGTCGCCTGGCTTGTATGGAGGTCGAAGTTCGCATGAGTGCTGATCGTTTGAGCAAGGGAGTGCGCAGCGGCGCGCTGCTGTTGGTGGTGTCGGCGCTGAGCGCCTGCGGCACTGCCACCGTGGTGCGGCCCTCGGGCTCGGGCGGCGGCGTGGCCCACAGCACGCCGCAGACCTCGGTGGCCAAGCCCGGCCAGACTGCGGTCGTCCGTCGTGGCGACACGCTGTATGCACTGGCCCGCATCCACAACATCACCCCGCGTGATCTGGCTGCCTGGAACGGGCTGGCCGAGCCGTACACGATCTATCCCGGCCAGTCGCTGCGCCTGTACCCGGGCGGCAGTGGCAGCCCCGGCCGCGCCCCGACCACCGTGGTCACCGCGCCGCGTCCGGGCAGTACGGCGCCGGCGGCCACCCCGGCCCCGACCACCGCCATCAAGAGCAACATCAGCTGGCGCTGGCCGGCCGATGGCGCGATCGTTGGCCGCTTCGTCGCCGGCGAGGCGACCAAGCAGGGCGTGGACATCGCCGGCACCAGCGGCCAGCCGGTCCGCGCGACCGCCGCCGGCGTGGTGGTGTATTCCGGTGCGGGCCTGGTCGGTTTCGGTGAGCTGATCATCATCAAGCACAGCGACCAGTGGCTGTCGGCGTATGGCCACAACCGCAAGCGCCTGGTCAGCGAAGGGCAGAGCGTGAAGGCCGGCGAGCAGATCGCCGAAATGGGCCGCACCGGCGCTGCGCGCGACATGCTGCACTTCGAGATCCGCTACAACGGCAAGCCGGTCGATCCGCTGCTGTATCTGCCGCCGCGGTAATCAATGCAGCCGACCAACCGTCGGCTCTACCCCGCACAGCCCGTAACCGGGTGGTAGAGCGACGCCAAGCGTCGCTGTCGAGGCCGGGACGCAGGCACAAAAAAGGCCGCTCGCGGCGGCCTTTTCTGAACGGAACGCCCGGTCTCACCCCTTCAGGATGAACGCCGCCGCCACCTTGCGACCCTCGCTGGCGAGGATGTTGAAGGTCCGTGCGGCCGCCGGGTTGTTCATCACTTCCAGGCCGATCCCCCGGGTCAGGCATGCGGCCATGACCGCAGCGGGCGGGAACACCTGGGTATCGCCGGTGCCCAGCACCACCAGTGCGGGGTTCAGCGCCAGCACCGGCGCCAGGTCTTCCGGGGTCAGGCGGGCGATATCGGCCACCGGCCAGGCTTCGATCAGCGTGTCCGGGGCCAGGATGAAACTGGCGGCCAGGGTCCGGTCATTCACCTTCGCGCTGCGGCCATCGGCGGCACGCAGGGCGTAGGCGTAATCGGGGATTTCGTGGCTCAGCTGCATGGGCGTTCCGGGATCAGCCGCGCGGCAGGACGATCTGGCGCTGTTCCTTGCTCGGGCGGTACAGCACGGCCACGTGGCCGATGCGCTGCACCAGCGCGCTTTCACTGGCACTGACCAGCTCGGCGATGAGGGCGTCGCGGGCCTCGCGGTCTTCGGCGGCGACCTTCACCTTGATCAGCTCGTGGCGTTCCAGCACCTCTTCCAGTTCAGCCAGGAAGGCCGGTGTCACCCCCTTGCCGCCGATCTGGAGCAGGGCTTTCAGATCATGCGCGTGACCGCGGAGGAAACGGGTTTGGGAAGACGTCAGGGCGATAGCCATTCAGGAACAAGCGGTTAACTGGGGCGATCAGGGTATCATGACCTCCCCATCGGACCCGCATCTCAATGGCAACCCGCAGCAAAAGCAGTCAACGTTGGTTGAAAGAGCACTTCGCCGACCCCTTCGTGAAGAAGGCCCAGGCCGAGGGCATGCGCTCGCGCGCGGCCTACAAACTGGAGGAGCTGCTGGAGCGGGATCGGCTGCTGAAGCCGCACATGGTCGTGGTCGACCTGGGTGCCGCCCCGGGCGGCTGGTCCCAGCAGGTCCGCCGTCAGATCGGCGACACCGGCCGGGTCCTGGCGCTGGACATCCTGGAGATGCCGCCGCTGGCAGGCGTGGAGTTCCTTCACGGTGACTTCAGGGAACAGGCCGTCCTATCGGAGTTCGAAGCCATGCTGGGGGATCAGCCGGTAGACCTTGTGCTCTCGGATATGGCCCCCAATAAGAGTGGAATGGACGCGGTGGACCAACCGCGGATGATGCACCTGGCAGAGTTGGCGTTGGAGTTTGCCGACAACCATCTCAAGCCCGGTGGCGCGTTCCTGATCAAGCTGTTCCAGGGCGTGGGCTTTGACGACTACGTGCGCGAAATGCGCCGCCGGTACGACAAAGTGGTGATCCGCAAGCCTGAAGCGTCCCGTAAGCGCTCGCCCGAGGTGTACGCCTTGGGGCAGGGAAAACGCGCGCAGATCAAGTAAGCTCAACCATACGAATCGCGTCAGGAATTAGAGGAACACCGGAGCCAATGAGGATGAACGACTTGACCAAGAACCTCCTGCTATGGGTGGTCGTCGCCGTCGTGCTGATGGTGGTCTTCCAGAGCTTCTCGCCGAAGAGCAGCGGAGCCGGCGCGCAGGGTGCGACGTATTCGCAGTTCCTCGACCAGGTGGACAGCGGCAACATCCAGAAAGTAGTGCTGGGCGAAATGCGCGGCGGTGCCAATGATGTGACCTACACCACCCGCAGCGGCCAGACCAGCACCATCACCGCGCCCTACGATCGCGACCTGATCAACGTGCTGCGCGGCAAGAAGGTGGAATTCGAGCAGGCGCCGCCGTCCAGCGGCATCTCGCTGGGCGCGATCCTGATGAACTTCCTTCCGGTGATCCTGATCATCGGCTTCTGGATCTTCATCATGCGCCAGATGCAGGGCGGTGGCGGCGGGGCCAAGGGCGCGATGTCCTTCGGCAAGTCGCGCGCCAAGCTGCAGGGCGAAGACCAGATCAAGGTCACCTTCGCCGATGTCGCCGGCTGCGACGAGGCCAAGGAAGAGGTCGGCGAACTGGTCGACTTCCTGCGTGACCCGACCAAGTTCACCAAGCTGGGCGGCAAGATTCCGCGCGGCGTGCTGATGGTCGGCCCGCCGGGTACCGGCAAGACCTTGCTGGCCCGCGCCATTGCGGGTGAGGCCAAGGTCCCGTTCTTCTCGATCTCCGGTTCGGACTTCGTGGAAATGTTCGTCGGCGTCGGCGCCAGCCGCGTGCGCGACATGTTCGAGCAGGCCAAGAAGCAGGCCCCGTGCATCATCTTCATCGATGAAATCGACGCCGTCGGTCGCCATCGTGGCGCCGGCCTTGGCGGCGGTCATGACGAGCGCGAGCAGACGCTGAACCAGCTGCTGGTCGAAATGGACGGTTTCGAGGGAGGCGAGGGCGTGATCGTCATCGCCGCCACCAACCGTCCGGACGTGCTGGATCCGGCGCTGCTGCGCCCGGGCCGTTTCGATCGCCAGGTCGTGGTCGGCCTGCCGGACGTCAAGGGCCGCGAGCAGATCCTCAAGGTGCACATGCGCAAGCTGCCGCTGGCCGACGATGTCGAGCCGATGGTGATCGCGCGCGGTACCCCGGGCTTCTCCGGTGCGGACCTGGCCAACCTGGCCAACGAAGCGGCGCTGTTCGCGGCGCGTGGCGGTGAGAAGGAAGTCCGCATGGACCACTTCGACCGTGCCCGCGACAAGATCCTGATGGGTGCCGAGCGCCGTTCGATGGCGATGAGCGAAGAAGAAAAGACGCTCACCGCGTATCACGAAGCCGGCCATGCCATCGTCGGCCGCCTGGTGCCCGAGCACGATCCGGTCTACAAGGTCACCATCATTCCGCGCGGCCGCGCGCTGGGTGTGACGATGTACCTGCCGGAAGGCGACAAGTACTCGATGAACCGCGTGGCGATTGAATCGCAGCTGTGCTCGCTGTATGGCGGCCGCGTCGCCGAAGAGCTGATCTTCGGCACCGACAAGGTCACCACCGGTGCCTCCAACGACATCGAGCGCGCCACCAAGATGGCCCGCAACATGGTCACCAAGTGGGGCCTGTCCGACGAGCTCGGCCCGATCGCCTATGGTGAAGAGGACGATGAAGTGTTCCTCGGCCGTTCGGTCACGCAGCACAAGAGCGTGTCCGACGACACCGCGCGCCGCATCGATGAAGTGGTCCGCAGCATCCTGGACAAGGCTTACGCCCGTACCACCGAGCTGCTGACCGCCAACCTCGACAAGCTGCACACGATGTCCCAGCTGCTGCTGCAGTACGAGACCATCGATGCGCCGCAGATCAACGCCGTGATGGAAGGGCGCGATCCGCCGCCGCCGGCGGGCTGGGGCAAGTCGGCCAGCAACAAGGATGGCGGCAACAACGACAAGGGCGGCGATGCCCGTCCGGTCGCCCCGATCGCCGGCCCTGCCGAACAGATCTGAGTGTTGCCCACGTAAGTGACGAAGGCCGGGGAAACCCGGCCTTCGTCGTTTCCGGCGGGTCATAATGTGGCTCTGTTTTCGTTCCCGTTCTGGAGTCCCATGTCCGCACCCCCACCGCAGCCGATCTCGCACACCACTGAAATGGTGATCGCCACGATCATTGGCGTGGCCATCGGCCTGACCCGCGACAACTTCCTGCTCGGCGCCGGCATCGGCATCGCCGTCGGCGTGCTGATGAGCATCGCCAAGACGGTCTACGTGGAGCGCAAGCGCCGCCAGCGCTGAGGGCAGGCTTCGTCAGCGCGACCGGCAGGCGGTCGCGTGGTCCGGCGTAAACTACGCGCTGGCGTACTTCGTGGATCTGCCCATGTTCGACATTTCTCCCCAGCTCGATTGCGGCGGCCGCTTGCTGCGGCTGGATCGCCCGCGGGTCATGGGCATCGTCAATGTCACCCCGGATTCGTTCTCCGACGGCGGTGAGCACGGCAGCGTCGAGGCCGCGGTCGCACACGGCCTGCAGCTGGTCGCCGAAGGTGCCGACCTGCTCGACATCGGCGGCGAGTCGACCCGGCCTGGCAGTGCGCCGGTGCCGCTGGACGAAGAACTGCGCCGGGTCATCCCGGTGATCGAGCGCCTGGCGCGCGAAACTTCCGTGCCGATCAGCATCGACACTTTCAAGCCCGAGGTGATGCGTGCCGCCGTTGCCGCCGGTGCCGGCCTGATCAATGACATTCATGCGCTGCGCCAGCCCGGTGCGCTGGAGGCTGCCGCCGAGCTCGGCGTGCCGGTGGTGTTGATGCACATGCAGGGCGAGCCGGGCAGCATGCAGGACACCCCGCACTACGACGATGTCGTCGCCGAGGTGCATCGTTTCCTGACCGAGCGCATGTTCCAGGCCGAGATGGCCGGCGTCGTCAAGAAGCACCTGATCATCGATCTGGGCTTCGGCTTCGGCAAGACCACCGAACACAACATGATCCTGCTGGCGCGCTCGGACCGTTTCCTTGAGCTCGGTGTCCCGATGCTGGCTGGCCTGTCGCGCAAGCGCAGCATCGGTGAGCTGACCGGTCGTGAACAGCCGCGTGACCGCGTGGCCGGTTCGGTCGCCGCGCACCTGATCGCTGCCCAGCGCGGCGCAATGCTGCTGCGCGTGCACGATGTCGCGGCCACGGTCGATGCCCTGAAGGTGTGGGCGGCGGTGGATGCCGTGCCGATGCCGCGGGTCTCGGCCGCACCGGCGATGCCGCGCTGGCCGGACGAGGACTGATGGCCGTCGACCAACGCCCGCTTGCGATCGCGGTGATGGGGCCGACCGCGTCGGGCAAGACCGCCACCGCGATTGCGCTGGCCCAGCAGTTGGACGGTGAGATCGTCAGCGTCGATTCGGCCCTGGTCTACCGCGGTCTGGATATCGGTTCGGCCAAACCCGACGCCGCCGAGCGCGCCCAGGCCCCGCATCATCTCCTCGATGTGCGCGACCCGTGGCAGACCTATTCGGCGGCAGAGTTCGCCGGCGACGCTGCCCGGGCCGTGCGCGACATCATTGCGCGCGGCCGCATGCCGATTCTGGCCGGTGGTACCGGGCTGTACTTTCGTGCCCTGCTGCAGGGCCTGTCGCCGATGCCTGAAGCCGATCCGGCGGTGCGCGCGCAGATCGCGGCCGAGGCGGCCGGGCAGGGCTGGGCGGCGATGCACGCCCAACTGGCCGATATCGATCCGGCAGCGGCAAAGCGCATTCATGCGACCGATCCACAGCGCATCCAGCGGGCGCTGGAAGTCCATCGCCTGACCGGCACCCCGATCAGCGAATGGCAGAAGCTGCCTGGTGTGGACCGGCTGCCGGTGCGGGCGCTCAAGCTGGTATTGGCCCCCCGCGAGCGCAAGGTGCTGCACCAGCGCATCGAAACCCGGTTCGACGCGATGCTGGATCACGGTTTCCTGGATGAAGTCCGCGCGCTACGCGCCCTGCCGGCCATGGCCGGGGTGGCCGCGCCGCTGGATCTGCCGGCCGTACGCGCGGTCGGCTACCGGCAGGCATGGGAATACCTGGGCGGGCAGGGGACGGCCGCCGAGTTCCGTGAGCGGGGTATCCAGGCCACCCGGCAGCTGGCCAAGCGGCAGCTGACCTGGTTGCGCGGGGAGCTTGATGCGCGCTGGTTCGATCCCCATTTAGAGAAGGCTTCCCTGGCGGATGCGGTGTCGACCTTCGTCGCACGCTGAGTCCACGCCGCCACCCACCCGCCCCGTGTACCATCAAGGGTTCCGGCGGGCGGCGGGGGCCGTGGCAACTGCCGGAAGACCATAAAAACAATAATCAGGAGTGTGCAATGTCCAAGGGGCAATCGCTGCAGGATCCGTTTCTGAATGCACTTCGGCGCGAACGTGTGCCGGTGTCGGTGTATCTGGTCAATGGCATCAAGCTGCAGGGGACGATTGAATCGTTCGACCAGTTCGTGGTGCTGCTGCGTAACACGGTGAGCCAGATGGTGTACAAGCACGCCATTTCGACCGTGGTACCGGCGCGCAATGTGAAGGTCGGGCCCGGTGGTGGCTATGTGCAGTCCAACGATGGCGCCGAAGGCGTCCAAGGTGATGACGACGTTGAGTGACAGTGTGAAAAATTCTGGAGAACTGCGTGTTTGACCGTTCCAAGCGAGGCGAACACGCACTCCTGATCCAGCCGCACGCCGGCCGGCTCGAAGATGACGTGCTTGAAGAGTTCACCGATCTGGCCCGCTCCGCCGGGGCCAGCATCGCGGCCACGTTGACCGCGCGCATCGATCGGCCCAATCCGTCGATCCTGATCGGCAGCGGCAAGCTGGACGAGGTCAAGGCCGCGGCCGAGGCCACCGGCGCTGACCTGATTCTGGTCAACCACGCCCTGTCGCCGGGGCAGGAGCGCAACCTGGAGCGGTTCCTGGAGCGGCGCGTGATCGACCGCACCGGGCTGATCCTGGATATCTTCGCCCAGCGTGCGCGCAGCCATGAAGGCAAGCTGCAGGTGGAACTGGCGCAGTTGCGCCACATGTCCACGCGGCTGGTCCGCGGCTGGACCCATCTGGAGCGCCAGCGCGGTGGTTCCATCGGCCTGCGTGGCCCGGGTGAGACCCAGCTGGAAACCGATCGCCGCCTGCTGCAGAAGCGGGTGGAGCAGCTGCAGAAGAAACTGGAAAAGGTGGAAGTGCAGCGCACCCAGATGCGCCGTGCCCGCCTGCGCAGCGAACTGCCGCGCGTCGCCTTGGTGGGTTACACCAACGCCGGCAAGTCGACCCTGTTCAACGCGTTGACTGGCGCCGAGGCCTACGCGGCGGACCAGCTGTTCGCGACGCTGGACCCGACGGTGCGCCGCATCGCACTGCCCGGTGGCAGCGTCGTGCTTGCCGATACCGTCGGTTTCGTCCGCGACCTGCCGCATGACCTGGTGGCTGCGTTCCGCTCGACCTTGTCTGAAGCCCGCGAAGCGGACTTCCTGCTGCACCTGGTCGACGCCGCCGATCCGCACCGTGAGGAGCGCATCGCGCAGGTCGATGAGGTGCTGACTGCCATCGGCGCGGGCGATCTGCCGCAGCTGCTGGTGTTCAACAAGATCGACCGCATCGACGGGGCCGAGGTGCGCCACGATGGCCAGGACGGCATCCCCGACAGCGCCCGTCGCGAACGGGTCTGGATTTCCGCCCGCGACAACGTGGGCCTGCCGCTGCTGCAGTCCGTGCTGGGCAAGCGTCTGGGCCTGCAGCACGTCAGTGGCGAGCTGCGGCTGCCGCCAAGTGCCGGTCGCCTGCGGTCGCGTCTGCACCAGCTGGAGGTCGTGCGCAGCGAAGCAACCGATGAAGACGGTTGGCTGCTCCAGGTTGAGATTCCGATCGCCGAGGCCGAGAAGCTGGCGGCCGGCGAGGACGGCGCACCGATCCGCGCCATGCTCCCGGAAAAACTTCCGGAGTGGTGAGGGGTGTGCCGGCCGCTGGCCGGCATCCCATGATCCTGAGGGTACGCGACCCTCCGTCGCACCCGGCGACACACGACATCACCCACGATTTCGGCTAAAACTGGGGGCGTTCGTTCCCCCGTTGATCCAGGATTCCCCATGACCGTTCCTTCCGACGCCGAGCTCGGCGCCCTCGCCAGTGACGTGGGCCAGCGGCTGCAGCAGGCCTCGCTGCAACTGGTGACCGCCGAGAGCTGTAGTGGCGGCTGGATCGCCAAGGCGATGACGGATATCGCCGGTTCCTCGGCGTTCTTCGACTGCGGCATGGTGGTGTACAGCTACGAAGCCAAGCAGCGTCTGCTTGGCGTGCGTGCGCAGACGCTGGAGCAGTTCGGCGCGGTCAGCCGCGAGACCGTGCTGGAGATGGTCTCCGGCGCGTTGATCAATTCCGGAGCGGGCATCGCCGTGGCGGTGACCGGGATCGCCGGGCCGGGCGGCGGAAGCGAGGACAAGCCGGTCGGCAGCGTCTGGATCGGCTGGAAGGGCCGGGGCGGCTACGCCCGTGCGCAGTTGTTCCAGTTCGACGGCGACCGCGAAGCCATACGGCGGCAGACCGTACAGCAGGCGCTGACGGGAATCTTCCCCCTGTTGTGACATCCTGACCGCGTGTGCTGACAGGAGAGTGGGCCGATGTGGGAAACGCTGGGTACCGTGCGTGACCTGGGGCGATTGCAGGAAATCGCGTCGGTCCTGATCCGCTATGGCTTCGGCGATCTGGTGCGCCGGATCGGCTTGGCCGATGTGCTTGAGCGTGCCGGCCGCCTGCTGCACTGGAACGACACCCAGCAGATGCTGCGGATGACCGCGCCGGTGCGCGTGCGCCGCGCGATGGAGGATCTGGGTCCGACCTTCGTCAAACTCGGCCAGGTGCTGGCCACCCGCGTGGACCTGTTCCCGCCGGACTGGATCGCTGAATTTTCCGAACTCCAGAACGCGGTACCGGCGCTGCCGTACGCGCAGGTGCGGGACCAGCTGGAGCGCGACCTGGGCGCGCCGGCGACGGAGGTGTTCGCGTGGCTGGATGAAACCCCGATGGCCGCCGCCTCGCTGGCACAGGCCCATCGCGCGACCCTGCATGACGGCACTGCCGTGGTGCTGAAGATCCGCCGTCCCGGTATCCGCGACGTGATTGAAGCCGACCTGCGCCTGCTGGCGCGCCTTGCCGAGATCGTCGAGGCGCGGCTGCCCGATCTGCAGCGCTACCGCCCGGCCGAGGTGGTGCAGCAGTTCCAGGTGTCACTGCGCCGCGAGCTGGATTTTGCCGCCGAATGCCGCAATGCCGAACGCATCGCGCGCAACTTCCAGGGCCGCAATGACATCCTGATTCCCAATGTGCACTGGCAGTGGACCTGCGAAAGCCTCAACGTGCAGGACTTCGTTGATGGTATTCCGGGCCGCGACCTGGCCGGTGTCGATGCAGCCGGCCTGGACCGCGTGCAGCTGGCCCGGACCGGGGCGCGCATCGTGCTCAAGATGGTGCTCGAGGATGGCTGTTTCCACGCCGACCCGCACCCGGGCAACATCATCTACCTGCGCGACGGCCGGATCGGCGTGATCGATTTCGGCATGGTCGGCGCGATTTCCGAACAGCGCCGCTTCCAGGTCGCCCAGCTCCTGCACGGCCTGGTCACGCAGGAGCCCGAGCAGGTGGCCGACGTCCTGCTGGACTGGGCCGGTGGCGTGGAGGTGGACGAATCGCGGCTGCAGCAGGACATCAGCACCTTCGTCGACCAGTACCGCGGGGTGCCGCTCAAGGACCTGCACATGGGCCTGATGCTGGGCAACATCACCCAGCTGCTGCGCCAGTACGCGCTGACCCTGCCGGCCGATCTGGCCCTGATGATCAAGACCTTCCTGACCCTGGAAGGGATGGGCCGCCAGCTTGACCCGCAGTTCGACATGGCCAGTGCCGCGCGTCCGTACCTGGAACGGGTGATGTGGCAGCGTTACTCGCCCGGCGCCATGCTCAAGCGCGGCAAGCGCAGCCTGGTGGGAGTGATGGACCTGGTCAGCGACCTGCCGCGCGATGTCCGCCGACTGCTGCAGATGGCGCGCCGCGGGCGGCTCCAGCTCAAGGTCGAGACCACCGCACTGCAGGGCTTCGGCGACCAGGTCAACCGCGCCGCCAATCGGCTGGTGATGGGCATCGTGACCGCTGCGCTGATCATCGGCTCCTCCATCGTCATGCACAGCGTCGGCGGCGTCTCCAGCCGCTGGCTGCTGGCGCTGGGCGTGGCCGGCTTCATCGGCGCCGGGTTCTGTGGCGTGTGGATCCTGTTTTCGATCTGGCGCAGCGGCAAGAACCCATAGGGTTCCTGCCGCTGGGATCCGAAGGATCCCAGCAACGTGCCGCCGACGCCGCACGTCGCGCGTAGAGCCGACCGTTGGTCGGCTGCTCTTGGCTGACCGGGCCGGTCATCGTATTCCCCAGGTAGCGCCACGCCCTGCGTGGCTGCTCCCCATCCCGCGCCAGGAATGCCTGACCCAGGAAATGGCAGAGGCTCAACGCCGGAGGGATGGCCGCATGCGGCACGCGCCCGCAGCGCCAGGCATTGCCGTGCTGCGCGCGGTCACCGACCAACGGTCGGTGGCTACAGGCGTTGCTGGCGTCTTCGGCCGGGGCCCGGACCACCGTCCTTGTAATGGCTCTTGCTCTGCGGGCACTTGCGTGCCCGCATCGTTAGTAGTAATACTACTAACCATGGACCTGACCGATACCCAGCAGGCGATCCTGCAGTTGATCGCCGAGCGTATAGAGACCGATGGCGCACCGCCGTCGCAGACCGAAATCGCCCGCGCGTTCGGCTTCAAGGGCGTCCGCGCGGCCCAGTACCATCTGGAAGCGCTGGAGCAGGCCGGGGCGATCCGCCGCATTCCGGGCCAGGCCCGCGGCATCCGCCTGGTCCAGGCACCGGCGCTGCAGAGCGGCCTGCCCGAATCGCTGCCCGCCTCGGCGCTGCCGGACCACGTCCTGCGCCTGCCGGTGCTGGGCCGGGTCGCGGCCGGTCTGCCGATCGGTGCGGACATCGGCTCGGATGACTTCGTGGTCCTGGACCGGGTGTTCTTCTCGCCCGCGCCGGACTACCTGCTGAAAGTGCAGGGCGATTCGATGATCGACGAGGGCATCTTCGACGGCGACCTGATCGGCGTGCACCGCACCCGTGACGCGCGCTCCGGCCAGATCGTGGTGGCCCGCATCGATGACGAGATCACGGTCAAGCTGCTGAAGATGGGCAAGGACCGGATCCGCCTGCTGCCACGCAATCCCGATTACAAACCGATCGAAGTGCTGCCGGACCAGGACTTCGCGATCGAAGGCCTCTATTGCGGGTTGCTGCGGCCCAACCGCTGACCCTGTTCCCCCTGAATCACGCGCGGTCTTTTGTGGCACATCTCTGGTTTTGCTGAGGTTGGTACGGATGTCCGATAATTTTTTTCCGAACGCCGGGCAGAATCTCAGCCCGTGCGATACGCCAGCCTTAAAGTGAACCCATGGCCAAGAAGACTTCCAAAGACAGCACCTCCACCGATACGACCTCTGCAAGGACCACTCCGATGGACGAAAACAAAAAGCGCGCCCTCACCGCCGCGCTGAGCCAGATCGAAAAGCAGTTCGGCAAGGGCGCCGTGATGCGCATGGGCGACCGTGTCGTCGAGGCGGTCGAGGTCATCCCTACCGGTTCGCTGATGCTGGATATCGCACTCGGCATCGGCGGCCTGCCAAAGGGCCGTGTGGTGGAGATCTACGGTCCGGAATCGTCGGGCAAGACCACCCTGACCCTGCAGGCGATCGCCGAATGCCAGAAGAAGGGCGGTACCGCCGCCTTCATCGATGCCGAGCACGCGCTGGACCCGATCTACGCCGCCAAGCTGGGCGTCAACGTGGACGACCTGCTGCTGTCGCAGCCGGATACCGGTGAGCAGGCGCTGGAAATCGCCGACATGCTGGTGCGCTCCAGCTCGGTGGACATCGTGGTGGTCGACTCGGTCGCCGCGCTGACCCCGAAGGCTGAAATCGAAGGCGAAATGGGCGACCAGCTGCCGGGCCTGCAGGCCCGCCTGATGAGCCAGGCGCTGCGCAAGCTGACCGGCAACATCAAGCGCTCCAACACCCTGGTGGTCTTCATCAACCAGCTGCGCATGAAGATCGGCGTGATGATGCCGGGCCAGAGCCCGGAAGTGACCACCGGCGGCAACGCGCTGAAGTTCTACGCCTCGGTCCGCCTGGACATCCGCCGTATCGGCGCGATCAAGAAGGGCGACGAGATCATCGGCAACCAGACCAAGATCAAGGTGGTCAAGAACAAGCTGGCGCCGCCGTTCAAGCAGGTGATCACCGAAATTCTGTACGGCGAAGGCATCAGCCGCGAAGGCGAGCTGATCGACATGGGCGTGGAAGCCAAGCTCGTCGAAAAGGCAGGCGCCTGGTACAGCTACGGCGAAGAGCGCATCGGCCAGGGCAAGGACAACGCCCGCGGCTATCTGCGCGACAACCCGCAGGTTGCCCAGCGTCTGGAAGCCGAGCTGCGCGAGAAGTTCCAGCCGGAAGAAGCCGTGCGTGAAGGCGGCGACGACGCCGAAGACGACGCCGAGTGAGTTTCCTGCGGGGCAGGGCGGCGCCGTCAGTGACGCCTGCCCTGGCCCGCAGTTCCACCAATCCCCGACGGGATGGCGCCAAGGATGGCGCACTGTAATGATAGGCGGCCATGCACGATTCCGATCCCCCCGCACCCCGGCGCAAGCGCCGTGTCCAGGAACAGACGCCGGTCCAGCGGGCGTTGGGGTTGCTGGTGCGCCGCGAGCATTCGCGCAAAGAGCTGACCCGCAAGCTGCAGGCCCGGGGCATCGAGAACGAGGCCGCCGAAGCGGCCGTCAGCAAGCTGGCCGAGGCCGGCTGGCAGGACGACACCCGCTTTGCCGAGAATCTGGTCCGGATCCGGGCCAATACCGGCTATGGGCCGATCCACATCCGCGCCGAACTGGGCACGCATGGCCTGGATAGTGATCAGATCGCTGCCGCCATGGATACTTTCGAAGGCGACTGGACCGAGAACGCCCGCGACCTGGTCTGCCGCCGTTTCGGCGAGGCCGGCCCGCAGGAACTGCCACAGCGGCGCAAAGCGGCCGATCTGCTGGCCCGCCGCGGCTTCCCCGGCGACAGTATCCGCCAGGCCACCCGTTACGACCCTGAGGACTGAGCGGCCCGGGCCTGATACCCTTTGTGGTTTCGGCGGTCCTGCAGTTGACACCCGGCCATTGGGGCTGCGTGCCAGGGACTGACCGGCCCGCACAAAGCCAGCCCCCCATGAACGCATCCGTCAAATTCACTACCTCCCAGATCCGCAGCGATTTCCTTGAGTTCTTCAAGGGCAAGGGTCATACGATCGTGCCGTCGGCGCCGTTGGTGCCGGGCAATGATCCGACCCTGCTGTTCACCAATTCCGGCATGGTGCAGTTCAAGGACGTGTTCCTTGGCGCCGAGAAGCGCAGCTACGTGCGCGCGGCCGACGTCCAGCGCTGCCTGCGCGCCGGTGGCAAGCACAACGACCTGGACCAGGTCGGTTACACCGCGCGCCATCACACCTTCTTTGAAATGCTGGGCAACTGGTCCTTCGGCGATTACTTCAAGAAGGATGCCATCGCCTGGGCATGGGAGCTGCTGACCCAGGTCTGGAAGCTGCCGGCCGAGCGCCTGCTGGTCACCGTCTACCAGACCGATGACGAGGCCTACGCGCTGTGGCGCGACATGGTCGGCATTCCGGAATCGCGCATCGTGCGCATCGGCGACAACAAGGGTGCGCCGTTCGCCTCGGACAACTTCTGGCAGATGGCCGAGACCGGCCCGTGCGGTCCGTGCACCGAGATCTTCTATGACCACGGCGACCACATCGCCGGCGGCCCCCCGGGCTCGCCCGACGAAGACGGCGATCGCTTCATCGAGATCTGGAACCTGGTCTTCATGCAGTTCGACCGCCAGCCCGACGGCACCCTGGTGCCGCTGCCGGCGCCGTGCGTGGATACCGGCATGGGCCTGGAGCGCCTGGCCGCGATCCTGCAGCACGTCCATACCAATTATGAAATCGACCTGTTCCAGGCGCTGATCCGCAAGGCCAGCGAGCTGACCGGCATGGCCGATCTGGAGAACAAGTCGCTGCGCGTGATCGCCGATCACATCCGCGCGTGTTCGTTCCTGATCGTCGATGGCGTGCTGCCGTCCAACGAAGGCCGCGGCTACGTGCTGCGCCGTATCATCCGCCGCGCGCTGCGCCATGGCTGGATGCTCGGCGTGCGCCAGCCGTTCTTCAGCAAGCTGGTGCCGACCCTGGTCGAGCAGATGGGCGTGGCCTATCCGGAACTGCCGGCCCAGGTCGACACCGTCGTGCGCGCCCTGCAGGCCGAGGAAGAGCGTTTTGCTGAAACGCTGGATTCGGGCATGAAGATCTTCGACGACGTCGCGGCCAAGGTCAGCAACGGCGTGATCCCCGGCGTGGATGCGTTCCGCCTGTACGACACCTACGGTTTCCCGCTCGATCTCACCCAGGACATCGCGCGCGAGCGTGACCTGACCGTGGACATCGACGGCTTCAACGCCGCGATGGAGACCCAGCGCGAGACCGCGCGCGCGGCCGGCAAGTTCGGCGGCGGCGTGACCCTGTCGGCCGATCTGGTCGCCACGCTCAAGCCGACCGTGTTCCTTGGGTACGACCGCCTGCAGGCCGACGACCTCACCGTGGTCGCCATCCTCAAGGACGGCCGCCCGGCGGAGACCGCCCAGGCCGGTGACGACGTCATCGTGCTGACCAACCAGACCCCGTTCTACGCCGAATCCGGCGGCCAGGTCGGCGACAACGGCACCCTGACCGGCGCGGGCGTGCAGGTGGACATCCGCGACACGCAGAAGTTTGCCGGCCAGTTCCATGGCCATGTGGGCACGCTCACCCAGGGCAGCCTGAAGGTCGGCGACGTGCTGTCCGGCCAGGTCGATGGCAAGCGCCGCGGCGCCACCATCCTCAACCACTCGGCCACCCACCTGCTGCATGCCGCCCTGCGCGAAGTGCTGGGCACCCACGTGCAGCAGAAGGGCTCGCTGGTTGCGCCTGATCGCCTGCGCTTCGACTTCTCGCACTTCGCGCCGATCAGCGCCGAGGACCTGGCGATCATCGAGCGCAAGGTCAACGAGCAGGTGCGTGCCAACAACGCGGCCGAAGTCCACAACATGGGCATGCAGGAAGCGCTCGACTTCGGCGCGATGGCACTGTTCGGCGAGAAGTACGGCGAACACGTGCGCGTGCTGAAGATGGGCGACTACTCCACCGAACTGTGTGGCGGTACGCATGTCTCGCGCACCGGCGACATCGGTCTGTTCAAGATCACCGCCGAAGGTGGCGTGTCCTCCGGCGTGCGCCGTATCGAAGCGGTGACCGGGCAGGGCGCCCTGGATTACGTGGCCCATGAAGAAGCCCAGCTGAGTGAAGCGGCCGCACTGCTCGGCGGTAACGCCGGTGACGTGGTCGACAAGATCCGCCAGCTCGGCGAGCGCCAGAAGAAGCTCGAGCGCGAACTCGACGCACTCAAGGCCAAACAGGCTGCGGGCGCGACCGCCGATCTTGGCGCCGGCGCAGTGGAGGTCAAGGGCGTCAAGATCCTGGCCGCGCGCCTGGAAGGCTTCGACGCCAAGGCCCTGCGCGATGCCATCGACCGCCTCAAGCAGCAGCTCGGTGATGCGGTGATCGTGCTGGCCGGCACCCAGGACGGCAAGGCCGCCTTGGTCGCGGGCGTGAACGGCAGCGCAATGGGCAAGGTCAAGGCCGGGGAACTGTTGGCCCATATCGCCAGTCAGATCGGGGGCAAGGGCGGCGGCCGCCCGGACCTCGCCCAGGGTGGTGGTGAGGACGGGCCCGCCCTTGCTTCTGCACTGGCCGCCGTCGTCGACTGGGTCACCCCCCGTATCTGAACAACCTGACGGTTCCTGCTCCTTGAAGGGGCGGGAGGCCTGACGGTACTATGGCGAATCTTTTCCCGTTGTCGTGGGGCGCTCTTGCCGGGGCGCCAAGCCGGTGGGGAAATGCCACCACCGGTTCCCTGGAGACTTGAACAAATGTTGATCCTGACTCGCCGCGTAGGCGAAACCCTGATGATCGGTGACTCGGTCAGCGTGACCGTGCTCGGCGTCAAGGGCAACCAGGTGCGTATCGGTATCACCGCTCCGAAGGACGTGGCCGTGCACCGCGAAGAGATTTACCAGCGCATCCAGCGCGGTGATGAGCCGAATGCATCCGGAAGTGAAAATTCTTCGGATTAAGGCTTTACCTGAGGGCGCGGAAAACGTTATTATTCGCGCCCCCGCTGAGATGATTCATCGCAGTGGCGGACCAAGAACACTGGAGCGGTGCCCGAGTGGCTGAAGGGGCTCCCCTGCTAAGGGAGTATAGGGCTTAAAACTCTATCGAGGGTTCGAATCCCTCCCGCTCCGCCAGTTGTAGAAAAGGCCTTCGTACGCAAGTACGGAGGCCTTTTTCTTTATGCGATCCGGCTCAGGCGACCGATGTGCAGGCCGCCTCGATCCGATACCCAACCGGATCGATAAGGAAGGCGGCGTAATAGTGATCGCCATACGCATGAAACCGGCGGAACGCGCGTCGGCCGACGCATTCGGATGGCGAATGCAGTCGATCCCCAATCTTCATTGGTGCCGGCGCGGCGGCTCGGCTACGGTCGTTCTCCAGCGGCGCCCACCGGGCGCCCCCGTGGAAGGAGCAGGAACATGTCGATGGGAAGGAGGTCGCTACGCGGCTGGGTGGTCATGAGCCTGCTGATGGGCATGGTCATGCCGGCCGGTGCCGCTTCGTTGGATGAGCGGCTGCATCGGGCAGCGGAGAAGGGCGATGCCACTGCAGTGCGTACGCTGCTGGGGCAGGGCGCCAGGGTGGATGCGCGCGGCGTGGCGAAGGCGACACCGTTGCTGGTTGCGACCCACCACAATCACGTGGAGGCCGCGCTTGCGCTGATCCAGGCGGGTGCCGACGTCAATGCCAAGGATGCGATCCAGGACAGCCCCTATCTCTACGCCGGTGCCCGCGGGCATCTCGAGATCCTGCGCGCGACCCTGGCGGCCGGTGCGGACTTGAAGAGCACCAATCGCTACGGTGGCACTGCACTCATTCCGGCGGCCGAACGCGGGCACGTGGAGACCGTGGCGACGCTGATCGCTGCCGGCGTCGAGGTGGATCATGTCAACAACCTGCAGTGGACCGCGCTGCTGGAGGCGATCATCCTCGCCGATGGCGGCCCGCGGCATGTCGAGATCGTCCGTCAGCTCATCGCGGCGGGCGCGGATGTGAACCTGCCCGATGGTGACGGCGTTAGCCCGCTGCAGCATGCACGCCAGCGCGGGTACCGCGCGATCGAGACGCTGCTTCTCGCCGCCGGCGCTGCCCAGGGCTGAGCATCCGCACGGCGGCGGGGGGAGCAATGTTGCCGCTGCCTTGACGCGGCAACGGCATGCTCTGCACCACCGTTCTGCGACGCTGTGCGCTTCCCCCGCAGAATCAGGAGTCGCCGTGAACGCACGTCGCCACTTCCTCTCCGTTGCAGCCGCCGGCACCGCAGCCTTCGCCGCTTCACCGTTGATGGCGCAGTCGTCCGGCCCGGGCAGCGTCCTGCCCACCCGCGGCCAGGCCTCGACGAAACCCTTGCCCGGCAATCCGGCGCAGCAGGGCAGGCGCTATCGTCCGCAGACCCGCCTGGGCCTGGGCGGTGTCGCGATCGGCAATGGCTTCGCGGCCGCCAGCGACGCACAGAGTGAAGCCACGCTGGCAGCGGCCTATGCGGCAGGCGTGCGCTATTACGACACGTCACCCTGGTACGGGCTCGGCCTGAGCGAGCGCCGCTACGGCCATCACCTGCACAACCACCCGGCGCGCGAGTACACGCTGTCGACCAAGGTCGGCCGGCTGCTGACCGCGACCGCCGGTGAACTGCAGGAGGTGATGTGGAAGGATCCCTCGCCGTTCCATTACCGCTACGACTACTCCGCCGACGGCACGCGGCGTTCGGTGGAGGACAGCCTCAACCGGCTTGGTGTGTCGCAGCTGGATGTGGTCTTCATCCATGACCTCTCGCCGGACAACGAGAAAGACCTGGGCATGCCGTGGGAGCAGCGCTTCGCGGAAGCGGCGAAGGGCGCCATGCCAGCACTGACCCGCATGCGCGAGGAGGGCTTGATCAAGGCGTGGGGCTTCGGTGTGAACCGTCCCGAGCCCGCCCTGCGTGCGGTGGCCGAGGCGGATCCGGACATCTTCCTGCTCGCCTGCCAGTACTCGCTGCTCGACCACGAGCAGGCCCTGCACGACACCTTCCCCAAGATCGCCGCACACGGAGCATCGGTAGTGGTCGGCTCGCCGCTGCTGGCTGGCTACCTGGCTGGGCGCGATCGCTATCTGTATGACGGCAAGGTGCCGTCGTGGGCGCCGGAAAAGCGTGCCAGGGTGCAGGCCATCTGTGATCGCCATGGCGTGGACCTGCGCACCGCGGCGCTGCAGTTCGCCGATGCGCCGGAGGTGGTCTCGGCGGTCATTCCGGGCGCGCGCACGCCCGAACAGGTGCTGGCCAACGTCGCTTCCATGTCCGTGGCGGTGCCGGGCGCCTTCTGGGCAGAGCTCAAGCAGGAAAAGCTGATTGCCTCCGATGCGCCGGTGCCGCGCGGCTGACCAGGCCGAAGCGCCGGCAGATCGCTTGAGCTGAGCGGCGCGCCAACCCGACCCATCACGCCCCGCGCCCAGTGGGGCGTGGCCGGGCGCCGTCCGCGTCCCTGGGCGGGCTGGCCTTCCGCTGGCCCGCCGGATGCGGCATCATGCCGCCCAATCGTTCCCTCCAGCCGCCGCCAGAGGAATCCCTTCCTGCCTGGAGGCATTGCCGTGTCCGTCGTTCCGTTCCGTGTTGCCCCGATCCATTCGGGTCGTCGTCGTGCTGTTCCCTCGATCTCCCCGCTGATGCAGGCGATGGGCTGCGTGCTGGGCCTGGCCCTGTCCGCGTCTGCCGTGCAGGCCGAAGAGGCGCCGGCGGGCGAGGCACCTGCCAAGGACGGCGCACAGACCCTGCAGACCGTGCAGGTCACCGCCAACCAGCTCGGCACCGTCACCGAGGGCAGTGATTCGTACACGCCCGGCACGATCGCCACCGCCACCCGCCTGGTGCTCAGTCCGCGCCAGACGCCGCAGTCGATCAGCGTGATCACCCGGCAGGAAATGAACGACTTCGGGCTCAACGGCATCGATGACGTCATGAAGGTCACGCCCGGCGTGAGCATCGTCACCTATGACAGCGAGCGCACCGAGTACTACGCGCGTGGCTTTGCGGTGCAGAACTTCCAGTACGACGGCATCCCGATGGCGCGCGATTCGGCCTACTCGGCCGGCAACACGCTCAGCGACATGGCCATCTATGACCGCATCGAAGTGCTCAAGGGCGCCACCGGCCTGCTGACCGGCATGGGCGATCCGGGCGCGACCATCAACCTGGTGCGCAAGAAGCCGACCCGCGAACTGGCTGGCAGCGCCACGCTGGGCGTGGGCTCGTGGGACAGCTATCGCGCCGAGGTCGATGTCGGCGGGCCGCTCACTGAAAGTGGCCGCGTGCGCGGCCGCGTCGTGGGCGCCTACCAGGACAAGCATTCCAATGCCGACCACTACCAGCGCAGCAATGAAGTCTTCTACGGCATTCTCGAGGCCGACGTCGGCGAGAGCACCCTGCTGACTGTCGGTGCCGATTACCAGGACAGCGATCCGGAAGGGTCCAGCTGGGGTGGCATTCCGCTGCTGGACAGCGAGGGCAACTTCAACAGGATGCCGCGCTCGTTCAACAACGGCGCACGCTGGAGCCGCTGGGGCCAGTACGCCCGTACCGGCTTCGCCACGCTGGAGCACACCTTCGCCAATGACTGGGTCGCCAAGTTGCAGCTCAATCACCAGGTCAACGGGTATGACGCCTCGCTGGGCGCGGCGGCCGGTGGCAATCCCGATCCGGTCACCGGTGAGGGCGTGAGCATGTGGCTGGGCCAGTACATCGGCAAGACGACCAGCAATGCGGCCGATCTGTACGTCAGCGGCAAGTTCGAGTGGTTCGGCCGGCAGCATGAGCTGGTGGTCGGTGGCAGCGTGTCGCGCAAGCGCTGGGTCAACAACGGCTACTCGCCGCAGCCGGGCTATGTCAGCAGCGTTGCCGACTACTACGCCTGGACCGGCGATGTGCCCGAGCCGGATTGGCAGTGGGGCTACGGTGACAACCAGGTCACCCGCGAAAGCGGTGCCTACGTGGTGGGCCGTTTCGACCTGGCCGATCCGCTCAAGCTGATCCTCGGCAGCCGCATCGCCAACTACAAGTCTCCGGATACCGACGAGAGCGGCGTGGTCGTGCCGTATGCCGGCCTGGTGTACGACCTCAATCGCAACGTCTCGGTGTTCGCCAGCTACAGCACCATCTTCAAGCCGCAGGGCAACCAGGACGAGCAGGGCCGGGTGCTCGATCCGCTGGAAGGGCGCAGCTACGAAGCCGGCCTGAAAGCGGAGTTCTACGATGGCCGCCTCAATGCCAGTGCGGCGGTGTTCCAGCTGGAACAGGACAACTACGCGCAGCCGACCGGCGGCAGGACGCCGAGTGGCGGCATCGCCTATGAAGGCCTGATGGGCGTGCGCACCAAGGGATATGAGCTGGAGGTGTCCGGTCAGCTGGCGCCGGGCTGGCAGGTGCAGGGCGGCTACGCGCACAAGATCGCGCGCCAGCAGTCCGCCAAGGTCTCCACGCTGGAGCCGGAAGACCAGTTCAGCGTGCACACCAGCTACCGGCTCACCGGTGTGGCTGATGGCTGGAGCCTCGGCGGTGGCGCGCGCTGGCAGGGCAGCACCTTCGGCACCATCACCAACCCGGCCACCGGCGGAAGCCAGGTCCATCGCACCGAGCCCTATTGGCTGCTCGATGCGATGGCGCGTTACCAGTTCAATGACCAGCTCTCGGCGACGCTCAACGTCAACAACCTGCTGGACAAGCACTACTACACGATCTTCAGCTGGTACAGCACCTACACCTGGGGTGAGCCTCGCAACGTCCGGCTGACGCTGAACTACAGATTCTGATCCACGCAACGAACGACACCCCGGGCAACCGGGGTGTCTGCGTTTCCGCGCCTGGTGATTACAGCGCGACGTCGAACACGATGACTTCCGCATCATTGGCGTTCTCCAGCGTCAGCTGCGCCTCGTCGCTGACCTGCAGCGCATCGCCGGTTTCCAGGGTGATGCCGTTGACCTGCAGCTGCCCGCGGGCCACCTGTACATAGGCGCCGCGGCCCGGGGCCAGCGGCAGGTGGACGCGCTCGTCACCGTCCAGGATCGTGGCGTAGAGGTTGGCATCCTGGTGGATCAGCAGCGAACCTTCACGGCCATCGCGCGAAGCGATCAGGCGCAGCTGGCCGCGCTTGGTCTCCGGCGCGAAGTGGGTCTCCTGGTAGCTCGGGGTGATGTTTTCCTGATCGGGGAACAGCCAGATCTGCAGGAAGTGCACCGCCTCGTCGGCCGAGTGGTTGAACTCGCTGTGGCTGACGCCGCTGCCGGCGCTCATGCGCTGCACATCGCCGTAGCGCAGCACCGAACCGGTGCCCATCGAGTCCTTGTGCTCCAGCGCGCCGCCGAGCACGTAGGAGACGATCTCCATGTTGCTGTGGCTGTGGGTGCCGAAACCCTGGCCGCCCTGCACGCGGTCTTCGTTGATCACCCGCAGCGGCCCGAAGCTGACGTAGCGCGGGTCGTAGTAATTGGCGAAGGAGAAGGTGTGCATGGAGTTCAGCCAGCCATGGTCGGCCTTGCCACGGGTGTTGCTCTTGCGGATCTGCAGCATGGGAATCTCCTGGGTGTTCGATGGTTTCGATGGCGGTCCGGGGTGGTCGCTGCCGTTCCCTTTCCTGTTGCGGCCAGTATCCGCTTGCTCCGACCGCTTGAAAAACGGATAGTTTCGCAAGCCATCATCGAAAATTTCGAATGCTCAAGCTCAGCCTCGACGCCCTGCAGATCCTGGACGCCATCGACCGCCGTGGCTCGTTCGCCTCGGCCGGCAAGGCCCTGCACAAGGTGCCCTCGACCATCTCCTACACAGTCGCCAAGCTGGAAGAAGACCTGGGCGTGCAGCTGTTCGACCGGGTCGGGCCGCGCGCGCACCTGACCCCGGCCGGGGAGGCGCTGCTGGAAGAGGGGCGCCATCTGCTGCGGGCCGCCCGCGAGCTGGAGATGCGGGTGCGGCGCGTGGCCTCCGGCTGGGAAGCCGAGCTGACCGTGGCGGTCGATTCGATGTTCGTACCGGCGCTGCTGGCCGAGGACGTACGAGCCTTCAATGCGGTGGCCGAACAGACCCGGATGCGGCTGATCACTGAATCGCTCTCGGGCACGTGGGAGGCATTGCTGGACCGGCGCGCGGACCTGCTGGTCGGCGCGGCGGGTGAGGGGCCCAGTGGCGGCGGCTACGTAGTCGAGCCGATGGGCGTGGTGCGCTTCGTGTTCGCCGTGTCGCCCTCACATCCATTGGCGGCCGCGCCCGAACCGTTGGGCCGTGAGCAGCTGGCCACCCACTGCGCGATCGCCGTGGCCGATTCGGCACGGCGGCTGCTGCCGCGTACGGTGGGCCTGCTGATGGGACAGGAAACGGTCACCGTGCCGGACATGGTCAGCAAGTTCCGCCTGCAGTGCGCCGGGCTCGGTTTCGGTTTCCTGCCCGAGCCGTATGTGCAGCAGGCGGTGCGGGACGGCCGGCTGGTGATCAAACAGGTCGAGGAACCCAAACCGGACGAGACGTTCTGGCTGGCCTGGCGCACCGGCGAGGAGGGGGCCGCATTGCGCTGGTGGCGGGAGCGGCTGCAGCGCCCGGAGGTGCTGGCGGGCTGGTGGCCCACCATGGAAGGCTGGCTGGGCTGATCGCAGGCCGGGCAGGGGCCTGCGGCGATGCCGCTGCCCGTCCGTTCAAGCTGAATGTTGGCTTGGCTGTCATCGGATGGTCATCTGGATGCGATAGAGCGGCGCTTGCGTGATCGGTACCCTGCGCGACTCGTCTGGTTTTTCCGATTCTGCCCATGAAGCGCTTGCTGCTGTTGCTGCTGGCCGGGGCTGGCCTGTGGCTGGCTGCCTGCTCTTCCTTGACCTCCACCGCTGCCTCGACGTCGTTGAGTGATCGCCTGATCGCGCCCGGCGGCGTATCCACGCTGCTGGACATGCCGCGCATCGCCGAAGCGGTGGAGAGCGTGCCCAACCGGCATGGCCGGGTGACCGGGCGCGCGGGCGTGCCGATCTTCTGGCGTGCGTTCGACCCCGGTCAGTACGGGCTGCATTACCAGTACCTGGCCCAGCAGCACGACAACGGCGAGCCGCTGCGCACCGGCATGGCGCTGGACCTGCCGCACCCGTTCCGGGCGCAGGCACCGCGCGGCACGGTGGTGCTGCTGCACGGCTGGATGATGAACGGTGATGCGATGCTGCCGTGGTCGCTGCAGCTGGCGCAGTCCGGCTACCGCGTGGTCACCATCGACCTGCGCAACCACGGCCATTCGGGTGCGGGACCGTCGGGCTACGGCACCTTCGAATCGGACGACGTGGTCGATGTCATCGCGGCGCTGAAGGCGCGTGGTGAAGTGGTCGGGCCGTTGTACCTGTTCGGGGTGTCCTATGGCGCTGCCACTGCGCTGTTCACCGCCGACAAGCTCGGCGACCAGGTCACCGGCGTGGTGGCGATGGAGTCTTTCGCCAATGCCGGCGATGCCATCCGCAGCATGATCCCGCACCTGATGTCACTGCAACCGACGGCATGGAAAGCGCAGGCGATGGCCGCCTACGGACGTTGGCGCTATGGCGGTCAGGATATCGACCAGGTGATCGCCGCCGCCAGCCAGCGGCTGGACCTGGATCTGGACCGCGTCGATGTCACCCGCGCGCTGGCCGACAGCCGCGCCTGCGTGCTGCTGTTGCATGGCCAGGACGATCAGCATGTACCGGTCGGGCAGGGGCGCCGCCTGGCGGCCGCCAGCCCGCGCGTGCACTACATCGAGCTGCGTGGCGAAGACCACATCACGCTGCCACTGCGCGTGGATCTGCTGGGCAGTGTGGTGGATGACTGGCTGGCGCATGACGACCACGCCGGTGGTGCGTGCCCCGCGCCGGAACTGCCGGGTGAAGCCGACCTGATGGCGATGCAGGCGGCACAGGCGCACGCCCCGCCGCAGGGGTGACAGTTGGGGACAACGCAAAAAAAAACAGCAACCGATGGCTGCTGTCTTCGTCGATGCAATGGTGCGCCCGGAGAGATTCGAACTCCCGACCGCCTGGTTCGTAGCCAGGTACTCTATCCAACTGAGCTACGGGCGCATTTGCATTGTCTGGTTGTGTGTCCTGCCGCGCGTGTTGCCACGTTCGACGGGAAGGCAAGCAAGCCTGCCATTCGATGTAATGGTGCGCCCGGAGAGATTCGAACTCCCGACCGCCTGGTTCGTAGCCAGGTACTCTATCCAACTGAGCTACGGGCGCATTTACATCGAATTTTCATTACTGATACCGACGGCGAAATCGATACCCTGTTGATGGTGCGCCCGGAGAGATTCGAACTCCCGACCGCCTGGTTCGTAGCCAGGTACTCTATCCAACTGAGCTACGGGCGCGTCAACAGGAGCGGAATTATGCGGATCGGCGTCGCATTCGTCAACGGTTTTTGTGAAGGTCTTCATTCAAATGAATGAAAAAGGCGCTCCACCACGGCTTCCGGCGTTTTCATCCAGGCGAAGTGATCGGCACGCGTGCCCAGCGCCTGCGCACTCAACACGCGGAGCTGCGCACGCATGCCGGGCATCTTGGCCAGCAGGGCCTGCATCGAGGAAGGCGGTGCCAGCCAGTCGTGATCCATCACCATGGCAGTGGCCTGGCCCTGCAGGGTGCGCATGCCGGCCTCCAGATCGGTCGCCATGCCCGCCGCCGCATAGTGGTTGTTGAGGCCTACGCGTGACCAGTCGCGGATCAGGCCGCGCGCTTCCGTGCCGCCGAAGCCGAGCTTCTTGCCGTGCAGGACCCCTTGGCGCTGTGCCAGCCAGGGCAGGAAGCGGTACACCAGCGGCAGCGCCCAGCCGCGCGGGGCGGGGAAGGTGCGCCAGTACGGCGTGCCGCTGGCGACCAGCCACACCCGTGCGAAGCGCTGCGGGTGCAACCCGCCGAAGCAGCAGGCCAGCTGACCGCCGAGGCTGTGGCCGCCGATGATCAGGGGCGTTACCGCGTCTTCGGGCATCTGGGCCAGGCTGGCCGGCAGGTCGTGTTCGAGGATCTCGCGATACCCCCAATCCTGCGTGCGCGACGGCCGCAGGCTGCTGCTGCCGTTGCCGCGCCACTCATGCAGGTACACCGCGATGCCACGCGCCGCGAGCGCATCGGCGAAGGGCAGGTAGTGGCGCGCGGCGACGCCCAGCGCCGGCAACCACAGCAGGCGTGCGCGTGGCTGCGTCGGCACGCGTGCCAGCAGTTCGAAGCGATGGCCATCGCCGGTCTGCACGGGAAGGGGAGAGGCGTCGATCATGCCGGGCGTGCCGCGCCGAAGTGGTCGATCACCAGCACCTCGCTGCGGCCCGGGTAGTAACCGCTCTGCAGGCCCCGCGCGACGTAGTCGATGGCCGCTTCGCAGGCGTTCGGCAACGACAACCCCTGGCACAGCTGCGCGGCGATCGCCGAGGCCAACGTGCAGCCGGTGCCGTGCGCATCCACCGGCAACCGGGCGTGGATGAACTCGTCGCGGGTGACGCCGTCGAAGTAGCGATCGATCACGCGGCTGCCTTCATCCAGATGGCCGCCCTTGAGCAGTACCGCGCCGGCACCCAGCTCGAGCAGCGCGTCGGCGGCATCTTCAGCGTCTTCGGCGGTGACGATGCGGCGGCCGAGCAGCAGCTCGGCTTCCGGCGTGTTGGGCGTGAGCAGCGTGGCCAGTGGAACCAGGCGCGTGCGCATGGCCTTCAGGGCGGCGTCTTCAAGCAGTTTGGCACCGCTGGTGGCGACCATCACCGGATCCAGCACGACATGCGGCGGGCGGTGCTTTACCAGCGCGTCGGCCACCAGGCCGATCACCTCGGCATTGGCGAGCATGCCCAGCTTCACCGCATGGATATCGAAATCGGCGAAGCAGGCGTCGATCTGCGCCTGCAGGAACTCCAGTGGCGGCACGTGCACGGCGGTGACGCCGCGGGTGTTCTGTGCGGTCAGCGCGGCAATCGCCGAAAGGCCATGTACGCGATGGGCGGCGAAGGCCTTCAGGTCGGCCTGGATGCCTGCGCCACCGCCGGAATCGGAGCCGGCGATGGTCAGGGCGGAAACGGGGCTGGAAGGCGTCATGCCTCGATTGTGCAATGTTTGCCGCCGTATTGCTGCCGCGCCGTCAGCGCGCCCGCAGCAGCGCCCACTGCCGGTACAGCACGTAGCCCAGACCGGTGCCGCCGGTCAGCAGGGCAGGCGCCAGCAGCGCGTCGTAACCGAAGCGCAGGAACAACCCGGCGCCGATCACGCCGCCAGCCAGGAAACCGCTGACGATCAGGCCGCTCAGGGTCAGCCGCCGGATCGGCAGTGGCAGGCCGCGCAACAGGTGACCCAGGCCGATGCCCAGGTCGGTGAACATGCCGCTGAGATGGGTGGTGCGCACCACCGCCCCGCTGAACGTGGTCGCCATCGCGTTCTGCAGGCCGCAGGCCATCGCCGCCGCGAGCGCGCCCCAGATCTGCTGCTGTTTGAACAAGGGGATCGCGATCAGCAGCAACAGCGATTCGAGCGCCAGCACCACGCCATAGCGGCGGCCCAACTGCAGGCCGCTGTCCTGGATGATCACGCCGCTGAGTGTGGCACCCACGCAGAAGGCGATCAGCAGTCCCCACAGATGCCCGACCACGCGCCAGTCGCGCTGGGCCAGCGCCATGCCGAGCTGGCTGGTGGTGCCGGTCATGTGGCTGACCGCCTGGTGCTCGAAGCCGAGGAAGCCGACCACGTTGACCATTCCGGCCACGCAGGACAGCGCGATCGCGCCGATCCAGACCCAGGTGGGCAGCCGGATGCTCATCCGGCGCGTGTGGTGGGGGTCACGGCACGATCAACGGCCCGCAGGCGGGCCGTTGAACTGCACATCGGAGAAACTGCCGCTGGCCGGATCGAATACCGCGCCCCAGAACTGCGCGCCGCCATCGCAGACCCGGATCGCATCGCGCGCCGGGTCGATATCGGCATCGTCGGGCAGATGGAAGGCGTTGAGATAGATCAGCTGGCGGCCGTCCATTTCGATGCCCACGTATTGGCGATCGAAATCGGCCGCCTTGGGCACCTGCGCCTCCAGCGACGGCAACTGGGCTTCCAGCTGTTCGACCTGTTGGCGGCTGGGGGCCCAGTAGCCGGTGACGCGCCCCGGCTCGCGGCCGGGGCTGGAGCGTGAGCAGGTATCCAGGACCTGGGCGGCGACGACCGGTCGCGTCACCACCCAGGACTGGCCGGTCTTGACCGCGGTCGGGACGCTGGCGCCCGGCCGTGTATTGGCAGGCGTGCAGGCGGCCGCCAGCGCAGCAAGCGCCAGCGGCAGGACCGCACGGGACAGGAAACGGCTCACAACACCTCCGAAGCGTAATCGGCCAGGCGCGAACGCTCGCCACGGCGCAGCGTGATGTGCGCGCTGTGCGGCCAGTTCTTGAAGCGGTCCACCGCGTAGGTCAGGCCCGAGGTGGTCTCGGTCAGGTACGGGGTATCGATCTGTTCCACGTTGCCCAGGCACACGATCTTGGTGCCGGGGCCGGCACGGGTGATCAGGGTCTTCATCTGCTTGGGAGTGAGGTTCTGCGCTTCATCCAGGATCAGGTAGCGCGACAGGAACGTGCGGCCACGCATGAAGTTCAGCGAGCGGATCTTGATCCGGCTGGCGATCAGGTCGTTGGTCGCCGCACGGCCCCACGCGCCGCCTTCCTGGGTATGCGTGAGCACTTCCAGGTTGTCGGTCAGCGCGCCCATCCACGGCGTCATCTTTTCTTCCTCGGTACCGGGCAGGAAGCCGATGTCCTCGCCGACGCTGACCGTGGCGCGGGTCATGATGATCTCGCGGTAGCGTTGCTGGTCCATGGTCTGGGCCAGGCCGGCGGCCAGCGCCAGCAGCGTCTTGCCGGTACCGGCAGTGCCGAGCAGGGTGACGAAATCGATCTCCGGGTCCATCAGCGCGTTGAGGGCGAAGTTCTGCTCGCGGTTGCGCGCGCTGATGCCCCACACCGCGTGGCTGCCATGGCGGAAATCGTTGACCAGCGACAGCGTGATCTTCTCACCGTCCACCTTGGCCACGCGCAGTTCGACTTCATCGTCGCCCGGCAGGTAGGCGTACTGGTTGGGATGCCAGTTCTCGTCTTCGCTGGCGATGATTTCGTAACTGGTGCGTCCCTTGTCGCTCCAGCTGCGCAGGTTGTCGGTGTGCTTCTTCCAGAAGTCTTCCGGCAGCTCGGTGGCGCCGGTGTAGAGCAGGCTGAAATCGTCGAGCGCGCGGTCGTTTTCGTAATCCTCGGACACGATGCCGGCGATCGCCGCCTTGATCCGCAGGTTGATGTCCTTGGAGACGAACACCACAGGGATCTCGGGCACCTGCTCCTTCAGGGCCAGGATCGCCCCGAGGATGGCATTGTCCGGAATCACCGCGCCGAAGCTCTTGCCGGCCTCGAAGTGGCTGGTCTGGAAACGCAGCAGGCCCACGCTCTGCTTGCCGCGCAGCTGCAGCCCGTTCGGCCGCTGCAGCGGAATGCCATCGGCCAGGTTGTCCAGGCCCGAGGCCTGCACCAGCTCATTGAGGAAACGGCTGACCTGGCGCGCGTTGCGGCTGGCCTCGGTGGTGCCCTTCTTGCCGTTGTCCAGCTCTTCGATCACCTGCATCGGCAGGTAGACATCATGCTCCTCGAACTTGAACAGCGCGGTCGGATCGTGCATGAGCACGTTGGTATCCAGTACGTAGATGCGCTTGCCTCGGGTCATCGTCAATTCCTGGTGGCAGAACAGGGACAAGCCATCACGACCTGCGGGGCAGGGTGATGGCCATTGGGGGTGCCGGGGTGATCACTGGGTTTTCGCGGCCTTCAGGGCTTCAAGGACGGTGTCTGCGTGGCCGGCCACTTTGACCTTGCGCCACGCCTGCACGATACGACTGTCCGGCGAAATGAGGAAGGTGCTGCGCTCGATGCCGCGCACCTGCTTGCCGTACATGTTCTTCAGCTTGATCACGTCGAACGCGGTGCACAGCGCTTCATCGCCATCGCTGATCAGCGGGAAGGCGAAGCCCTGCTTGGCGCAGAAGTTGTCGTGGGATTTGACCGAATCGCGGGAAACGCCGAAAACGCGGGCGCCGGCGTTGGTGAACTGCGGGAGCAGTGCGTTGAAATCGATGCCCTCGGTGGTGCAGCCCGGGGTGCTGTCCTTGGGGTAGAAGTACAGCACCAGCCACTGGCCGGCCAGATCGCCGAGGGTGGTGGTCTCGCCGCCGGACAAGGCCAGCGGCAGTGCGAGGGTGGTGCTGTCCAGGGTGTCGCCGTCGTTCATGGGTTCCTTTCCGGATCCTGGGGTAGATCTACTACAACTGCATGAAACCCCGCGCGCCCGTGACGAGCGCGCGAAACATCAGAACTTCATCGGGTCCATGATCGCATCGAGGTTGAGGTGATCGCAGAACTCGAGGAAATCATCGCGCAGCGCGGCGATGTGCATGTTGGCCGGCACACCGATCGTGACCTGCGCGGAGAACATTTCCGCACCGGTCTGCATCGCGCGGTAACGCGTGCTCTGCAGGTTTTCGATGGTGATGCCCTGGCGGTCGAAGAAATCGGCCAGCTGGAACAGGATTCCCGGCTTGTCGGCGGCGATCACTTCCACGATGTAGGGCAGCAGGTTGGACTGCGCCTGCTTGGCCCCGGTGCGGTACCAGACCAGCTTCAGGCCTTCCTCACGCTCCAGCCGGGTCAGCATCGCCTCCAGCTTGGCCACCGAGTCCCACGAGCCGGTGGCCAGGGCGGTGACGGACACGTCGCGCCCGACCGTGGCCAGGCGGGCGTCGACCAGATTGCAGCCACTGTCGGCGATACGCCGGGTCACAGGCAGCAGGGGGGACTCCGGATGCGTCGTATAGGCGTTGATCAGGAGGTGGTTTTCGGTCGGCGCAGGCCGCGGCGTGGTGTCGGTCAAGATGGTTCCGGGTGATGCAAGGTGAGTCTGAACGGCCGGACGACGGCACGTTCGCCGGAGTCCAGCATACTTGCCCGCGCTTTCGACCCGCAAGTAACATGCAACGTACATCTGGCCGGCGTTTACGCAGGCACGGTGCCCCCTTTCTTCCGAGCACGATGTCCTTGTCCCTTTCCGGTCTCATCACCGCGCTGGCGACGCCCTTCCAGGCGAACGGCGCATTGGATCCCGACGGTTGGCAGCGCTTGCTGCATCTGCAACTGGAGGGTGGTGTTCACGGGGTGGTGGTGGCCGGTTCGACCGGTGAAGCCGCGGCCCTGTCCGATGACGAATACGACCAGCTGCTGCGCAGTGCGGTCAAAACCGTCGCCGGGCGCATCCCGGTATTGGCCGGCACCGGCCTGTCCGGGACGGCCAAAACGATCGAGCAGACCCGCCGGGCGGCCGCCAATGGCGCCACGCACGCGCTGGTGGTGACCCCGCCGTACGTGCGCCCCACCCAGGAAGGCCTGATCGCGCATTACCGCGCGGTGGCCGACCAGGGCGGCCTGCCGGTTATCCTGTACAACGTGCCCGGCCGCACCGGCTGCGACATGCTGCCCGCGACCGTGGCCGAGCTGGCCAGCCACCCGAACATCGTCGGCATCAAAGAAGCGGTGGGCGATATCGGCCGCGTGCATGCCCTGCTGGCCCTGCGTTCGCCGGATTTCGCCATCCTCAGTGGTGACGACGGCACGGCCGCGCGCTCGATCCTGTCCGGCGTGGACGGCCTGATCTCGGTCGGTTCCAACGCCTTGCCGGGTGCCTACCGGCGGATGTGCGACCTGGCAGCGGCCGGTGAGCGCGAGGCGACCGAGTCGTGGGATGCCCGTCTGGAGCCCTTCCATGAATTCTGCGGCGTGGAGTCCAATCCGATCCCGGTGAAGGACCTGCTGCGCCGGATCGGCATTGGTGACGGCCTGCGCCTGCCGCTGCTGCCCCTGTCCGCGGCCCACCACGCCGCTGCCGAACACCTGGCCACCGATATCGGTGCGCTGGAAGCACTATCCAACCACTGATCACAGTGGTCACCCAGGAGATTCCCATGCGTCAATCCGTTTCCGCCATCCGCGTGCTGTCCTTCGCGATCCTGGCTACCGCCACCCTCGTCGGCACCACCGGTTGCTTCAAGCGCGGTGCCAAGGGCGACTACGCCCTGGCCCCGGAAGTGCGTCCGCTGGAAGTGCCGCCGGATCTGAACGTCCCGGCCGGCCAGGCCGCCGCCACCGCCGCCACCAGCTCCACGCTGGCCTCGCAGTCTGCGCGTCCGGCGCCGTCCTCGACCCAGGCACCGGCCAACAATGCCGGGTTCACCGTGCCGGGCACCAAGGAAGAGGTGTTCGCCAAGGTCGGCACCGCGCTGGAGTCCGTTGAAGGCGTGAAGATCGCCAGCAAGGCACAGCTGCTGGGTTCCTATGACGTGGCCTTCGAAGGCAGCGACTTCCTGGTCCGCGTGGTGGCCGTCGATGCCGGCGCCTATGTGTCGGCCGTGGATCCGCGTGGCCTGCCGGCGACCGCCGCCGCCCCGACCAAGCTGCTGGGTGAGCTGAAGGCGAAGCTGGCTCCGTAAAAGCGCCAGCGGCCGGCACTACCGAAGCTGCGGGTCAGAGAAGCAAAAAGGGCGCCCTCGGCGCCCTTTTTGTTGCTGCCAGCGCCGGAAGGCTCAGCGTTCCAGCAGCTTCAGCTTGTCCGGCTTGCCGTCCCATTCGCCGGCATCGGCAGGCGGGTCCTTGCGCACGGTAAGCACCGGCCAGGCCTGGGCCAGTTCGGCGTTCAGGGCGACGAACACTTCCTGCCCGGCGGGCACGTCGTCTTCAGGGAAGATCGCGTTGACCGGGCACTCCGGTTCGCACAGGGTGCAGTCGATGCACTCATCCGGGTCGATCACCAGGAAGTTGGGGCCTTCGTGGAAGCAATCCACGGGGCACACTTCCACGCAATCGGTGTGTTTGCACTTGATGCAGTTTTCAGTGACGACGAAAGGCATGGGGAAATCCGGCGTTAAGCCGACCAATTCTAGAACAGGTTGTGCCTGAATGCTGGGGCCGTGCGCTCAGCCGAGCAGGCCGCGCTGCCGCGCAAGACGGTACAGGCCCCGCGCCGCAAGGCTTTCAGGCGCATCGACGGGGGTCCTGTCGAGCACCTTCAGCGCGTGGGCATAGCGCGTGGTCAGCTTGGTATTGCCCACCAGGTGCACCTCGGCCCCGGGCGCGGCCAGGTCGCGGATTTCATGGCCGAGCAACAGGCCGGAGAGATAGGAGGGGGCGGCCGAAGGCGCGAGACGCTCGAACAGGCCCAACGCACGCACGCCGAACAGGTGGTGCAGCAGGCCACCGGCATCGCCGCTGCGCTGCACGCCTTGGGCGAAGGCGATGGCATCGAAACCATCGCCGTCGTCCATCAGGCGGCCGAGCAGGCTGTGCTGGCGCAGCAGCGCGAACACCTCGCCGGTCATGGCGGTCGCAAAACCGGTGATCGCCCCATCGTGCAGCGTTGCCCACTTGCTGTGCGTACCAGGCAGGCAGACATGGGCGTGGCCTGCGCGGGTGTCCAGGCCGAATAATTGCGTTTCTTCGCCGCGCATCACATCCGGCGTCCCGCCCGCGCCCTGGACGGCCACGCCAGGCACGAACCAGAGATCACGGCCAGGCAGCCGTGCATCGTGATGCAACTGCAGCGCTGCGGCGAGATCGGCCAGCCCGGCCGGGCAGGGCAGGTAGGCCTGCTCGATCCAGCCATTGCGGCTGCCGATCATCCCGCTGAGCAGGATCGTGCTGTCCGGCCAGCCATCGACCAGCCCGGCCAGCACGTCGGCGTAGTTGCCATCGCAGTGCAGTATTCCGCGCGCACTGGAGCGCTGCTCAAGGGTGGCACCGTGCTGGTCCAGCCGGTAGCCGCGCAGGCTGCTGCTGCCCCAGTCAACGGCGATCATCCGCGGATCCGGCTCTCGGGCAGGCCAGGCTGCGCCTGGCGCGCGCTGAACAGGCTGCCGGCGTGCGTGCTTGCGGCCAATTCCTCCGGCGTGTGGTCCAGCCGCGAGCTGATCACGTACAAGGTACGCAGGTCATTGCCGCCGAAAGCCACGCAGGTGGGGTGTTTGACCGGCACCGGCTGGACCTGCAGCAGGGTGCCATCGGGTGCATAGCAGCTGACCTGGCGCGCGCGCCATTGCGCGTTCCATACCCGTCCGGCCGCATCGACGGCCGAGCCATCCGGTTCGGCCGCCGTATCGGCCAGGGCGGTGAATTCGCGCACGTTACGGGTGCTGGCCTGCTCGGGGTCGTAATCGCAGGCCATGATCCGCGGCGATACCGAGTCGCACCAGTACATCGTGCGGCCATCCAGGCTGAAGCTGATCGCATTGGAAATCACGATGCCCGGCAGCGGCAGCTCGCGCAGGCCGTGGCGGGTGGAGTACTGGTAGAAGCGGCCATCGGCAGCGCGCTCGGGGTGCTCGTTCATGGTGCCGAACACGAAATTGCCGTGACGATCGGCGCGGCCATCATTGCTGCGGGTATAGGGCTTGTAGGGCTCCACATCGGCAAGCCACTGCAGGGGCAGGGTGTCGTCGGTGGCGCTGGCAAGATCTGCGCGGTGCAGCGAGCTGACCAACGCCACCAGCAAGGTGCCGTCGTCGAACAGGCCGATGCAGCCGGGGCGGTCAGGCAGCACCCAGTAGCGGCGGGTGCCGCGCGCGGGGTGGTGCTCCCACAGCCGGCGCTCGGCGATGTCGATCCAAAGCACGCTCTGCCGCTGTTCGCACCAGAGCACGCCTTCGCCATGGGTGCAGCGGCTGTCCACCACCAACGTGGCCGGGGCCAGCTCAACGCTCATCGCCACTCACCATTCGGCAACGGAGCCGTCGCTGTGGCGCCAGATCGGGTTGCGCCAGTCAGGCGGGTTTTCATGGGCATGGCGCAGGCGCTCCTCATCGATTTCCACGCCCAGCCCGGGTTTGGGCAGGGCGGCGATGCTGCCATGGTCGCAGTGGAAGTCGTCCTTGTTCAACACGTAATCGAGCAGATCGGCGCCTTGGTTGTAGTGGATGCCGATGCTCTGTTCCTGCAGCACCGCGTTGTGCGAGACGAAATCCAACTGCAGGCAGGCCGCGAGCGCGACCGGGCCCAGCGGGCAGTGCGGCGCGAGCGCGACATCGTAGGCTTCGGCCATCGCCGCGATCTTCAGGCACTCGGTGAGGCCACCGGCATGCGAGAGATCCGGTTGCAGCAACGACAGACCGCCGTTGGCGAGGACCTGCTTGAATTCGAAGCGCGAGTACATGCGCTCACCGGCCGCCAGTGGAATCGAGGTGGCCGCGGCCAGGCGCGGGTAATACTCGGCCTGCTCCGGAAGGACCGGCTCTTCAACGAACAGTGGCCGGTATGGCTCCAGTTCCTTGAGCAGGACCCGGGCCATCGGTGCGCCCACCCGGCCATGGAAATCCACGCCGAAATCGATGCTGTCGCCGAATGCATCGCGCAGCGCGGCGACCTTGGCGATGGCGGCATCCACGCGGCGGGGGCTGTCCAGCAGCTGCATCTCTTCAGTGCCGTTGAACTTGAACGTATCAAAGCCGAGCGCGCGGTACCGATGTACCTGCTCGACCAGATCGGCCGGCCGGTCGCCGCCCACCCAGCGGTAGGTCTTCATGCGATCGCGCACCAGGCCCCCCAGCAACTGGTAGACCGGCACGCCGAGCGCCTTGCCCTTGATGTCCCACAGCGCCTGGTCGATGCCGGCGATGGCGCTCATCAAAATCGCGCCGCCGCGGTAGAAGCCGCCGCGGTACATCGTCTGCCACAGGTCGTTGATCCGGGCCGGGTCCTTGCCGATCAGATACGCCGACAGCTCATGCACGGCGGCGTCCACCGTGCGTGCGCGGCCTTCGATCACCGGTTCGCCCCAGCCGACGATGCCCTCGTCGGTCTCGATCTTCAGGAACAGCCAACGCGGTGCGGCGTGATAGGTAACCAGTCGGGTGATCTTCATCCGTGCGTAGTCCGGTAGGCCTGGAGGAACGCCTGGGCCTGCTCGCGGGTACGCTGCAGCGGCTGGGCGGGTTGATAGAGATCGCCCCCGATCCCGGCACCGACCGCACCGGCGGCGAGGTAGCTGGCGAGGGAGTCCGGGGTCACGCCGCCGACCACGTACAACGGCAGCTCGCGCGGCAATACCGAGCGCAGGGCGCGCACGTGGCCGGGGCCATAGGTGGCCGCAGGGAACAGCTTGAGCATCTGCGCACCGGCATCGATCGCATCGAATGCCTCGCTGGCGGTGGCGAACCCGGCCATCACCTGCAGGCCCTGATCCACCGCGTGGCGGATCAGCGCCGGCCGCGTGTTGGGGGTGACGATGAAGCGTGCGCCGATCTCCACCAATGCGTCCACCTGCTGTTCGCGCAGCACGGTGCCGCCCCCGATCCAGGCCTGTGCACCGAACGCGCGCTGCGCGCCGGCGATGCTGTCTTCCCAGCGTGGCGAGTTCAGCGGGACTTCGATCGCATCGAAGCCGGCACCCACCAGTGCGCCGACGTGAGCGAGGGTGTCTTCGGGGGTGATGCCGCGCAGGATCGCGACAAGCGGCAGATGGAAGGTCGGTGCGGTCATGATTACTCGTGGTAAAGCTGGGAACGGCCACCGTCGATCAGGATGTCGGTGGCATTGATGAAGCGGGCTTCGTCACTGGCCAGGAACAGCGCGGTATGCGCCACCTCGCCGGGCTCGCCGATACGCTTGCAGGGCAGCAGCTGCTCCTGCGCGTGGCGCGTGGCGGCCGGGTCGGCGCTGTTGGCGAACCAGGCTTCGATCCGCGGCACCAGGATCAGCCCCGGCGAAATCGAGTTCACCCGGATGCCCTGCGCCGCATACTCGATGCCCAGCGCTTTGCTCAGCCCGATCAGCCCATGCTTGGCGACCGGGTAGGGGAAGGCGTGCGGGATGATGCGGTGGCCATGCACCGAGGCGATGTTGACGATGGAACCGGCCTGCTGCGCCACCATCGCCGGCAGCACTGCACGGCACACGTTCCAGGCGCCTTTGAGGTTGAGGTCCAGGCAGCGTTCCCACTGTGCGTCTTCCAGCTGCAGTGGGTCGGCGAAGACATCGGCCCCGGCATTGTTAACCAGCACGTCCACGCGCCCATGCTCGGCGCGGATGGCCTCCACCAGGGCACGCACGGCGGCGGCATCGGTGATGTCGGCCAGGCGATGGTCGATCCGTGCATCCGGGGCGAGCGGTGGATTGAGATCCAGTCCGATCACCCGGGCGCCGTGCACGGCGAACAGCGCGGCGGTGGCCGCACCGATGCCGCTGGCCGCGCCGGTCACCAGCGCGATCTTGTCCTGCAGTCGTTTACTCATCGAACAGTGTGTCCAGGGGAGCCAACGGCAGACGGTACGACAAAGCGGGGACGGACAAAGCAGGCTCCAGGAATCGGCGGGCGCGGGGGGCGCTGGCGGGCTGGCAGCCGGGGGCGGCGCAACCATACGATCAGGGTTGCGTGCGAAGGTATTCTTATCAAATGAAATTTTTCGGAATATCTATTCCCCCGTCGAATACCGTGATTCAATGCGGCGATCAACGCAGAACGGATGTGTGATGACCACCGCGCCTGGCCCCTGGACAAATGCCTCCCGGCTCAAGACCCGGCATTTGATGTTGTTGCTGCACCTGCATGAACATGGTTCGGTCCTGCGCGCGGCCGAGGCCGCCGCCATGACCCAGCCGGCCGCGTCCAAGCTGCTGGCGGAGATGGAAGACATGCTCGGGGTGAAACTGTTCGAGCGCCATGCCCGCGGCGTGGAGCCGACCTGGTACGGCCACGTGCTGATCCGGCGCGCACGCTCGGCAATGTCCGAGATCGGGCGGGCCACGGAGGAGATCGCCGCGCTGCGCAGCGGGCATCGGGGCCAGGTGTCGATCGGCACCGTGGTCAACCCGGGCACCAACCTGGTGCCACAGGCGATCGCCGAGGTGAAGCGCGAGTTCCCGGACATCCTGATCCGGGTCGAGATGGACTACAGCCGGCCCCTGGTGGTCCGTCTGCTGGACGGCCAGCTGGACCTGGTGATCGGCCGGATCCTCGGGCCGGAGGGTGCGGCGGACCTGGCCTTCGAAGCGCTGGCCGATGAACCGCATTCGGTGATCGCCCGTGCCGGCCATCCGCTGGCCAACCGCGATGATCTGCACCATGCCGATCTGGCCCGGCATGGCTGGATCCTGCCCCCGGCCGACAGCGTGCTGCGCGCGCGGCTGGACGCGCTGTTCCTGGAACAGGGCCTGCCGATCCCGCAGAACATCATCGAGACCAGTTCATTGCCGGTGATGACCAGCCTGCTGCGCGGCAGCGATCTGCTCGCCGCGCTGCCGGTGGAATCGGTGGCGCCCTACATCCAGGCCAAGCTGCTGACCGTGCTGCCGATCGATGTGGGCGTCCGCATGGAATCGTTCGGGATCATCTACCGGCGCGGCCACGTGCTGCCGCCCGCCGCCGAACGCATGCTGTTGGCCCTGCGTACCACCGCGCGCTGGCTGTATCCGGGGCTCCGCGGGAGCGGCTGACACGGGCCGGACCCCTGCTGGTATAGGCACCGTGAATGGTATTCTCCGAAGGAATACATCCGGCCCAATATTTTATTGGCATGGAATGGCTCCCGCTGCCTAAGCTGCCCGCCAGCTACCACCCCTCACGAGGGTGGCCGCGATGATCCCCGGGTCGGTTCCACCGGTGTCGGGGTCACCTTAAAACCTGATTGTTACAGGCAGCGCCGCCTTCGCAGCGCTGTCCACCGTCAGCACATGTGTCCTGGGAGGGAAACATCATGTCAGTACGTTGTTGCCGTGGGGCGACAGGCGCATCCGTGCCTGCACGCACCCCCACCGCTGTGCGCCGCCGCGCGCTGGCGGTCTGCGTTTCGATGCTGGTTGCCGGCCAGGCCATGGCGCAACAGAGTGATATCCAGGACGCCACCGCGGCGACCCAGCTGGACACCGTCCAGGTGACCGGCACCCGCAGCAGCGTGACCCGTGCCCAGCAGATCAAACAGAATGCCGAGCAGATCGTGGATTCGATCGTGGCCGAGGACATCGGCAAGCTGCCAGACAACAACGTCGCCGAGGCACTGCAGCGCATCTCCGGCATCCAGATCACCCGCAACTACGGCGAGGGCAGCACGATCGCCATCCGTGGCCTGACCCAGGTGCGCACCGAGCTCAACGGGCGTGACATCTTCACCGCCAATGACGGTCGCGGCCTGAGCTTCGAGGATGTGTCGGCCGAGCTGCTCGGTGGCGTCAATGTCTACAAGAATCCGTCGGCGGAAATGATCGAAGGTGGCCTGGGCGGCACGGTCGACCTGCGCACGCGCCTGCCGTTCGATTATGAAGGCCGCAAGATCGCTGGCAGCCTGCAGTACAACCATTACGATCTGGCCGATGACAGCAAGCCGGCGTTCTCGGGCATGTTCAGCGACCGCTGGCAGACCGGTATCGGCGAGGTGGGCCTGCTGGTGAACTACTCGCAGCAGACCAGCCCGTTCCGCCAGGACACGATTTCGCTGGAACCGTGGTATTCGCAGACCGATCTGCCTGGTTTTGAGGGCACTGAGGTGTTCGTGCCGCACGGCGCCGGCATCAACACCACCGTGGGTGAGCGCAAGCGTCGCACCGGTGCGGTGGCGCTGCAGTGGCGCCCGCGCGACGACATCGAAGTGCAGGCGCAGGTGCTGCGTTCGGACTACGATTTCCGCTGGCAGGATTACTCGTTCTTCGCCTACAGCGGCGGCGACGCCATGCAGGGCGCGCGCGACATCGTGGTCAACGACCGCAACGAACTGGTCAGCGGCGTGTTCCAGAACACCCCGGCCGATTCCAACACCAGCCTCACCCAGCGCAAGTCGATCACCACCGACTACTCGTTGGGCGCGAAGTGGACGGTGAGCCCGAGCCTGACCCTGAGCACCGATGTCCAGTACGTCGATGCCACCACCAAGGGGACGCGCTACATCGTGGGCACCGGCATGAACGCCACGCCGTTCTACACGATCGACCTCAGTGGCGACCTGCCGTACCTGGCGGTGACCGATGCAGTCGGCAACCAGGGATACCTCACCGATCCGGCCAACTACGTCGGCTGGAAGTTCCACCTGGACAACAAGGACGACAACAAGGGCACCGAGTTCGCGTGGCGCTCGGACATGGACCTGGCGTTCGAGGATGGCTTCGCCCGCAGCTTCAAGGCCGGCGTGCGCTACACCGACCGCAAGGCCGAGAACCAGGGCAATGTCTGGCGCTTCATGTGGCTGGGCGCGCCGTTCGCCGATTTCCCGAACGTGGGCCTGGTGCCGAACCCGATCACCGACTTCTTCCGCGGCAAAAGCTACACCTTCGGGCCGACCCTGAGTGCCTCCGATGCCGCGGTGGAGAATTACGAGCAGACCCTGGCCGCGTTCGGTGCCGATCCGCTGGAATTCTCGCCGAACAACATCAACAACCAGCGCGAAAAGACCTACGCCGCGTACGGCGTCCTTCGCTTCGGTGCGGATGACTGGGGCGTCCCGTTCGATGGCAACATCGGCGTGCGCGTGGTGCGGACCGAGGTGACCTCCGACGGCGTGCGTACCGGGACCGACATCGAAGGCGGTGGCCTGCTGCCGGTCAATGTCGAGCAGTCCTACACCGATGTGCTGCCCAGCCTCAACCTGCGCTGGATGTTCACCGACCAGCTGCAGCTGCGCTTTGCCGCCTCCAAGGGCATTTCGCGCCCGGGCTTCGACAAGCTCAACCCGAACCTGAGCCTGAGCGCGGCCGATGCCGGGGGTGGCGTGACCCGGCGCACCGGTTCGGCCGGCAATCCCAACCTCAAGCCGATGGAGGCCACCCAGTTCGATACGTCGCTGGAGTGGTACTTCGGCCAAGGCTCGATGATGTACGGCACCGCCTTCTACAAGAAGGTCGATGGGTTCATCGCCAACGCCGTGTTCAACGAGGTCTACGCCGGCGAGAACTGGGAGATCACCCGCCCGGTGAATGGCGATGACGGCAAGATCAAGGGCGTGGAGGTGGGCTACACCCAGTTCTTCGACTTCCTGCCGGGCTGGATGAGCCATTTCGGCCTGCAGACCAACTACACCTATGTCGACTCCAAGGCGCCCAGCCCGAATGCCACCGATACCAATGGCAGCCAGTTGGTGGTGCCGCTGGAGGGGCTCTCCAAGAACAGCTACAACGTCATCCTCAGCTATGAAGTCCCGCGCTTCCAGGCGCGCGTGGCCTACAACTGGCGCAGCGACTGGCTGATCACCACGGCCGGCAACGGCACCGGCAACCTGCCTGTCTACAACAAGGGCTTTGGCCAGCTGGACGCCTCGCTGCGGTTCAACATCAACGAGGTGTGGTCGGTGTCGCTGGACGGCATGAACCTGCTCGATACCCGCAACGAAAGCTACCTGGGCTACACCACGCGCTACCGCGACTTCGTGATCAACGATCGTCGCTACGGCATCACCCTGCGCGCCAGCCTGTAACGCGTGACCGTCTGCGGGCCTTCCTGCTTCGTGGCACCTCCCCAGCACGAAGCAGGGAGGACCGCAGCTTCTGTTCCAGGCGTGTGGACATTGGGCCGCATGCCGCTCCACCGGGAGGCCCGTGCATGACCCCCGCCGATTGGCTGATCTGGACCGTGCGCGCATCGGTCCGCCCGCGTCACTGCCGGGCAGGGTGGCTGGTGCTGCTGCTGGCCGTGTTTCCGGTTCTCGCCACCGCGGCGCCCTACCAGTGGCGCAACGTGGCCATCGGTGGCGGTGGCTTCGTGACCGGGCTGGTCTTCCATCCGGCCGAACCGGACCTGCTGTACGCGCGCACCGATGTCGGCGGTGCCTACCGTTGGGATCAGGCCAGCGGCCGCTGGAGCGCGTTGACCGACTGGCTCGGTCGTGACGATGCCAATCTCACCGGTATCGAAAGCCTGGCCGTGGACCCGCGCGACCCGCAGCGTGTCTATCTGGCCGCAGGCACCTATACCAACCCCCGCGTGGGCAATGGCGCGATCCTGCGTTCGTCCGATCGGGGGGCCACGTTCGCGCGCACCGATCTTCCCTTCAAACTCGGTGGCAACGAGCTTTCGCGCGGCAATGGCGAGCGACTGGCCGTGGACCCCCATCAAGGCGGCATTCTCCTGCTCGGCTCACGCAGCAATGGCCTGTGGCGCAGTGACGACCATGTGCGCACTGGCAGGAAGTGACGACCTTCCCGGCGATCGCGCGCAGCGCGCAGGCCAGCGCGCCGGCCTGGAACGGCACGCAGCAGATCGGCATCGTGTTCGTGCAGTTCGATGCGCGCAGTGGCCGCGCTGGCAGCCCTACACCGGTGATCTACGCGGGCGTATCGACGACGACGGGCCCGGCGATTCTCCGCTCCACGGATGGTGGGCGCGCCTGGCAGCCGCTGCCCGGGCAACCGACCGGTCTGCGTCCCACCCGCATGGCGCAGGGCAGCGACGGTCGCCTCTACATCGCCTATGCGGATCTGCCCGGCCCGGACCGCATGGGCAACGGGGCGCTGTGGCGTTTCGACATCAAGCAGGCTCGGTGGCAGGACATCAGCCCGGTGCCGCAGTCCAGCGACACCCAGGGCGATGGCTTCGGCTGGGGCGCGGTCGCGGTGGAGGCCGGCAACCCGGACGTGGTGATGGCCAGCACCTTCAACCGTTTCGGACCGCACGACGACATCTTCCGCAGTACCGATGGCGGTCGCAGCTGGACACCGGTCATCGCGGGCGCGAGGTTCGACCACGGCAACGCGCCATGGACCGCACACGCCTCGCCGCACTGGATGGCCGACGTGCAGATCGATCCGTTCGATCCGCGCCGGGTGCTGTTCGTCACCGGCTACGGCCTGTGGGCGAGCCGCGATGTCCGCGCGGCCGATCACGGCCAGCCCGTGCAGTGGTGGTTCCAGAATGATGGGTTGGAAGAAACGGTCCCGCTGGACCTGGTCAGCCCGGGGCAGGGCGCGCACCTGCTGAGCGCGCTGGGCGACATCGATGGCTTCCGCCACGATGACCTGACCGTGTCGCCATTGCAGTACGCCGGTCCGCGCCTGACCAACAGCGAGAGCATCGACGCTGCCGCGCAATCACCTTCCCACGTGGTGCGCAGCGGCACCGTGCGCCATCGCCTGCATGACGAGGTCCGTGCGGCCTGGTCGAACGATGGTGGGCGTACGTGGCAGGCGTTCGTCAGCGAACCGCCGGACGGCGAGGGCGCGGGCCGCATCCGCCTCGGCAGCGATGGCGGCCGGGTGCTGTGGCACACGTTGCGCGGCAGCCATTGGTACACCGATGACCACGGCCGGCATTGGCAGGCCGTGCGCGGCCTGCCCAACACTGCCGTGGTGGTCGCGGACACCCGCTCGCCTGCGCACTGGTATGGGTACGACGCCGCCAGCGGCGCGTTGCTGCGCAGCGACGATGGTGGCGCCTCGTTCGTCGCCGACCGCGTACGCCTGGCGCCGGCCCCGGTGCTGACGGCCGAGCTGCGCGCCGATCCACAGCAGGGTGGGCTGGTGTATGTCGGTGCCGGTCCGCAGGGGCTGCTGCGCTGGCGCGCTGGTGATCTGCAGCGCGTGGCGGGGGTGGATGCGGTTCACAGCCTCGGCGTCGGCAAGGGTGCCCCGGGTCGTGACGTTGCCAGCGTGTTCGTTGCGGGCACCGTCGAGTGCGTCCATGGGCTCTTCCGTTCCGATGACGGCGGTGCCCGGTGGCTGCGCATCGATGACGCCGCGCACCAGTTCGGTCAGATTCAACGCGTCACCGGGGATCCGCGCCTGCATGGGCGCGTCTACTTCGCCACCGGTGGGCGCGGCATCGTCTATGGAGATCCACAATGAAACGAGCGTGTGCGCTGGTGGTATCGCTGTGGATGGTCACCGCCGCCGTGCAGGCCGAGCCGGTCCTGCCCCGGCTGTTTGCCGACGGCATGGTGCTGCAGCGTGACCAGCCGCTGCCGGTGTGGGGTACGGCCACGCCCGGCGCACGCCTGCAGGTCGGCATCGACGGCGAACGTGCCAGTACCACGGTCGGTACGGACGGTAGCTGGAAGGTCGTGCTGCCGCCGCACGCGGTCGGTGGCCCATTCCAGCTGGAGATCACGGGCGACGGGCGCGCGCTGCAGGTGCGCGATGTCCTGTTCGGCGATGTCTGGCTGGCCAGCGGTCAGTCCAACATGGAATGGCCGCTGCACGATACGCAGGACGCGGCGGCGGCCGTCGCCGCTGCGAGCGACGCGCAGCTGCGTCATTTCAAGATTCCCAAATCCTGGTCCGGGCAGCCGGAAACCACACTGGCCGGTGGCCGCTGGCTGCCGGCGTCCCCCGCCAACGCGGGGAGCTTCTCCGCGGTCGCGTACTACTTCGCGCGCGAGCTGCGGCAGCACGCCGGGGTGCCGATCGGCATCATCGACAGCACCTGGGGCGGCAGCACCATCGAAGCCTGGATGGCCGCCGCGCTGCAGGACATTGATGCAGGCGCGCTGGCCACGCGCATGCAGGCGCAACGCGAGACGGATGCACGCACCCTGGCCAAGGTGCGCCAACGCCTTGCGAAGTGGCACACCTTTGACGAGCAGCCGCAGTGGGCCGCAGCCCGGTTCGACGACCGCGATTGGGAAGCTGCCACGCTCCCGGGGCTATGGGAAACCGGCGGCTATGCCGGCATGGACGGGATCGGCTGGTACCGTGCCGAGTTCACCTTGAGCGCGGCACAGGCTGCGCAGGCCGGCACCCTTGGAGTCGGACGGATCGATGACGCGGACCGCACCTTCGTCAATGGCGTGCAGGTCGGCGCGACGACGATGGCCTGGAACACACCGCGTGTGTATCCGCTGCCCGCCGGCCAACTGCAGGCCGGCCGCAACGTGGTCGCGGTGCGAGTGGAGGACCTGGGCGGTGGTGGTGGCATCCACGGTGAGCCGTCCGAACTGTTCGTGCGCCTGGCCGATGGCAGCCAGGTGCCGCTGCAAGGGTGGCGTTTCCGTCCCGGCAAGGTGACGGTCGCCCTGGACGATGACAAGAACCAGATCCCGACGCTGCTGTACAACCGCATGATCCACCCGTTGCCGCCATTCCCGATCAAGGGGGTGATCTGGTACCAGGGCGAGAGCAATGCCACCGATGCCGGAGCGCTGGCCTATCGGGATCAGTTCAAGGCCTTGATCCAGCAGTGGCGGCAGGACTGGAACGCACCGGCGCTGCCGTTTGTCTGGGTGCAGCTGGCCAGCTTCGGTGCCGGGGCCGACCATGGTGAGCAGAGCCCCTGGGCAGTGCTGCGTGAATCGCAGACGGCGGCACTGTCGCTGCCGCATACCGCGCAGGCGGTGAGCATCGACCTGGGCAATGCGACGGATATCCATCCGCGCAACAAGCGCGACGTCGGCGCACGCCTGGCGCTGGCCGCCCGGCACGCGGCGTATGGCGAAACGCTGACGTACAGCGGTCCGGTGCAGCGCGCCGTCCGCTTCGATCGCGGCCAGGCCTTCATCACCTTCGATCCGATGGGCAGTGCGCTGACGGTGCGCGGCGGTGGGATGCAGGTACAGGGCTTCACCGTGGCCGGTGCCGACCGCCGGTTCCACGCTGCACAGGCGCGAATCGATGGTGACCGCGTGATTGTCCACAGCGAGGCGGTCGCCACGCCGGTGGCAGTGCGCTATGCCTGGCGGGAGAACCCCGCCGACGCCAACCTGATCAATTCGCAACAGCTGCCGGCGTCGCCGTTCCGCAGCGATACCTGGTGACCACAAGGACCCCGTGCATGTCTCCGACCACATACCCGCTTCCGCTGTTCCCGCGCCGCCTGCTGCTGCCGGCCGCCTTGTTCTGTCTGCTGGCCGCCTGTGAGCAGGAACCGACGCCGACACCGGCCGATGGCGCCACGGCTGCACAGCCTTCCGCGACAGGCAAACCGGCGACGACCGATGACGCCAGGCAGGCGCCGATCCCGCAGTTCACCAGCAAGGATGGCAGGCATGCGCTGCTGGTCGATGGTGAGCCCTTCCTGGTGCTGGGCGCGCAGGTCAACAACTCCAGCAACTACGCCGCAGCGCTGGAGGCAGTGTGGCCGGCGGTGAAGATCATCGGTGCCAATACGGTGCAGGTGCCGATCGCCTGGGAACAGATCGAGCCGGAGGAAGGCAAGTTCGATTTCACCTTCGTCGATACGCTGCTGGAGCAGGCGCGTGAACATGACGTGCGCTTGGTACTGCTGTGGTTTGCCACCTGGAAGAACAACGGCCCGGCCTACGCGCCGCGCTGGGTGAAGACCGATAACACCCGCTTCCCCCGCGTGATCACCCGCGACGGGCGCAGCATCGGTTCGCTGTCGCCGCACGCCCCGGCCACCCTGGAGGCGGATCGCAGGGCCTTCGTTGCCTTCATGCAGCATCTCAAGGCGGCCGATCCACAGCGCACGGTGATCATGGTGCAGCCGGAGAACGAGCCGGGCACCTATGGCAGCGTCCGCGATTTCTCGCCGATGGCGCAGCAACTGTACGACGGCCCGGTGCCGGCCGAACTGCTGCAGAAGCTCGGGAAGTCACCCGGCACCTGGGCACAGGTGTTCGGTGCCGATGCCGATGAGTTCTTCCATGCCTGGTCGATCGGGCGCTTCATCGATCAGGTCACTGAAGCAGGCAAGGCGGTGTATCCGTTGCCGATGTACGTCAACGGCGCGCTGCGCGGGCCGTTCAATCCCGGGCAGCCGGGCCAGTACGCCAGTGGTGGCCCGACCGACAACGTGCTGGATGTGTGGAAGGCCGCCGGGCCCCATATCGATTTCCTGGCCCCGGACATCTACATGCCCGAGTACCGCATGTACACCACGGTGCTGGCGCGCTATGCGCGGCCGGACAATGCGCTGTTCGTCGCCGAGACCGGCAACGCGCCACCGTATGCACGCTACCTGTTCCCGACGCTGGGCCATGACGGCATCGGCTGGTCCACGTTCGGCATCGATTTCAGCCACTACAGCAACTATCCGCTGGGCGCGAAGAAGGTGGACGAGGCAACGCTGGCGCCGTTCGCTACGGGCTTCCAGCTGGTCAGCCTGGGCATGCGCCAGTTCGCCAAGGCCTCGGCCGAAGGCAAGCTGCATGGCGTGGCCGAAGAAGCCGGCCAGGCCGTGCAGGACGTGCCGCTCAATGCGCGCTGGCGCGCCACCGTCACCTATGGCGTGCCGCAGTTCTGGTTCCAGGGCCAGCCGCCGGGCAATCCCGAGCCGATCGGCAGTGCGCTGATCGCCGAACTTGGCCCGGACGAATTCCTGATCACCGCCCAGCACGCGCGGGTCACCCTGCACCCGGCCGGAGAGGCCACCGCGAACATGGTGCTCGATCGTGTCGAGGAGGGGTTCTACAAGGATGGCCAGTGGCAGTTCCAGCGCAACTGGAACGGCGACCAGACCGATTACGGCTTGAACTTCACCACTGCGCCGCAGCTGCTCAAGGTCACGCTGGCGACGTATTGAACCGGGGGTGCCCGCACCCGCGCACCGAATGAGAAGGGAGCACTGAATGCGTTACATGAGCGTACTGAGCGTGCCGCTGCTGGCACTGCTGGCGTCACCGGCGATGGCCCAGAGCCATCGCGTGCTGGACAACGGTGTGGTGGTGGTGCCGGCCCAGGCCGGCGCGGCCCAGGTCCGGCTGGAACTGGTGGACGACAACATCGTGCGGGTCAGCGCCGATCCGGACGGCGACTTCAAGCGCACCCCCAGCCTGATGCGTGTCCCCGTGCAGGGGAAGCCGCGCTTCACGGTGGAGCAGGGCGGCGGCAACGTGCGCCTGGTTGCCGCCGGCATCAGCGCGGAGATCTCCGAAGCCGATGGCCATGTCAGCTTCCGCGATGCCGAAGGCAAGCCGCTGCTGGCCGAGCGCGCCGGTGGCCGCAGCTTCAGCCCGCTCAGCGTGGAAGGCAAGGCGTACTACAGCGTGCGCCAGCGCTTCGAGTCGCCCAGCGATGAGGCGATCTACGGGTTCGGCCAGCACCAGCAGGGCTGGATGAACCAGAAGGGGCGCGACGTCGAGCTGCTCCAGGGCAACATCGACATGGCGGTGCCGTTCATCGTCTCCAGCCGCAATTACGGTCTGCTCTGGGACAACAATGCGATCACCCGGCTGGGTGACCCGCGTGGGCTGCAGCCGCTGCAGTCTTCCCTTCAGGTGTTCGATGCCAAGGGCAAGGCCGGCGCCTTGACCGCCCGCTACATCGTCGATGGCAAGACCCGCGTCGAGCGTCGCGAGCCGGAGGTGAACTACCAGTACATCAAGGACCTCACCGCGTTCCCGGCCAAGGGCAGGAACGCGGCTGCGGGTGGGCGCTCGCAGGTGGTCTGGGACGGCGCGATCGAGGCGAAGACCGCCGGTCGCCATACCTTCTCCCTGTACGGCAGCGAATACATCAAGCTGTATGTGGACGGCAAGCTGGTGATCGATCGCTGGCGCCAGAACTGGAACCCGTGGCATCACGAGTTCGCGCTCGAACTCACGCCCGGCACCCGCCACCAGATCAAGGTCGAGTGGGACCTGATCGACCCCAGCTACATCGCGCTGCTGCACCGTGATCCGCTGCCGCAGGCCGAAGCGGCCGATCTCTCGCTGTGGTCCGAAGCCGGGCAGATGGTCGACTACTACGTGGTCGCCGGCGGCAACGCCGATCAGGTGATCGCCGGCTATCGCGAACTCACCGGCAAGGCCGTGATGCTGCCCAAGTGGGCGTACGGCTTCTGGCAGAGCCGCGAGCGTTACAAGAGCCAGGATGAACTCCTCGGCGTGCTGGACGAGTACCGCCGCCGCAAGCTGCCGATCGACAACATCGTACTGGACTGGTCGTACTGGCCGGAGGATGCCTGGGGCTCGCACGACTTCGACGCCACCCACTTCCCCGATCCGGATGGCATGGTCAAGCACATCCATGACCAGCACGCGCAGGTCATGATTTCGGTGTGGCCGAAGTTCTACCCGACCACGGCCAACTACAAGGAACTGGACGCGGCCGGCTTCATGTACCAGCGCAACGTCGAGGTGGGCGAGCTGGACTGGATCGGCAAGGGCTACAAGAACTCGTTCTATGATCCGTATGCGGCCAAGGCGCAGCAGATCTACTGGCGCCAGATCAACGAGAAGCTGAACAGCAAGGGCTTCGATGCCTGGTGGATGGACGCCGACGAACCGGACGTGCACTCCAATCTGGATATCGGTGAGCGCAAGGCACGTACCACGCCGACCGCGCTTGGCCCGTCCACCGAGTTCTTCAACTCGTATCCGCTGCCCCACACCCAGGGCGTGTATGAAGGGGATCGCGCCGCCGATGGCCAGCGTGTCTTCATCCTCTCGCGCAAGGGCTATGCCGGCACCCAGCGCAACGCCGTGGCGGTGTGGAGCGGGGATATCGTGTCGCGCTGGGATGACATGCTCGAACAGGTCTCGGCCGGCGTGAATACCGCCATGTCCGGCCTGCCCAACTGGACCTTCGACATCGGCGGCTTCTCCACCGAGAAGCGGTATTCCGAAGAGGATCCGGCGCACCTGCCCGAGTGGCGCGAACTGAATACCCGCTGGTTCCAGTTCGGTGCGTTCGTGCCGCTGTTCCGCTCGCATGGGCAGTACCCGTTCCGTGAAATCTGGAACATCGCGCCGGAAGGCACGCCGTACTACGACAGCATGGTGTACTACAGCCGCCTGCGTTACACGCTGCTGCCCTACATCTACACCCTGGCCGCGGACACGTGGCACCGCGACGGCAGCATCATGCGCGGCCTGCCGATGGACTTCCCGTCGGATCCGGCGGTCCGGGACATCAACGACCAGTACCTGTTCGGGCCATCGCTTCTGGTCGCCCCGGTCACCACGTTCGGCGCGACCTCGCGCAAGGTGTACCTGCCGGCCGGCACCACCTGGCTGGATTACTACACCGGCCAGCGCCTGCAGGGTGGCCAGACCATCGATGCCGCCGCGCCACTGGAACGCATCCCGCTGTACGTGCGCGCGGGCGCGATCATTCCAACCGGCCCGGTGCAGCAGTACGTGGATGAGCAGCCGGATGCGCCGCTGACGGTGGTGGTCTACACCGGTGCGGACGGTGCCTTCTCGCTGTACGAGGACGACGGCCGCAGCTATGGCTATGAGAAGGGGCAGTTCAGTCGTATCCCGCTGCAGTGGAACCAGGCCACGCGCGAACTGCGCATCGGCAAGCGCGAAGGCCAGTGGAAGGGCATGCAGGCGCAGCGCACGATCCAGGTCCGCTTCGTGGATGGACTACGTGCCGATGCCGGTGCGCTGGCCCCGGCCATCGACCAGACCGTGCGCTACGACGGCAAGGCGGTGGTCGTGCCGCAGCGCAAGATGGCAGCCGCGCGCTGATCGCCTACGATGCGGATGACTACCGGTGGACATTTCGCCTTGGAGGGCGTTGAAGTGGCAGCAGGCAGCGCGGGCAAGCCAATGCAGAGCAGGGTGATGCTGTGGAACTGAGCCGTCGCGGTCTGTTCAAAGCGCTCGGGGCCGGGCTGACCCTGTCCGCGACCGGGTGGTCGGCGCAGGCCGGTGCGGTGCCAGGGGCTGCAGCGCGGGGCGACGCCGCTGGGGCGACAGGCGACGCCCTGCAGCTCTGGTACCGCGCGCCCGCCACCGAGTGGGTGCAGGCGCTGCCGACCGGGAACGGTCGATTGGGCGCGATGGTCTGGGGCGGAGTCGCGCACGAACGGATCGGCCTCAACGAGGACACCCTGTATGCCGGGGGGCCCTACGATGCGACCAGTCCGGAGGCCCTGGCAGCCCTGCCGGAGGTGCGCGCGCTGGTCTTCGCCGGGCGTTACGCCGAGGCCGAAGCATTGGCCGACGCCAAGCTGCTGTCGCGGCCTGCCAAGCAGATGCCGTATCAGCCGCTGGCCGATCTGCTGCTGGATTTCGACCGTGCCGACCATATCGACGGGTATCGCCGGTCGCTGGATCTGGACACGGCCGTGGCGACCACCGAATTCCGCAGCGGCGGCGCCTGGCACCGGCGCGAGGTGTTCGTGTCCGAACCGGACCAGTGCATCGTGGTGCGGCTCAGCGCCGACCTGCCGGGCCGGGTCTCGCTGCGGCTGGGCGTGGACAGCCCGCAGGCGGGCGAGGTAGCCGCCGACGAGGGCGGTCCGCTGTTCCACGGGCACAATGCGGGCTTCGCCGGTGTTGAAGGCAAGCTGCGCTTTGCGCTGCGGGTGCAGCCGCGACTGCGCGGTGGCACGCTGCGGGTCGCACGCGATCGCCTGCAGGTGGAAGGTGCCGACGAACTGGTGCTGGTGCTGACGGCCGCCACCAGCTTCCGCCGTTTCGACGACGTCAGTGGGGATCCGCAGGCGCTCACCGCGGCGCACCAGTCGCAGGCTGATGCCCATGATTATCCGGCGCTGCTGGCGCGCCATCGGGCCGCGCACCAGGCGCTGTTCCGGCGCGTGTCGATCGATCTGGGCAGCACGCCGGCCGCGCAGCTGCCGACCGATCAGCGCGTGCAGGCCTTCGCCAGCGGCAACGATCCGGCGCTGGCCGCCCTGTATCACCAGTATGGGCGCTACCTGTTGATCTGCAGTTCGCGGCCCGGCTCGCAGCCGGCCAACCTGCAGGGCGTGTGGAACGACCTCATGGCACCGCCGTGGGAGAGCAAGTACACGATCAACATCAATACCGAAATGAACTACTGGCCCAGCGAGGCCAATGCGCTGCACGAATGCGTGCAGCCGCTGGAGGAGATGCTGTTCGACCTGGCCCGCACCGGCGCGGTCACGGCGCGGCGCATCTACGATGCCCCGGGCTGGGTGGTGCACAACAACACCGACCTGTGGCGCCAGGCGGGCCCGATCGACGGCGCGCAGTGGAGTTTGTGGCCGATGGGCGGTGTCTGGCTGCTGCAGCAGCTGTGGGACCGTTGGGATTACGGCCGCGATCCAGCCTATCTGCGCCGGATCCATCCGCTGTTCAAGGGGGCCGCCGAGTTTTTCGTGGCCACCCTGCAGCGCGACCCGAACACCGGCGCGATGGTCACCAATCCCTCGATCTCGCCTGAGAACCAGCATCCGTTCGGGGCGGCGATATGCGCCGGCCCGGCGATGGACGCGCAGTTGCTGCGCGATCTGTTCGCGCAGTGCATCCAGATCAGTGCAGCCCTCGGTGTCGATACGGCCTTCGCTGCGCAGTTGAAGACGCTGCGCGCGCAGTTGCCTGCCGATCGGATCGGCAAGGCCGGGCAGCTGCAGGAGTGGCAGCAGGACTGGGACATGGAGGCGCCGGAAATGCACCACCGGCATGTCTCGCATCTGTATGCGCTGCACCCTTCCAGCCAGATCAACATCCGCGACACCCCCGCACTGGCGGCTGCGGCCAAGCGTTCGCTGCAGATCCGCGGCGACGAGGCGACGGGCTGGGGCATCGGCTGGCGGCTCAACCTGTGGGCGCGGCTGGGCGACGGCGAGCACGCGCTGCAGATCCTGAAGATGCTGCTCTCGCCCGAGCGCACCTACCCGAACCTGTTCGACGCGCATCCGCCGTTCCAGATCGACGGCAATTTCGGCGGCACGGCGGGCATCACCGAAATGCTGCTGCAGAGCTGGGGCGGGTCGATCTTCCTGCTACCTGCCTTGCCGCAGGCCTGGCCCGACGGCCAGGTGCGTGGCCTGCGCGTGCGCAACGCGGCCGGTGTGGACCTGCACTGGCGCGATGGCCGGCTGCAATCGGCCCTGCTGCGCAGTGAGCGCGGGGGCACCTATCAACTCGTGCATGGCGACAGCACGCTGACCGTGGCGCTGCGCGCCGGCGGCCAGCAGCGCATCGGCCTGCGCGGCAACCAACTGGTGAAGCAATGAGTCTGTATGCAGGGCTGGATGTCGGCACCCAGAGCGTCAAGCTGCTGGCCTATGACCCGGCGCTGGGCGAGGTGGTGGCCACGGTCGCCCGGCCGATGCAGCTGGTCAGCCACGACGATGGCACCCGCGAGCAGCAGGCGCAGTGGTGGATCGATGGCATCATCGCCTGCTTCGCCGAGCTCACGGCCGCGCAGCGTGGCCGCATCCGGGCGATCGGCGTTTCCGGCCAGCAGCACGGCTTCGTCCCGATCAACGCACGTGGCGAGGTGATCGCCCCGGTGAAGCTGTGGTGCGATACCAGTACCGCGGCGGACTGCGAGCCGATCATGGCGGCCGTGGGCGGCACCGCCGCCTGCATCGCGCTGGCCGGCAATCCCATCCTCGCCGGTTACACCGCCTCCAAGCTGCCCTGGACGCGCCGCCATCGCGCGCAGGCCTATGCGGAACTGGACGGCATCCTGCTGCCGCACGACTACATCAACTTCTGGCTGACCGGGCAGCGTTACGCCGAGTACGGTGATGCATCCGGCACCGGCTGGCTGGACGTGCGCCAGCGGCGCTGGTCACCCGAACTGCTGCAGGCGATCGACCCGCAGCGCGACCTGGCCGCGCTGCTGTCGCCGCTGGTTCCTCTGGAAACGACCTTCCCCCTGGCGCCGCGGATCGCCGCACTGCTGGGTCTGCCGGCCGACGTGCAGGTCTCCACCGGGGGCGGCGACAACATGATGGCGGCGCTGGGCACCGGCAATGTTGCAGCAGGGCGGCTGACCATGAGCCTGGGCACGTCCGGCACGCTGTTCGCGTATGCCGACCACCCGGTGGTCGACGACGCCGGACGCTGGGCTGCGTTCTGCTCCTCCAGTGGCGGTTGGTTGCCGCTGATCTGCACCATGAACTGCACCGTCGCCACCGAGCGCATGGCGACGCTGTTCGACCTCCCGCGCGGCGGTGGCGAGGCGCTGATGGCGCAGACCGAACCCGGCGCCGGCGGGCTGGTGATGCTGCCGTACTTCAACGGCGAGCGCACCCCCGACCTGCCCAACGCGCGCGCCTGCCTGCACGGCATGGACCTGCACAACACCACGCCGGCGCACTTCTATCGGGCCGCGATGGAAGGCGCCACCTACAGCCTGCGCAACGGCTATGACGCCTTCACCAGCGCGGGCCTGTCCTTCGACACCGTGCTGCTCACCGGCGGCGGCAGCAACAGTGCGGCATGGCGGCAATTGATCGCCGATGTGTTCGATCTGCCGGTGAAGGTGCCCACCCAGGCTGAAGGCGCGGCCTTCGGCGCGGCGCTGCAGGCGCTGTGGGCCTCGCAGCACGGGCAGGGCGGAAGCGACAGCCTGGCCGCAACCGTCGATGCGCATGTGCGTTTCGATGCGGCGCTGTCGGCCACCCCGGATCCGCACACTGTGCCGCGTTACGCAGAACACTACCGGCGTTTCCTCCACCATCTTTCCGAGGTTGGTCCGCTGCTGCGCACCGACCCGTCACCACCGCAAGGATCCGAGCAATGAGCACCTCCGTTTACATCGGCGCAAAGGAATACTTCCCCGGCATCGGCCGCATCCCGTTCGAGGGACGCGACTCGGACAATCCGCTGGCCTACAAGGTGTACGACGCGGACAAGCGCGTGGGCGGCAAGACCATGGCCGAGCACCTGCGCTTCGCGGTGGCGTACTGGCACAGCTTCTGCGCGAGCGGGCATGACCCGTTCGGCCCGGGCACCCGGGTGTATCCGTGGGACGCAGGCAATACCCCGCTGGCGCGCGCGGAAGCCAAGGCCGATGCCGCGTTCGAATTCATCACCAAGCTGGGCGTGCCGTACTACTGCTTCCATGACATCGATCTGGCGCCGGACGCCGACGATATCGCCGAGTACGAGGCCAACCTGCAGCACATGGTCGGCATTGCCGGCGAGCGCCAGAAGGCGACCGGGGTCAAGCTGCTGTGGGGCACCGCCAACCTGTTCTCGCACCCGCGCTACATGAATGGTGCCTCGACCAATCCGGACTTCGCCGTGGTTGCCCGCGCCGCGGTGCAGGTCAAGGCCGCACTCGAGGCCACCGTGGCCCTGGGCGGTGAGAATTACGTGTTCTGGGGCGGCCGCGAAGGCTATGCCTGCCTGTACAACACGGACATGAAGCGCGAGAAGGACAACATGGCGCGCTTCCTTACGCTGGCCCGTGACCATGGGCGCAGCATCGGCTTCACCGGCAATTTCCTGATCGAGCCCAAGCCGATGGAGCCGATGAACCACCAGTACGATTTCGATAGTGCCACGGTGGTCGGCTTCCTGCGCGAGCACGGCCTGGACAAGGATTTCAAGCTCAACATCGAGGCCAACCATGCCACGTTGTCCGGGCATACCTTCGCCCATGACCTGCAGGTCGCCTCCGATGCCGGCCTGCTCGGCAGCATCGACGCCAACCGCGGCAACCCACAGAACGGCTGGGACACCGATCAGTTCCCGACCGACCTGTACGACACCGTCGGGGCGATGCTGGTCGTGCTGCGCCAGGGTGGCCTGGCCCCGGGCGGGTTCAACTTCGATGCCAAGGTGCGGCGCGAGTCGTCCGCGCCGGAAGATCTGTTCGAGGCCCACATCGGCGGCATGGATGCGTTCGCACGCGGCCTGGAGGTGGCGCATGCCCTGATCGAGACCTCGCCGCTGGAAGGCTGGCGCCAGGATCGCTACGCCAGCTTCAGCAGCGGCGCCGGTGCCGAGTTCGCTGCCGGTCGCAGCAGTCTGGATGCGCTGCGCAGCCTGGCGCTGGCCCAGGGGGAACCGCAGCAGCGCAGCGGCCGCCAGGAAAGGTATGAGAACCTGATCAACCAGTACCTGCTGCGCTGACCCGCCGTCCCCTTCCGACCCAGGTATCACCATGTCCAGTGCTTCGCTCACCAGTACCCGCGCCGGCAGCGGCGAGAACACCGGCTTCATCGTCCTGATCAGCTGCGTGGCCACCATCGGTGGCTTCCTGTTCGGGTTCGACAGCGGCGTAATCAATGGCACCGTCGATGGCCTCAAGGACACCTTCCAGTCCAGTTCGGCCGGGATCGGTTTCGAGGTCGCCTCGATGCTGCTCGGTTGCGCCATCGGTGCGTTTTTCGCCGGGCGCCTCGGCGACCGGCTCGGCCGCCGGGGGGTACTGATCATCGCCGCGGTGATGTTCCTGTTCTCCGCGCTTGGCGCGGGCGCGGCGCACAGCTCCACGGTGTTCATCATCGCCCGGGTGATCGGCGGCTTCGCGGTCGGCGCGGCCAGCGTGATGTCGCCGGCCTACATCGCCGAGGTGGCATCGGCCCGTTACCGCGGGCGGCTGGCCACGGTGCAGCAGATCGCGATCATCAGCGGCCTGTTCTGTGCCTTCCTGAGCAACTACCTGCTGGCCAAGGCGGCCGGGGCCTCCACCCAGGAACTCTGGCTGGGCCAGGCGGCATGGCGCTGGATGTTCTGGATGCAGGCCATTCCCTCGCTGCTGTTCCTGGGCCTGCTGCTGGTGATCCCGGAGAGCCCGCGCTTTCTGGTGGTCAAAGGGCGCCGTGACCAGGCGCTGGCGGTGCTGACCCGCCTGTACGGACCGGCCGAGGCGCAGGCCAAGATCACCGAGATCGAAGGCTCGCTGTCCCAGGACCAGCACCGGCCAACCTTCTCTGACCTGATCAGCAGGAGCACCGGCAAGCTGCGCCCGATCGTCTGGATCGGTATCGGCCTGGCCGTGTTCCAGCAGCTGGTCGGCATCAATGTCGTCTTCTACTACGGCGCGGTGCTGTGGCAGGCGGTGGGCTTCTCGGAGAATGACGCGCTGCTGATCAATGTGCTGTCCGGCGCGCTCAGCATCGGCGCCTGCCTGATCACCGTGGTCCTGATCGATCGCATCGGCCGCAAGCCTTTGTTGTGGGTGGGCTCGGTCGGCATGGCGATCTCCCTGGCGCTGGTTACCATCGCCTTTGCCAGCGGCTCGCTGGATACCGCCGGCAAGCTGCAGCTGACCGACAACATGGGCGTGCTGGCGCTGGTGGCGGCCAATGTATACGTGATCTTCTTCAACATGTCCTGGGGCCCGGTCATGTGGGTGATGCTGGGCGAGATGTTCCCCAACCAGATCCGTGGTTCGGGGCTGGCGGTGGCCGGTGCCGCGCAGTGGACCTCCAATTTCGCGATCACCGTGTCCTTCCCGATCCTGCTGGGCAGCATCGGCCTGGCCGGGGCCTACGGCATCTATACGGTCGCGGCGGTGATCTCGGTGTTCTTCGTGCTGCGCTTTGTGAAGGAGACCAAGGGCAAGGAACTGGAGCAGATGGAAGGCTGAACCCCTTCGGAGGTGGCCGGAAGCGTCAGGAAGCCTGGCCGGGGAGGGTGCTCCCCGGCCGATGTCTGCCACGGTGCACGCCGCCAGCCGGGACCCTGAACGCAAAAAACCCCGCCGTGGCGGGGTTTTTGGCTATCTGCACCGCGACTGGTGCTCCCTAGGGGACTCGAACCCCTGTTTTAGCCTTGAGAGGGCCACGTCCTAACCTCTAGACGAAGGGAGCAGGCTTTGTCGCGAACTGCGCAGCGCGCTAGTATATGGACCTAGATGCCATTGGGCAATCCCGAAAACTCAACCGGAAGCGCCAACATCAATTCCTCTGCTACATCACCGTTCAGCCTGCGCGTGATCCCGCGCGATCAGCACAACATCTCCCGCAAGGACATCAGCCCCAACGCCCTGCGCGTTCTGTACCGGCTGCGTGATTCCGGGTTTGCCGGTTACCTGGTCGGCGGCGCCGTCCGCGATCTGCTGGTGAACGGCCACCCCAAGGATTTCGACGTTGCCACCGACGCGACGCCCGAGCAGGTCAAGCAGTTGTTCCGCAACTGCCGGCTGATCGGCCGCCGCTTCCGCCTGGCGCACGTGGTGTTCGGCCGCGAGATCATCGAGGTCGCCACCTTCCGCGCCAACATCGACGATGGCAGCGGCGACCGTGAAATGGAAAACGGCATGCTCGTGCGCGACAACGTGTACGGCAGCATCGAAGACGACGCGATCCGCCGCGACTTCACCTGCAACGCCTTGTACTACGCGATCGAGGATTTCTCGGTGCGCGATTACACCGGCGGCTTTGAAGACGTGCAGGCCCGCCTGATGAAGCTGATCGGCGACCCCGAGCAGCGCTACCGCGAAGACCCGGTGCGCATGCTGCGCGCGGTACGTTTGGCGGCCAAACTGGGCTTCCAGATCGAAGAGGCGACCGCCGAGCCGCTGCCGCGCCTGGCCAACCTCCTGGCCGAGGCCGCCCCGGCGCGCCTGTTCGAAGAAGTGCTCAAGCTGTTCCTGTCCGGGCACGGCGTGGCCAGCTTCGAAGGCCTGGAGCGCTATGGCCTGCTCGACGTCATGTTCCCGGAAAGCGCCGCAGCGCTGCGCAGCAACCGCAGTGGCGCGTTGCGCCGGATGGTCATCGAAGGCCTGCACAACACCGACCTGCGCGTGGCCAATGACGAGCCAGTGTCGCCGTCGTTCCTGTTCGCGCTGCTGCTGTGGCCGGCCTTCTGCCGCGCCCTGGCCAGCCTGCAGAAGCAGGGTATCGCGCTGGAAGAAGCCCAGCGCCGCGCCGCTGATCGCGTGACCCTTCACCAGCTGACCACGATCGCGCTGCCGCGCCGCTTCTCGCTGCCGATGCAGGAGATCTGGCTGCTGCAGGGGCGCTTCAGTTCGCGCCAGCGCAAGCGGGTGATCCGCACGCTGACCCATCCGCGCTTCCGTGCCGCCTACGACTTCCTGGTCCTGCGCCAGGTCGCCTCCAGCGAGCACGAAGCCGATGTTGCGTTCTGGCGCGAAGCGCAGCTGCAGTCCGGCACGGAGCTGGATTCGGCGCTGGATGCCGCCCAGGCCGACGGCGAGGGCGAAGACGGTGCGCCGCGCAAGCGCCGCCGCCGTCGTCGTCGTCCCGGTGGAGCGGCAGGCGAGTAAGCCGTGACCCTGGCCTGTATCGGACTGGGCGCCAACCTCGGCGACGCTGCGCAGACCCTGCGCGAGGCGTTCCAGGCGCTGGCGGCGCTGCCGCAGACGACGCTGCAGGCGCGCTCGCAGCTGTACAGCACGCCGGCCTGGGGTAACGAAGACCAGCCGGCGTTCGTCAACGCCGCCGCCGTGCTGGACACCACCCTGCCTGCGCCGGCGCTGCTGGAGGCCTTGCTGGAGATCGAGCGCCGCTTCGGGCGTGTCCGTGACCCGGCGGTGCACTGGGGCCCTCGCGCGTTGGACCTGGACGTGCTGCTGTATGGCGAAGACGTCATCGATCTGCCGCAGCTGCAGGTGCCGCACCCGTATCTGCACGCGCGCGCGTTCGCACTGCTGCCGCTGGCAGAGATCGCGCCGGAGGCCGTCATTCCCGGTCACGGCCGCGTGCGGGATGCTGTGGTGCGGGTCGAGGCCTGCGGGATCGCTTCAATAGGAGGATAATGCGGGGCTTATCGCCACCGGTTATCAGCTCATGAGTACCCACGCAGACAGCAAGCCCTGGACCGTCCCCGCATTGGCGGAGGCCAAGCGCACGGGGCAGAAGCTGGTGATGTTGACCGCATACGATGCCGGCTTCGCGCGCAGCTTCGACGCCAATGGCGTGGACCTGATCCTGATCGGCGACTCCCTGGGCATGGTGGTGCAGGGGCACGACTCGACCTTGCCGGTGACCACCGACGACATGGTCTACCACACCCGCGCCGTGGCCCGCGTGCTGGAGCGCGCGCTGCTGGTGGCCGATCTGCCGTTCGGCGCCGATGCCACCCCCGAGCGCGCGCTGGACGCCTCGCTGCGCCTGCTGCAGGCCGGTGCGGAAATGGTCAAGATCGAAGGTGCCGGCTTCAAGCTGGACATCATCCGTTACCTGGTCGAGCGGGAGATTCCGGTGTGCTCGCACCTGGGCCTGACCCCGCAGTCGGTGCTGCGCCTGGGCGGTTATCGCGTGCAGGGCCGTGGCGACGCCGCCCAGCAGCTGCGCGATGATGCCAAGGCCGTGGTCGCCGCCGGTGCCAGCCTGATCGTCCTGGAATGCGTGCCCACGCCGGTCGCCGGCCTGGTCACCGCCGAGGTCAGCGTGCCCACCATCGGCATCGGCGCCGGCCCGCAGTGCGATGGCCAGGTACTGGTATTGCATGATTTCCTCGGTCTGGACAGCGGCCATCGCCGTCCCAAGTTCGTCAAGGATTTCCTTGCCGAAGGCGGGTCGGTTGCCGGTGCGGTCCGTGCCTACGCCGACGCCGTGCGCGACGGCTCCTTCCCCGACGCAGAACACGCCTACGCCTCATGATCGAAACCGTCACCGAACTGTCCCGTCTGCGCGCCGTCGTCAACGGCTGGAAGCGCGAGGGCCTGCGCGTCGCGCTGGTCCCGACCATGGGCAACCTGCATGCAGGGCATTATTCGCTGGTCACGCTGGCGCGGCAGTACGCCGACCGCGTGGTCTCCAGCGTCTTCGTCAACCCGACCCAGTTCGGCCCGAACGAGGACTTCACCCGCTACCCGCGTACGCCCGAAGCCGATACCACCGGCCTGGAGCAGGCCGGCTGCGATGTGCTGTGGTTGCCCACCGTTGAATCGATGTACCCGTTCGGCGTCGAGCTGGCGGCCAGCGTCAACGTGCCGGGCATCAGCGGCCTGCTCGAAGGGGCGCACCGCCCGGGCCATTTCGATGGCGTCTGCACCGTGGTCTCGCGCCTGTTCAACCAGGTCCAGCCGGACGTCGCCGCCTTCGGCAAGAAGGACTACCAGCAGCTGGCGGTGATCCGCCAGATGGTGGAAGACCTGGCCTTCCCGATCCAGATCGTCGGCGGCGACATCGTGCGCGAAGACGACGGCCTGGCGATGAGCTCGCGCAATCAGTACCTCAACGCCGAGCAGCGCCCGGTCTCCACCACCATCCACCAGGTGCTGCTGGGGATGCGCGAGGGCTTCATCGCCGGCAAGAGCCGCAGCCTGATCGAAGCCGAGGCGGCGGCTGCCCTGCAGGCGGCCGGTTTCCAGGTCGACTACGCGGTGGTCCGCCTGCCGGACCTGTCCGAGCCGGCCGATGCCAACGACGGCACCCGCGTGGCCTTGATCGCCGCCCGGATCGGCAACACCCGGTTGATCGACAACCTGGAGTTCTGAGGGCTGCGCCCCGCCGGGTAGGGCCACCCCATGGGTGGCTGCTGGGCGATGCCGGACGTGCAGCCACCCATGGGGTGGCTCTACCGGGGCGGCGGGGCGGCCTGAAGATGCTGAACGGTGGGCAGCCCCCTCCCGCGACCGGCGCCGCGCGCCCTGCCGCCCGCCCCCCGGGTGCTAGAATTTCCCTTTCCTTTACCGTTGTCCCGTTGCCATGCACCTGTCCCTGCTGAAGACCAAGATCCACCGCGCCACCGTCACTCACTCCGAGCTGAACTACGAAGGGTCCATCGCCATCGATGACAACCTGCTGGCCGCGACCGGCATCCGTGAGTTCGAGCAGGTGCACATCTGGGACGTGACCAACGGTGCGCGTTTCTCCACCTATGCCATCCGCGCCGAAGCCGGCAGCGGCGTGGTGTCGCTCAACGGCGGCGCCGCGCGCCACGTGCAGGTGGGCGACATCATCATCATCGCCGCCTTCGCCAGCATGAGCGAAGAAGAAGCTGACAGCTTCAAGCCGAAGTTGGTATATGTGGACGGCAAGAACCAGATCTCCCACACCAACGACACGATCCCGACACAGGCCGCATGACACAACACAACGGATTCGACCCGCTTCATTCCCATGCCCAGCGCCTGCGCGGCGCGAGCATCCCTTCGTTGATCGCCGCCGAACCGGGCCGCGCACAATCGCTGGGCGTGCGGGTCGGTCCGTTGTATGTCAATTTCGCGCGGCAGAAGTACGACCGCGCGGCCTTGGACGCACTGCTGCAGCTGGCTGCAGAGCGCGATGTCGCCGGCGGGTTCCAGCGCCTGTTCCGCGGTGAAACGGTCAACGTGACCGAGGGCCGTGCCGCGCTGCACACCGCGTTGCGCGGCGATGCCAGCGGTGCGCCCGTGGCCGGTGAGGCGTTTGCCACCGCCGCCCGGGTGCGCCAGCAGATGGGCGAGCTGATCGCCGCACTGGAAGCGACCGACATCACCGATATCGTCAGCGTCGGCATCGGCGGGTCGGACCTCGGCCCGCGGCTGGTGGCCGATGCACTGCGCCCGGTCACCGGCGCGCGTTTCCGTGTGCATTTCGTTTCCAACGTCGATGGCGCCGCGATGCAGCGCACGCTCGCCACGCTGGACCCGGCCACCACGGCCGGCATCCTGATCTCCAAGACCTTCGGCACCCAGGAAACCCTGCTCAACGGGCAGATCCTGCTCGACTGGCTGGGTGGCAGCGAGCGCCTGTATGCGGTCAGCGCCAACCCCGAACGGGCGGCCAAGGCCTTCTCAATCGCCGCCGGCCGCGTCCTGCCGATGTGGGACTGGGTCGGCGGGCGCTATTCGCTGTGGTCGGCGGTTGGCTTCCCGATCGCGCTGGCGATCGGCTTCAGCCGCTTCGAGCAGTTGCTCGAGGGCGCTGCGCAGATGGACGAACACGCGCTGACCGCGCCGCTGCCGCAGAACCTGCCGGTGCTGCATGCGCTGACCGATATCTGGAACCGCAACCTGCTTGGCCACGCCACGCATGCGGTGATGACCTACGACCAGCGCCTGGCGCTGCTGCCGGCCTACCTGCAGCAGCTGGTGATGGAGAGCCTGGGCAAGCGCGTGCAGCTCGATGGCAGCCCGGTCGCCAGCGACACCGTGCCGGTGTGGTGGGGTGGGGCGGGTACCGATGTGCAGCACAGCTTCTTCCAGGCGCTGCACCAGGGCACGAGCGTGATCCCGGCCGATTTCATCGGCTGCGTGCGCAACGATGATCCCTACGTGGTCAACCACCAGGCGCTGATGGCCAACCTGCTGGCGCAGACCGAGGCGCTGGCCAATGGCCAGGGCAGCGAAGATCCGCACCGCGAGTATCCCGGCGGCCGCCCGAACACCCTGATCCTGCTCGATGCACTGACCCCGCAGTCGCTCGGTGCGCTGATCGCCATGTACGAACATGCCGTGTACGTGCAGTCGCTGATCTGGAACATCAACGCGTTCGACCAGTTCGGCGTGGAGCTGGGCAAGCAGCTGGCCAGCCAGTTGCTGCCGGCGTTGCAGGGGGAAGCGCATGCGATCACCGATCCGGTGACGCTGGAACTGCTGGGCCGGCTCAAGGGCTGAGCATCGGCCCCACCGCATGACCACGAACCGCCGGCCTGCCCGGCGGTTCTGCGTTCTGGGGCCTGCTGCTGCGCGTCCGGATCTGCGCAGTGCGCACCGACCGGGATACTGCAGCGCAACACGGAAAACCCTGACAGGGCGGAGAGGTATGCCGTGAGCCGCCGGAATTGCAGGGTGGGGCGTCGGTTTGGCTATAGCACAATCCCATATCAGCGCCGGTCGATGGCATAGCCACGCGCCGGATTGACAGCATCGCGCGCAACACCAAAGGTACGTCGTCATGGCGCGGGGAGTCGCGCCATCCGTCTGCTGCTTGTGCGATACCTGGGAGGGTACATGCCGTTGCTTTCGCTTCGCTCCAACCGGCGGTCGATCCGCCACGCTCTCGCGCTGGCCACGTCGGCCACGATGTTGCTGCTGGCCGCTTGCGGCGGTGACCGGCCTGCCGCGACCACGCCGTCGCCCGCGGCCGCCACCGCGGCCGACGCCATCCACCCGCAGAACTGGCCCGAGCTGGCGTGGCCGCTGGCCGAGGACCCGGCGCTGGAGAAGCGCATCGATGCATTGATGGCCGGCATGAGTGTGGAGCAGAAGGTCGGGCAGACCGTGCAGGGCGATATCGCCAGCATGACCCCCGACGACGTACGCCGGTACCACATCGGCTCGGTGCTGGCCGGCGGCAACTCCGATCCCGGCGGCAAGTACGACGCGCCGCCGTCGGCATGGCTGGCGCTTGCCGATGCCTACTACGAGGCCTCGCTGGATCCGGCCAGCGGCGGTCCCGGCATCCCGATCATCTTCGGCATCGATGCGGTACACGGGCAGAGCAATATCGTCGGCGCCACGCTGTTTCCGCACAACATCGGCCTGGGCGCGACCCGCAACCCGGACCTGATGCGCCAGATCGGCCAGGTCACCGCCGTGGAAACACGCACCACCGGCATGGAGTGGACCTTCGCCCCCACCGTGGCGGTGCCGCAGGACGACCGCTGGGGCCGCACCTACGAAGGCTATTCCGAGTCGCCGGCGCTGGTGGCCAGCTTCTCTGGCAAGGTGGTCGAAGGTCTGCAGGGCGTCCCCGGCCAGCCGGGCTTCCTGGACGGGCACCACGTGATCGCCTCGGTCAAGCACTACGCCGGCGATGGTGGCACCACGAACGGCAAGGACCAGGGCGATACCCAGGTCAGCGAAGCGGTGATGCGCGACGTGCATGCGGCCGGTTACCCACCCGCCATCCAGGCCGGCGCGCAGACGGTGATGGCCTCGTTCAACAGCTTCAACGGCGTCGCCATGCACGGCCACAAGCCGATGCTGACGGACGTGCTGAAGGGCCGCATGCACTTTGGCGGCTTCGTGGTCGGTGACTGGAACGGCCATGGCAAGGTCGCCGGGTGCACCAATGACAACTGCCCGGCCTCGTTCAATGCCGGCGTGGACATGCTCATGGCGCCCGACAGCTGGAAGGGGATCTATGAGAGCAATGTCGCGGCGGTGAAAGCCGGCGTGATCAGCATGGAACGGCTGGACGAGGCCGTGCGTCGCATCCTGCGGGTCAAGCTGCGGCTGGGCCTGTTCGAGGCCGGCAAGCCCTCCACGCGTCCACTCGGCGGCAAGTTCGAGCTGCTCGGCGCGCCGGAACACCGCGCGATCGCGCGCCAGGCGGTACGCGAATCACTGGTGCTGCTGAAGAACCAGGACGGCGTCCTGCCGCTGGCGCCGAAACAGCGCGTGCTGGTCGCCGGGGATGGCGCAGACGACCTGGGCAAGCAGTCCGGTGGCTGGACACTCAATTGGCAGGGCACCGGGACCAAGCGTGCGGACTACCCGAACGCGGACAGCATCTGGGATGGGCTGAAGCAGCAGGTCACCGCCGCCGGTGGCAGCGCCGAGCTGGCGATCGACGGCAGGTACCGCACCAAACCGGATGTCGCGGTGGTGGTGGTGGGCGAGAACCCGTATGCCGAGTTCCAGGGCGATATCGCCACACTGGCCTACAAGCCGGGCGATGACAGCGACCTGCAGCTGATCAAGCGGCTCAGGAGCGAGGGCATCAAGGTGGTCACGGTGTTCCTCAGTGGCCGTCCGCTGTGGGTGAACCGCGAAATCAACGCATCCGACGCCTTCGTTGCCGCCTGGCTGCCGGGCTCGGAAGGGGCCGGCATCGCCGACGTGCTGCTGCGCAAGCCCGACGGCAGCGTGCAGCACGACTTCAAGGGCACGCTCAGCTTCTCCTGGCCGCGTACCGCCGTGCAGTACCAGAACAATGTCGGCCAGAAGGACTACGACCCGCAGTTCGCGTTCGGCTTCGGCCTGCGCTATGCCGACAACGGCAACCTCGCCGCACTGCCGGAAGCCTCGGGCATCACCGGTGAGCAGGGCGATGCCGGCGTGTATTTCAACAAGGGCAAGCCGGCCGCGGGCCTGGCGATGCGCTTGAGCGGGGTCAAACAGTCCGAGCTGCCGGCCCTGACCTTCCCGGCCGTGCTCAGCGATGCCAGCCTGAAAGTGACGGCCGTCGATCACAAGGCGCAGGAAGACGCGCGCCGCCTGCAGTGGTCGGGGAGTGGCAAGGCGGACATGGCGCTGCTGTCGACGCGACCGCTGGATCTCACCCGCGAGAGCAATGGCGATGTGCAGTTGCTGCTGACCGTACGCCGCAGCGGCGCGGTCAGCGGGCCGGTGGGGCTGGCGATCGGTTGCGGCCAGGGGTGCGAGGGTCGGCTGGATCTGGCGGCGACGTTGGGCGCGATCGGCGAAGACGAATGGCAGACGATCGGCGTGCCGTTGAAGTGTTTCGCCGCGGCCGGCGCTGACCTGTCGAAGATCGAGCGCCTGCCGGTGCTGGAGTCTTCAAACGCGCTGGACCTGTCGGTATCGCGCATCGCGCTGGGCACCGGCAATGATGCCCAGACCGTGGTCGCCTGTCCGACCCGGTGAGCCACAGGGCCCCTGCCGCTCGGCAGGGGCTGATCGCCGCTGCGCGCCGCACTTGCCGGCACGCGGGCCGGTGCAACGCTGCACAAGGAGCATGACGTGGGATTGGCAACACTCGATGTGGCAATCGTACTGGTCTACCTGGCCGGCATCTTCGTGCTGGCGCAATGGGTCTCGCGTGAGAAGGCCGGGCACAGCAAGAGTGCCGAAGACTATTTCCTGGCCGGGCGCTCGCTGCCGTGGTGGGCGATCGGCGCGTCGCTGATTGCCGCCAACATTTCGGCCGAACAGATCATCGGCATGTCCGGCTCCGGCTACGCGATCGGCCTGGCCATCGCCTCCTACGAATGGATGGCTGCGCTTACCCTGCTGATCGTGGGCAAGTACTTCCTGCCGATCTTCCTGCGCAACGGCATCTACACGATGCCGCAGTTCCTGCAGCAGCGGTACGGCAACAGGATCCGTACGCTGATGGCGGTGTTCTGGCTGGGCCTGTACGTTTTCGTCAACCTGACCTCGATCCTGTGGCTGGGCTCGATCGCGGTGACCGAGGTCACCGGCATGGACCAGATGCTGGCGCTGGTGCTGATCGGCGTGTTCGCGCTGCTCTACCAGTTGTATGGCGGCCTCAAGGCGGTGGCGCTGACCGATATCGTGCAGGTTTCGCTGCTGATCCTCGGTGGCCTGCTGGTGACCGCGCTGACGCTCAACGCGGTGGGCGGCGACGCCGGCATCCCCGGTGGTTTCCAGAAGCTGTGGGACCAGCACCCGGAACACTTCCAGATGATCCTGCACCCGGACAACCCGTTCTACAAAGACCTGCCGGGGTTGAGCGTGTTGATCGGCGGGCTGTGGATCATGAACCTGAGTTACTGGGGCTTCAACCAGTACATCATCCAGCGCGCGCTGGCGGCCAAGGACATCGGCGAGGCGCAGAAGGGCGTGCTGTTCGCGGCCTTCCTGAAGCTGCTGGTGCCGTTGGTGGTCGTGGTGCCGGGGATCGCGGCGGTGGTGCTGGCACCGGATCTGGGCAAGCCGGACCGGGCCTACCCGGCGATGATGAGCCTGCTGCCCAGTGGCATCCTCGGCCTGGTCTTCGCGGCGCTGGTGGCGGCGATCGTGGCGTCGCTGGCGTCCAAGATCAACTCGGTCGCAACCATCTTCACCCTGGATTTCTACGCGAAGGCACGCCCGCAGAGCAGCCAGGCCACGCTGGTGCGCGTGGGTCGCATCGCAGCAACGGTGTCGGTGCTGGTGGCGATCGCCACGGCACGGCCGCTGCTGGGCAGCTTCGACCAGGGCTTCCAGTACATCCAGGAATTCACCGGCTTCTTCACCCCGGGCATCACCGTGATCTTCCTGCTCGGCCTGTTCTGGAAGAAGGCCAGCGAAGCCGGCGCACTGGCCGCGGCCATCGGCTCGTTCGCCTTGTCGATCGTGCTGAAACTGGTGTGGCCGGCGCTGCCGTTCATCGACCGCGTCGGCCTGGTGTTCCTGCTGGCGCTGGTGCTGGCCGTGGTGACGTCGCTGTGGAAGCCGGCGCGCACCGGGCAGGACCTGATCCGTACCGATGACGTGCGCTATGGCACGCCGATGAGTTTCAACATCGGTGGCGCGGCGGTGATCGCGATCCTGATCGCGCTGTACACGGTGTTCTGGTAACCGCGCTGCCCGCATGCGGCCAACGAAAACGGCGGCCTCGCGGTCGCCGTTTTCGTCTTCATGCGCGGTGCTGCAACGGGCCGGTCACCGGCTCGGATCGCGCTCCGGGCTGGGCCGCTTGGCCAGCTTGCGCTGCAGCGAGCGCCGGTGCATGCCGAGCAGGCGCGCGGCGGCGGAGACGTTGCCGCCGGTCTCATGCATCGCCTGCTGGATGTGCTCCCACTGCAGCCGGCTGATCGGCGTCATCGCATCGGGCGGTTCCATGTCGCCATCATCGGCCGGGCCGTCGTCTTCCTCGCCGAGTGCGCGCAGGATCATCGGCACCGTGGCCGGTTTGGGCAGGTAATCGTCGGCGCCGAGTTTGATCGCTTCCACCGCGGTCGCGATGCTGGCATAGCCGGTCACCAGCAGGATCCGCATGTCTTCGCGCAGGGCGCGCAGCGGCTGGATCAAGGCCAGGCCGGACTCGGTGCCGAGCTTGAGATCGATCAACGCGTAGGCGGGCGGCTGCTGGCGGGCCAGCAGCAGCGCCGAGGCGGTGTCGCTGGCGGTGACGGTTTCCAGCCCCTTGCGGGCCAGGCTGCGCTGCAGCGTGCGCAGATACAGTTCGTCGTCGTCGACCAGCAGGCCGTGGCTGGCCTGACCGGGCGCGGGGGTGAAGGCGGTCATGCGGAAGTCTCCCGTGGGGACAAGGGCAGGCGGAAGCCGACGCGGGTGCCGGCACCACTGGCCGGGCGCATCCACAGCTCGCCGTCCAGGCGTTCGATGGTGGCGTGGGACAGCGCCAGGCCGACACCCATGCCGTCGGTCTTGCCGCTGTTGAACAAGGTGCCGGGCAACACGGCCTGGCGGGCATCGAACCCGTGGCCGTAGTCGCGCACTTCGCCGATCAGGTCATCGCCTTCGATGCGCAGCGACAGGTCCACCTGCGGGCGGTCGGCTTTCTCGCCGGCGTCGGCGGCATTGTTGAGCAGCACCATCAGCAGGTGCCCGATACCCGGGTCCAGCGGCAGGGTCAGCGGGGCATCTTCATTGCGATGCAGTGCGATGGTCGGCCGCACCAGCCGCCACTGTTCCAGCACCTGCGGCAAGGTCACCGCATCGCGGTCGGGGGCATCGCCTGCGGCGGGGCGGGCCAGTGCCAGCACGCGCTCGCGGCACTGCACCAGCAGCTCGCGCAGGGTTTCCACGTCATCACGGACCTCGCTGCTTTCGGTCTGGTCGGCGATGTCGTCGGCCAGCAGGGTCATGGTCGCCAGCGGGGTATTGAGTTCATGCGCCACCGAGGCGGCGTGGGTGGCCAGGGCGACGATGCCTTCGTTGCGGACGAAGCGCTCGCGCAGCAGGGCCAGTTCGTGCTCGCGCTGGCGCAGGGCGATCGCCAGCCGGGTGGCGAACACCAGCACCACCGTTGCCGACAGCAGGAAGTTGCAGACCACGCCCCACTGCTGCATCTGCGCACCGGTGAAGTAGCCGCTGGGCAGTGGCAGGCCGAACACGCCGCTGACCGCGTAGCCGATCAGGCAGGCCGCCGCCACGGCCAGGGTCCAGCGCAGGGGCAGGGCGAGCGCAGCCAGGGCGATCAGGATCAGGAACAGCGAGCCGAAGGGGTTGGCGATGCCGCCACTCCAGCCGACCATCCAGGTCAGCACGGTGACATCCACCAGGATGTGGCCGAAGGCGGTGACCGGCGCGGTATCGGGGCCTTGCACACGCAGCTGCGCGTACAGGTTGAACAGGGTCAGCGCGGCGACGCCGGCCCACAGCGGCAGCTGCGGCAGTTCCAGGCCCAGCACCCAGGTGGCGACCAGGATCGTGGCGGCCTGGCCGGCCACGGCCAGCCAGCGCAGGCTGCACAGGGTGCGGAGAAAGGGGGCGTCGGTACCGGTCATCACCGCACATCCTATGCGCTCCCGACAGCGCCTGCCTGCGACAATCGGCCGCATCGGGGCGGGGCGCCGTGCGGCGGGCGCTGAACATGAGCGCCGAGCAACGACAGACACCTACGTGCGCGCTGGGCGCGCTAAAATACGCCGATGCATGACGCCGTGACCCGACCGACCCAACCCGCCGACTCCGCCGTGTGGGCCCGCCGCCAGACCCAGCCCGTCCGTATCGGCGGCGTGGTCGTGGGTGGCGGCCATCCCGTGGTGGTGCAGTCGATGACCAACACCGACACCGCCGATGTCGCCGCCAGCGTGAAGCAGGTGGCCGAACTGTGGCGCGCAGGCTCGGAGATGGTGCGGCTGACCGTCAACAATCCCGAGTCGGCTGCGGCCATCCCGCGGATCGTGGAAAAGCTGCAGATGATGGGGATCGATGTCCCCCTGATCGGCGACTTCCATTACAACGGCCACCAGTTGCTGACCCAGGAGCCGGCCTGCGCCGAAGCCCTGGCCAAGTACCGGATCAATCCGGGCAACGTCGGCTTCGGCAAGAAGAAAGACACCCAGTTCGCGCAGCTGATCGAATTTGCGATCCGCTACAACAAGCCGGTCCGCATCGGCGCCAACTGGGGCTCGCTGGACCAGTCGCTGGCGGCGCGCCTGATGGACGAGAACAGCCAGCGCGCGCAGCCCTGGGATGCCGGGCGCGTGCTGCGTGAGGCGCTGATCCGCTCGGCGCTGGATTCGGCCGAGACCGCCGTGGAACTGGGCCTGCCGCGCGACCGCATTGTGCTGTCGGCCAAGGTCAGTGGGGTGCAGGAGCTGATCGCGGTGTACCGCGACCTGGCCCAGCGCTCGGATTTCGCGCTGCACCTGGGCCTGACCGAAGCCGGCATCGGCAGCAAGGGCATCGTCGCCTCGTCGGCGGCGCTGGCGGTGCTGCTGCAGGAAGGCATCGGCGACACCATCCGCATTTCGCTGACCCCCGAACCGGGCCAGTCGCGCACCGCCGAGGTGATCGTCGCCCAGGAACTGCTGCAGACCACCGGGCAGCGGGCCTTCACGCCGCTGGTCACGGCCTGCCCCGGCTGCGGCCGGACCACCTCGGAGTTCTTCCAGGAGCTGGCCAAGGTCGTGCAGAACCATGTGCGCGAGAAAATGCCGCTCTGGAAGGTGAACCACCCCGGCGCCGAAAGCATGACCCTGGCGGTCATGGGCTGCATCGTCAACGGACCGGGCGAGTCGCGCCACGCCAACATCGGCATCTCCCTGCCGGGGACCGGCGAGACGCCGGCGGCGCCGGTCTTCGTGGACGGTGAAAAGACGGTCACCTTGCGCGGCGAGAACATCGCCCAGGACTTCGTGGCGCTGATCGACGATTACGTCGAACGCACCTATGTCCGAACGCTCGGATAAGCCGGCGGTGCTGGCTGCCCCGGAGGCGGCGGCCGGTTTCCGCCACTGGATGGGCCGCAACGCCTGGCGCTTCGTGCTGCTGTTCGTGGGCGTGCTGCTGCCCCTGGCCGGGTTCGTCGCCCTGGCCGATGAAGTCCATGAGCTGGAATCGATCTATTTCGATGCGCCGCTGCTGTGGAAGATGCATGGCCTGCATTCGCCGGGGCTGGACCAGTTCTTCGTGCTGCTCTCCAAACTGGGCTACGAGTGGTTCCTGATCCCGGCCGATGTGCTGATCGTGGTCCTGCTGGCCTGGCGCAAACGCTGGCGCGAGGCCAGTTTCGTGGCGATCTGCTTTGCCGGCTCGGCGCTGCTCAACCTGGGCAGCAAGCGCTTCTTCCAGCGCGACCGGCCCAGCCTGTGGGAATCCATCGCCCCGGAAAGCACCTTCAGCTTCCCCAGCGGCCATGCCATGGGCTCGATGACCCTGGCCGTCACCCTGGTGCTGTTGGCCTGGAACACCCGCTGGCGCTGGCCGGTCGCCTTCTCCGCGGTGACCTTTGCGGTGCTGGTCAGCCTGTCCCGGGTCTACCTCGGGGTCCATTACCCCTCCGACATCCTGGCCGGCTGGTGTGCCGCCCTGGTCTGGGTGGTAGGGTGCTTCCTGGTCATGTTCCGCCGTCGCCATCCGTGGCGGCATGCCGCTGAGACGAATACGGCGGTAAACTAGCCGAAAGCGGCATGAAAACGGGCGGCATCCATAGGCTGTTCCACTGGAACGGAAGAGGATGAGAGGCACAGGGGGGAGGGGCAGACAGCACGTCTGTGATGCGTGGAGCAGAACGCGATGATGGGGAGCCTGGTTCCTTGTGATCGACACATCCCGCGGCTAGGCTTGCCCCCGTTCACAGTGTTTGACGAGGTTGGCGGATGACGATTCGAGTGTATCTGGTGGACGATCATGCTCTGGTGCGCACGGGCATGAAGATGATCCTCTCCAACGAGACCGACATCGAGGTGGTCGGTGAGGCGGAGAGTGGCGAAGATGCATTGCCGGATATCCGCCGACTGCGGCCCGACGTCGTGCTGTGCGATCTGCACCTGCCTGGCGTCAGCGGCATGGAAGTGACCGAGCGCGTGGTCCGTGGCGACCACGGTACCCGCGTGGTGATCGTCTCCGTCCTTGAAGATGGGCCGATGCCCAAGCGCCTGCTCGAAGCCGGTGCCTCCGGCTACATCGGCAAGGCCTGCGATGCCCAGGAACTGCTGCGTGCCGTGCGCGATGCAGCGCTCGGCCGTCGTTATCTCGGCAACAGCATCGCGCAGAACCTCGCGTTGTCGAACGTGGAAGGCAACCACTCGCCGTTCGACACCCTGTCCCCGCGCGAGCTGGAAGTGGCGCTGCTGTTGACCCAGGGCCTGCGCCAGGAAGACATCGCCAAACGCCTGAGCCTGAGCGCGAAGACCGTCAACACGCACAAGGCGCGCCTGTTCGAGAAAATGGGCATCAACGACAACATCGCGCTCGCGCGCATGGCCAGCCAGTACGGCCTGGTGGATCCGGCGCGCCCGATGTAATCCACGCGTGGGATGCACGTAAAAAAACGCCCGGGCATGCCCGGGCGTTTTCGTTCAGTGCGCGCGGACCCGCGCCACGATCTTCGCGGCCTGGGCCGCGCTTTCGCGCACCTTGTCCCACTCGCCACGCTCGATCCAACCCCCCGGCACCATCCACGAACCACCGATGCAGACCACGTTTTTCTGCTCCAGGTATTCGGCGGCGGTGTCTTCGGTGATGCCGCCGGTCGGGCACAGCTTCAGATCCGGAATCGGACCGGCCAGGCCCTTGATCATTGCGAGCCCGCCCACGGCCGAGGCCGGGAACAGTTTGCACACCCGGAAGCCGCGCGCATACAGCGCCAGCATCTCCGTCGGCGACGCCGCACCCGGCACCACCGGCAGCGGCGCCTGCGCCAGCGCATCGGCCATGTGCGCCGGCGTACCCGGCGTGACCAGGAAATCGGCGCCCGCATCGATGGACTGCTGCATCTGCTCCACGGTCAACACCGTGCCCGCACCCACCACCACATCCGGCAGCTCGCGCTTGAGCATGGCGAGCGCTTCCATCGCCACCGGCGTACGCAGCGTCAGCTCGATCGCCGGCAGCCCGCCCTCCAGCAACGCCGCACTGACCGCACGGGCCTGGTCCAGCGTATGCACGGTCACCACCGGCAGAATGCCGGCAGCCTTCAACAGGGTTTCAGCGCGTTTCTGATGTTCGGCGATGCTCATGCGTTTCCAATCCTTCTTCCAATAAGTGCGACGCCACAACGCGCCGAAATGTGTCCGGAGGCAGCGGATGGCCCCAACCAGGACCGTTAAGCGGCATGGACGCCGCTTTACGAGCCCCCATGGATGGGTTCACGGCGCGTCCTGGTTGGGGCCGTCCGCTGCCTCAACCAGGACACCTTACCGCTGCGTCAGCTCAGGCGTCCTTCGCCTCATGCGGCGCATCCGCCGCCGCCGCATCATGCCCAAGCTCGTATTCCGCATCGTAGTTCCAGATGCTGCCGTCATCGGCGGCCGGCCCACACGAAATCGACATCGCGCCCTGGTCGGCCGGGCCTACCAGACGGCGGCTCATCGCGAACAGATTGCGGCCCAGATCGTGCCCGGCCGGCGCAGTATTCGGCGCCGGCTCGCGTGCGGCGAACTCCGCCGCATCCACCAGCAGCTCCAGCGTGCCGGCCTCACCATCCAGACGGATGATGTCGCCCTCGCGCACCCGCGCCAGCGGACCGCCGCGCGAGGCTTCCGGCGTCATGTGGATCGCGGCCGGGAACTTGCCCGAGGCACCGGACAGGCGACCATCGGTGACCAGCGCCACGCGGCGGCCCTGGTTCTGCAGCAGGCCCAGCAGCGGCGCCAGCGAATGCAGCTCCGGCATGCCGTTGGCGCGCGGGCCCTGGTAACGCACCACCGCCACGAAATCGTGCGGCAGCACACCGGCGGCGTGCAGCTTGTTCAGCACCTGCGGTGCATCGACCACCACGGCCGGCGCTTCGATCGTGCGGAACTGCGGCTTCACCGCTGACAGCTTGATCAGCGAACGGCCAAGGTTGCCGCGCAGCAGGCGCAGGCCGCCCTGGGCTTCGAACGGATCGGCCACGCCACGCACCACGTCCGGATCGGCGCTCTCGCGCACGCCATCGATGTAGGTCAGCTTGCCGTCGCGCAGCGCCGGTTCCTGGCCGTACTGGTGCATGCCGCCTTCGGCCACGGTCTGCAGGTCGGCGTGCATCAGCCCGGCCTCCATCAACTCGCGGAACACGAACGCGGTGCCACCGGCGGCGGCGAAGCGGTTCACGTCGGCTTCGCCGTTCGGATAGACGCGGGCCAGCAGCGGGATCAGCTGCGAGAGCTGGTCCATGTCGTCCCAGGTCAGCACGATGCCGGCCGCACGCGCCACCGCGATCCAGTGGATGGTGTGGTTGGTCGAGCCGCCGGTGGCCATCAGCGTGACCACCGCATTGACGATCGCGCGCTCGTCGATCAGCCGGCCGAGCGGACGGAAGTCATCGCCCAGTGCGCTGATTTCCAGCGCACGCACCGCTGCCTGGCGGGTCAGCGCATCGCGCAGCGGCGTATCGGGGTTGACGAACGAGGCGCCCGGCAACTGCACGCCCATCGCTTCGAGCAGGGTCTGGTTGGAGTTGGCGGTGCCGTAGAAGGTGCAGGTACCGGCGCCGTGGTACGAGGCGGCCTCGGCCTCCAGCAGTTCCTCGCGGGTCGCCTGGCCGGCCGCATAGCGCTCACGCACTTCGGCCTTCTGCTTGTTCGGGATGCCCGGGGTCATCGGGCCGGCCGGCAGGAAGATCGCCGGCAGGTGGCCGAAGGCCAGCGCACCGATCAGCAGGCCGGGCACGATCTTGTCGCAGACGCCGAGGTAGACGCTGGCGTCGAACATGTCATGGCTCAGGCCGATCGCGGTGGACTGGGCGATCACATCGCGCGAGAACAGCGACAGCTCCATGCCGCCACGGCCCTGGGTGACACCGTCGCACATCGCCGGCACGCCACCGGCCACCTGTGCGGTCGCGCCGAGTTCGCGCGCGGTTTCGCGCAGGATCTCCGGGTAGTGCTCGAACGGCTGGTGCGCCGAGAGCATGTCGTTGTACGCGGTGATGATGCCCAGGTTGGGCGTCACGCCGCCGCGCAGGCGCGACTTGTCGGTCGGGCCGCACGCGGCGAACCCGTGGGCGAGGTTGCCGCAGCTCAGGCGCGAACGGAACGGACCGTCGCGCAGCGCCGCGTCGACACCGGCCAGGTAGGCGGCGCGCGAGGCGACGCTGCGCTGGACGATGCGCTCGGTGATGGCATGGAGTTTGGGATGCAGGCTCATTGGCTACCGGCTATGAGAAGGCGAACGGAACAACACCGGGGCAACTCAGTCACACCAGTGGACGCGCAGTTTCGCGCCGTCGAGATCGATCGCGTTGAGGATGGGATACAGCTGCGGATTGTTGCTTTCCAGCGCGTGCTTGAGCACTTCCAGCTTCTGCTTGCCGCGCAGCAGCAGCAGGCGCTGGCGGCTCTGCTTCAAGCCGTGCGGGGTGAGGGTGATGCGCAGCGGCCACTGGTTGGCACCGGGGCAGCCGGTGGCATCCAGCGCCGCGTAGGGCAGGGTGCTTTCCAGTGCCCGGGTCAGGTCCTTCGACCCCGGGAACAGCGACGCAGTGTGGCCGTCGTTGCCCATGCCCAGCACGCTCAGGCACGGCCGCTGGCTGTGCTGGGCCTGCAGGTTGGCGCTGTAGACGCACTCGGGCAGCGGTTTGCCGACCCGCACCAGCGGATCGAAATGCGCGCCTTCGGCACGGGTCAGGAAGCTCTCCTTCACCAGCCAGGCATTGCTGTCGCGATCCTGCGGCGACAGCCAGCGCTCATCGACCAGGCTCACTTCCACCCGGTCCCATTGCACGTCCAGCTCGGCCAGCGCCTGGTAGACCGGTGCCGGCGTGGTGCCGCCGGAGAGCAGCATGCGCGCGCGGCCGAATTCGGCGATGTCGCGGTTCAGCTCGGCCGCCATTTCCGCGGCGACGGCCTCGATCCAGCCATCGGCATCGCCGTGGCGGATCAAGGTGAAACGTTCGGACGTATCCAGGGTATTCATGCAGTGCCTCCCGGCAGATCGCGTTCCACATCCGCCGCATACGCGGCCGCGCCGAGCAGGCCGGGGCTGGGGTGCATCACGGCCAGTGACGGCACCTTGGACATGATCGAAGAGAAGCGGCCCTTGTGTTCAAAGCGCTGGCGGAAGCCGGAGTGCTGCAGCGAATCGAGCATCTTCGGCACCAGCCCGCCGGTCAGGAACACGCCATCCCAAGCGCCCTGCATCAGCACCAGATCGCCAGCGATCGCGCCGAACACCGCGCAGAACACATCCACGGTGCGCATGGCCTGCGGGTCGCCATGCAGCGCCCGCGCGGTGACGTCCACCGGCTGCAGCTGGCCCGGGTCGATATCGGCCATCTCGCACACGGCGCGATGGATGTTGACCAGGCCGGGGCCGCAGATCAGGCGTTCGTTGGAGACACGGCCGAACTGTTCGGACAGGATCTCCAGGATGCGGATTTCTTCCGGCGTACCCGGCGGGAAGCTGACGTGGCCGCCTTCGGTTTCCAGCGGATAGCAGCGGCCATGGCGCAGGATCAGCCCGCCTACGCCCAGCCCGGTGCCCGGGCCGATCACCGCGTAGTTGCGCGGCTGGCCCGGCTTGCCCGGCACCCACGCCGCGCCGCCGACCTGGATCACGTCCTGCGGCTGCAGCAGCGAAATCGCCATCGCCTGGGCGGCGAAGTCATTGATCAGGTGCAGGTCGTCGAAGCCGAGCATGTGCGCGGTGCGGATGCGCGAGATCACCCACGGGTGATTGGTGATGCGTGCCTCGTCACCGTCGACACGGCCGGCCACGGCGAACACACCGCGCTTGGCTTCGGCGCCGATCTGCTCGAGGTAGTGCCGTGCGGCTTCACCGAGCGAGGGGAAGTCAGCGACCGCGAATTCGCGGATGCTGTCCTGCTGCAGCGGCGCGGCCAGCGAGGTATCGGCCAGGGCGAAGCGTGCATTGGTACCGCCGATATCCGCGACGAGGACCGGCTGGGACAACACCGTCATGCCTGGCCACCGCGGGTTGCGTCGGCATCGGCGTCGGCAGGCAGGAAGCCTGCGGCTTCTTCTGGACCCCACTGACCGGCCGGGTAGGGCTGCAACGGCAGCTTGGCTTCCTTCCACGCATCGCTGACGCTGTCGATCCACGCCCAGGCCGCGCGCACTTCGTCATCGCGCACGAACAGCGCATGGTTGCCGTTGAAGGCATCCAGGAACAGGCGTTCATAAGCGATGCGGCGGTGCAGGCCGGTCGGCACGGACAGTTCCAGTTCCAGCGGATGCAGTTCCAGCGCGCCCCATTCCGGGCCGGCCAGCGAGCTCATCAGGCCCAGCTCGATGTTTTCCTGCGGCTGCAGCTGGAAGGTGATGCGGTTGGGGGTGGCATTGCCGCGGTGCGGGCGCTCGAACAGCCAATGCGTGACCGGCTTGAGCGTGACCACCACGCGGGTGGTGCGCTCGGCCAGGCGCTTGCCGGTGACCAGGTGGAACGGCACGCCGGACCAGCGCCAGTTGTCGATATGCGCGGTGACGCCGGCGAAGGTTTCCACATCGCTGCCTTCCGGCGGCTGGTAGGCCTGCGCAGGCTGGCCGTTGATGGTGCCGGCGGTGTAGCGGCCCCGCACGCTGTCACGCGCGGCATGCTTGGCATCGAGCGGGCGCAGGGCGCGCAGCACTTTGACCTTCTCGTCGCGGATGCGGTCGGCTTCCAGCGACGCCGGCGGTTCCATCGCGACCAGGCACAGCAGCTGCAGGATGTGGCTCTGGACCATGTCGCGCAGCGCGCCGGAGCGGGCGTAGTACGCATCGCGGCCATCCACGCCTTCGCTCTCGGCCACCAGGATGTGCACCGATTCGATGTAGTTGCGGTTCCAGACCGCCTCGAGCAGCGTATTGCCGAAGCGCAGCGCGATCAGGTTCTGCACCGCGGCCTTGCCCAGGTAGTGGTCCAGGCGGAACACGCGGTCTTCGTCGATCCACTGGCCGATCGTGGAGATGATCTCCTCGGCGCTGGCACTGTCGCTGCCGATCGGCTTTTCCAGCATCAGGCGGTGCGGGGCGGCCAGCGCGCCGCCCTTGGCCAAGCCTTCGCAGGTGGAGATGTACAGGCCCGGCGGGATCGCCAGGTAGCTCACGCAGTTGCGGTCGACCAGGTCGTGGACCGATTCGGCCACGGACTCGGGATTGCGCAGGTCCACCGAGCGGTAGTCGATGCGCTGCAGCAGCGAGTGGATATCGTCCTGGCTGGCCATCGGCATGGCCTGCTGCAGGCGCGGGCGCAGGATCTCGCGGAAGGCGTCGGTGTCGTGCGGCGACAACGCCAGCGCACGAACCTTGAAGTCTTCGGGGAGCAGGCCGTCGCCCAGCAATCGCAGCAGCGAGGGGAACAGGTAGCGCTGGGCCAGGTCACCTGTGGCGCCAAACAGGAAAAGGGTGTCGTGCATCGCTCGAGTTTCAGATCCGGGTGACATCGTTGTCAATCGCTTCTCGTCTATGTTCTCGGGGGTCGGGCGGGGTCCTTTGTCTGCTTGTTGCAGGTGCAGCACGCCCCATGGATTCCGCCCGGCATGATGGCCTGCCAACCCGGTGTCGTGGGGGATATCGCATCCTCCCCGGCATCCAGGTCACGGCCGACTATCGGATAGTGCCACGTGAAAACGTTTACATGGCAGAATGCGCAGACTGTATTCGATTGCAGTGGTCGCCGTCATGCGGCACCACGCCATCGACCTGCCATCGGGAGGGCCGAAGGCAGTTCCGCATAACAGCCCGGAGACCGGGCGGACTGGAATGGTGATATGGCAAAAGTGCAGTTGCAGGGCGTTCGCAAGGTCTACGACAACGGTCAGGTGGCCGTGCAGGGCGCGACCTTCGAAGTGGCCGATGGTGAATTGATGGTGCTGGTGGGGCCGTCCGGGTGTGGCAAGTCCACACTGCTGCGCATGGTCGCCGGCCTGGAAGAAATCAGTGGCGGCACGCTGACGATCGGCGACCGCGTGGTCAACGACGTGGCGCCCAAGGATCGTGACATCGCCATGGTGTTCCAGAGCTATGCGCTGTATCCGCACATGACCGTGGCCGAGAACCTGGCCTTCGGTCTGAAGCTGCGCGGCCACGACAAGGCCACGATCAGCAAGCGGGTCAGTGAGGCGGCCCAAACGCTGGGCCTGACCGAGATGCTCGACAAGCTGCCCAAGGCGATGTCCGGCGGCCAGCGCCAGCGCGTTGCGCTGGGCCGCGCGCTGGTGCGCGAGCCGGCGGTGTTCCTGCTCGATGAGCCGCTGTCCAACCTGGACGCCAAACTGCGCCACAGCGTGCGGACCGAAATCGCGCAGCTGCACCGCAAGCTGGGCACCACCATGATCTACGTGACCCACGATCAGGTGGAAGCGATGACCCTGGGCCAGCGCATCGTGGTGCTCAAGGATGGCGTGATCCAGCAGATCGATACCCCGATGGCGCTGTACGACCGCCCGGCCAACCTGTTCGTGGCCGGCTTCCTCGGCAGCCCGGCGATGAACGTGCTGCGCGGCACCCTGCAGCGCACCGACAGCGGCTATGCCGTACAGGACACCGGGCTGACCGCGCCGCTGGGCCAGGCCCGGATCGATCAGGCGTGGGTCGGCAAGGCGATCGCCGTGGGCGTGCGCCCGGAGCATCTGCAGCCGGCCGCGGCCGGGGATGCGACGGCGTTCGAGGCGATGATCGATGGCATCGAGCCGGTCGGCAACGAGATTTTCGTCAACATGACCAGTGGCGGCCAGCCGTTGGTGATGCGCGTGGCACCGCAGGGGTTGCCGTCGGTCGGCGAGCCGATCCGCGTGGCGATCCATCCGCAGGGCCTGCATTTCTTCGATGCGCAGACCGGCGAGCGCTTGAACGACGCGTAAGGCGCGGACGGGTACGGGGTTGCCGGCCAGCGGCCGGCACTACCCGTGCGCGAATCCGGCAGTGCCACCAGATCCGGTAGTGCCACCAGATCGGGCAGTTCCACCAGATCCGGTAGTGCCGGCCGCTGGCCGGCTCCACGCACACCCATCAACGTTCATGGCGTACCGCATCGATCAACGGTCGATGCCTACCGGGTCTACCGCGCCAGACCATCCAGCAACGGCAGGTGGGCGGCCTGGACCCCGCCGACGCTCAACGGCTCCGGCGCGATCTCCAGCGGCAGCACCGCCAGGGCCAGATCACCGGCCACCGAGGCCACCGTGCCGATCGCTGCGTCCTTCTGATGTACCTGCGTGCCGCTGGTCGTGCCCTCCACGACCCGCAGCAGCTGCAGGGCGCGCTTGGCCTTGCCCAGGAAGTGGGTGCGGGCCACGATTTCCTGGCCCGGGTAGCAGCCTTTCTTGACGCTGTACCCGTTCAGGCGGTCCAGGCCCAGCTGCTGCGGCGTCCACTGCTCGCGCTGATCGGCATCCAGGCGCGGCAGGCCGTAACGCAGATCGGCCTGGCGCCAGGCCAGCGCAATATCCGCGCTGTCGGCGTGGGTCGCCACGGCGTCGGCGGCACCGATGCGCAGGCTGCGCGGAAGTGCGTCGCTGCCCAGGTCCAATTCGATGTTTTCGCCGCCAAGTTGCGCAATCGCGCCGCCGGAGGCCGATTCCGGCGCGGTGAAGCTTGCCGCCACGGCAAGATCATTGCGGACCTCGATCCGCACCTTGCGGCGGAAGACAAAACGCTGCAACTGCGACGCAATCGCATCGGCGTCGCCATCGGCGAGCACCACCACGATGCGCTCCTGGTCCAGCCGCAACAGCTGGAACACAGCAATGGTGCGGCCCTTGGCCGTCAGCCAGGCACTCCACTGCCAATGCCGCAGGGGCAGGGCGGTGACATCGCTGGAGAATTGGGCATGGGCGAACGCGGCCGCATCGGCACCGCTGAGACTGAGCAGCTGGTGACCGGGGAGGCGCGAAAAGCCGGCGAAATCGGAGGGCAGGTTGTCAGGCACGTGAACGGGGTCTAAAATTTGTGCGTTGCGAGACCACCCATGATAGGCCAAACAACCCCCTCTCCAGATTCTGAAGCTGAAGGCACGCTGGTACCCGAGGAGCAACCGCTTCCCGAGACTCCGGCATTGCCTTTGGAAATCGGCGGCCGCGGCGGACTTGATCCGGTGCGGTACGGAGATTGGGAGAAAAACGGACGCTGCATCGATTTCTGATCAGCATTGAGCCAACGCGGCATTGCGCCGCCCAGCCGAGACAACGAGCCCAGCGAATGGCCGCCAGAGAACGTCCCCTTTCCCCGCACCTTCAGGTGTATCGCTGGCAGATTCAGATGGCCACCTCGATCCTGCATCGAGCCACCGGCATCTTTCTGTCTGTTGGAGCCCTGATCATTGCCGGCGGCCTGCTCGCCCTGATGATGGGTCCTGAATCCTGGAACTGCTTCACCGGCCATGCCGGCAGCTGGTACGGCAAGCTGTTCCTGTTCGCATGGACCTGGTCCTTCGCCTACCACCTGTGCAATGGCATCCGCCATATCGTGCAGGACTTCGCGATCGGCTTCTCCATTCCCGCCTTCGTGCGCAGCAGCTGGGTCTCGGTCTTCGCCAGCCTGGTGATCACCGCCCTGGTCTGGGCCTACGTCTTCATGGGAGCGGCCGCATGAACAAGTACCGTACCCCGCTGAAGAACGTGCGTGGCCTTGGCGCTGCCAAGACCGGTACCGAGCACTTCGTGATGCAGCGCCTGACCGCCACCGCGCTGGTCGGCCTGACCATCTGGTTCCTGGTGTTCGTACTGAGCCTGATCGGCGCCGATTACGTGACCGCGACCGACGCGGTGTCCAAGCCGTGGAACGCGGTGCTGCTGGTCGGCTTCCTGGTCGCGATGTTCTGGCATGCCCAGCTCGGCCTGCAGGTCGTGCTGGAAGACTACATCCACAATTCGCTGCTGGCCCTGGCGCTGCAGACCACGGTGAAGTTCATCGCCGTGCTCGGCGGGATCGTCAGTGTTTTTGCGGTCGCCCGCATCGCGCTCGGCGTCGCCTGAGTCCAGGCACCAAGACAGGAATCCAGATTAGATGTCCGCTTACAAGATTACGGAACACAAGTACGATATGGTCGTGGTCGGCGCCGGCGGTGCTGGCCTGCGCGCCACGTTCGGCCTTGCCGCCAAGGGCCTGCAGACGGTCTGTCTGACCAAGGTCTTCCCGACCCGTTCGCACACCGTGGCCGCGCAGGGCGGTATTTCGGCCGCGCTGGGCAACATGGGCGAAGACGACTGGCGCTACCACTTCTTCGACACCATCAAGGGCTCGGATTGGCTGGGTGACCAGGACGCCATCGAGTACATGTGCCGCGAAGCGATCCCGGCCATCATCGAACTGGAACACTACGGTGTGCCCTTCAGCCGTACCGAAGAGGGCAAGATCTACCAGCGCCCGTTCGGTGGCATGACCACCAAGTACGGCGAAGGCCCGTCCGCGCAGCGCACCTGCGCCGCCGCCGACCGTACCGGCCACGCCATGCTGCACACGCTGTACCAGCAGTCGCTGGCGCACAACGCGCGCTTCATGATCGAGTACTTCGCGCTCGACCTGATCTTCGATGACGAAGGCGTCTGCCGCGGCGTGCTCGCGCTGGACATGGCCGACGGCTCGCTGCACCTGTTCCGCGCCCACGGCGTGGTGCTGGCCACCGGCGGCTACGGCCGCGCCTACTTCAGCGCCACCTCGGCCCACACCTGCACCGGCGACGGCGGCGGTCTGGTCATGCGTGCCGGCCTGCCGATGCAGGACATGGAGTTCGTGCAGTTCCACCCGACCGGTATCTACGGCGCGGGCTGCCTGATCACCGAAGGCGTGCGTGGCGAAGGCGGCATCCTGCGCAACAGCAACGGCGAGCGCTTCATGGAGCGCTATGCCCCGCACTACAAGGATCTAGCTTCGCGCGACGTGGTGTCGCGTTCGATGACCATCGAGATCCGCGAAGGCCGCGGCGTTGGCGAGCACAAGGATCACATCCTGCTCGACCTGACCCACCTCGGCCCGGGCGTCATCGACGACAAGCTGCCGGGCATCGCTGAAAGCGCCCGCATCTTCGCCGGCGTGGACGTGCACAAGCAGCCGATCCCGGTCATCCCGACCGTGCACTACAACATGGGTGGCATCCCGACCAACTACCACGGCGAAGTCGTGCGCAAGGTCGGCGACAACCCCGATGCGGTCGTGCCGGGCCTGTACGCCATCGGCGAAGCGGCCTGCGTGTCCGTGCACGGTGCCAACCGCCTGGGCTCCAACTCGCTGCTGGATCTGGTCGTGTTCGGCCGTGCGGTGGCCAACCGCTGTGCCGAGACCATCAAGTCCGGCGCGCCGCACAAGACCCTGCCGTCGGATGCGTGCGACAAGGCGCTGGGCCTGCTGGACAAGCTGCGCTACGCCAACGGCGACACCCCGACCTCGGTCATCCGCGATCGCATGCAGCGCACCATGCAGAACGACGCGGCGGTGTTCCGGACCAGCAAGACCCTGGAAGAGGGCTGCGCCAAGATGGCCGAGATCTTCGACTCCTTCCAGGACGTCAAGGTCTCCGACCGTTCGCTGGTGTGGAACTCGGACCTGATCGAAACCTACGAGCTGAACAACCTGCTGCTCAACGCGGTGGCGACGATCAACTCGGCCGAACAGCGCAAGGAAAGCCGCGGCGCGCATGCGCATGAGGACTTCCCGGACCGCGACGACGTCAACTGGCAGAAGCACACGCTGGTCAACGTCGACGAGAACGGCAAGTGCGAGTTCGACTACCGCCCGGTCCACATGTACACGCTGAGCAAGGACGTGGACGTCGTCCCGCCCAAGCCGCGCGTTTACTAAGAGACCTGCGGCATGACCTCCGTCCACGCAGCGCCCGCGACCGCCGTCCCCCGCAAGGGTGGGGTGGCGCGTGCGCCGCTGGCCGGTGGTGTCGACTTCCTCATCTTCCGTGCTACCCGCGCCTGCCCCGCAGCGCGAGCCGCCTGAGCCAACGAGAACAGCCATGGCCGAGTTTTCCCTCCCCAAGAATTCCAAGATCGGAAAGGGCAAGCACTTCCCCGCCAAGAGCGGTGCGAAGAACACCCGCACCTTCAAGATCTACCGCTGGAGTCCCGACGACGACAGCAACCCGCGCACCGATACGTACGAGATCGATCTGGACGCCTGCGGCCCGATGGTTCTGGACGCGCTGATCAAGATCAAGAACGAGATCGATCCGACCCTGACCTTCCGTCGTTCGTGCCGTGAGGGCATCTGCGGTTCGTGCGCGATGAACATCGACGGCACCAACACGCTGGCCTGCACCCGCGCCATCGCCGACTGCGGCAAGGCCGAAGTGCCGATCTACCCGCTGCCGCACATGAGCGTGGTCAAGGATCTGGTGCCGGACCTGACCCACTTCTACGCGCAGTACGCCTCGATCAAGCCGTGGATCCGCACCCAGACCCCGCCGCCGCCGGATCGCGAGCGCCTGCAGTCGCCGGAAGACCGCAAGAAGCTGGACGGCCTGTACGAGTGCATCCTGTGCGCGTGCTGCTCGACCAGCTGCCCGAGCTACTGGTGGAACGGCGAGCGTTACCTGGGCCCGGCCATCCTGCTGCAGGCCTACCGCTGGATCGTCGACTCGCGCGATGAAGACACCGGTGCGCGCCTGGACGAGCTGGAAGACCCGTTCAAGCTGTACCGCTGCCACACCATCATGAACTGCTCGCGGACCTGTCCGAAGGGCCTGAACCCGGCGCTGGCCATTGCCGAGATCAAGAAGTTGATGATGGCGCGTCGCGCCTGATCCAGACGTGCCCGGTAGCGCCACGCCATGCGTGGTCCTGCAACAGAGGATCGAAACGGTAGCGCCACGCCATGCGTGGCGTCTCAGAAAATGATCGAAATGGTAGAGTCATGCCATGCGTGGCTTCTCAGAAAATGATCGAAACGGTAGAGCCACGCCATGCGTGGCTTTGCCTTATCTGGAAACGCAGAAAATGGATGAAGCAACCGAACTGAAAAAGCTGCGCTGGCGCTGCCGCCGCGGCATGCGCGAGCTGGATCAGCTGTTCGGCCGTTACCTGGACCGGTGCTGGCTGCGGGCACCGACAGACGAGCGCGAGGTTTTCCTGTTCCTGCTGGAAAGCGAAGACGATAAGTTGTGGCGCTGGTTCATGGGTTACGAGGAATGCCCGCATGCCGCGCCCGCTGCCCTCATCGCCAGGATCCGCGCCCTGCCAGCTTGAGTGGCACCCCTCGCGCTGGCAGTGCCGCGCGCTGATCGCCATGGGCGCGCTGATGCCCTGGGCCCTGTGGGCCACCGAGCTTCCGGCGCCGTGGGGCCTGGCCTTGGGCTTGGTGGCGATGGTGGGCACGTGGCTGGAGGCGTGGCGGTATGCGCGCGGCCCGGGCTGCGCCTTCCTGATCCCCCTGGATGATGAGCCGGCCCAGGTGGATGGCGAGGCGGTCGAGGACCTGCAGATGCGTCGCCGCGGCCCGCTGCTGCAGCTGCGCTGGCGGCACGAAGGGCGCCGTCACTGGCGCTTGTTCTGGCCAGATACCCTTCCGCAGGCGCAGGCACGTGAACTGCGACTAGCCGTCCGGGCACACTGCATTTCCCGTTCACCCCCTGCAGTGGCACCATAGCCTGAATTGTCCGGCGTACCTGCATGTTCAAACCCATTCCTGTCTCGATTGGCCTGCGTTACCTGCGCGCCAAACGCCGCAACGGCTTCATCTCCTTCATCTCCATGGCCTCGATCCTCGGCATTGCCCTGGGCGTGACCGTGCTGATCACCACGCTGGCGGTCATGAGCGGTTTCCAGAAGGAAATCCGCGACCGGCTGCTGCAGATGACCGCGCATACCACCATCACCACCGACGGCGCCCCGATGGCCGATTGGGCGCATGCGGTGGATGTGGCGAAAAAGGACCCGCGTGTCGCCGGCGCGGCGCCGTACATCGAAATCCAGGCCATGCTCAGCGGCCCCCGCGTGCAGGGCGCCATCGTGCAGGGCATCGACCCGGCGCTGGAGCCGAACGTCTCGGTCATCAACCAGAAGGTCAAGAAGGGCAGCTTCGACAGCCTGACCGCAGGCAGCTACAACCTGCTGGTGGGCCAGGAACTGGCGATCTACCTCGGCGTCGGCGTGGGCGATACGGTGCTGGTGACCCTGGCCGAAGTGCAGGGCACGCCGATCGGCGCGATCCCGCGCATGAAACGCTTCACCGTCAGCGGCATTTTCGAAGCCGGCTACAACGAGGTCGACCGTGGCGTGGCCTACGCCAACATGGCCGATCTGGAAAAGGTGCTGCGCATCGATGGCGTGACCGGCGTGCGCCTGAAGCTGCACGACATGGACAAGGCGCTGGACGTCGGTGTCGATCTGGCCCACAACCTGACCGGTGCCTACCGGGTCAGCGACTGGACCCAGCAGAACGCCAACCTGTATCACTCGCTGCGCATGGAGAAGGTGGTGATGGGCATCCTGCTCTCGCTGATCATCGCCATGGGCGCGTTCAACCTCGTTTCCTCGCAGGTGATGCTGGTCACCGACAAGCAGGCCGACATCGCGATCCTGCGCACCCTGGGCCTGACCCCGGGCGGGGTGATGCAGGTGTTCATGGTGCAGGGCTCGCTGATCGGCATCTTCGGCACCGTGCTGGGCGTGATCGGTGGCATCACCCTGACCTTGAACCTGGAGCGCATCCTCGGCGCGATCGAGACGCTGTTCAACGTCAAGCTGCTGCCGGAGGACGTGTACTACATCACCGGCCTGCCGACCGACATGCAGACCCCGGACATCATCATGATCACCGCCGTGGCGCTGGTCATGAGCTTCCTTGCCACCCTGTATCCCGCCTGGCGCGCGGCACGTACCCAGCCGGCGGAGGCCCTGCGTTATGAATGAAGCACTCACCCTGGGCCAGGAAGTCATCCGCGCCGAAGCGCTGGCCAAGACCTATGCCGAAGGCCGCATGCAGACCCCGGTGTTCAACGGGCTGGACCTGCGCGTGGCCGCCGGCGAGACCGTGGCCATCATCGGTGCCTCCGGCGCCGGCAAGAGCACCCTGCTGCACCTGCTGGGTGGCCTGGATACGCCGACGGCGGGCGAGGTCTATGTGGCCGGCCAGCGCATGTCCGGCCTGTCCGACAGCCAGCGTGGCCGCCTGCGCAACCGCGCCCTCGGCTTCGTCTACCAGTTCCATCACCTGCTGCCCGAATTCACCGCGCTGGAAAACGTGATGATGCCGGTGCTGCTGGGGGGCGAAGAAGTGGCCGACGCGCGCAACCGCGCGCAGGCGTTGCTGGAATCGGTCGGCCTGGGGCACCGGGTGGACCACAAGCCGGGCGAGCTCTCCGGCGGTGAGCGCCAGCGTGCCGCCGTGGCCCGCGCCCTGGTCAACCGCCCGGCCTGCGTGCTCGGCGACGAACCCACCGGCAACCTGGACGACAAGACCGCCGCGACCGTGTTCGAGCTGATGCTCGAGCTCAACCGCGCGCACCACACCAGCCTGGTGCTGGTGACCCACGACCGCTCGCTGGCACGCAAGCTGGACCGCGTGCTGGAACTGCGCGAAGGGCGGCTGCACAGCCTGGCCCACAGCGAGGTCTGAGCGGGCAGCGCTGCCTGCCTGAGCGCTGAACACCCGGCGGGTTCCTCTCGCCGGGACCACGCCGGGCGGCGCATGATCGGCGCACATTCCCCAGCAGGAGGCGTCATGAAGCAGACCCTTGCCATCGCGGCCCTGTGCCTTGGGCTGGCCGCGTGCGCCAGTACCGGCCGCCTGTCCACCGCGCAGAAGCTTGATCTCTACCGCGCGCACGCCGGTCCGCCGCAGCAGGACATGCCGTTGTACGGGTCGTTGTCCGGCTGGACCGAACTGGGCGAGAGCGCGCTGGCGGTGTGGACGCGCCCAAGCGAAGGCTATCTGCTGGAACTGGCCGGGCCGTGCCAGGGGCTGGACTACGCCCCGGCGATCGGCCTGACCAGCCGGGTCGGCCGTGTGTCGGCCCGCTTCGACAAGGTGCTGGTGCACGACCCCACGCCGGGACCGATGAACATGCCGTGCTTCATCAGCAGCATCCGCAAGCTCGATACCAAGGCGCTGCGCGCCTCCGAGCAGGAGCTGCGGCAGGCGCAGCTGCAGGAGCGCGAAGAAGGCCAGCAGGCGCCGACCCGGTAGTGCCGGCCGCTGGCCGGCCAAGGCCTATCGAGGATGCACCGCGATCTCGCCGTCGGCATAACCTCGCGGTCGCCACAACCTGGCGATCGCCAACAACCTCGCTATCGCCAACAACTTCACGGTCCCCCATCCTCGCGGTAGATACCGACCGTTGGTCGGTATCAGACCCGGTCACGCCTCCGGAACAAACCCGGCCGGCTTCTCCGCGCCACCGCTGAAGAGATACTTCACCAGTTCCTCTTCCAGGAACGCACGGTGCTTGGGATCGCGCGGCGACAGCCGGTTTTCGTTGATCAGCATGGTCTGGTGCGCCAGCCACGCGGCCCAGGCCGGCTTGCCGATGTGGTTGAAGATGCGCTGGCCCAGCTCGCCGGGGTAGGGCACGAAGTCCAGGCCTTCGGCGTCGCGTTGTTCGTACTGGCAGAAAACGGTGCGGGGCATAGCGTTACTCGTTGTCTTGGGATGTTGCTGCGCGCCGCATTGTACGGCGCTTGGGCTGAGCGGGCGGTGCACCGGTCTGGAGCAGCTTGCGGATCGGTGCGGGCAGGCCCAGCTTTTCCAGCTCTTCGGCAGCGACCCAGCGTACGCCGGCATCCTCGCCGCGCGAGCCCTGAACCGTCGCCACCAGTACCTGCAGATGCAGCCGGTAGTGGCTGAAGGTGTGCTCCAGCACCGGCAGCGGCTCGGCATCGTCCAGCGAGCCCTCGATATGCGCATCGAACCAGTCCTGCAGGGCGATGCCGCTGTCAGCCTGGGGCAGGGTCCACAGCTGCGCCCAGATGCCGGTGTCCGGCCGCTTCTGCAGCAGCACACGGCCGCGCGCATCGCGCAGCAGCAGCGCCACCGCCTCGCGTTCGGGCAGGGTCTTGCCCGGCTTCGGTGTCGGCAGCTGATCGGTACGGCCTTCGCGCCGTGCAACGCAGGTCGCCTGCAGCGGACAGATCACGCAGGCAGGCCTGCTGCGGCTGCAGACGCTGGCGCCCAGGTCCATCTGCGCCTGGGTGTAATCGACCATGCGCGTGCCAGGCACCTGCGCTGCGTGCGCCTCGGCGACCGCCCACAGCTGCTTTTCGATCGCCGGCAGGCCGGGAAAGCCCTCGATGCCGTGATAGCGGGTCAGTACGCGCTTGACGTTGCCATCGAGAATCGCGAACCGGTCACTCCAGGCCTGGCTGAGGATCGCGCCCGCAGTGCTGCGGCCTATGCCCGGCAGCGCATGCAGTGCATCGAAATCACGCGGCAGCTCGCCGCCATGCAGGTCCACGCAGCGCTGCGCGGCGGCATGCAGGTTGCGTGCACGGGCGTAGTACCCCAATCCCGCCCACTGCGCCATCACCGCGTCATTGCTGGCGGCGGCCAGGTCGGGCAGGGTCGGGAATACGTCCAGGAACTTCAGGAAGTACGGGATGACCGTGCTGACCTGGGTCTGCTGCAGCATGATCTCCGACAGCCACACCCGGTACGGCGAGCGCGGGTGCTGCCAGGGCAGGTCGTGCCGGCCATGGTCATCGAACCAGTGCAGCAGCCGGGAAACGAACACATCGTCGGCAGGCAATACGGCGCTGGCGGGAGGCTGGCGGGTCATGCAGATTCCGGAGAAGGACGGGAGCCACGCCATGCGTGGCTGCATCGGCAGCCGGGGAGACCGGTCCCGGAGGTGAAGCAGCCACCCATGGGGTGGCTCTACAAGTGAAGCCGCTGCCTGGCCCGGCGGTGATCAGGCGCCGAGTGCTTCCGGCAGCAGTGCGTCGACGAAGGCTTCCGGATCGAACACGCGCAGGTCTTCCGGGCGCTCGCCGATGCCGCAGAAGCGGATCGGAATGCCGAACTCGCGGGCCAGCGCGAACACCACGCCGCCCTTGGCGGTGCCGTCCAGCTTGGTCACCACCAGCCCGGTCACGTTGACCGCGGCATGGAACTGACGCAGCTGCGAGAGCGCGTTCTGCCCGGTGGTGCCATCGATGACCATCAGCACTTCGTGCGGTGCATTGGCTTCGATCTTGCCGAGCACGCGGCGGATCTTGCCCAGCTCGTTCATCAGGCCAGCCTGGGTATGCAGGCGGCCGGCGGTATCGGCGATCAGCACTTCGGTGCCGCGCGCCTTGCCGGCCTGCAGCGCATCGAAGGCGACCGAGGCCGCGTCGGCATTCTGGCCCTGGGCGACCACGGCCACACCGTTGCGCTCGCCCCAGGCCTGCAGCTGCGCGACAGCGGCGGCACGGAAGGTATCGCCGGCGGCCAGCATCAGGCTGTGCCCGTCGTCCTTGAAGCGCTTGGCCAGCTTGCCGATGGTGGTGGTCTTGCCGACGCCGTTGACGCCGACGGTGAGCACCACGAACGGCTTGGCGGTGCGGTCGATCACCAGCGGCTTGGCGACCGGCTGCAGGATGGCGATCAGCTCGGCGCGCAGCGCGGTGAGCAGCGCATTGGCATCGGCGAACTCGCGCGCCTTCATGCGCTTGCGCAGGCCTTCCACCAGCGCGGTGGTCGCACCGACGCCGACATCGGCGGTGATCAGCGCAGTTTCCAGCTCATCGAGCAGGTCATCATCGAGCTTGGGATTGCGCGAGAACAGGCCGCCGAAGCTGCGGGCGATCACGCTGTTGCGCAAGCGCTCGCGCCAGCCGCTCTTGCCGGCCGCGGCGGGGGCGATGTCCTGGGAGGACGGGCGCTCGGTCACGATGATCGGGGCAGCCGGAGGAGCCGGAGCAGCCGGGGGTGCCGGAGCTGCCGGGACGGCCGGAGCGAGCGCGGCGGGCACGGCCGGAGCAGCCACCGGCGGCGCGACGACGGGCGGCGCAGGTGCGCTCACCGGTGCGGCCGGTGCCGGGCTCGGTGCGGCCGGTGCCGCGCGGTCCTCCACGGGAGCTGCTGGAGCCGGCGCCGCGACGACAGGTGCAGGAGCAGCCGGAGCCGGGACAACCGGTGCGGTCACTACAGGTGCCGGCGCGACCGGCGGCGGGGCGGCAGGCGGTGCGACCACGGGCGCAGGTACAACGGGGGCCGGCACGACCGGGGTCGAAACTACAGGCTTCGGAACTGCCGGGGCGGGAACCTCCGGGGTCGGCGCGATCACGCGCTCTGCGGGGGCAGTCGGCGCGACGGCAGGCACCGGGGCTTCCGCTGCCGGCGGCAGCGGCGCAGGCGCCGGCGGTTCTGCAGGCTGGGGATTGGCCTGCGGGAACGCGGCTGCCAGCTCCTCGGTGGAGTAATGCTGGGTTTTGGCCGCCTCTTGCGGGGCGTCCTGGGGCTTTTTGCGGCGGAAGAAGCTGAGCATTGGCAAAAGACGCTGAAATCAGAGGGGTATGCTACCACTGCGCCCCGAAGGCCCATGGGCGTGCAGGTGCGGTGGGGCGGGACTCAAGTAATGGCCGATGCGGCCGTTACCGGTTGTGAAGGGCTGCGCCATGCCGGCGCGGCCGGAACAGCAGAAAACGGTGACCGATGAGCGTGATGTCCATTGCCAGTACCGGCATGCGTGCCGCCTCGCTCGGGGTACAGAGCGCCGCGTCCAACGTGGCACGGTTGCCGGTCCCGGATGCGACCCACCTGGGCGTCGCGCAGACTGCAGCGGCAGGCGGCGGCGTCACCGCCACCGTGATCACCGCGCCCGACGATGCCAATGCGCCGATCGCGGACCTGCTCACGGCCAGAGAAGCCGCGCTGGCGTTCGCCGCCAACGCGACCGTGCTCCGCCGCCAGGACCAGATGCTGGGCACCTTGCTCGACCGCTGGGCCTGACTCGATCGCGCACGCCGGCCACAGTCCGGCGCCACGCATCATCAACGCCGGCAGGTGCCGACCCTTGGCCGGCACCCACCCGCAGAGCGACTTACGCCGACAGCTCGAGCAACAGCTTGTTGAGCCGGCGCACATACGCCGCCGGGTCCTTCAGCGTGTCGCCCGCGGCCAGCGCGGCCTGGTCGAACAGGACGCGGCTGAGGTCATCGAAGCGCGCGGCATCGCCTTCCTGGTCCAGCTTGCCGATCAGCGGATGGCCGGGGTTGAACTCGAACACCGGCTTGCTGTCGGGCACCTTCTGGCCGCTGGCTTCCAGGATCTGGCGCATCTGCAGGCCCAGGTCCTGTTCGCCGATCGCCAGGATTGCCGGGGAGTCGGTCAGGCGGTGCGAGACGCGCACGTCGGCCACGTCATCGCCCAGTGCGGCCTTGATACGGTCCACCAGCGCCTGCTTGTCCTTGGCCACGGCTTCCTGGGCCTGCTTGTCTTCGGCGGTTTCCAGCGCGCCCAGGTCCAGATCGCCACGCGCGACATCGACGAACGACTTGCCGTCGAACTCGGTCAGGTACCCCATCAACCATTCGTCGATGCGGTCGGTGAGCAGCAACACTTCCACGCCCTTCTTGCGGAACACTTCCAGGTGCGGGCTGTCCTTGACCTGGGTGTAGCTGTCGCCGGTCAGGAAGTAGATCTTGTCCTGGCCTTCGATCATGCGGCCCACGTAATCGGCCAGCGAGACGCTGGGCTCGCCGCTGTCGTCATGGGTGGAGGCGAAGCGCAGCAGGCCGGCGATCTTCTCGCGGTTGCCGTAGTCCTCGGCCGGGCCTTCCTTGAGCACCTGGCCGAACTGCTTCCAGAAGCCGGCATAGACCTCCGGCTTGTCCTTGGCCAGTTTCTCCAGCATGTCCAGCGAACGCTTGGTCAGCGCCGACTTCATCGAATCGATGACCGGGCCGGACTGCAGGATTTCACGCGAAACGTTCAGCGAGAGATCGTTGGAATCCACCACGCCCTTGATGAAGCGCAGGTACAGCGGCAGGAACTGCTCGGCCTGGTCCATCACGAACACGCGCTGCACGTACAGCTTCAGGCCCTTGGGCGCGTCACGGTGGTACAGATCGAACGGCGCATGGCCGGGCACGTACAGCAGAGAGGTGTACTCCAGCTTGCCTTCAACCTTGTTGTGGCTCCACGCCAGCGGATCCTGGTGGTCATGCGCGGCGTGCTTGTAGAACTCCTGGTACTCGGCGTCGGTGATCTCGGTGCGCGGGCGGGTCCACAGCGCGCTGGCACGGTTGACGGTTTCCCATTCGACCTCGGCCGGGGCATCTTCGCCGTGGTGTTCCTTGGCCATCTGGATCGGCAGGCCGATGTGGTCGGAGTACTTCTTGATGATGCCGCGCAGGCGCCAGCCATCGGCGAAGTCGCGCTGGTCATCCTTGAGGTGCAGCACGATGCGGGTGCCGCGCTCGGGCTTGTCGATGCTTTCCACGTCGAACTCGCCTTCGCCGCGCGAGGACCAGTGCACGCCCTCGCTGGCGGGCAGGCCGGCGCGGCGGGAGTACACGTCCACCTGGTCGGCGACGATGAAGGCGCTGTAGAAGCCGACGCCGAACTGGCCGATCAGCTGGGAGTCCTTCTTCTGGTCGCCGGAGAGCTGGCGCAGGAAGTCGCCGGTGCCGGACTTGGCGATGGTGCCCAGGTGGGCGATCGCTTCGTCACGGCTCATGCCGATGCCGTTGTCGTCGATGGTCAGGGTGTTGGCGGTGGCATCGAAGCTGACGCGGATGCGCAGGTCGCCGTCGTTCTCAAGCAGGGCCGGCTGGGTCAGCGCTTCGAAGCGCAGTTTGTCCGAGGCATCGGCCGCGTTGGAGATGAGCTCGCGAAGGAAGATTTCCTTGTTGGAGTACAGCGAGTGGATCATCAACTGCAGCAGCTGTTTGACTTCGGTCTGGAAGCCCAGGGTTTCTTTTTGGGTCTGCACGGTCATGGGTCGTGTTGCTCCTTGGGACATTGCCGCGCCCGGCGCGGCGGCTGGTTCAAGGGGTAGGGGTGGATTGTCCCGAATTCAAGAGTGTCGGCAGCCTTCGGGGCCGAATCGCAAGCAGGAGTGCGGCGCCTGCCTCTACAAGGTGGGTCGGACGTGCGACAGGTAGAGCCACGCCACGCGTGGCTGCATTTCATTCCAGCATCGGGGTGCCTGGCAAAGACAGCGACTGGACCGCCTAGAATGTCGTCCTGAACTACCTGCCTGCCTGCCCATGACGCTTTCCCGCCCGCTCGCCCATCCGATCGCCATCCATCTCCGGAGCCCCGCATGAAACCGCGTCAGCCGGCCGCTGCCGTGGGCCAGGTGCGGATCATCGGGGGCAAATGGCGCAATACGAAGCTGCCGGTGCCGCTGTCGCCGGGGCTGCGGCCCAGCAGTGACCGGGTGCGCGAGACCCTGTTCAACTGGCTGATGCCGCGCCTGGGTGGGGCGCGGGTGCTGGATCTGTTCGCCGGCAGCGGGGCGCTGGGGCTGGAAGCGGTCTCGCGCGGGGCGGCGCAGGCTACGCTGGTGGAGCGCGATCCCGCATTGTCCCGGCAGCTGCGCGAGTCGGTCGCCAAGCTGGGGGCGCAGGACCAGATCGCCCTGGTGCAGGCCGATGCGCTGCAGTGGCTGCGGCAGCCGGCCGGACCGCTGGCGGATATCGCGTTCGTCGATCCGCCGTTTGCCGATGGGCTGTGGGAGGCCGTGATGGCGGGGCTGCCCCCGCATCTGGCGCCTGATGCCTGGGTGTACGTGGAGTCCCCGGCCGATCAGGCGCCGAAGATGCCCGCGCCGTGGCTGCTGCACCGCGAGGGGGGCACCCGGGAGGTCCGTTTTGCCCTGTATCGCCGCGCCACTGCTACACTTTCACCAGACCAACACGCGTAGCTGACGTATGACCGTGGCCAACCGCCGCATTGCTGTCTACCCGGGCACCTTCGATCCGATCACCAACGGTCACATCGATCTGGTGAACCGCGCTGCACCCCTGTTCGAGAAGGTGGTGGTGGGCGTGGCGCAGAGCCCGTCCAAGGGGCCGACGCTGCCGCTGGAGCTGCGCGTCCAGCTCGCCCGTGATGCGCTGGGCCACAACCGCAACGTGGAAGTGCGTGGTTTCGATACCCTGCTGGCGCATTTCGTGCGCTCGGTGCAGGGCGGGGTGCTGCTGCGCGGGCTGCGCGCGGTCTCCGATTTCGAGTACGAATTCCAGATGGCGAGCATGAACCGCCATCTGATCCCGGAGGTCGAGACCCTGTTCCTGACCCCGGCCGAGCAACACAGCTTCATTTCGTCTTCGCTGGTCCGCGAGATCGCCCGCCTGGGCGGCGACGTGTCCGGCTTCGTGCCGTCCGCCGTGCTTGAGGCACTGCGCAAGGTCCGTGAAGCGAAGTCGGGCCAAGCGTAGTACCTGTCAGACCCATACATACCAAGAATCACCAAGGGAGGAATTCCATGAACAACACCATGCGTGCCATGTTGATCGCGTCGTTCGCGCTGGCCTTCACCGCCTGCAAGAAGGAAGAGGCCGCGCCGGTCGTCGAAGCCCAGCAGGCGCTTGTCGCCCCGGCTGCCGATGACGATGCCGGCTGGAAGAAGTACCTGCAGGCCGTGGCCGTGCAGAACATGGGCAACATCAGCAACAGCCCGTACCTGTACTACCTCGCCCCGGAATCGGACCCGGAATTCGCGGCCAAGTATGAGCGCCAGGTCGAAAGCGCCACCCAGGCTGTGGGCCGTGGCGTGCAGCCGGGCAACATGCTGGCCTTCGGTTCCTCGGCCTCGGCCAAGATGGCCGACATGATCCAGGCCGTGTTCAAGGACGTCTCGCCGGACTCGATGAAGGGTGTGCGCGTGGTGTTCATCGGCAAGGCCGCCGACAACGCCCGCGTCCAGTCGATCATCCAGCCGACCGGCGCCGAGTACATCTTCGTCGAAGCCAAGTAACCCGTGCAGTGGCGGCCGTGCCTTGTGCGCGGCCCGGGTGGCGCCCGCAGGGGCGTCACCGATGACCGGCCCGCGCGCCCGCGTGGGCCGGTTCTCATCCGCCGGCGCGGGCGTGGAGTAACGCCATGTCGCTGAAAATCAATGAGCTCTGCGTCAATTGCGACGTCTGTGAGCCGGCCTGTCCCAATCAGGCCATTTCGATGGGTGAAACCATCTACGTGATCGATCCGGCCCGCTGCACCGAGTGCGTGGGGCATTTCGACGAACCCCAGTGCGTGGTCGTCTGCCCGGTCGAATGCATCGATCCCGATCCGGACATTCCGGAAACCCAGGACGCCCTGCTGGCCAAGCTGCACGGGCTGCAGCGCGATCATCCCGAATTGTATGTCACGGAGTTTCTGCCGAAATGAGAACGCTGTCGCGTCGTTGGTTGCTGCTCGTCCTGCTGGTGGCCCCGAGTGCCTGGGCCGCGGAATCCGCACCGGCGGTTCTGGCCAAACACCCTGACGGCGCCGCCGTCGCCAGTGGCCATCACCTGGCCACGGAAGCGGGCATGGAGATCCTGGCCAAGGGCGGCAACGCGTTCGACGCCGCCGTGGCCGTGTCTGCCACGCTGGCGGTGGTCGAGCCGATCAGCTCGGGCCTCGGCGGCGGCGGGTTCTTCCTGCTGCACGATGCGGCCACCGGCAAGGACGTGATGCTGGACGCGCGCGAAACCGCGCCGCAGTCCGCCACGCCCGAGGCGTTTCTCGACAAGAAGGGTGACCTGGACCGCGACCGTTCGGTCAACGGTGCCTGGTCGGCCGGTATCCCGGGCCTGCCGGCCGCGCTGGTGGAACTGTCCTCCAAGCACGGCAAGCTGCCGCTGAAGACCTCGCTGGAGCCGGCGATGCGCATCGCGCGCGATGGCTTCCCGGTGTACGCGCGCATGTCCAAGGGCTATCAGTCCCGGCGTGAGGTGATGCAGCGCTACCCCGGCACGCGCGAGGTCTACGAGCGCAACGGCAAGCCGATCGCCGAGGGCGACCTGTTCCGCCAGCCGGAACTGGCCAAAACCATGGAGCGCCTGGCCGACCAGGGCTTCGATGGCTTCTATCGGGGCGAGACCGGCAAGCTGCTGCTCAAGGGCGTGAAGCAGGCCGGCGGACACTGGACCGCCGAGGAACTGGCCGGCTACCGGGTCAAGCTGCGCGACCCGATCGCCTTCAAGTACCGCGACTGGACCATCACCACCGCCTCGCCGCCGTCGTCCGGTGGCATCGCGTTGGCCGCCATGCTGCAGATCCTGGAAGGCTGGGACCTGAAATCGATGGATCCGGCGCACCGCACCCATCTGGTGGTGGAAGCCATGCGCCGCGCCTACCGCGACCGTACCTTCTTCCTGGGCGATCCGGATTTCGTGGACATCCCGCAGAAGGTGCTGACCAGCAAGGATTACGCGCAGGGCCTGCGTGCCACCATCCACCCGGACAAGGCCACCCCCAGTGATCTGCTGTCGGGCAACCCGACCCCGCTGGAAGATGACGAGACCACCCATTTCTCGATCATCGACCGCGAAGGCAACCGCGTCGGCGCGACCCAGACCGTGAACCTGCTATACGGCTCGGGCCTGATTCCGTCCGGCACCGGCGTGCTGCTCAACAACGAAATGGACGATTTCGCGCTGAAGCCGGGCACGCCGAACGCCTTCGGCGTGATGGGCTATGCGGCCAATGCGCCCAAGCCGGGCAAGCGCATGCTCAGCTCGATGACCCCGACCTTCATGGAGTCCGCCGACAAGGTCGTGGTGCTCGGCACGCCCGGTGGCAGCCGCATCATCACCATGGTGCTGCTGGGCATCCTGGGGTACGACGACGGCCTGACCGCCCAGCAGGTCGCCGCGCTGCCGCGCTACCACCACCAGTGGCTGCCGGACCTGATCGAGGCCGAGGACGGTACCTTCGATGTGGGCACCATCAAGCAGCTGCAGGCGATGGGCCACAAGATCGACCTGCCCGGCGATACCGCAGCTGGCGGCCGCGGTTCCAGCCACGTCTGGGGCAACCTGCAGACCGTGGAATGGGACCGTCGCAGCAACGTGCTCAGCGGCGGCAGCGACCCGCGCAATCCGGTCGGCAGCGCCGCGGTCAGCCAGGCGCACTGACTGACCGCAGAAACGAGAAACCCCGTCCCAGTGGCGGGGTTTTTTTCATGGGCGATGGCTAGCGAATATTTAACGGGCACGCGACGATAATTTGCGAATGAAACTATGGTCCATCCGCGGTAACACCCAGAAACTCGACGGCGGTGCGATGTTCGGCAACGCCCCGCGCGCGGTATGGGAAAAGTGGGCGGCACCGGACGATCTCAACCGGATCGAACTGGCCTGCCGTGCACTGCTTGCCAGCCCGCTGGCGGGCAAGACCGTGCTGTTCGAAACCGGTATCGGGGCCTTCTTCGAACCGAAGCTGCGTGACCGCTACGGCGTGCAGGAACCCGGCCATGTGCTGATCGAATCCCTGCGCGAGGCCGGTTTCGAGCACGAGGACATCGACGTGGTGGTGCTGAGCCATCTGCATTTCGATCATGCCGGTGGACTGCTGGCGCCGTGGAGCGAAGGGCGCACGCCCGAACTGCTGTTCCCGAATGCGACCTTCCTGGTCGGCGCCGAGCACTGGGCGCGCGCGCTGCACCCGCACCCGCGCGACCGTGCCAGCTTCATCCCCGAACTGCCTGGCCTGCTGCAGGCAAGCGGTCGGCTTGAAATCGTCGACGGCCCGCACTCCAGGACGCTGGGCGACAGCGTGCGTTTCAGTTTCAGTGACGGGCACACGCCGGGCCTGATGCTGGCCGAGATCATCGGCCCCGAAAGCGTGGATGGCCATGCGCGGGGTGGGGTGGTGTTCTGTGCGGACCTGATTCCCGGCCGCTCGTGGGTGCACGTACCGATCACCATGGGCTACGACCGTAACGCCGAACTGCTGATCGACGAGAAACGCAGCTTCCTGGAAGACAAACTGGCCCGCAACGTCCATCTGTTTTTCACCCACGACCCGCAGTGCGCGCTGGCGCAGGTGTCACGCGATGAGAAGGGCCGCTTCGGCACCGTGCACGAACAGGGCGAACTGAAGGCCCGCGCGCTCGCGTAACGCCTGCGGTAGGTGCCGACCGTTGGTCGGCACGGCACCCACGGCCGCGGGCATTACCCGCTCAACGCGTCAATGCGCCTTCAAACACCCGCTCATGAACGTCTTGCGCGCATCGCCGGCCAGCTTCTTCGCGGCCGCATCGGCGTTGCAGGTCTTCATGCGCTCCTGCGGCGTGCTCGCCGTCGGCGCCGGAGCGCTCAGGCAGGCCTTCTGTGCAGTTTTGTAGTCCTCGCCGGTCTTGCCTTTGTTCTTGGCCGAGCAATCGGCCATCCGCTGTTGCTGCGGGGTCGCCGCGCTGGCGATCACAGGGCCACCCAGAAACAGCAGACAGGCCAGCAGGGACAGGGTCTTCATGACGCAGCTCCACGCACGGGTTGATGGTGCGCGCAGCTTCTGCCCGGCCATGGCCAGGCCGTGTGAAGCACCGGCGGCCGGTGCTGGCCGCCGGTCAGAACGAGCGGATCAACCGACCACGCGGGTCCCGAAGATGCGGTCGCCCGCATCGCCCAGGCCCGGCAGGATGTAGCCCTTCTCGTTGAGCTGGGCATCGATGGCGGCGGTGAAGATCTCCACGTCCGGGTGCACGGCCTGCACGGCGGCGATGCCTTCCGGCGCGGCGACCAGGAAGATGCCCTTGATGCGGCGGGCGCCAGCGCGTTTGAGCATGTCGATGGTGGCGATGAGGGTGCCGCCGGTGGCCAGCATCGGGTCCAGGATCAGCGCATCGCGCTCTTCCAGGCGGCCGGTCAGGCGCTCGAAGTAGGGCACCGGCTGCAGGGTCTCCTCATCGCGCTGCAGGCCGACCACGCTCACCCGCGCGGCGGGGATCAGCGAGAGCACGCCACTGAGCATGCCCAGGCCGGCGCGCAGGATCGGCACCACGGTGATCTTGGCCCCGGCAATGCGCTGCACCGTCACCGGGCCCGCCCAGCCGGCCATGGTGTGGGCTTCGGTCTCCAGGTCGGCGGTGGCCTCATAGGCCAGCAGCCCCCCGAGTTCATTGGCCAGCTCGCGGAAGTCCTTGGTGCTCAGGGACGCATCGCGCATCAGGCCGATCTTGTGCTGCACCAGCGGATGGCGCACTTCGACGATTTTCATGGGGGAATCAGGGGAGAGGAGATGTCACTAGTGTGCCGCAACACCCAACCGAAGCCAAAAGCCGAAGCCGCCCTGCCCGGTAGTGCCGAGCCATGCTCGGCAGGCCCGCCAATGAAGAAGCCGATCACCGGCGCACCCGTCAACCCGAGGCAGCCGAGCATGGCTCGGCTCTACCCAGACCCCGATCTCCGCCCTCGATGTCCCCGGTGTCATCCTCATGCAACCTCCCGGACATACCGTGCTGACCCATTCTTTACACAGATTGGGGAATGCAGTGCAGAAGAAGCGTCCGTTGGGCCTGGCGATCAGTCTTTCGTTGCTGGCGGTGATCACCCCGTCGGCCCATGCCGCCGATACGCCCGATGGCAGCACCGTGGCCGGCAGCGCCGCCGCCGGTGCCGCCGCCATCGATCTGGACCGGGTCGAAGTCCGCCCGCAGCTGGAGTCGCAGACGCGCGCGGTCGACCTCAAGCGCAGCAGCGATGCGATCGAAGATGCAGTGTCCTCCGATGCCATGGGCGTCTATCCGGACCAGAACGTGGCCGAATCGCTGCAGCGCCTGCCCGGCGTCAGTGTCACCCGTGACCAGGGCGAGGGGCGCTTCGTGGTCATCCGTGGCCTGGATGCCAACCTCAACAGCGTCAGCGTCGATGGCATCGCGATTGGTACGCCGGAGGATTCCAGCCGCGCTGCACCGCTGGACGTGATTCCCTCCGACTCGACCGAGCGCCTGCGCGTGGTCAAATCGCCCACCCCGGACATGCCCGGCGACGCGATCGGCGGTACGATCCTGGTCGAGTCCGCCTCGGCGTTCGACCGCGAAGGCCGCAACCTGCGCGGCAAGATCGAAGCCAGCCATCAGCAGCTCTCCGGCAACACCAGCCCCAAGGCCGCGATCAACTACAGCGAAGTGTTCGCCGATACCTTCGGCGTGGCGCTGGGTGTGAACTACCAGAACCGCAAGTTCGAGTCGGACAACACCGAAGTGGAGTACGGCGAGTTCGACGGCGGTGCCGAGGACGACCTGTTCGCCAACAGCCTGCAGCAGCGCAAGTACGAGATCGAGCGCAAGCGCATCGGCGCCAACCTCAACCTGGACTGGCACCCGGACGAGGACAACCGGTATTACCTGCGCACGCTGTACAGCCAGTTCGACGATGCCGAAACCCGCCAGCGCACCCTCTTCAACTTCGGCGATGGTGAGGTCACCGCGCTGGGCAACAACCAGTACCGCGTCGATGACCTGCCGGCCGATGCGATCCAGAAGCGCATGCGCTACCGCACCAAGAAGGAAAACACGTTCACCACCAGCGCCGGCGGCGAGAACCGGTTGACCAATGCGGTGGTCGATTACAAGGTCGGCTACACGCGTACCGAAGAGCGCGTCAACGACGAGATGGAGGCGCGCTTCGAGTACAACGGCGATGACCTGGGTGCCAGCGTCGATCAGAACAGCGGCATCCCGCGCTACACCCTGACCAGCGCGCAGTGGATGGACAACGGCAACTACGATTTCGATCGTTTCGTGGTGTCGCCCAAGCAGGTCAACGACAGCGAGCGCAGCGCGCAGATCAACGTGCGCTTCGATGGGGATTCGTCCAGCTACAAGATCGGCCTGCTGGGCCGCTGGCGCGACCGCGACGTCAACGTGGATGAGCGCGAACTGCGGGTCGGCCCGGACGTGGCGTTGTCGGACTGGACCACCTCCACACCCGATCACCGGGGCGGCAGCCTCGGCCAGGGGATGAGCTCGGACGCCATGCGGCGCTACTGGGCCCAGCAGGGCGGCCAGTACAGCGCCCGCCCGCAGGATGCCGGCGGCAACGCCCTGGCCTCGCTGGAAGAGGACTACACCGCCAGCGAGGACATCTTCGCCAGCTACGCGATGGGCACCTGGGATGTTGGCGCGCTACGCATCATCGGCGGCGTACGCGTGGAGAACACCCAGTTCAGTGCCACCGGCAACAGCGTGGAGGTGGCGCCCAACGGCCGCAGCTTCACGGTCACCCCGCTGAGCGTAAGCCGCAGTTACATCAATGTGCTGCCTGGCCTGCACCTGCGCTACGACGCAGGCGATGACTGGGTGCTGCGCGCGGCCGCCAACAAGACCGTCTCGCGCCCGTCGTTCGGCGATGTGGCGCCGCGTGTCGGCCTGAGCCGGGGCGATGAGGAAGTGCGGATCGGCAACCCGCAGCTGGACCCGTACGAATCGAAGAACATCGACCTGTCGCTCGAGAAGTACCTCGGCAGCACCGGCATCGTCTCGCTGGGGGTGTTCCACAAGTCGATCGATGGCTACATCGTCAACACGGTGAGCAACACGGATCCGGCGTATCCCGGCTTCGAAGTTACCCGGGTGATCAACGGCAACAAGGCCACGGTCAGGGGTGCCGAGTTCAACTGGCAGCAGCAGCTCGCCTTCCTGCCGGCCGGCTGGGATGGCCTGCTGGTCGGCGCCAGCGGCACCTGGCTGGACACCGATTTCGACCCGGGCATGCCCGGTCGCGAGCGCGACGACTTCATGTTGCCGCGTGCCTCCAAGCATGTGTACAGCGCGCACATCGGCTATGAAAAGGCCGGCTTCAGCACCCGCGTGGCAGCGGTCTACCGCAGCGAGTATCTGGACTCGCTGGGCGACAGCCGCGCGTATGACATCTACGTCGCACCCAACACCCAGCTCGACTTCAGCATGGACTACAAGATCACCTCGAACGTGAGCGTCTACTTCGAAGCGCAGAACCTGCTCGACAAGCCGCTGGAGTTGTACCAGGGCGTGCGCTCGCGCACCCTGCAGAACGAGGAGTATGGCCGTACCTACGCCCTCGGCCTGAAGGTGGCCCTGTGATGCGCGCCTGCCATTGCCTGAGCCTGCTCGCGCTGGCGCTGTTGACCGCCTGCAGGCCTGCCGCCGCCCCCGGAGCGGCGACGCCGGACCCTGCCGCAGCCGGGGCGCCGACAGCTGCTGCCGACGCCTCCGCCGCGCGCCAGGTCGCCACGGTCGCCGAGGCGTTCCTGACCCCGATGACCCCGGACGACAACATCGACTCGCCGGCCAGCTGGACCACGCCCGACGGCCAGGTCTGGCTGATCGCCACCGCCAAGGCCACCGACAAGCTGGTGGTCTATGACGGGCAGACCGGCGCGAAGCTGCGCGATGTCGGCAGCCTCGGCACGGCGCCGGGCCAGTTCGACCGCCCCAACGGCATCGCCGTGGTCGATGACCTGGTGCTGATCGTGGAGCGTGACAACCACCGCGTACAGGTGCTGCAGCTGCCGGACTTCACCCCGCTGGGCGTGTTCGGCGCCGGTGAGCTGCGCAAGCCGTACGGGGTGTGGGTGAACAAGCTCGGCAGCGGCTACGACGTGTACGTCACCGATTCCTACGACGCTGGCGAAGACGCGCAGGGCAACGATGTGCTGCCGCCGCTGGCCGAGCTGGACAAGCGCGTGCGCCGGTATGCGCTCACTGTGCAGGGCGGCAAGGCGCAGGCCTCGCTCACCGCGAGCATCGGTGACACCACCGAAGCGGGCGCGCTGCGCGTGGTCGAATCGATCTGGGGCGACCCCGCCAACGACCGGCTGCTGATCGCCGAAGAGGACGAGACCTACGCCAGCGAGTTCAAGGTCTACACGCTGGAAGGTCGCTTCAGCGGCACCACGTTTGGCCGCGATGCCTTCCAGGCCCAGGCCGAAGGCGTGATGCTGCGGACCTGCGGCAAGGATGGCTGGTGGATCACCACCGAGCAGGGCAAGCAGCGCAGCGTGTTCCACCTGTTCGACCGCCACACCTTGAAGCACGTCGGCGCCTTCCAGGGCAACACGGTGGCCAACACCGACGGCATCTGGTCGATGCAGGCGCCGTCCGCGCGTTTCCCGAACGGCGCGCTGTACGCCGTGCACGATGACCAGGGCGTAGTGGCCTTCGATTGGGCCAGCATCGCCAAGCAGTTGTCGCTGCCGCTGGAGTGTGGCGCGTGAGCCACGTTCCTGCCGCCCTGACCGCGCTCGCACTGGGGCTGCTGCTGTGCAGTGGCAGCGCCCTGGCAAAGAAGGAGACCGAGACCGGTGCCGAACCCAACACCCAGGTCCCGGCCGGCAACCGCCATTACGCCGCGAGCGGATTCCCGGACCGGCTGGTCGCCTCCCCGGCGCAGGACGCTGCCCGCGGCTTCTCGGTCGCCTGGCGCACCGATACCTCGGTCAAGGCACCGGTGCTGGAATGGGTGCTGGCCGGCGACTCTCCGGATGTCGGCATGCCGACCCGCATCACCGCCACCACCCAGGCGCTGAGCACCGAACTCGGGACGTCCCACCATCACCGTGCGGACGTGACTGGCCTGCAGCCGGACACGCTGTATCTGTGGCGCGTGCAGGGGCAGAACACCTGGAGTGCCTGGAACCAGCTGCGCACCGCGGGCCGTGCCGAGCAGCCGCTGACCCTGTTGTATTTCGGTGATACCCAGAACAAGAACCTCAGCCACGTCTCCCGGGTGATGCGGGCCGGCATCAAGGCCGCCCCGGACGCGCGCCTGAGCCTGTTCGCCGGTGACCTGGTCAGTGGGGGCGATGGGCAGGACGACAGCGAGTGGGGCGAGTGGTTCGCCGCCGCCGGCTGGCTGCCGCAGGAAACCGCGGTCGCCCCGGCGATCGGCAACCATGAGTACTTCGAGGAGTTCGAAGACACCCCGCAGGAGCGTCGCGTGCTCGGTCGCCACTGGCCGGTGACGTTCGCGCTGCCGCGCAATGGTGTGGACGCCGCGGACACCAGTACCTACTGGTTCGACTACCAGGGCGTGCGCATCGCGGTGCTCGACGGCACCTCTGCGCTCGATCTGGGCACGGCCAAGGCGCAGGCGGCGTGGCTGGATACGGTACTGGCCGACAACCCGCACCCGTGGAGCATCGTGCTGCTGCACCAGCCGTTCTATTCCCCGCGCGAAGGCCGCGAGAACACCGAGCTGCGCGATGTGCTGCTGCCGGTGGTGCGCCGTCACCAGGTCGATCTGGTGCTGCAGGGCCATGACCATACCTATGGCCGCCGCGGTGAAGGCCAGGGCGCGACGCCGCAGTTCGTGGTCACCGTGGCCGGGCCGAAGCAGTACCGGCTGTCCGATGAGGCCCGCGCCACCATGGCGCCGGTCGGCGAGGACACGCAGTTGTTCCAGGTGCTGAAGATCGACCCCGGCCATCTGCGGTATGAGGCGCGCACGGTCACCGGACGCCTGTACGACGGTTTCGAGTTGACACGTGGCACCAATGGTCGCAAACAGAAGACCGAATTGACGCAGGGACGCATCGCCCCCCGTGACTGCACGCGCGCACAGACCCTCAAGGGCCGCGCCGACCGTTGCTGGGAATGACCGACCGGCCGGGCCGCTGCGGCGTGCCCGGCCCTTCGTGGAGACCGAGATGACGCATCGCCGTTCCATCGGGCGGGCTGTGTTGGCCGCGTCCCTGCTGCTGCTCACCGGCGCCGGCGTGGCCGGCAACGCGGTGCTGCACCCGTTCCTTGCCGCGCAGCCGAACAATGCCCCGGAGGAGGTGAATCTGGCCGTGGAAATTCCGGCTGGCAGCGTCACCAAATACGAGATCAAGGAGGACGGCCTGGTCCACGTGGACCGCTTCCAGTCGATGCCGGTGGCGTACCCGGCCAACTACGGCTCGATGCCGCGCACGTTGGCGGGCGACAACGACCCGCTCGATGCGCTGGTGCTGACCCGCGAGCCGCTGCACCCCGGCGTGATCGTGCGGTTCCGTCCGATCGGCTTCCTGAAGATGGTCGATGATGGCGAGCAGGATGAGAAAGTGATTGGCGTGCCGACCGACAAGATCGATCCCACATACGCCGCCATCCGCGATCTGGACGATCTGCCGCTGATCGAACGGCAGCGCATCGAAGCCTTCTTCCGCGTCTACAAGGACCTGCCGGCCGGCCGCAACCCGGTCCAGCTCAACGGCTGGGGCAATGCCGCCGAGGCAAAGACGTTGATCCGTGCCTCGATGCAGCGTTTCGATGCGCAGCAGCGGCACGCGAAAGGCGATTGAGGGCCCAGGTCACGGCAGCGGCTGCTGATCCGCCGCTCACGCACCACCTTCCGTGACGCCGAGCTCGTCCGCTATGCTCGATGCCCTGCGGCGGGGCACTGCCGATGGCAGGCCATTCAAGGGACGGGGCGACGGCACATGGAAGAGGAGATCAAGCGCGGCGTACTGACCGTGATCCACTGGATCGTGGTCGTTTTCATCGTCCAGACCCTGGTCTTCGGTATCGGCCGCGTCACGTTGTTTGCCTTCAGCGGCGGCCACTTCGGGAAGGACGATTGGTCGGCCGCGCATCAGAACTGGAGCTATTTCATTGGCTTCGGCGTGATCGCCTTGGTGTGGATCCTGGTCGCGCTCTACAACAACGGTCTGCTCTGGTAGCCCTCCCGGCCGATCACGCTGAGCCGGCGCTCGCCTTCTGCAGCCGCCGCAGGAAAACGGCCATTTCCTTGACCGCCTGCTTGTCACCGTTGGTCCCGGCGACAGCACTGCCTTGCTGCCATGCCTGTGCCGCCGCCTCCGAATCCCCGGCCGCCAGATGGGCGTTGCCCAGCCATTTCCAGCCCGCCGAGTACCGTGGATCCTCTGCGACACAGCGCTGCAGATGGATGACCGCCTCCGCGGTGTGACCCGCGTCGAGCAGGGCCTTGCCCAGGCCGAAGCGGAGCAGGGCGCTGTCGCGCCCCTGTTCGAGCAGACGTTGCAGTGCGGAGATATCCATTCGATGCAGACTCAGGTAGCGGTGAGGCGGGCAAGCGGCGGGTCCAGCACTGCAGCCTCGGACGGCGTGGCGGAGGGTTGCGTGCCGAGGCCGAGTGCGGGGCCCGTGTCCATCAACGGCCGCCGGCGGCCTGGTAACGGCGCGCGACTTCGGCCCAGTCGATCAGCTCGAAGAACGCAGCGATGTAATCCGGGCGGCGGTTCTGGTAGTTCAGGTAGTAAGCGTGTTCCCACACATCCAGCCCCAGGATCGGCGTGCCACCGGAGAGGCCCGCAATCTCGCCCATCAACGGGTTGTCCTGGTTCGGGCTGCTCTCCACCAGAAGCGTGCCATCGCGGCTCAACGTCAACCACGCCCAGCCACTGCCGAAGCGGGTCTGCGCGGCCTTGGTGAAGGCCTCCTTGAACGCGGCGTAGCCGCCGAGGTCGCGATCGATCGCCTGCGCCACAGCGCCTTCCGGCGTGCCGCCGCTGGCGGTCAGCACCGTCCAGAACAGGCTGTGGTTGGCATGCCCGCCACCGTTGTTGCGGACGGCGTTGCGCACACCTTCGGGCAGGGAGCCGATCTCGGCGATCAGCGTGTCGATATCCGTGCTCTCGATCCCGGCATCGGTGAGGGCGGCATTGAGATTGGTGACGTAGGCCTGGTGGTGCCTGGCATGATGGATTTCCATCGTGCGTGCATCAAAGTGCGGTTCGAGTGCGTCGTAGGCGTAGGGCAGGGCGGGGAGGGTGTAAGCCATGGGTATCTCCAGCAAAACGAAAGGGCGGGTCGGCACAGGTACGAAGCACAGGGGCTTGGGCAGGCCCGCGTTTGTTCGGTGGACGCCACGATAGAACCTCAAGCGTGATTGAGGTCAAGCACGGCGATGTGGAACAGTGCGGGCCATCCGCGCGTGATCGCTGCCTGTCCTTCACCTGCACTGGCTATCATTGCCTCTCGAATCTTCCGGGGTAGTCTCGTGTCGGTAGCGTTGGTGTGGTTTCGCCGTGACCTGCGGTTGCAGGACAACCCGGCCCTGCAGGCCGCGCTGGATGCCGGCCATGTGCCGGTACCGGTCTACATCCATGCGCCGCACGAAGAAGGCGACTGGGCCCCCGGCGGCGCATCCAATGCCTGGCTGCACCGTTCGCTGGCGGCGCTAGACGCTGACCTCCGTGCGCGCGGTTCTTCGCTGGTGCTGCGCCAGGGCGACAGCCAAGCCGAGCTGGAGCGCCTGATCGAGCAGACCGGGGCGGTGGCGGTCTACTGGAACCGCAAATACGAGCCGGCCACGCAGCCGCGCGATGCGAAGATCAAGCGCGAACTGCGCGAGCAGGGCATCGAGGCCGAGAGCCACAACGGCAGCCTGATGTTCGAGCCGTGGGACGTGGCGACCCAGCAGCGTGGGCCGTACAAAGTGTTCACGCCATTCTGGCGCAATGCGTTGACGCGCCTGCAGCTGCCGGCGCCCACCCGCGTGCCTGACCGGCTGCCCGCGCACACGGCGGGCGGCGAAACGCTCGATGCCTTTGGCCTGGCACCCTCGATACCGTGGGACCGGCAGTTCTGGGAGCATTGGCAACCAGGCGAGGCCGGTGCGCACGAAGCGCTGACGGTGTTCATCGATGGTGCCCTCAATGGCTATCGCGAGCAGCGTGATCTGCCGGACCGGGTGGGCACCTCGCTGCTGTCGCCGCACCTGCATTTCGGCGAAATCGCCCCGTGGCAGATCGTCCGCCGGCTGCAGGGCGAGCGCAGTGCCAGCCGCGATGCCGACATCGACGGCTACATCCGCGAGCTGGGCTGGCGCGAGTTTTCGTATCACCTGCTGCATCACTTCCCGCAGACGCCGGACCACAACCTCAACCCGCGCTTCGATCAGTTCCAATGGGCCAAGCCCGATGCGGACGCGCTGCGTGCATGGCAGCAGGGCCGCACCGGCATTCCGATCGTGGATGCGGGCCTGCGTGAGCTGTGGGCCACCGGCTACATGCACAACCGCGTGCGCATGATCGTCGCCAGCTACCTGTGCAAGCACATGCGCCAGCATTGGCGCGAAGGTGCGCGCTGGTTCTGGGACACGCTGGTCGATGCAGACCTGGCCAACAACACCATGGGCTGGCAGTGGGTGGCCGGCACGGGGGCCGACGCTGCGCCGTACTTCCGGATCTTCAACCCGGTGACGCAGTCGCAGAAGTTCGATCCGCAGGCGCATTACATCACGCGCTGGGTGCCGGAACTGGCCGCGCTGCCGCTGAAGGCACGCTTCGCGCCCTGGCAATCGCCGCAGCTGCTGGCCGAGCACGCCCCAGCCTATCCCGCCTTGCCGCTGGTGGATCTGGGCGAAGGCCGCGACGCCGCCTTGGCCGCGTATCGGCACTCAGGCGGGGCGTGATGGCCATCTCGGATCATCCGGTTCTGGGGTAAGCGTTTACCTGAACAGGGAGCTGCCGAGCGTGCCATTCATCATGCCGGCATCGCGTTGGGCTGTTTATGCTCTTCACGGCCCGCAAGCCGGCGCCGTCCGGTAACCAAGGAGAACCCTCATGATTCGACCCGCAACCCGCAACGTGGCCCTGGCCCTGATGACTGCTGCCGCCCTGACGGCCTGCGCCACCGGTGGCTCCTACGTGCAGAGTGACCAGTACGGCAACCCTGTCGAACAGCAGAACCGCACCGGCCGCAACGCCCTGATCGGCACTGCCGTCGGCGTCGCCGCCGGCCTGCTCAGCGGCAACAGCGCCACCGAGCGCCGCCAGCACGCCATGATCGGCGCCGGTATCGGTGCACTCAGCGGCGCGGCCGTCGGCCAGTACCAGGACCGCCAGGAACGCGCGCTGCGCGAACGTACCGCCAATACCGGTATCGACGTCTCCCGTGATGGTGACAACCTGACCCTGAACCTGCCGGACGGCATCACCTTCGATTTCGGCAAGTCCACCCTGAAGCCGCAGTTCTACAGCTCGCTCAATGGCGTGGCCAGCACGCTTGCCGAGTACAACCAGACGATGATCGAAGTGGTCGGCCATACCGACAGCATCGGCAGCGACGCGGTCAACAACCGCCTGTCCAAGGAACGTGCCGATTCGGTCGCCGCCTACCTGGCCGGCCAGGGCGTGCAGCGCGCCCGCATCGAAACCCTGGGTGCCGGCAAGGCCTACCCGATTGCCGACAACAACACCGATGCCGGCCGCGCGCAGAACCGCCGTGTCGAGATCCGTGTGATTCCGTTGCAGCAATAACAGCGCGCCAGCGCGCTGTTATTGCGTGGTGCGAGCCACAGGCTCGCAACACAGAAATGCCGCCCTTGCTGGCGGCATTTTTTGTAGGTACCGGCCGGTGGCCGGTACGCCCTGAACAGTTCCGTCCGCGCACGTCCGCAACACCCACGACAACGCCGCCAAAACAGTACCGGCCGTTGCCTGGCTGATCATCGCAACCGCGCCACCCGGTGCCGGTCACCGGCCAGCTGAGTGCGGCATCGCCCTAAACGGGCTTGGAACGTTTTCGCGGGCTGATCGCGCCGGCCATCACTCCGTTGTACTTCAACAGTACATCCTCCCCCGCCTTTCGGCAGGCCTGGGCCAGGATCGCCTTATCCGAATCGAACACGGCCTCAAGCTCGACCTTGGTCAACGTCTTGCCAGATTTCGCGCCAATGCCTCCCGACAGGTGGCGCCTGACCTTGGCGACGTCCACAGGGGATGCGGCTCGCTTGCCCGGCTTCAATTGAGTGGAGCGTTTCATTGTTGGCCCCCTGAGCGGGTCGGTTCTGCCGAAAGTCTACTACTGCCATCTACGGCGACTGTCAAATCCTGGCCACCCACCGTGATGTCCTGGACAAGTCGCCAGAGCATGCCTTTGCGATGGACATGCCGGGTGAAGCCCAGCCTTTCGTAGTACGCCACCAACTCCGGTACCGGACGATTCAGTGCGATTTCGCCACACCGCAGCTGGGTGGCAAGTGCAAGCAGATAGGCGGTCGCAATACGACCGGCTTCGCCTTGCAGATCGTGTGATGCGGGATTGGACTGAAGATAGTGGATGCTCGCCACCATCCGCCCCTTGCTGACTCGACCGACGGCCAGAGCGCACAGCACTTCTGCATCGCGTATCGCAAGATCCACTCTGCATGCGTGATTTCTGAAGCGTCTCCAGAGTTCCTGCCAGTCCCAAGGGACATAAAGGCGCCGGCGCCTGGTCGCGCAGGGGGCCTCAGCCCAGCGTCGGGCCTGGGCGACCGCATCATTGTCGATGTCGGACAGTTGTAGATGCGGATAAAGAGCCTTCAGTTCGTTGACGACAACGCGACAGGCTTCGTTCCGGAGCCGGAGGTGTCGCGTTTCCGCGAGCTTGCGAGCAGGTATCTTGTCCAACGTCCGTTTCCATCTGACGATGGAACGAGATTGCAATCATCCCTTTTTACTCGACAAGAGCGCTAAGCGACGGCGTGGCGTCGGTAGCCGGCCCGGCGTACCGTCAGAATCACCCCGCGGTCACCGTCTCCAGAATGCGCTTCCCGGTCGCCTGAAGTTCGGTTTCCACCTGGGTCTGCTGCTGCTTGGCCAGCTTCGCCGCCGGGCACTGGGCCAGCATGTAGTTGGCGTCGAAGTTCATCTTCTCCACCAGGAAATCGACGAACGCGCGGACCTTCGGCGACACCAGCCGGCCGCCGGCGAACACCGCGTTGAAGTCCACTTCCGGCCCGGTCCAGCCGGCCAGTACGCGGCGCACCATGCCCGATTCGACGAACGGCTTGGCCATCACGTCACCGGTCAGCAGCAGGCCTTCGCCGCATACCAAGGCACCGTTCAAGGCGGACGGGTCGTTGGCCACCAGCAGCGGGTTGACCGGGAAATCCAGCAGTTCGCCGCCGTTCTCGCCCAGCTGCCAGAAGAACCGGTTGTTGTTGAGGTTGCGCGCCTTGCGCATCGCCAGGATGCGGTGGAACTGCAGCTCATCCGGATGCAGCGGCTCGCCGTAGCGTTCGATGTATGCCGGGCTGGCAAACACCTGCGTACGCAGACTGCCAAGCTTGCGCGCCACCAGGTTGGAGTCAGGCAGAGTGCCCACGCGCAGCGCCAGATCCGCCTCACCGGCGATCAGATCCAGCTTTTCATTGCCCAGGTGCATGTCCAGCTGGATTTCCGGGTACTGCGCATGGAACTGACCCAGCAGCGGCGCGATCCAGGTGATGCCGATCGAATAGGGCACGGTGAAGCGCAGCCAGCCGCGCGGCCCGGACTGCAGCTGGTTGACCGCGCCTTCGGCTTCCTCCAGCTCGCGTGCGATGCGCTGGCAATGCTCGTGATAGACCGAGCCGGCTTCGGTGAGGCCGAGGCGGCGGGTGGTCCGGTGCAGCAGCCGTGCGCCCAGGCGCGTTTCAAGTTCCTGCACTTTGCGGCTGACCGTGGTCTTGGGTAGCCCCAGTGCCGTGGCGGCGGCGATGAAACTGCCTTGCTCGACCACTTTGACGAAGATCAGCGTGTCGTTGAGATCGTGGGCCATGACGGGATCCAAAGTCGGGGGAGGGGAAGAGTGCCGCAAATGATTGTGCCGGGCACGGGATGATTATTCCCCTAAATCCGGACTAATCAAGGGGGAGTTTGAAGACTAATCTGGCGCCATTCCAGATATGAAGGACGTCAACCATGTGGTTGCGGAACATTCTTGGCCGCCTGCGTAGCGGCCCCAGCGCCCCGCTGGACCTCGCGATGACTGTTGAAGCTCGCCCGGGATCCCTCTCCCGCAAGGCTTTCCGCGAATTCACTCCGCCTGCCAACATGCAGCGTGGCGGCAGCATCCGCCTGGGCGCCCGCGGTGGCGATCGACTGGGCCGAATTGGGATTATCCCGGCGACGGGAGTGAAAGTCCCATGAATGGGACATTGGCCCCCGAGGTGCTGGTGCTCGGTGGCACCGGCAGCGTGGGCCAGGGCATCGTGGCGGCCTTGCTGGAGGCCGGCAGCCCCGTGCTGGTGGTCGGCCGCGATCCCGGCCGGCTGGCGGCGCTGCAGGAGCAGTTCGCCGACGAGCCGGGCCTGGAAGTCCTGCTCGGTTCGCTTGGCGATGATGGCTCGGCGCGCACGGTGGCCGAGCGCATCGGCGGGCGCCCGCGCGCGCTGGCTGCGGTGGTGGATGCGATGGGCGGCCCGTACAACCGCGGGCGGGTGACCGACCGCAGCGGCGACGCGTTGCTGCAGGCGCTGCAGGCCGACGTGATGCCGCACGTGCACGCCGGCCGGCATCTGCTGCCGCTGCTGCGTGGCGGCGCGCAGGCGCGGCGCTACGTGCTGGTGGGCGGCCCGGCCGGCTTCAAGCCGTGGGCCGGGCATGGCGAGTCCTCCATCACCATGTCGGCCACGCGCATGTACGCGCAGGTGCTGCACCAGGAAGCCCAGGCCCTGGGCGTGCGTGCGCAGATGCTGGAAGTGTGCGATCCGGTGTGTACCCCGGCCAATGCGGCCAAGGCCTGCATCGAATGGCCGAGCGCGCTGCTGGTCGGCCGCCGTGTTGTCTCGCTGCTCGACAACTGCACCGACAACCGCGCCATCGTCCGATGCGATGCGCGCGATGCCGAACTGCCGCGCGGACTGCTGCACCTCGACCGCCCTCCACCGATGTCGCGCAACACGGCCGGCACGGCTTGACCTCTACCAAGGTTCAGGTCCCAGGCTACGCCCCCACGTCGCCCCACGTTTTCGATTCTGTATCACCACCCCTACGTACGGATGCATGTCATGACTTCCAACTCCTCCCCGCAACGTTTCACCCGACGGCTGGCCATGGCCGGCGTTTCGATCCTTGCCGCCGCGGTGCTGACCGCCTGCAGTGGCAGCCATGCTGAAGAAGCCGGCATGCCGCCGCCGCCGTCGGTCAGTGCCGCGCCGGTTCTGGTCAAGCAGGTCAGCCAGTGGGACGACTTCAGTGGCCGCGTCGAAGCGGTCGAAAGTGTTGAGCTGCGTCCGCGCGTCTCCGGCTACATCGACAAGGTCAACTATGTCGAAGGCCAGGAGGTCAAGAAGGGCGATGTGCTGTTCACCATCGACGCACGCAGCTACCGCGCCGAGCTGGACCGCGCCACCGCCGAGCTCAACCGCGCGCGCACCCAGGCCCAGGTGAGCCGCAGCGAAGCCGACCGTGCCCGTCGTCTGTCCGACCAGCAGGCAATCTCCACCGAGACCTGGGAACAGCGCCGTGCGGTGTCCGAGCAGGCGCTCGCGCAGGTACAGGCCGCGCAGGCCGCCGTCGATGCAGCCCGCTTGAACATGGAGTTCACCCAGGTCCGCGCACCGATCAACGGCCGTGCCGGCCGCGCGATGGTGACCGCTGGCAACCTCGTCACCGCCGGTGACAGCGCCAGCGTGCTGACCACGCTGGTCTCGCTGGACAAGGTCCACGTCTACTTCGATGCCGATGAAGGCACCTTCCTGCGTTACGCCCAGATGGCGCGCAAGGGCGAACGCCCGAGCGAGCGCGACAGCGAACTGCCGGTGAAGGTGGGCCTGTCCGGTGAGAATGGTTTCCCGCATGAAGGCAAGGTCGACTTCCTGGACAACCAGGTGACCCGCAGCACCGGCACCATCCGCGTCCGCGCGCTGCTGGACAACGCCGACCGCGCGTTCACTCCGGGCCTGTTCGCCCGCGTGCAGCTGCTGGGCAGTGGCCAGTTCCAGGCCATGCTGATCGATGAAAAGGCCGTGCTGACCGACCAGGACCGCAAGTTCGTCTACGTGGTCGACAAGGACAACAAGGCACAGCGCCGCGATATCGAACTTGGCCGCAATGCCGACGGCCTGCGCATCGTCGAGCAGGGCCTGAAGGCCGGTGACCGCGTGATCGTCGATGGCGTGCAGAAAGTCTTCATGCCCGGCATGCCGGTCCAGGCCAAGGCCGTTGCGATGCAGCCGGTTGCCGCGCCGGTAGCCGCGCCGGCTGTTGCAAAGAATTGAAGGGCAGCCGACTGACCGTCGGTTCTACATAGCAGCCGACCAACGGTCGGCTCTACCGTGACTGCCATCGCCCCGTGCAGGGGAACCCGCCACCGCTGTCGCCTGCGACAGCGGCCGGGGTCGTGCACGCCGGCGCTGGTGAAACCCCAGGAATCCACCCATGGACTTTTCCCGTTTTTTCATTGACAGGCCGATCTTCGCGGCGGTGCTGTCGATCGTGATCTTCGCCGCTGGCCTGATCGCGATCCCGATGCTGCCGATCAGCGAGTACCCCGAAGTGGTGCCGCCCTCGGTGGTGGTGCGCACGGTGTACCCGGGCGCCAACCCCAAAGTGATCGCTGAAACGGTGGCCACGCCACTGGAAGAAGCGATCAACGGCGTCGAGGACATGATGTACATCAAGTCCGTCGCCGGCTCGGACGGCGTGCTGCAGATGACGGTGACCTTCCGCCCGGGTACCGATCCGGACGAAGCCGCGGTCAAGGTGCAGAACCGCGTCGCCCAGGCGCAGGCGCGCCTGCCCGAGGACGTGCGCCGCCAGGGTGTCTCCACCCAGAAGCAGTCGCCGACCTTCCTGATGGTGGTCCATCTGACCTCGCCGGACGGCAAGTACGACTCGCTGTACCTGCGCAACTACGCCCGCCTGCACGTCAAGGATGCCCTGGCACGCCTGCAGGGCGTCGGTGATGCGCAGATGTTCGGCGGCGGTGACTACGCCATGCGTGCGTGGCTGGACCCGGACAAGATCGCCGCGCGCGGCCTGACCGCCAGCGACGTGGTGCGTGCGATGCGCGAGCAGAACGTGCAGGTCTCGGCCGGCCAGCTCGGCGCCGAGCCGATGCCGAGCAGCGACTTCCTGACCCTGATCAACGCCCAGGGTCGCCTGCGCAGCGAACAGGAATTCCGCGATATCGTGCTCAAGGCCGGTGACGACGGTGAAGTGGTGCGCCTGTCCGATGTCGCCCGCCTGGAGCTGGGCGCCGGTGACTACACGCTGCGCTCGCAGCTGGACGGCAAGAACGCGGTCGGTATCGGTATCTTCCAGGCCCCCGGCGCGAACGCGCTGGAAATCCGCGACTCGGTCATCCACACCATGGATGAGCTGACCAAGCAGTTCCCGCCGGGCGTGAAGTACGAAGCGGTGTATGACACCACCATCTTCGTGCGCGATTCGGTCAAGGCCGTGGTCTCCACGCTGCTCGAGGCGATCGCCCTGGTGGTGCTGGTGGTGATCCTGTTCCTGCAGACCTGGCGTGCCTCGATCATTCCGCTGATCGCCGTGCCGGTGTCGATCGTGGGTACCTTCGCGGCGCTGTACGTACTCGGCTTCTCGATCAACACCCTGACCCTGTTCGGGCTGGTGCTGGCGATCGGCATCGTGGTCGATGACGCGATCGTGGTGGTGGAGAACGTCGAACGCAACATCGAAGAAGGCCTGACTCCGCTGGCCGCCGCCCACCAGGCAATGCGTGAAGTGTCCGGCCCGATCGTGGCGATCGCGCTGGTGCTGTGTGCCGTGTTCGTGCCGATGGCGTTCCTGTCCGGTGTGACCGGTGCGTTCTACAAGCAGTTCGCCGTCACCATCGCGATTTCGACCGTGATCTCGGCGATCAACTCGTTGACCTTGTCGCCGGCCCTGGCCGCACGCCTGCTCAAGCCGCACGGCGCGCCGAAGGATGGCCTCACCCGCCTGATCGACCGTCTGTTCGGATGGATCTTCCGTCCGTTCAACCGCTTCTTCAAGACCAGTTCGGAGAAGTACCACGGTTCGGTTGGCCGCCTGCTGGGCCGTCGTGGCCTGGTGTTCGTGGTCTACGCCGGCCTGCTGCTGGCCACCGGCCTGATGTTCAAGGCGGTGCCGGCCGGCTTCATTCCGACCCAGGACAAGCTGTACCTGATTGCCGGCGTGAAGCTGCCGGAAGGCTCCTCGATCGCACGTACCGACGCCATGCTGGCCAAGGTCGCCGAGATCGCGCGCAATACCGATGGCGTGGCGCACACGATCCAGTTCCCGGGTCTGAACGCGCTGCAGTTCACCAACACGCCCAACACCGGTGTCGCGTTCGTTCCGCTCAAGCCGTTCAGTGAGCGCAAGGGCCGCACCGCCGCGCAGATCAATGCCGAGATCAACGCCAAGATCGCCGGGCTGCAGGAGGGCTTTGCGTTCTCCATGATGCCGCCGCCGATCCTCGGCCTGGGCAACGGCAACGGCTACCAGATGTTCATCCAGGACCGCGGCAATCTCGGCTATGGCGCACTGCAGACGGCGGTGAGCACGATGCAGGGTGCCGTCGCGCAGACGCCGGGCATGGCGTTCCCGATCACCAGCTACCAGGCCAACGTGCCGCAGCTGGATGCCGAAGTAGACCGCGTCAAGGCCAAGGCCCAGGGCGTCGAGCTGACCGAATTGTTCGACACGCTGCAGACCTACCTGGGCTCGGCGTACGTCAACGACTTCAACCAGTTCGGTCGTACCTGGCAGGTGATCGCCCAAGCCGACGGCCAGTTCCGTGACAGCGTGGAAGACATCGGTCGCCTGCGTACCCGCAACAACCGTGGCGAGATGGTGCCGATCGGCTCGATGGTCACCGTGAAGCAGACCTACGGCCCGGACCCGGTGCTGCGCTTCAACGGTTACCCGGCGGCCGATCTGGCCGGCGAAGCCGACCCGCGCATGCTGTCCTCGGCCGAGGCCATGACCAAGCTGACCGAAATCGCCGGCAAGGTACTCCCGGTCGGCATGCAGACCGAATGGACCGACCTGAGCTACCAGCAGGCCACCCAGGGCAAGGCCGCCTTCATCGTGTTCCCGGTGGCGATCCTGCTGGCCTTCCTGGTGCTGGCCGCGCTGTATGAAAGCTGGTCGTTGCCGCTGGCGGTGATCCTGATTGTCCCCATGACCCTGCTGTCGGCGTTGTTCGGCGTATGGATGACCGGTGGCGACAACAACGTGTTCGTGCAGGTCGGCCTGGTGGTGCTGATGGGCCTGGCCTGCAAGAACGCCATCCTGATCGTCGAGTTCGCCCGCGAACTGGAGATGGGCGGCAAGGGCATCGTGGAGGCTGCACTGGAAGCGTGCCGCCTGCGTCTGCGCCCGATCGTGATGACCTCCATCGCGTTCATCGCCGGCACCATCCCGCTGGTGATCTCGCATGGCGCCGGTGCGGAAGTCCGCTCGGTCACCGGTATCACGGTGTTCGCCGGCATGCTGGGCGTCACCCTGTTCGGCCTGTTCCTGACCCCGGTGTTCTACGTGGCCCTGCGCAAGTTCGTCAGCCGTAACGGCGGCGGGCAGCTGGTGACCCACGGCGAACCGACCATCCACCACTGATTCCTTCCCCCGCGAGGTTTTTCACATGAATACCGCTACCCAAAAGATCGCCCTGGTCACCGGTGCCACCCGCGGCATCGGCCTGGAAACCGTCCGTCAGCTGGCCCAGGCCGGCGTGCACACGCTGCTGGCTGGGCGCAAGCGCGACGTCGCCGTGGCCGAGGCGCTGAAGCTGCAGGCCGAGGGCCTGCCGGTCGAAGCGATCCAGCTCGACGTAGGCGATGCCGCCGGCATCGCCGCCGCCGTGCAGACCGTGACCGAGCGTCACGGCCGCCTGGACATCCTGGTCAACAACGCCGGCATCCTGCTCGACGACCCAAAGCTGGCGCCGTCGGCGCAGACCCTGCAGACCTGGCGCGATACCTTCGACACCAACGTATTCGCCGTGATCGCCGTTACCCAAGCCTTCCTGCCCCTGCTCAACGCCTCGCCGGCTGGCCGCATCGTCAACGTCTCCAGCATCCTGGGCTCGCTGACCCTGCACAGCCAGCCGGGCTCGCCGATCTACGGCTTCGCGGTGCCCGCCTACAACGCCTCCAAGAGTGCGGTGAATGCGTGGACCGTACAGCTCGCCTACGAGCTGCGCGACAGCACCACCAAGGTCAATACCGTGCACCCCGGTTACGTCAAGACCGACATGAACGGCGGTGAGGGCGAGATCGAAATCAGCGAAGGCGCACGCTCCAGCGTCGGCATGGCGCTGATCGATGCCGATGGCCCCAACGGCAGCTTCACCTACCTCGGCGAGGTGCTGCCATGGTAATCCGCCTGTTGACCGTGGCCGTGACCAGCGCGCTGCTGGCCGGCTGCGTCAGCGTCGGCCCCAACTACCAGGCGCCACCGGCCGAGCCGGTGACCCTGCAGGGCGCCGCCGCGCCGGTGTTCACCACCACCTCGCCGGTGGCGAGCTGGTGGGCCCAGTTCGACGATCCGGTGCTGGAGCAGCTGGTGCATGAAGCACTGGGCACCAACCTGGACCTGCGCATCGCGATGTCGCGGGTGCGCGAGGCCCGCGCGGTGTTCGTCGAGCAGCGCCTGGACCAGTTGCCGCACGTCACCAGCGGCGGCAGCTATGACCGCCGCAAGCAGCCCGATGCCACGGTGGGTGATGAGCGCGTCTTCAGCGAGACCTACCAGCTCGGCTTCGATGCCGGCTGGGAGCTGGATCTGTTCGGTCGCCAACGCCGTGCCGCCGAAGCGGCGCGCGCGGACCTGGGCGCCGAGCAGGACAACCTCGCCGACGCGCAGGTCACCGTCGCCGCCGAAGTAGCCCGTAACTACTTCGAGCTGCGCGGTACCCAGAAGCGCATCGCGGTGGCCAAGCGCACCCTGGTCAATCTGCGCGACACCCAGAAGCTCACCGAGACCCGCTGGGAACTGGGCGCCGGCAGCGAGCTGGACGTGCAGAGCAGCCGTGCGCGCCTGAAGGCGATCGAGGCCGACATCCCGCTGCTGGAAGTCGCCGAAGTGCAGTCGCGTCATCGCCTGGCCGTCCTGCTGGGGCAGCGTCCGGATGCACTGGACAGCCTGCTGCAGCCGCGCGAGATGCGGCCGTACGCCAAGGCGTTGCCGTTGGGTGACACCACCGATCTGCTGCGTCAGCGCGCCGATGTGCGCGTGGCCGAGCGTCGGCTGGCGGCGGCCACCGCGCGCGTTGGCGTTGCCACCGCGGACCTGTTCCCGCGGATCAGCCTGAGTGGGTTCGTCGGCTTCCTGTCCGGTGATGCCAGCGGGTTGGTCAACGGCAACAACAAGGCGTGGTCGGTGACCCCGTCGATCAGCTGGGCTGCCTTCGATTTCGGCACGGTCAAAGCCCGTCTGCGCGCCAGCAAGGCGCAGGCCGACGGTGCCGCCGCCGAGTATGAGAAGGCGGTGCTGCTGGCGCTGGAAGACACCGAGAACGCGCTGACGCGGTACGCCAAGCAGCAGGCCCGCCTGGCGATCGTCGCCGAGCAGGCCCAGGCGGCGGGTCGCGCGGAGGAACTGGCGCAGATCCGCTTCCGCGAGGGGTCGGAAGACTTCCTGACCCTGCTCGATGCACAACGCACCCAGCTGGCCGCGGACGATGCACTGGCCGAGGCCGAATCCACGGTCAACGTCAGTGTGGTGGGGGTGTACAAGGCCTTGGGTGGCTGGGGCCAGCAGCAGGATGCAGCCAACACCCCGGTGGCGGTGACGCAGCGCTGACCGGCCGCAGGTCGCAGGGGCGGCGAAGGCGCCGTCCCTGCAAGAATGGCAACAGCCGTCACATCCGCTGCGCAGGGCGTCGCGGTTGACGGCTTTGCCTCTGCACGGTGCCAATGCACGATGCTACAAGCGTGGGTTGTTCTCTGGAGTGGCCCGCATGCAACCCAATCAGTGGCGTCCTGTCCGTCCGCGTGTGCAGGAGCCGGGCATGGGATCCGGCGCGGGGCTTTCGCGCGGTGTCATCGCGCTGCTGGTCGCCGCGATCATCGTGGTCGCCATCGGATTCGCCCGCTTGACCGAAGGCCTGTTCGAGATCGGCCTGATCGCCACCGGTGTGTTCATCGCCATCGGCGCGCGGATCTGCCAGGCACGCGAGCAGCATCAGGCGCTTTACCAGCTGCTGCAGCAGATCGATGAGCGGCAGCCGTGATCGGCGGCGGGAAAGCGCAGGGCCGCAGGGCGGCCATGCGCAAGCCGATGGACGGTGCTATGACCGCCCATCGCGCATCTGCTTACCGGACCGTCGGCGTCGATGCGGGGAACCGCAGCTCGGCCTGGACCGGGTAGTGGTCCGAAGGCAGCACGCCACCGGGTTTCTGGTCCAGCGTGCTGAAACGGTCCACGCTGAAACCGCGTACCAGGATCCAGTCCAGTTCCACCGTCGGTTTGCCGGTGAAATCGTGGAAGGTCAGGCGCGGGCCTTCGACCTTGCCGGCGAGTTCGCGGGCATCGCCCAACGCGGCAGTGAAGGCCTTGTAGGTGTCGCTGCCGGGTTCACTGTTGAAATCGCCGGTGACCACGACCGGGATGTCCTTGGGCAGCGTCGCCAGCCGCGAGACGATCAGCTTCGCACCGAGCTCGCGGCGCGGCTCATCTTCCTCGCGGTAGGGCAGGTGGGTGTTGAACAGGTAGAAGCGTTGGCCGTCGGCCTGACGCTGGAACAGCGCCCAGGTCACCATGCGCGGGAACAGGTTGCCCCAGGTGATGCTGCCCGGCACATCCGGCGTATCGGAGAGCCAGAAGTCGCCCGATTCGAGCACCTTCAAGCGCGCGCTGTCGTACAGCACGCCCATGTGTTCGTCGGCGTTGCCGCCGCGGCGGTCCCTGCCGAACAGGGTGTAGCCCGGCAGGTGCGCGACCAGGTACTCGCCCTGTTTCCGCACCAGCTCCTGGGTGCCGATCACCTCGGGTTTCTGTTCGCGGATCAGCGTGACCATCGCATCGCGGCGGTCTTCCCAGCGCTTGCCGGGGTCGGTATCGGCCGGCGTGCGCACGTTGAACGACATGACTTTCAACGCGTCCGGTGCCTGCGCCCAGGCGCTGCCCAGCGGGGCGGCAAACATCATCAGGGCCAGCAGCGCGGGCCGGTGGAAACGAAACAGCATGTGGAATCCCTCCATTCCATGAAAACGTTCCCAAAGGGTCGCATGGAAGGGCGGGGAAAGGATATGCGCGACATGGCGGTTGGGCGGAGCGCCGGTCGGATCAATTCGACAGCAGGATCACCCCGATCGTGATGTTGATGAGCGATCCCAGCACCAGCACCCATACCGTGGAGAGGATCGTATTCAACCATGAGCGTTGAAGCGCGACCTTCAGCCATCCGGCCTGGACCACCGCATACCACAGCGCGGCGATCACCCCCACCGCAGTGCCGAGCACGGTCGACAGCTCGCCGGGCAGCCGTACGAACACCATGCTGGTGGACAACGTCACCGCGAACGGGGCGGTCAGGTAGCACTGCATGAAAAACGGTCGGCGCAGCGACTCCCGGGTCATCGGCACATGCTTGCGCCGCAGCAGGTGCGTCGTGGTCACCAGCGGCCAGATGGCGAAGGTGATCGAGCGGTACAGCAGCAGGCTTTCTTCGTTGCCGAAAATCGAACGCGACAGCGCACCGGTGCCGACCACCTGCTGGTGCAGCATCAGCTCCACCCCGTGTGCGACCAGCACCGACAGCATCAGGAACATCGGCGGGCTGATCGCATCGTCGAACTGGCGGTCCAGCTTTTCCTTCAGCTCGGTATCCACGTACTGGGCCATCCGCCGCGGATGCACCACCACGCGGTACAGCGTGCGCGGGAAGAACAGAAACCAGGTGCACAGCTCGTAGAGAAACTCTTCCAGCGACCGCAGCAGTTTGAGGAAGTCCATCCCGGGCCCCTTGCGTGGACGAAACCGACACCCCCGAGGATACCCGGGGCTGGCCTCAGCGGATGGCGACGGTCAGGCTGTGCGGTGCCTTCTCACCCCGGCGCGCCTGCGCACGCATCTGGTAGACCTGCACCACATAGGTGCCCGTGGACGGCAGGGTGCCGCTCCAGCGCCGGGTCTCGTCGTTGCTGCCCAGGGCCTCGCCGTGGCCGGGCGTTACGCCGGGCGCGAATACATTGAAATTGGCATTGGGGCTGCCGTCGATCGTGACCGCCATGGTCTGGCCGGCACGCGCGGCGATCGTGTAGCGGACGGTGTCATAACCGGACAACGTCCCACGCAGAGTGGCGCTGCTGGCGCCCTTGGTGAAGTGCACGGGGGTGGTGGTGACCTTGTCCGCCGCGGTGGCCAGCATCGGCGTCAGGGCGAGCAGGGCGGTCAACAGCAGCGAGCGGAGCGGCGTCATGGCACATCCTCGGTGGGGGCCCGGCAAGGGCCTTTCGTCGCGAGCATGAGCGCGCGCCCATCAAGGGACTGTCGATGCGCTGCAGATCACCGCTACCGGGCAGTGAACGCACTGTGCTCTCTCGGTGTCGTTTTCCAGTGCGTTCTGAATTGTTTACGCAGGTGCCCGGCGCGTGCAGGGCGCGCCGCCCGCCACGCACACATGGGTAACGCGGGCAGGCCTAGCGTGGTTTCACCGGCACCACTTCGATGCCGAACACCGGAGATACGGCAATGGCCAACACCCCGAACCCGCAGCAGGGTCAGAACGATCCGCAGCGCAACACCCCGCAGCAGGGCCAGCAGGATCAGCAGGATCAGCGCGACCGTGACGCCCAGAAGCAGCAGCAACAGCAGGATCAGCAGGGCCAGCGGTCGGGCCAGCAGAGCGACCAGGAAGAATAAGGCCAGGCATGACGCACCGAGGGCCCGGCCGATCTGGCCGGGCCTTTGTGCGTCATGGGCAATCACAACGCTTCAGCCATCGCCAGTCGCCGTCGGGCACCGCAGCGGCTTACCGGCTACCATGCCCGCATGAGCATTCCTCTTCCCGACAGCAGCGTGCCACGCCTGCTGGGATTCGACGTCCCGACCCTGCAGACCATCGTCGACCATGGTGCGGACGAGGCGATCGTGGCGATGTTGGATGTCGCCCCCGATGCCCACTGGTTGAAGCTGTTCGACGAACGCGTCGCCGCGCTCAAGGGCGAGCTCGGCCTGGCCGGGGTCGAACTGGACGGCACCTCGATCCTGTTCTTCGGCTCCATCGCCGACAGCCGCCGCCTGGCGACGGCCGTGTCGGCCCTGATCAATGCGATCAACATGGAAGTGGCCGGGCGCAACGCGCCTTTCCAGCCGACCGCACCGTAACCCAGCCGGCACGGCGCTCAGGAATCGATCCGGGAGGCACGCAGCCGGAGGACCTCGCTTCGTCCCGGCTCGGCAACGCCATGGGGCGACGGGCAGCTGCCGCGTATTTCGGTAACCCACATCACCATCATGCCGACGATGCGGGTGGCATCGCCCGGCCACTGCGCTACCAGCCGGTCGTGGATACCGTCGTACACCGCCCATCGCTCGGCCGCCGACCGGCCGCGCGTCCAGCACTGCTCCAACTCGGCGTGTGCCTGCCGAAATGCCTCTTTCTGTCCGTCCATAGTGATCCCCGACACCGTGCATACCGGGCAGGCGTACCTGCGCGGGTGAGCCCCCCTGCCATGTGACCAACGCCAGTCGCCACGCAGACCGGCCACGCCCGCGGTTGCGCACGGCAGTGCCTGCCGCAGGCTGAACCCACCGGGGGTGCGTCGTCATAACCAAACAGGACGTCCTGTATAGTTACTGCCCGCCCGAAACGTTCGCTCCCCATGACCCCCACCAAGACCCAGCGCTGGAGCCTGTTGCTCACCGTGGCCGCCGGCCTGCTGCTGATCACGCTCGACAACTCGGTGCTGTACACCGCCTTGCCCACCCTGACCGCCGAACTCGGCGCCACGTCGCTGCAGGGGCTGTGGATCATCAACGCCTATCCGCTGGTCATGGCCGGCCTGCTGCTCGGCGCAGGCACCCTCGGCGACCGGCTGGGGCACCGCCGTATGTTCCTGATCGGCCTGGTGATCTTCGGCATCGCCTCGCTGCTGGCTGCGTTCGCGCCGGACGCCAACCTGCTCATCGGCGCCCGCGCGCTGCTCGCGGTGGGTGCCGCGGCGATGATGCCGGCCACCCTGGCGCTGATCAGCCTGACCTTCGCGGATGAGCGCGAGCGCAATCTGGCGATCGCGGTCTGGGGCTGCATTTCCATCATTGGCAGCGCGATCGGCCCGATCGTCGGCGGCGTGCTGCTGGCCCATTCCTGGTGGGGTTCGGTGTTCCTGATCAACGTGCCGATCGTGCTGCTGGCGATGGTTGGCGCCGTGCTGTTCGCGCCGCACGGCACGCCCGATGCGAGCAAGCCGTGGGACCTGATTTCCTCGCTGTTGAGTCTGGTCGCGTTGTCCGGCCTGGTGGTGGCGATCAAGGAAATCGCGCATGCGCCGCCGAACGGGCCACTGGCCGCGGGCGCGGCGCTGGTCTTCGTCGTGGGTCTGGTGCTGTTCCTGCGTCGCCAGCGTCGCCTGCCGTATCCCATGCTTGACGTGGCGATCTTCCGCAATGCGCCGTTCCTGGCCGGTGTGCTCTCGGCGGCCTTCGCGATGTTCGCCATCGCCGGCCTGCAGCTGCTGACCACCCAGCGCTTCCAGCTGGTCGCCGATTACACACCGCTGCAGGCCGGTCTGCTGGTGTCGGTGGTCGCGCTCGGCTGCCTGCCCAGCGCGATCTTCGGCGGCGCGTTCCTGCACCGCGTCGGGCTGTTGCCGCTGATCACCGGTGGGCTCGGCGTGGGTACCGCCGGCGTGCTGCTGGTCGCGGTGACCTTCGGTAGCGACCTGGGCTGGACCATTACCGGGTTGCTGCTCACCGGGCTCGGCATGGGCGCGACCATTTCGGTCGCTTCCACGGCCATCATCGGCAACGTGCCGCCGCACCGCGCCGGCATGGCGTCCTCGGTGGAGGAGGTGTCCTACGAGTTCGGCAGCCTGTTCGCGGTCTCGCTGCTGGGCAGCCTGATTGCCGCGCTGTACTCGGCAACCGTGTCGCTTCCGGACGGCGTGGACGCCGCTGCGGGTGAGAGCATCCAGCAGGCGTTCGCTCTGGCCGCGCAGCCCGGTGCCGATGCAGGGTGGCTCGGTGCTGCCGCCAGCGCCTACGACGCCAGCTATGTTTGGGTACTGTATGTGATCGCCGCCGTGCTCCTGGTCGGCACCGTCGTCACCGGCATTCTGCTGCGCCGTCACGGCTCCGGCAGCGCCACCACTGTCTCCCACGCCCACTGACTCCATGCGCCCGAGCAACCGAACCAACATCCTTGATGCCGCCGTCCGCGTGATCGAACGCGACGGCATCACCGCGCTCACCTTCGAGGCGGTCGCCACCGAATCCGGCATCGCCAGGGGAGGGCTGCTGTACCACTTCCCCTCGCGCGACGCGCTGCTCCAGGGCATCCATCAGCACCTGGCCGGCGTGTGGGAGGCGAGCTTGATCGAGGTGGCCGGCAAGCCGGCCGAGGCCGCCGATGCCACCGAGCGCTACCAGGCCTACGCACTGACCTGTGCGCAGACCGCTACGCGCGCCGAACTCCAGCTGATGTTCGACGCGGCGGCGACGGACGAGAACGTGCAGCCCTGGGCGACCGTGGCCGAGCGCTGGTCGCCGCCGACCCCGCAGGACCTGAGCGACCCGGCCGCGCTGGACCTGTTCATCGCCAAGCTCGCCGCCGACGGCATGTGGGTGTTCGAAGCGCTGTCGCGCTCGCGCCTGCCGCCGGAGGTGGGGCAGGCCATCGCCGACCGGCTGGCGCAGATGATTGCCGCCGCTTCAAACACAGCGTGATTTCCGTCATGCGGGTAACCTTGGCGGTTCACTTCTTGAATGACGGGGCCGCCTGATGGATTACCAGCTTGTGATCAAGTTCTGGCGCAAGTCGCTGGACGATGAGGCATTCCTGGCGACGCTGGAGGCCGAGCTGACCGCCGCGCTCGGCAAGGCCGCGACGCTGGACGGCTATGACGTCAGCGCGAAAGAGATCAACCTTTTCATGTTCACTGCGGATCCGCGGCCGACGTTCCGGAAGACCAAGGATGTGCTGGAGGCGATGGGCGTGCTGCACAGTGTTTCGGCAGCATACCGGCTGGTGGGTGGCGCGCAGTTCACGTCGGTCTGGCCACTGCGGATGGCGCGGAAATTTACCTTGCCGTGAGGCACAAAAAGGTGGGGACCTTCGATGTCTGCACTCGCTGGCCAGCAGCATTGCCGTCGCGTCATCCCGCTCGGCAGCCAGCCACGCCCTGAATCAGAGAAGTCCCGCGCCGCTTCAAAGGTCATGACAAACCCAACTGCGGACGCGTACGCGGTCACGTTGGCGAGGTCACGGCAGGATCAGCAACCCAGCCACATGCTTCACGGTGCTAGGATCAAATCGCCGAGCAAAAATCGGCAATTTCTCAATAAAGGATCTATTGTGAAGCTCTTCAGTGCGATGCTTGCATTAACGGCTGCGGCGGTTGCAACGCCTGCTTTTGCGGCTCAGCCGGTGCACTGCCCCACCTGCGTGACCGATGAGGACTTCCGCCAGCGCGCAATCCTCGAAGAAGCGGTAACGAAGGCTGGCGGGACATATTGGGTCTATAACCTGCCCGCGGGCACGGTCCAGAAATGGTACATCCCGCCCTCCGAGGGCGAAGAGGAGGCGGCGGTACGCCGCGATCCGTCTGGAACAGCGCGGCAACTGCCGCAGCGCCACGAGGCCAGCAGCAGCCCGTAGAGGCTCATGCGCAGGCCGAGGTCCAGAAGGGTCAGGTGCCACCACCGACCATCAACAGGATGAGATCTCCAAGTAGAGACCGCCGCGGTCGAACAGGTTCGGGGTCTTCTCGGCCGGGTTGGCGCGCCGCAAGGCAAGATGGGTGAGCGGGGGCATCGCCCCCACGGTCTCACGAGCTGCAACGCACGGGGCCTGACGATGCCGGAAATAAAAAAGCCCGGGAACCCCCGTTGTATAAGGGTTCCCGGGCTTCTTGGGATTCTTTCGAACCCCTCATTGGTGGAGGTGGGCGGAATTGAACCGCCGTCCGAAGGCACTCCATCCCCGGTACTACATGCTTAGCTCACCGTTGGATCTCATCCTGTGGCAGCACGGTGTGCAAAGCGCACCCCAGGACCAGCCTGCTTTAGTTAAGTCGTGACTGACAGGCAGCCATCACAACCGGTTCCGTGATAATGACCCTACATCTACGAGCACGGGCACAAGTAGGTTCGGGGGTTCGCCTAAGGCGGCTGTAGAACTAAACGCTAAAGCTGTTTTTAGGCAGCGATTGCGAAGTCGTTCGAACCGTAGTTGTCGTCGTTGGCAACTAAAAGTTTGCTGCTGGATTAACGAGGAAAGCTGCCCCCTCGGCATGCACCAAGTAACTTCACAACCCCCGTCGAAACCAATGCACCCCCGGTTTCTTCAAGAACCGCACTTCATCCGGAAAACAGCGCCGGACGTCTACTTGACGGAATGGATGCTACTCCAATCCGGCTGAACAGTCACCTTGCCTGTCTGCCGCTTACTTCTGCAGCTGGCGGCGGCTGTCGGCCTTGTGGCGGGCCTTTTCCTTCTTCAGGCGGTTGTGCTCGTTGCGCACGGCCATCGCCTGCTTCTTGGCCTGCGGCTCGACCCGGGCCATCAGCGATTCCACCTGGGCGACCAGCCGGCGGTGCTCCAGGGTGTCGTAGCTCTGCGTTTCCGAGGCAACGCGCTTGGCGTTGCGGATCAGGTAGGTCAGCACCTTGAGCAGCGCGGCCGGGTCCATCGCGCGGGCGAGTTCGTCAAAGATGAACTCCAGCGCGGCCACGTCGGCGCGCAGGGTGGTCAGTTCGTCCGCCGCCAGTGCGGGTGCCGGGGTAGTTTCAAGTGTCACGCGCGGATCCTTTCCGTATCAATGCGGGGATTCTGACAGCTGCGCGGGCCTGGCGGGGAAAGATCACTGTCCTGCCGGGGCCGCAGGGTCAGGCCGGCCTTGGCGATACGCGGCGCTGGCAGCGCCCGGGCAGGGCGTTAGAGCCGCTTGCGCAGGTACAGGCGATGGTGCCCGGGCGGGAAGTCCTGCAGCCGGCCGAACACCTCATAGCCGTGCTTGAGGTAGAAGCCCTCGGCCTGCCAGGAGAAGGTGTCCAGCGTCACCGCGTGTGCGCCGAGCGTGCGGGCCTGCTGCTCGGCATCGGCCAGCAGCGCCTGGCCCAACCCTTGGCCACGCTGGCTGGCGTCCACCCACAGCGCATGCACCATCAGCCAGCCACCGCAGACGTCGGCGGCGATCCCGGCCACCACCCGGCCGGTAGCATCGTGGATCACCCGGTTGACCGGCTGATCGTCCAACGCATCGCCACTGGCGGCCTGGTTGAAAGCCAACAGGCCGGCGAACACCGCGCGGGTGTCCTCGGTGCTGGCCGGCTGGATCCCCGGTGCGGCCACCGTGCGCGTCATCACGCGTCGCGGTTGTGCCGACGCATGGTGCGCGACTTCTCGCGCGCCCAGTCGCGGTCCTTCTCGGCATCGCGCTTGTCGTGCGTCTGCTTGCCCTTGGCCAGCGCGATCTCGAGCTTGATCTTGTTCTTGCTCCAGTACATCGCGGTGGGCACGATCGTGTAGCCGTCGCGCTGCACCTTGCCGATCAGCTTGTCGATCTCGTTGCGATGCAGGAGCAGCTTGCGGTCCCGGCGGTCGTTGGCCACCACGTGGGTGGAGGCTTGGATCAACGGGGTGATCTGCGCACCGATCAGATAGATCTCGCCATCACGCACGTAGGCGTAAGCATCGATGATGTTGCCGCGCCCGGCGCGGATCGACTTGACCTCCCAGCCCTGCAGGGCCAGGCCGGCTTCGAAGCGATCTTCGATGTGGTACTCGTGCCGGGCACGCTTGTTGAGTGCGATGGTTTTGTTGGCCGTCGCGCCCTTTGCTTTATCCTTGCCGCTGTTCTTGCTCATTTCCCTATTGTCTCCGATTCGGGCACGCCCGGTCGATTCATCAGACATCTGTATCGCATGCCAACTATCCGCCGTAGTGCCCTGGTCGAACATTCGGCTGCCCGCATGTTCGACCTGGTCAATGATATTGACGCCTATCCGCGCCGCTTCCGCTGGTGCTCGGCCTCGCAGATCCTGGAGTCCGGCCCGGACCGCCTGGTCGCGCGCCTGGATCTGGGCTTCGGTTCGTTCTCCACCTGGTTCATGACCGAGAACACGCTGCAACGCCCGCACAGCATCGATATGCAGCTCAAGGACGGGCCGTTCAAGCGCCTGCACGGTCGCTGGGAATTCCACGCGCTGGCCGAAGATGCCTGCAAGGTCACGCTGACGCTGGAGTTCGAGCCGACCTCACGTCTGCTCGGTCCGGCTCTCGCGCTGGGCTTCCAGGGCCTGGCCGACCGGATGGTCAATGATTTCGTCCGCGTCGCCGACGCCCAGGACTGAGCCGTGATCACGGTCGAGGTGGTGCTGGCCTGGCCCGATCGGGCCGCCTCGAAGGTGCTGACCCTCGCCGGGGGCACCACCGTCGCCGAGGCCATCGCGCTGGCCAGCATCGAGGGCAGCGACCAGTGCCCGGCCATGGCCGTGCATGGCCTGCTGGCCAAGCCGGATCAGGTGCTGCGCGAGGGCGACCGGGTCGAGCTGCTGCGTCCGCTGCTGGCCGACCCGAAAGACAACCGCCGCCGACGCGCCCGCGCCGGCAGCTGAGTGAAGAACGCGGGCCTCAGCGGCCGCGCTTCTTCTTGTCCTTGGGCAGGTTGCGGCCGAACTGGCGCAGCGTGCTGCGGGCCAGCTGGGCGTCGTCGCTGGCGAAGTACTCGCCGTCCCAGCGGGTGACCGCGTCGTTTTCGAAGTAGACGGTGAAGTTCTTCACTTCGGTCTTGCCGACCCGGTTCACGCGCTGGCTGGCGGTGTAATCCCAGCGCTGGGCATGGAACGGGTCCGGGATGGAGGGCGTGCCAAGCAGGGCGTTGACCTGCTGCTTGCTCTGGCCCACCTGCAGCTGACCGACGGCCTGCTCCCGGATCAGGTTGCCCTGATAGATGGGTTGCTTGTAAATGATGCCGCAGCCCGTGGTGGACAGGGCAACGGCGGCGACCAGCAGGAGATTGCGCATCGGGGAATGGCGTTTGGGGAAATCGAGTCGATGATACACTCCCGACGTGTCGCCGCGACCCAATCCGAGGCAGCTGGCGCTAAATCGCCAATGAACGGAGAACTATGGAAACCCACGACCTGCGCAAAGTCGGCCTCAAGGTGACCCACCCGCGTATGCGGATCCTGGCGCTGCTCGAGCAGCGCAATGCCAGCCACCACATGACCGCCGAAGACATCTACCGCCAGCTGCTGGAGCACGGTGATGAGATCGGCCTGGCCACGGTGTACCGGGTGCTGACCCAGTTCGAGGCCGCCGGCCTGGTGCTGAAGCACAATTTCGAAGGCGGCCAAGCCGTCTACGAGCTGGATCGCGGTGGTCACCACGACCACATGGTCGATGTGGACAGCGGCAAGATCATCGAATTTGAAAGCCACGAGATCGAAGAGCTGCAGCGCAAGATCGCGGCCGACCATGGCTACGAGCTGGAAGAGCACTCGCTGGTGCTCTACGTGCGCAAGAAGCGCCGGTAACGGGCCGCTGGCGGCCCGGATGCGATCAAAAAACCCCGGGCATGCCCGGGGTTTTTGCTTTCAGCGCCAGGCGCCGGATCCGGCGGGGAGCCGGCCAGCGGCCGGCACTACCCATCACGTGGCCCTCAGACCTGCAGCAGCTTGCGCGCCGCAGCCCGGGCTTCCTTGCTGACTTCCACGCCGCCCAGCATCCTGGCCAGCTCTTCCTCGCGGGCCTTGGTATCCAGCTTCTCGACCGCACTCTGGGTCATGCCGTCCACCGGGGCCTTGCTGACCCGGTAGTGGGCGTGGCCCTTGGAGGCGACCTGGGGCAGGTGGGTGACGCACAGCACCTGACGCTTCTCGCCCAAGGCGCGCAGCTTCTGCCCGACGATGTCGGCCACGGCGCCGCCGATGCCTGAATCGACTTCGTCGAAGACCATGGTCGGCACGGCATCCAGGCCCAAGGCGGCGACTTCGATCGCCAGCGAGATGCGGGACAGTTCACCGCCCGAGGCCACCTTGCGCAGGGCGCGCGGCGGCTGGCCGGCGTTGGCGGCAACGAGAAACTCGACCCGCTCGGCCCCGTTCGGGTCCGGCTTGACCACGCTCTGCGGCTCGATATCGATCAGGAACTGACCGCCGCCCATGCCCAGCTCGCCGATCAGGGTGGTGGTGGTGTCCGACAGGGCCTTGGCAGCCTTCCGGCGGCTGGCGCTGAGCACCTCGGCCACGGTCTTCCACTGGCCGGCGGCACGGTCGATCTCGCCGGCCAGGGCCTGCAGGCGCTCGTCGGCACCCCGCAGCTGCTCGACTTCGGCCTCCATGGCATCGCGGTGCTCGCCCAGCGCTTCCATCGGCACGCGGTGCTTGCGGGCGAGGTCGTGCAGGCGGCCCAGGCGTCGCTCGATGTCCTCGAACTGCTCGGGGTCGGCATCCAGGTCGTCGTGGACGCGATCAAGCAGGGACAGCGCTTCGTCCAGCTGGATGGCGGCGCTGTCGAGCAGGGTATCGACCTCGCCGAGCCGGCTGTCGTGCTCGGCCACGCGGGCCAGATCATGCCGGGTCTGCTGCAGCAGCTGCAGCACCGAGACCTCGTCATCGCCGTTGAGGCGGCTGACGGCCACGTCGCAGGCGCCGATCAGCGCGCTGGCATGGGCCTGGCGGCGGTGGCTGCTGCCCAGGGTGGCGATCGAGGCCGGGTCCAGATCCTCACGCTTGAGTTCGCTCAGCTGGTGCTCCAGGTAACCGATCCGATCGCTGACATCGCCCTGGCGCGACAGCGCCTCGGCTTCGTCCACCAGCGCCTGCCAGCGTGCCGCGGTCTGGCGGACCTGGGCGCGCTCGGCGTCGTTGCGGGCGAAGGCGTCCAGCAGCGAGAGTTGCGAGGGGCGCGAGAGCAGGGCCTGCTGTTCGTGCTGGCCGTGGATCTCCACCAGCATGCCGGCCAGCTCGGTCAGCTGGGTCAGCGTCACCGGGCGGCCGTTGATGAAGGCGCGCGAACCGCCATCGGCGCGGATCACCCGTCGCAGTTGGCACTGTTCTTCGTCGTCCAGCTCGTTGTCGCGCAGCCACTGGCGGGCCGGCGCATCGGCCGGCGGCGCGAATTCGGCCGAGAGCTCGGCGCGGGCGGCGCCGTGGCGGACCACGCCGCTGTCGGCGCGCAGCCCGGACAGGAAGCCCAGCGCGTCCACCATCAGCGACTTGCCCGCGCCGGTTTCACCCGAGACCACGGTCATGCCGGCGCCGAATTCCAGCTCGGTGGCGCGGACGACCGCGAAATCCTTGATCGATAGATGTCTAAGCATGGTCTACGTTGTACACGAGGGGCGTCTCCAAGCCGCGCAAGCTAGCATGGGCGGGGGGCGTCTCCAATGACTTGCCAACGCCCCGTGCAGCCATTATCTAAGTGGGCGTCTCACAGGCTGATTCCATGCACCCTTCCGCGTCCCATCTCGCCCCGCGTGCCCGCCATCTGCTGCGGACGCTGATCGCGCGCCACATCCAGGATGGCGAGCCGGTCGGCTCGCAGACGCTTGCCCGGCATGCCGGCCTGGATGTCAGCCCGGCCACCATCCGCAACATCCTGGGCGACCTGGAAGACCTCGGCCTGCTCAGCTCGCCGCATACCTCGGCCGGCCGCGTGCCGACCGCGCACGGTTACCGGGTGTTCGTGGACAGCCTGGTCAAGATGCAGCCGCCGGGGGAGGGTGAGCTCAGCCGCCTGCGCACCGAGCTGGCCACCGGCACCGGCACCCAGGCCCTGCTCGGCAGTGCCTCGGAGCTGCTCTCGGCGATGAGCCATTTCGTCGGGGTGGTCAGCGCCCCGCGCCGGGAACAGTTCGCGTTCCGGCACATCGACTTCGTGGCGCTGGACGCGCGTCGGGTGCTGGCGATCCTGGTGTTTGCCGACAACGAAGTGCAGAACCGGGTGATCGAGCCGCGCCGCAGCTTCGATCCGGGCGAGCTGGAGCAGGTCGCCAACTACCTCAACGCCAACTGCGCCGGGCGGCCGCTGGCCGAGATCCGGGCCCGGCTGCTGCTGGAGCTGCGCGATGCGCAGTCGGAGATGGAGCAGCTGCTGGCGCACAGCATCGAGCTGGCCGAGCAGGCCATGGTGCCGCCGGCCGATGACATGGTGCTGGCCGGGCAGACCCGGCTGATGGGTGTGCAGGACCTGTCCGACCTGGAGCGCCTGCGCGAGCTGTTCGACGTGTTCGCCAGCAAGCGCGAGATCCTCCAGCTGCTCGAACGCACCATCCAGGCCCCGGGAGTGCGCATCTTCATTGGCGAGGAGACCGGGGTGATGCCGCTGGAAAGCGTCTCGCTGGTCACCGCCCCGTATTCGGCCGATGGCCAGGTGCTGGGCGTGCTGGGGGTGATCGGCCCCAAGCGGATGGCCTACGACCGGATGATTCCGCTGGTGGAAGCCACCGCCCAGGTGCTGGGCGCTGCGCTGGGCTCGCCCGGTGGCGGCGGATTGTCCCGCGATCGCGCATAAAGCGGCCTTGGACTCTTGAATCCCGTAGCCGCGCCCACATAGGGGTGGGTGGAGGCGGAGAGTCACCGCCAAGGATCCGGAAATGAACCAAGATCAGTCAGATATCGCATCCCAGAATCCCGCCGGCGAGCCGGCCGCGGAGCCGTCCCTGCAGCAGCAGCTGGACAGCCTGCACAACGAGTTGGCGCTGCTGCGCTCGGAGTCGCTGCGCGAGCGCGCCGACCTGGACAACCAGCGCAAGCGCGTGGCCCGCGACGTCGAGCAGGCGCGCCGCTTCGCCAACGAAAAGCTGCTCGGCGAGCTGCTGCCGGTCTTCGACAGCCTCGATGCCGGCCTCAATGCCGCCGGCAGTGACCCGAGCCCGCTGCGCGAAGGTCTCGAACTGACCTACAAGCAGCTGCTCAAGGTCGCCGCCGACAACGGCCTGACCCTGCTCGACCCGACCGGGCAGACCTTCAACCCGGACCACCACCAGGCCATCAGCCAGGTCGACGCGCCCGGCGCGGCGCCGGGCAGCGTGGTCCAGGTGTTCCAGAAGGGCTACCTGCTCAACGACCGCCTGCTGCGTCCGGCGCTGGTCGTGGTGGCCCGCGACTGATCCGCAGGCCGGTGAGCCGGGCGTTGCCCGGCTGCTCGACCGGACGCTGAACGCGTTGGGTCGCCATCGAACACTGTGTTTGATGGACGGCTTGAAAGTGTCCCCAGCGTCCCACACATCCCATTCATAACCCGGCAACTGCCGGATGTACCCAGAACTTTCAGGAGTCTCCCTCATGGGCAAGATCATTGGTATCGACCTCGGCACCACCAACTCGTGTGTGGCGATCATGGACGGCGGCAAGGCCCGCGTCATCGAAAACGCGGAAGGCGATCGCACCACGCCGTCCATCGTCGCCTACACCAAGGACGGCGAAGTCCTGGTCGGCGCCTCGGCCAAGCGCCAGGCCGTGACCAACCCCAAGAACACCTTCTACGCTGTCAAGCGCCTGATCGGCCGCAAGTTCACCGACGCTGAAGTCCAGAAGGACATCGCGCACGTGCCCTACGGCATCCTGGCCCATGACAACGGCGACGCCTGGGTGCAGACCAGCGACGGCAAGAAGATGGCCCCGCAGGAAATCTCCGCCCGCGTGCTGGAGAAGATGAAGAAGACCGCCGAAGCGTTCCTGGGTGAGACCGTCACCGAGGCCGTGATCACCGTGCCGGCCTACTTCAACGACAGCCAGCGCCAGGCCACCAAGGACGCAGGCCGCATCGCCGGTCTGGAAGTCAAGCGCATCATCAACGAGCCGACCGCTGCTGCCTTGGCCTATGGCCTGGACAAGGGTGACGGCCGTGACCGCAAGATCGTTGTGTACGATCTGGGCGGCGGCACCTTCGACGTGTCGATCATCGAGATCGCCAACGTGGACGGTGAGAAGCAGTTCGAAGTGCTGGCCACCAACGGTGACACTTTCCTGGGCGGCGAAGATTTCGACAACCGCGTCATCGAGTACCTCGTCGACGAGTTCAACAAGGACCAGGGCATCGACCTGCGCAAGGATCCGCTTGCCCTGCAGCGGCTGAAGGACGCCGCCGAGCGCGCCAAGATCGAGCTGTCCACCAGCCAGCAGACCGAAGTGAACCTGCCGTACGTCACCGCTGACGCGTCGGGCCCGAAGCACCTGAACATCAAGCTGACCCGCGCCAAGCTGGAAGCGCTGGTGGAAGACCTGATCAAGAAGTCGATCGAGCCGTGCCGCATCGCGCTGAACGATGCCGGCCTGCGTTCGAGCGACATCGGTGAAGTGATCCTGGTCGGCGGTCAGACCCGCATGCCGAAGGTGCAGCAGGCCGTGACCGAGTTCTTCGGCAAGGAACCGCGCAAGGACGTCAACCCGGATGAGGCCGTGGCACTGGGTGCTGCGATCCAGGGCGGCGTGCTGGGCGGCGACGTCAAGGACGTGCTGCTGCTGGACGTGACCCCGCTGTCGCTGGGCATCGAAACCCTGGGTGGCGTGTTCACCAAGATCATCGAGAAGAACACCACCATCCCGACCAAGGCCTCGCAGGTGTTCTCCACCGCCGAGGACAACCAGTCGGCCGTGACCGTGCACGTGCTGCAGGGTGAGCGCGAGCAGGCCCGCTTCAACAAGTCGCTGGCCAAGTTCGACCTCTCCGGCATCGAGCCGTCGCCGCGCGGCCTGCCGCAGGTGGAAGTGTCCTTCGACATCGACGCCAACGGCATCCTGCACGTGTCGGCCAAGGACAAGAAGACCAACAAGGAACAGAAGGTCGAGATCAAGGCCGGTTCGGGCCTGTCCGAGGACGAGATCGCACGCATGGTCGCCGACGCGGAAGCCAACCGCGAAGAAGACAAGAAGTTCCACGAGCTGGTCCAGGCTCGCAACCAGGCTGACGCGCTGATCCACGGTACCCGTACCGCGATCACCGAGCACGGCAGCAAGGTCGGCGGCGATGTGATCGGCAAGGTGGAGTCGGCCCTGGCCGATCTGGAAACCGCGATGAAGAGCGACGACAAGGCCCAGATCGAAGCCAAGTCGAAGGTGCTGGAAGAAGCCGGCCAGGCGCTGTTTGCTGCCTCCGCAGCGGCAGAGCAGGGCGGCGCGGCGCCGGGCCCGGATGCCGGTGCCAACAACGGCGCGCACGACGATGTGGTCGACGCCGAGTTCACTGAAGTCAAGGACGACAAGAAGTCCTGATCCGGACTCGACACGGGACGTTGCGCAGGCAGCGTCCCGTTGTCATATCCCCCTTCTGGTCCTGACAGCCGTTTCCCGGCCTGTCGGGGCGCCCGGCGAAAGAGCGGACCTGGTGCCGCTCTTCCGCTTTGACGAATCCCGACTTCCGGAACCCGATTCAAGTTATGAGCAAGCGCGATTACTACGAAGTGCTGAGCGTGTCCCGCACCGCCAGCGACGAAGAACTGAAGAAGGCCTATCGCCGTTGCGCGATGAAATACCATCCGGACCGCAATCCGGGTGACAGCGAGGCCGAAGCATCCTTCAAGGAATGCAAGGAAGCCTACGAAACCCTGTCCGACAGCAACAAGCGCCGCATGTACGACGCCCACGGCCACGCCGCGTTCGAGCACGGCATGGGCGGCGGTGGCGGCCCGGGTGGCCCGGACATGGGCGATATCTTCGGGGACATCTTCGGCAACATCTTCGGCGGTGGCGCCGGCGGTGGTGGTCCGCGCCAGGCCCGCCGCGGTGCCGACATCGGTTACGTGATGGAGCTGGACCTGGAAGAGGCGGTGATGGGCGTGGAGCGCCGCATCGAGATTCCGAGTCTGGTCGAATGCGATGACTGCAATGCCAGCGGTTCGGAAGATGGCAAGGTCGAGACCTGCTCGGTCTGCCGTGGCCAGGGCCAGGTGCGCATCCAGCGCGGCATCTTCGCGATGCAGCAGGCCTGCCACCACTGCAACGGCCGTGGCCAGATCATCCAGAACCCCTGCAAGACCTGTCACGGCAATGGCCGTGTCGAGGAAGACAAGGTGTTGTCGGTCAAGGTGCCTGCGGGCGTCGATACCGGCGACCGCATCCGTCTGTCCGGTGAAGGCGAGGCCGGTCCGGCTGGCACCCCGGCGGGCGATCTGTACGTGGAAGTGCGGGTGCGCGAGCACGCGATCTTCCAGCGCGACGGCGACGACCTGCACTGCGAAGTGCCGATCCGCATCTCGCAGGCCGCGCTGGGCGATACCGTACGCGTGGCGACCCTCGGCGGCTATGCGGAAATCCGCATTCCGGCCGAAACCCAGACCGGCAAGCTGTTCCGCATGCGTGGCAAGGGCGTGCGTTCGGTGCGCAGCCGCAGCGAAGGCGACCTGTACTGCCGCGTGGTGGTGGAGACCCCGGTCAACCTCACCCCGGAGCAGCGCAAGCTGCTGGAGCAGTTCGAGACCACCTTCACCGGCGAGGAAGCGCGCAAGCATTCGCCCAAGTCGGCGACATTCATCGATGGCGTGAAGGGCTTCTGGGATCGCATGACGTCGTAAGCGTCACAGGTTCCTGTGAACTACCGAAGGCCCCCTGGAAGCAGGGGGCTTTTTTGTGCGCGCAGACCGGGGGTAGAGCCACCCCATGGGTGGCTGCACGCGGTGCCGGGTGGATCGACAGCCACCCATGGGGTGGCTCTACCGGGCGGCACCGGGCGTAAAATGTCGGCATGAACGAATCCCTCGAAAGCCACCTGGTCCACGGCCGCCGCCAGCGCCCGGACGGTCCGTCGCCGGTCGACGTCATCTCGGTCCAGTCGCAGCTGGTCTACGGCTATGCCGGCAACAGCGCTGCCGTGCCGCCGCTGCGCGCGCTGGGCGTGCGCGTGGCCGAAATCCCCACCACGCTGCTCAGCAACGCGCCGTTCTACGAGACCACGCGTGGCCGCGTGCTGCCCTCGGACTGGTTCGCCGACCTGCTCCTGGGTGCGGGCGAGCGCGGCCTGCCGCAACGCGCGCGGATGCTGGTTTCCGGTTACTTCGGCAGCGTCGGCAACGGTGCGGCCTTCGCCGATTGGCTCGATGCGGTGTTGCCGTCCTCGCCACAGCTGCGCTACTGCCTGGACCCGGTCATCGGCGACACCCATACGGGCCCTTACGTAGAGCCGGGCCTGGAAAAAGTGTTCGCCGAGCGTCTGCTTCCGCACGCCTGGCTGGTCACGCCCAATGCCTTCGAACTCGGCCGCCTCACGGGGATGCCGAGCCTGGCCCAGGACGATGCGATCGCCGCCTCGCAGGCCCTGCTCGCACGCGGTCCGGAATGGGTGCTGGCGCACAGCGTCGGCGGTGATCCGGGCCAGCTGGTCACGCTGGCGGTCAGCCGTGATGCCATCTGGCGCTGGTCCTCGCCGCATCTGCCGGTGGACGTGGCCGGGACGGGCGACGTGCTGATGTCGCTGCTGGTCGCCTTCCTGCTGCGTGGCGAAACCTTCGAACAGGCGATCTTGCGCGCCATCGCCGGCGTGCATGTCGCGCTGGAAACCACGCTGGCCAACGGCCACGAAGAGTTCGATGTGCTGGCCGCGGCGCCGGCGGCGCTGGCGCTGCCCGATCGTTTCGTTCCCGAGCGTCTGGCGTGAGTCTGACACCGGTGGTGGGCATCGTCGGCAGCGACGGTGCCTACGGGCGCTGGCTGCGCCGCTTCCTGGAACAACGTCTTGGGCTGGAGGTCATCGGGCATGACCCGGCCGATGCCGCATCGGACAGCCCGGAGACGCTGCTGGACCGCGCGGAGGTGTTGATCTTCTCCGCACCGATCCGGCACACGCCGGCGCTGATCGCCGACTATGCGGCGCGCTCTGCCGGTCGCGAAGCCGGTCGGTTGTGGCTGGATGTCACCTCGGTCAAATCCGCACCGGTGGAGGCGATGCTCGCCTCGCAGGCGGAGGTGGTGGGCCTGCACCCGATGACCGCACCGCCCAAGGCACCCACGCTCAAGGGCCGGGTGATGGTGGTCTGCGAGGCGCGCCTGTCGCAGTGGCAGCCGTTCGTGCAGCAGCTGTGCGACGCGCTGGAAGCCGAGTGCGTGCGCGCCACGCCGGATCACCACGACCAGGTCATGGCGCTGGTGCAGGCAATGGTGCATGCCACCCATCTGGCGCAGGCCGGCGTACTGCGCGAGTACGCGCCGATCCTGGGCGCCTTGCCGGCGTTGATGCCGTACCGTTCGGCCTCGTTCGAACTGGATACCGCGATCATCGCGCGCATCCTGTCGCTCAATCCGGCGATCTACGAAGACATCCAGTTCGGCAATCCGCACGTCGCACAGATGCTGGACCGCTTGCTGGCCCAGTTGCAGCAGCTTCGCGCGCAGCTGGAGCAGGGCGATGACGCGGCAAGGGCAGCGTTCCGACAGCAGCTGTTGCTGGATAATCGTGACAGCCTGGGAACCGGGGTGCTGGCCGATGGCAACTACACCTTCGAGCGGGTCGGGTACCTGCTCGCGGATCTGACCGAGCGCAATGCGATCAGCGTGCATCTGCCGGAAGACCGGCCGGGTTCCCTGCGCGAGCTGCTCCACGTGTTCGAGCGGCACCGGGTCAGCCTGGCGTCGATCCATTCCTCGCGCACGCCCGCCGGTGAGGTGCACTTCCGGGTGGGGTTCGTGGCGGGCAGCGACGCGTTGGCACTGCAGGCGGCCGCCATCGAGATCGATGCGTCCGGGATCGGCCGCGTGCTGGTGCGCTGACACGGTGCAGTGCAACATTCATCCACAGGGGGTGTGGATGATCTGCGCACAAGCGTGTGGATAAGTGCGTTCGCGCCTTGCGCCAAAAGGCTGTCAAGATACTTGGTCAAAAAATGACCAACATCCGTGCAACTTTTTTGCCGGGCGTCAGGTGGTGAGGGTGAGCTCACCACCGGCGGTCCGGAACTGGCGACCGTCGCGGATCAGATGGCGGCCGTCGGCCAACTCATAGCGCGCCCCCTGGCTGTTGCCGGCGGGCGCATCGACCTGCTCGTCCTTGAACTCGATGATGACGTAGTCGTCGCCGTTGGCATCGGTGGCGGGAAACTGTCGGAACGACATGAAACACCTCCTGCAGCGCATCCAGTGAGGGCTGCAGGATGCGACGTCCGGTGTTACCGGCCCGTCATCAATCGATGAACTGCAGGCGCGCCAGTTCGGCGTAGAGACCGCCTTCGGCCAGCAGTTCGGCATGCGTGCCCTGGGCCACGATGCGACCGTGGTCCATCACCACGATGCGGTCGGCCTTGAGCACGGTGGCCAGGCGGTGCGCGATCACCAGCGTGGTGCGCCCGGCCATCAGGCGCTCCAGCGCCTGCTGCACGGCGCGCTCGCTCTGTGCATCCAGCGCGCTGGTGGCTTCGTCGAGCAACAGGATCGGCGCGTTCTTGAGCAGGGCGCGCGCGATCGCGATGCGCTGCTGCTGGCCGCCGGACAGGCGCGCACCGCGCTCGCCAAGCTCGCTGGCATACCCCTCGGGCAGTGCGCGCAGGAACTCATCGGCCTCGGCCGCTTCGGCCGCGCGCTGTACCTCTTCATCGGTCGCATCCAGGCGCCCGTAGCGGATGTTCTCGAACGCGCTGCTGGCAAACAGCGTCGGCTGCTGCGGCACCAGTGCCAGCTGCTCGCGCAGCTGCGCGGGGTCGACCTGGCGCAGGTCCACGCCGTCCACGAGGATGCGGCCGGCAGCCGGATCGTGGAAGCGCAGCAGCATCGACAGGATGGTGCTCTTGCCGGCGCCGGAGGGGCCGACCAGCGCGACCGTTTCACCCGGTCGCACGTGCAGGTCCACATGATCCAGGGCGGCCGTATCCGGGCGCTGCGGGTAATGGAACACCACCTCCTCGAACCGGATCTCGCCGCGCAGTGGCTGCGGCAACCCGGTTGGATTGGCGGGGGCGGTGATCTCGACCTCTTCCTGCAGCAGCTCGGCAATCCGGCCCATGCCACCGGAGGCACGCTGCAGTTCGTTCCAGACTTCGGCCAGTGCGCCGACCGAGCCGCCGCCGATCAGCGCATACAGCACGAACTGGCCCAGGGTGCCGGCACTCATGTTGCCGTCGATCACCTCGTGCGCGCCCAACCACAGCACGCCGACGATCGCGCCGAACACCAGCACGATGGCGCTGGCGGTGACGATCGATTGTGCGCGGATGCGCCGGCGTGCGGCACCGATGGCATCGCTGAGGGCGGCGTTGAAGCGGCCACGTTCATAGGGCTCGCGCGCGTGCGCCTGCACGGTGCGTACCGCACCCAGGGTCTCCGAGGCCAGGCTGTTGGCATCGGCGATGCGGTCCTGGCTGGCGCGCGCGATGCTGCGCAGGCGGCGGGCGCCGATGATGATCGGCAGCACCGCCAGCGGAATGCCGACCAGCGACCAAGCCGCCAGGTGCGGGCTGGTCACGAACAGCATCACCAGGCTGCCGATCACGGTGACGCTGCTGCGCAGGGCCACCGACATGGTCGAGCCGATCACGCTGCGCAGCAGTTCGCTGTCGGCGGTCAGGCGCGAGACCAGCTCGCCGCTGCGGCTGCGGTCATGGAAGCCGGCGCCCAGGGTGATCAGGTGCGCGTACAGGCGGCTGCGCAGATCGGCGACCACCTTTTCCCCCAGCAGGGAGACGAAGAAAAAGCGAGCGGCCGTGGCCAGCGCCAGCACCACCGCGACCAGGAACAGCAGGGCAAAGGCCTTGTTGATCTGGCCCCCACTGTTGAAGCCGTGGTCGATCATCTGGCGGACCGCGACCGGCAGGCTCAGCGTAGCCACCGACGAGACGGCCAGGGCCACCAGCCAGGCGCTGAACAGCCCGACATGCCGGCGCACGAATGGCCACAGCGTGTTCAAGCTGCCCAATCGGCGCATCGGCGTGTCTTGCGGAGCGGGTGCGTCAGTCATTCGATGGGCCTGGTTCGATGCGGGATTCAATACGGACACGATCACGAGTGGCGTCGCGGAGGCGGTTTTTCAACAGCTCGACCTGATCGGCCGGCAAGCGCAGGTGCAGGTTCACGCCGTCGGCGGTGAAGGCTTCGCCCACTTTTTCGGCCAGATGCGCGCCCAGCGCGGCATGCAGCGGGCCCAGATCTTCGAAGCCGGCGTGCACATCCAGTTCGGCCATGGCGATCAGAGGCAGCCGTGGCGCGACCCGCAGGCACTCGGCGGCGGTACCGCCGTAGGCGCGCACCAGGCCGCCCGCGCCGAGCTTGATGCCGCCGTACCAGCGTGTGACCACGACCATCACCCGGTCGAAGCCCTGGCCATCGATCGCCGCCAGGATCGGGCGGCCGGCCGTGCCGGCGGGCTCGCCGTCGTCGCTGGAGCGGTAGTCGTTGCCGTAGCGATAGGCCCAGCAGTTGTGGGTGGCATCCACGACGGCAACCTGCTGCAGGAATTCCAGCGCGGCGGCCACGTGTGGAATCGGCGCGGCATGGGCGATGAAGCGGCTGTGCTTGATGTCCAGGCTGTGGCTGACGGTGGTGGCGAGCGTATCGGGCATTCCCACCATTCTAGTGGGGATGCCCGTTCACCGTGCGCGCAGCGTCAGTTCTCGAGCAGCTGGCGCAGATCGCGCGGGATGCGCACTTCCGGGTATTGCTGGAGGTAGCGTTCCAGACTGGCACGCGCGGTATCCACGTCACCGGCATCGCGACGCTCGCGGATGCGCTTGAGCCACTGTTTGCGCGGCAGGCCGGCGTCGGCCGCGACGGCCTGATGCAGGGCGCGCACGGCGTCGTCTGCCGAGGCGGGTACCGCCATCGGCGCGGCCGCACGACGCATCACGCCAGGCGCGCTGGGCGCGCTGGGCGCGGGCTTGGCCGGTGCGGCGCTCGTGGAGGCGGCGCGCGGCGCTTGGCGCTCGAGGGTGGAGCCGGTCACCACGACACGGTCCAGCGCCGGTTCTGCCGCCTCCATCGCATAGGAGGTGGCCGCTTCGGGCGCCGGGGCCGACATCATCGGTGCCGGCGCCTGCACCGGGGCCGGGGCGGGCGGTACAGGCGCGGCGATGGCTTCCGGGCGCGGCGCTGCGACGCGCCGTGCGCGTTCGGGTGCCGGCGGCGCGGCGGCTGGAGCAGGTGTGGGGTGTGCCTTGGCCTGTGCCTGGGGCTTGGCCGCGCGCTGCTGCTGCACCACCGGCGGTGCCGCGTCAGGCGGTGGCGGAGACGGCGCGGCATCCATCGCCGGTGCAGCGTCGGTGACTGCGGCGCTCGAGGCCGGGGCAGCGACCGGCTCGGCCAGAGGGGGCGCGGGCGGGTCGTCGGGCTTGAGCTGCCACGCGATGCCCACCGCGAAGATCACCGAGGCGGCCAGCCCGAACGCCGCCGGAAGCCGCGAGCGCGGGCGCCGCGAACGGCGGGGCGCATCGGGCGGGAGCTTCCAGGTGGCCGCATCGGCCGCCGGTGCTTCCACGGCGGTGCGCGCGGCCGCCAGCACGGCCTCGTCGATCGCCGGCGCGGGCCCGGTGGCACTGGGCCGGCCCAGCAGCCGGGCCAGTTCGCGTTCTTCAGGGGTCAGCGGATCCGGGCGGTTCATACGGTCAACCCCACACGGAGTTTATCCATGGCATAGCGCAGCCGCGATTTGACGGTCTCGCGGCCGACCCCGGTGATCTCGGCAATCTCTTCCAGGCTCAGTTCCTGTTCCAGGCGCAACTGCAGGACCTCGCGCTGCTCGGGCGGCAACTGCTCCATCGCCAGCTGCAGTTGGCGGCGCTGTTCGAATTCGGACAGCTGGGATTCGGGGGTGCGCGCATCGGTGATCGCCGCGACCCGCTCATCGGCGTCGATCGGGGCCGACGGCCGGTGCCTGGCCGCACGCCAGTGGTCATTGAGGCGGTTGTGGGCGATCCGGAATAGCCAGGTGGTAAAGGCGGCCTCGGGCTGCCAGCCGGCCCGCGCGGCGATCACCCGCTGCCAGACATCCTGGAACATCTCATCGGCCAACGCGCCATCGCGCAGCTGGCGCAGCAGGAAGCTGTACAGACGGCTGCGATGACGGCCATACAGCGCCTCGAACGCACGCAGGTCGCCGCCGGCCCAGGCCAGCATCAGCGCTTCATCAGTCGGCAGGGCAAGGGCGTCCACGGCCGACAGAGTAAGCGCTGCGGGGGTGTTCGCATAGTCGATGGGGCGCCGGGCGGCGGAACGGGTTGGCATGGCGATGACCTGGGGCACAGGATCAAGAACGTCCAGCAACGCCGGACGGGGTTGAGACGCTTCCATTGCCCCCCGGTCCGCGCGTTATGCTCGCAGGACAGGGGAGGTGCCGGGCAGCCGGCGCCCGAGAGATGAGCGACGTGTCCAGCCAGATGGTGACCTCTTCAGTGCAACGCGACGGTGATGCGGTGATTCCTGCCGCGGTCGCCACGGCGTTGTGCGCCCAGTTGCCGGCGGGCGCAGCGGTCGCCCTGGCCTGGTCGGACCCGGTGCTGGGCGAGGGCCGCCACGGCCACCCGGAAGGCGGCGCCGCAGGGCCCGGTCCCACCGCTCCGCGGCAGCAGGCGGCATCGGCGCGGCTGGCCCTGCAGCAATGCTGGCACCATGGCGGCTCGGAACTGACCCTGGACGTGTCACTGGCCGGCGATACGCCGCCACCGGACAGCTGGTGGACGGCCGCGCGCTGCCTGTTCCAGAGCACCGTGCTGCTGGCCCGGCAGCGGCGCGAGATCGCCTCGCTGGAAGACTCCAAGCGCCTGCAGCAGGCACTGTATGAAATCGCCGATCTGGCCGGTGCCGATCTGGAAATGGCCGAGATGCTGCGCCACTTCCACCGCGTGCTCAATTCCCTGATGTATGCGCAGAACTGCTTCATCGTTGAGTACGACGACGTTCGCCACCGGGTCCGCTTCCTGTACTTCGCCGATCAGAAAGATGATTTCGTCGCCGACCCGGACCGCAGCTACGAAGAACACGAAATGCCGCGCAGCCTAACCTTCGCGCTATTGCGGCATGGCGAGCCATTGAGTGGGCCCTCGCGCGAGCTGCTGGCCATCCTCGATGACGAACACGACCCCGAGCGTGGGCCCGAGAGCCTGGACTGGCTGGGCGTGCCGATGCTGCGCGACGGGCGCGTATGCGGTGCGATCGTGGTGCAGAGCTACGAGCATCGCGCGCGCTATGGCGAGGCCGACCGCACGCTGCTGGGCTATGTCGCCCAGCACATCCTGACCGCGATGGACCGGCGCCAGGCGCAGGTACAGCTGGAGCGGCAGGTGGAGCGCCGCACGGTCGAGCTGCAGCGCGCCAACCGCAACCTGCAGGAGGAGGTGGTCGAACGCCGCCGCGCTGAGAAACTGCAGATGGCGCTGTTCAACATCGCCGAGCTGGCGATGAGCGCCGAGTCGCTGTCGCAGTACTACGGCCAGGTGCATGGCGTCGTCGGCACGCTGCTGGATGCGCGCAATTTCTATATCGCCCTGGTCAACGAAAAAGGTGACGGGCTGGAGTTCGTCTACTCGGTGGACGAGTACAACCCGTCGCGAGCACCGCGGCCCTTCAGTGATGGCTTGACCGAATTCATCGTGCGCAACCGCCAGCCGCTGCTGGCCACCCGCGAGCGCATCGATGCGCTGCGCGAGAGTGGGGTGGTGCGCGAGTTCGGCGCGCGTTCGAACTGCTGGCTGGGCGTGCCGTTGCTGAGCGATGACGATGTGGTCGGCGTGATCGTGGTGCAGAGTTATTCGCCGGAGGTGGTGTTCACCGTGCACGATCAGCGGCTGCTGACCTTCGTGGCGCAGAACATCGGCAACGGGCTGGCGCGCCAGCGCGACCAGGAGCGGTTGCGCAATGCGCATGCTGATCTGGAAAGGCGCGTGGACGAGCGCACCCGCGAGCTGGCCGACGTCAACGACAAGCTGCTGGGCCAGATCGGCGAGCGCCTGCGCGCTGAGCAGCGCCTCACCCATCAGGCCATGCATGATGCGCTGACCGGACTGCCCAATCGCCTGCATCTGCTGGACCGGCTGGAAGATGCGATCGCACGTGCGCGCGCCAGCGAGGGACAGGGCTTTGCGGTGCTGTTCCTGGATCTGGACCGCTTCAAGCTGGTCAATGACAGCATCGGCCATGCCGCGGGTGATCAGATGCTGGTCGAGGTGGCCAAGCGCATCGTCTCGATGATCTCCGCACAGGATGTGGTCGCCCGGCTGGGCGGGGATGAGTTCGCGATCCTGCTCCAGTGCGGCGATGGCCTGGCCTCGGCGCTGGAGTTCTCACAGCGCATGCTGGTGGCGCTGGAAGAATCGATGTGGGTGAAGGGGCGCGAACTGTTCCCCTCCGGCAGCCTCGGCATCGCCATGTGGAACCCCCGCTACCGCAACGGCGAAGAGCTGGTGCGCGATGCGGATGCGGCGATGTACCGCGCCAAGGCGCAGGGCAATGATCGCTGTGCGGTGTTCGATGAGGCGATGCGCGAGCAGGCCCTGCGCAGCTTGGACCTGGAGGCGGACCTGCGCCGGGCCATCATCAACCGCGATTTCATGCCGTTCTATCAGCCGATCGTGCGGCTCAGCGATGGTGAGCTGGTCGGCCACGAAGCGCTGTTGCGCTGGCAGCACGAGCGCCGCGGGTTGCTGCTGCCCAGCGCCTTCCTGGACCTGGGGGAAGAAAGTGGCCTGATCGAACAGGTGGACTGGCTGCTGTACGAGCAGGTGATCACCCAGCTTGCGCGTGGCGGCCGTGGGTATCTGTCCGTCAATGTGTCCCCGCGGCACTTCCGCTCGGCCGATTTCAGCACGCGCCTGTTCGGCCTGATCGAAGCGGCCGGCGCCGATCCGCACCGGCTGCGGCTGGAGATCACCGAGGTGGCGCTGCTGGATGACGGCCCGCGCACGCTGCGCATCCTGCAGACCCTGCGCGAGCGCGGCGTGCTGGTGCAGCTGGATGATTTCGGCACCGGCTTCTCGGCGCTGTCCTACCTGCATCGCTTCCCGATCTCGACGCTGAAGATCGATCAATCGTTCATCGCCGGCCTGCACGGGCAGGACATGCAGAGCACGCACGCGCTGGTGCAGGGCGTGCTGTCGCTGGCACGCACGCTGGGCATCGAAACGGTGGGCGAGGGGATCGAGACCCAGGCCCAGCACGACACGTTGCTGCAGCTGGGCTGCGATTACGGCCAGGGCTATCTGCTGGGCCGGCCGGCCCCGATGGCGACCACCGCGACGGCCTGAACCGTCGCGGCAGCACGGGGATCAACGCAGCGCGTTGGCCCGCTTCTCGTCGATCCACTTGGAGGCCTGCGCCGGCTCGTAGGCGCGCATCCAGGCAAGCATTTCATCGATGTCCGAGCCGTACCACAGGTCCGCGCGCTGGGCCGGGTGCAGGAAGCGCTCTTCGACCATGCGATTGATCATGCCGATCAGCGGGGCGTAGAAGCCATCCACATCCAGGAACGCGCAGGGCTTGTTGCCGATGCCCAGCTGACGCCAGGTCAGCATTTCGAAGATTTCTTCCATCGTGCCGAAGCCACCGGGCAGGGCCACGAACGCATCGGACAGATCGAACATGCGCGACTTGCGCTCGTGCATCGAACCGACGATTTCCAGTTCGGTCAGGCCGCGGTGGGCCACTTCCCAATCCGCCAGCTGCTGCGGGATCACGCCGGTGACTTCGCCGCCACCTGCAAGCACGGCATTGGCCACGGTACCCATCAGGCCGACGTTGCCGCCGCCGTATACCAGGCGCAGGCCATCCCGGGCGATCCGGTCACCCAGCGCGATGGCGCGCTCGGTGTAGACCGGCTTGCTGCCGGGGTTGGAACCACAGTAAACGCAAATCGACTTCATTGGATCTTCCTGTGTTCAGAAACTGACGCGGCGGAAACGAAAAAGCCCCGCCGATGACCAGTGTTCCGGTCTCGTGACGGGGTGTCGTTCCGCGGATGCGGGCGGTGATTATCGCGCGTTATGGGCGGGGAGGCCAATCGGAGCCGGGGGATGGTGGCTGGGTAATGGTCGCTCTGCCGGATTTGTGGGAGCCGACCAACGGTCGGCGCTACCCGGGTTGATGGGAGCCGACCAACGGTCGGCTCTACCGGGTTCGTGGCGGCCGACCAACGGTCGGCTGCCGTTGTCCGTACCGCCGGCCTCAGGCCGCCTGCGACTGCTCGCGGCGCGGGCCTTCCTTCAGCGCCCGGCCCACCAGCCCGACCAGCAGGTCCAGCTCTTCGCCGTCCATGCCGAAATGCGGGGTGAACCGCAGCGAGTTCTCGCCGCCGTGGATCACGTTGATGCCGTGGTTGCGCAGCCATTCCTCGGTGGAGCCGGCGCCGTAGCACTTGAACTGCGGTGCCAGCTCGCAGGAGAACAGCAGGCCGGTGCCCTGGACCTTGGTGATCAGCCCGCCCAGCTCGGTCTTGAGCTGTTCCAGCTTGCGCACCGCTTCCTCGCCACGCACGCGGATGTTCTCGCGCACCTGCGGGGTCAACAGCGACAACGTGGCGCAGGCCACGTCCAGCGCCCGCGGGTTGGAGGTCATGGTGTTGCCGTAGATGCCCTTGCGATACAGCTGCGCCGCATGCTCGGTCACGGCCAGTACCGAGAGCGGGAACTGGGCCGCATTGAGCGCCTTGGAATAGGTCTCCATGTCCGGCACGTCCAGGCCTTCGAAGCCCGGGTAATCCACGATCGAGAGCACGCCGTGCGCGCGCAGGCCGGCCTGGATCGAGTCGAGCAGCAGCAGGCTGCCGTGCTGGCGGGTCAGCTCACGGGCCAGCGCATAGAACGACGGCGGCACCGAACGGCCCGGGTCGCCTTCGCCCATCACCGGCTCCAGGAAGATCGCCTCGATGAACCAATGGTTCTGCTCGGCCTCGGCAAACACGCGCTTGAGTGCGTCTTCGTCGTACGGCGCGAGCGCGATCACGCTGTCTTCGCCCCGGTAGCTGGCCAGGTGCTGCATGTAGGTCTTGCGGCTGGAATCGGAATACAGGCCCGGGCGGTCGGTGCGGCCGTGGAAGCTGCCCTTCACCACCACGCGCTTGATCCTGGCGCCAGCGTGGCGGGCCCCCGGATCGGTCTGCAGCTTGGCGTTGACGTCGGCGATGCGGGCGGCCAGGCCGACCGCTTCGGAGCCGGAATTGAGGCACATGAAGTGGCTGTACGGGCACCCACCGCGGCGGTGGCCGATCTCCTTGCGCAGGGCCTGGATGAAGCGCTGCTGGGACAGGCTGGGGGTCATCACATTGGCCATCACCTGCGGGGCCGCCATGGCGTCCATCACCGCTTCGGGGGTGTGGCCAAAGCCCAGCATGCCGTAGCCGCCGGCGTCGTACAGCACCGCGCCCTTCAGCGTGACCACCCATGCGCCACGGGCGGCCAGGGCGACGTACGGGGTGACCGCATCGTCGGCATAGAAGTTGACGAAGCCGTCCTGCATCGCATCGATCTGGGCGCGCTCGTCCAGGGCCAGCAGGTCGCCCAGATCGGCGCGCACGCGCTCGAACTCAGTGGCGGCGGCGTCGATGGCGGCGACCAGCGCGGGGTGGCCGGCGGCGAGGCGTTCGAGGGTGGCGTCATCCAGGCCGGTGGTGAGGCGGGTGCCCGGCTGGGCGCGGAGTGGGGCAAGACGTTCGATGAAGCTCATTGCAGATCTCCTGAAACGATGGCGGCACGGCGGAAAAGCAAAACGCGCGTCTATTCGCGCGCGCTTCGGGCATTCCTGCTCGTGCATCAGACTTCCGGCTCGATGCTAGCACGCGGTTTTTCGCGCGATAACCCCGCCAAAAACTGTTGCAGAGCAGCATTTTGCGCGACGTTCGCGCAAGGCTGGGTTGCTACCGGGAGCCAGTCGTACAATGGCCGACATTGCCTACACGTTGCCGTGCGCTCCCTTGAAGAAGTCCGATTTCAACTACGACCTGCCGCCTGAACTGATTGCCCAGGCTCCGCTCGCCGAGCGTTCGGCCAGCCGCCTGATGGTGGTGCCGCCGGCCCCGGCCGCCTTCGATCACCGCCAGGTGCGCGACCTGCCCGAGCTGCTGCGGGAAGGCGACCTGATGGTGTTCAACGATACCCGGGTGATCCCGGCGCGCCTGTTCGGCCAGAAGGCCAGCGGGGGCCGTGTCGAAATCCTGATCGAGCGCCTGCTCGGTGGCCAGCAGGCGCGGGCCCAGGTCGGCGCCAGCAAGTCGCCCAAGCCGGGCAGCCGCATTGCCCTGGATGCCGGTGGCGAGGCCGAAGTGCTGGGGCGCGACGGCGAGTTCTACGTGCTGCAGTTCCACGTGCCCGAGGCGCTGGAGCAGTGGCTGCTGCACGCCGGCCGGCTGCCGTTGCCGCCTTACATCCAGCGCGAGCCGGGCGTGGACGACCGCGAGCGTTACCAGACGGTCTTTGCCCGCGAGATCGGCGCGGTGGCGGCCCCGACCGCCGGCCTGCACTTCGATGAGGCCCTGCTGGCCACGTTGAAGGAAAAGGGCGTGGAGTTCGGCCATGTGACCCTGCACGTGGGCGCGGGCACCTTCCAGCCGGTCCGCGTGGACGATCTGACCGACCACGTGATGCACCGCGAATGGCTGAACGTCGGCGCCGAACTGGTGCAGCAGGTGCGCCGCACCCGGGCCGCGGGTGGCCGGGTGATCGGCGTCGGCACCACGGTGGTGCGGGCCCTGGAAAGCGCCATGCGCGACGGCGAGCTGCTGCCGTACGCTGGTGAAACCCAGATCTTCATCACCCCCGGCTACCGGATCCGCAGCGTGGACGCGATGGTGACCAACTTCCATCTGCCGGAAAGCACGCTGCTGATGATGATTTCCGCCTTTGCCGGCAAGGACCGCGTATTCGAGGCCTATCAGGCGGCGATCGCGGAGAAGTACCGCTTCTTCAGCTATGGCGATGCGATGCTGCTGTTCCCGCAGGGCGAATAACTGGGGCGGGGCAGGCGCGGCCGTTTTCGGCGACAATGGCAGACTATCTGCCCGAATGACCGCTCCATGTCCCGACTCCAGTTCCAGCTCCAGACCACCGACGGTCGCGCCCGCCGCGGCCGCCTGACCTTCCCGCGCGGGACCGTGGAAACCCCGGCCTTCATGCCGGTGGGCACCTATGGCTCGGTGAAGGGCATCCTGCCGGAGCAGATCCGCGCGCTGGGTGCGGAGATCATCCTCGGCAATACCTTCCATCTGTACCTGCGCCCGGGCCTGGACGTGATCGCCGACCACGGCGGCCTGCACGGTTTCGCGCGCTGGAACGGCCCGATCCTGACCGACTCCGGCGGCTTCCAGGTGTTCTCGCTGGCCCACCGCCGCAAGATCACCGAGCAGGGCGTGACCTTCTCCTCGCCGACCGACGGCGCCCGCGTGTTCCTGGGCCCGGAAGAGAGCATGCGCATCCAGAAGGTGCTCGATTCGGACGTGGTGATGATCTTCGACGAGTGCACGCCATACCCGGCCACCGAGCCGGTCGCGCGCACCTCGATGGAGCTGAGCCTGCGCTGGGCGCAGCGCAGCCGCAACGCCCACGATGAACTGGGCAATGACGCGGCGCTGTTCGGCATCGTCCAGGGCGGTGTCCATCACGACCTGCGCAGCCGCTCGGCCGAGGGCCTGCAGCAGATCGGCTTCGACGGCTACGCCATCGGCGGCCTGGCCGTGGGCGAGCCCGAGCACGAGCGCAATGCCATGCTCGACCACATGCATCCGATCCTGCCGGCCGACCGCCCGCGCTACCTGATGGGCGTCGGCCGCCCGGAAGATCTGGTGGAAGGCGTCGCCCGCGGAGTGGACATGTTCGATTGCGTGATGCCGACCCGCAATGCCCGCAACGGACACTACTTCACCTCCTTCGGCACGGTGCGCATCCGCAACGCCCGCTACGAGCGCGACATGGACACCATCGAGCCGGGCTGCGGCTGCCACGCCTGCACCAGCGGCTATACGCGCTCCTACCTGCGTCACCTGGACCGCTGCAACGAGATGCTGGCGCCGATGCTGGGCACCATCCACAACCTCTACTACTACGAGAAGTTGATGGCCGACATGCGCGCGGCGATCGCGGCGGGAACCTTTGCCGCCTTCCGCGAGTCCTTCTACGCGGCCCGTGGTGCGGTGACGCCCCCGCTGTAAAGTGACCCCCGCCGGCCGATCCAGCGCGCGGACCCTGCCAAACGGCCCAAGGACGAACTCCCGGGGCCATGGCATACTTCGAGGCTGACCCCCGTTTCGCGGCGACACCCTGACCCTCCAAGGGGGCGGGGCGCCTCCCAACCCAAGGACACACTATGAACCTGCTCGCCTTCCTGATCCCCACCGCCAACGCCCAGGCCGCCGGTGGCCAGCCGCAGGGCATGGGTCTGACCACCCTGCTGTTCCCGATCATCCTGATCGCGATCATGTACTTCCTGATGATCCGCCCGCAGATGAAGCGCCAGAAGGAACACAAGGCCATGCTGGAGAAGGTCAAGCGCGGTGACGAAGTGCTGACCAACGGCGGCATTGCCGGCGTGGTCACCGACATCGGCGACAACTTCATCACCATCGAAGTGGCCGAGAACGTGCGCATCCGCGTGCAGAAGGGCGCCGTGGGCAATGTGCTGCCGACCGGCACGCTGAAGTCGGCCAACTGATCCACCTCCTTTCCGTTCAACCGCGGTGCCGGGACGGGCACCGCGCGGGACCCAAGCAATGCTCGAATTTCCACGCTGGAAGTATTTCCTCATCCTGATCGTGCTGGCGGTCAGTGCGTTGTACGCGCTGCCCAACATCTACCAGAAGGACCCTGCCGTGCAGATCACCGCCAACCGTGGCGGGCAGATCGACGACGCCCTGCGCGACCGTGTGCTGGGTGACCTCAAGCAGGCCGGCGTGGAGCCGCTGTCGGTGGCCAAGGAAGGCGACAGCCTGATCGTGCGCCTGCCGACGCTGCAGGCGCAGACCGCCGCCAACGACGCCCTGCGCGACGAGATGGGCGAGGACTACGTGGTTGCCCTGAACCTGGCTTCCACCGTGCCGGACTGGCTGAGCGACCTGGGCGCCAAGCCGATGGTGCTGGGTCTGGATCTGCAGGGCGGCGTCCACTTCGTGCTGCAGGTCGACCAGAAGGCGGCACTGGACAAGCGTCTGGACGCCTACGCCGAAGACGTGCGCACCAGCCTGCGCGATGCCCGCATCGCCTACCAGTCCGTCGAACGTCGTGGCGACAACACCATCGTGGCCACCATCAGCCCGTCTGCCGGTGCCGATGCGGCCGCGCGTGCCCGCGAGGTCATGGTCAAGGCGCAGCCGACGCTGGGCTATGAGGTGGCGGGCAACCGCATCACCGTCAGCATGCCGGAGACGGAGCTGACCGCGATCGCCAATGGCGCCATCGAACAGAACGTCAACACGCTGCGCAACCGCGTCAACCAGTTGGGCGTGGCCGAGCCGATCATCCAGCGCCAGGGTGCCGACCGCGTGGTCGTGCAGCTGCCCGGCGTGCAGGACACCGCCGAAGCCAAGCGCATGATCGGTGCCACCGCGACGCTGGAATACCGCGCCGTGGTTGAAGGCAACGCCCAGGACGCGATCGCCAGCGGCCGCATCCCGCCGGAGGCCAAGGTCTACCAGCAGCGCGACAACCGCGGCCCGATCCTGCTCAACAAGCGCGTGATCGTGACCGGTGACCAGATGGTCGCCGCGCAGGCCACCACCGACCAGAACGGTTCGGCAGCAGTGAGCGTGACGCTGAACAACGTCGGCGGCCAGCGCATGTTCGACTTCACCAGCGCCAACGTGAACAAGCCGATGGCGGTGGTCTACACCGAGCGCATCCCGACCGTGAACGTGGTCGACGGCAAGGAAGTGCGCAGCTTCCGCGTCAAGGAAGAGGTGATCTCGGTCGCCAACATCAACGGCGTGTTCGGCAAGAACTTCCAGACCACCGGCCTGGACAAGCTCGAGGCGGACAACCTGGCCAAGCTGCTGAAATCCGGCTCGCTGGCCGCGCCGATGGACTTTGTTGAAGAACGCATCGTCGGCCCGAGCCTGGGTGCGGAGAACGTCGAGCGCGGCGTGACCGCGGTCGGCTTCGCGTTCCTGTTCACCTTGGTCTTCTTCACCGTGTACTACCGGATGTTCGGCGTGATCACCTCGGTGGCGATGCTGTTCAACCTGCTGATCGTGGTGGCGGTGATGTCGCTGTTCGGTGCGACGATGACGCTGCCCGGCTTCGCCGGCCTGGCGCTGTCGATCGGCCTGTCGGTCGACGCCAACGTGCTGATCAACGAACGTATCCGTGAAGAGCTGCGGGCCGGCATGCCGCCCAAGGCGGCCATCGTGGCCGGTTACGAGAAGGCTTCCGGGACCATCCTGGACGCCAACCTCACCGGCATCCTGGCGGGTGTGGCGTTGTATGCGTTCGGTACCGGCCCGCTGAAGGGCTTCGCCGTGACCATGATCGTCGGCATCCTGGCCTCCATGTTCACTGCAATCACCGTCTCGCGTGCCCTTGCCGTGCTGGTTTACAGCCGCCGCAAGAAGCTCAAGACCCTGGCCATCTGACGGGAAGCGAATAGAAACCATGAAACTTTTCCCGTTGCATCTGATCCCGAACGACACCAAGTTCGACTTCATGCGCACCCGTTGGGTGGCTGTCTCGCTGGCTGCCCTGGTGTTCATTGCCGCCATCGGCTGCATTGCCTTCAAGGGCTTCAACTACGCGCTGGACTTCACCGGCGGCACCGTGGTCGAAGTGCGCTTCGACAAGCCGGCTGACGTCGATGCCGTGCGTGAGCATCTGGAAGGCGCCGGCTATGCCGGTGCCCAGGTGCAGAGCTTCGGCAGCGGCAGCAACCTGCTGATCCGCCTGCAGCCGCAGGAAATGGCCGAAGGCGAGAACGCCGGTGAAGCCAACAACCGCACCGCCGAAGCCGTGCAGAAGGCGATCTCGATGGAGGGCAACCAGGCCGCCATCGTCGGCGCCGAGTTCGTCGGCCCGCAGGTGGGTAAAGAGCTGGCCCTGAACGGCCTGTACGCGGCGCTGTTCGTGTTGATCGGCTTCCTGATCTACATCGGTTTCCGCTTCGAGTGGAAGTTCGCGATGGTGGCGATCATCACCACGCTGTTCGACGTGCTGGTGGTGGCGGGCTACTTCTCGCTGAGTGGCCGCGAGTTCGATCTGACCGTGCTGGCCGGCCTGCTGTCGGTGATGGGCTTCTCGATCAACGACACCATCGTGGTGTTCGACCGCGTGCGTGAAAACTTCCGCAGCCTGCGCGTCGAGCCGCTGGAAGTGATGAACCGTTCGATCAACCAGACGCTGTCGCGCACGATCATCACCTCGCTGGTGTTCTTCCTGTCGGTGCTGGCGCTGTACCTGTACGGCGGTGGTTCGCTGGAAGGGCTGGCGCTGAGCCAGATGATCGGTGCGGTGATCGGTACGCTGTCGTCGATCTTCATCGCCTGCCCGCTGCTGACGATGGGCGCACTGGCGGTGACCAAGCAGGATCTGCTGCCGAAGGCCAAGGACGTGGAAGCGCTGGAGCGTCGTCCGTAAGGTTTCTGGTGGCCGGCAACATCCGGAAGGCCGCGCATTGCGCGGCCTTTCTTTTGGAACTGCCCGGAGAGCGCGCCAGGGCGGGACCGTCACCTCCCATACACCCCCTTCGGTTGTACTCAGCGGCGCTGCGCACTACGATCCCTTGCGTTCCGCGCAGCCGCCCAGGTGGCGCGCGACCTCCCTTTTCATCGCGCCGGTCCGCCCTGCGCCAGTCCCCTCGAGGTTTACATGGTCATCAAACCGCGTGTGCGCGGCTTCATCTGCGTCACCACCCATCCCGTCGGCTGCGATGCGGCCGTCAAGCAGCAGATCGAGTACATCCAGTCCAAGCCGAAGATCACCAACGGCCCGAAGAAGGTGCTGGTGCTCGGTGCCTCCACCGGCTACGGCCTGGCTGCGCGCATCACGGCAGCGTTCGGCAGTGATGCTGCCACGCTGGGCGTGTTCTTCGAGCGTCCGGGTACCGAGACCAAGCCCGGCACCGCCGGCTGGTACAACACCGCCGCGTTCCACAAGTACGCCGAGCAGGCCGGTCTGTACGCCAAGAGCGTCAACGGCGATGCCTTCTCCGACGAGGTCAAGGCCAAGGTCATCGAGCTGATCAAGCAGGATCTCGGCCAGGTCGACCAGGTGGTGTACAGCCTGGCCGCGCCGCGCCGCAAGCATCCCAGGACCGGTGAAGTGATCAGCTCCACGCTCAAGCCGATCGGCGCACCGATCACGCTGCGCGGCCTGGATACCGACAAGGAAGTGATCACCGAAACCACGATCGAGCCGGCCACGCCGGAAGAGATCGCCGGTACCGTCGCCGTCATGGGCGGCGAAGACTGGCAGATGTGGATCGATGCGCTGCTCGAGGCCGGTGTGCTGGCCGAAGGCGCGACCACCACGGCCTTCACCTACGTCGGTGAGGAAATTACCCAGGCGATCTACTGGAACGGCTCCATCGGCGCGGCCAAGAAGGATCTGGACGAGAAGGTCGTCGGCCTGCGTCAGAAGCTGGCGCCGATCGGCGGCGATGCGCGCGTATCGGTGCTCAAGGCCGTGGTCACCCAGGCCAGCTCGGCGATCCCGACCATGCCGCTGTACCTGTCGCTGCTGTTCAAGGTGATGAAGGCCAAGGGCACCCACGAGGGCTGCATCGAACAGCTCGATACCCTGTACGACATCCTCTACGGCGGCAAGGACGCGGGTACCGCGACCGAGCGCCTGCGCCACGACCTGGTCACCGATGGCGGCCGCAAGGTCGAGTTGATCGATGACGCCGGCCGTCTGCGCGCGGACTACAAGGAAATGGCGCCGGAGGTGCAGGGCGAAGTGGTCGCGCTGTGGCCGCAGGTGACCAACGAGAACCTCTACGAGATCAGCGATCTGGCCGGCTACAAGGCCGATTTCCTGCGTCTGTTCGGGTTCGGTGTGGAAGGCGTGGATTACGACGCCGATGTCGCCACCGACGTGAAGATCCCGAACCTGGTCGAGATGGCCTGACCGGAAGGATGGATGCCGACCAACGGTCGGCATCTACCCGTGCGGCCATCGATGCACGCGCGGTGACCCCATCGATGCGCGTGCGGTGCGCCCAATGATGCACGCGCGCTGCGCCCATTGATGCGCGGAAGAGGGTAGGTCACGACCGTTGGTCGTGACGCTCCCAATCAGCTGAAATCGAAATCCATCACCGGGCCGGCCGGGCCGACGAAGTCGCCCTGCACGTAGTCCACCCCGGCACTGAAAAGCAGGCTCATCGAGTTGGCATCGGCGACGAACTCGGCGATGGTGCGGATGTTGGCGGCCTGCGCCCGCGCGGTGATCTCGCTGATCTTCCCGCTGTGTTCGCGGGTGCTGGCGAGGTCGCAGGTGAAGTCGCGGTCCAGCTTGAGGAACTGCGGCTGGAAATGGGCCAGCAGCTGGAACGAGTCCAGCCCCGAGCCGAACTGCTCCAGGCCGATCCGGCAGCCGAGCGGCGCGATCGCCGCCAGGAACTGCTGCGCATTGCGCAGGTGGGTGAATACCTTTGCCTCCGGGGCATGCAGCCACAGCTGTTCGCCCGGCACGCCCTGGGCCTGCAGCTCGCGGCGCAGGGTGACGATCATCTGCGGGTCGTTGAACGACTCCGGGGTGATCTTGACCATCAGGTGGGTGACGTGGCCCTCGCGCCTGCGTGCGGCGAGCATGCCGATCGCGTGGGTGACCACCCAGCGGTTGATGTCGGCCAGCAGGCCGTGTTCCTCGGCGATGCCCAGGAACGCGGTCGGGCTGAGCAGCTCGCCGTTGTGCTCCAGGCGCAGGTAGGCCTCGTACAACTCCAGCGCTTCGCCCTGCAGGTTGAGCACCGGCTGGTAATGCAGCTGGAAGCCATCGCCGTCCAGCGCCTGGCGGATGCGTGCGACCCAGTGCTGGATGCGCTCTTCTTCCACGCGGTCCACTGCCGCCGGGTCGAACACCCGGGTGGTGTTGCCCAGTTCCAGGGCTGCCTGCGTGCACTCGGTGGCGCGGGCCAGCACCTGGCCGATGCTGGCGATCTTTTCGCCGACCTGCACGCCGCCGACGCTGACGGTGACCGTGGCCGAGCGCTCGCCGATGCTGAACACCTGCGCGGCGAAGGCGGCCCGGATCTGGTCGGCCAAGGCGACGGTCTGCGCGTAGGGTGCTTCGGTCAGCACGGCGAAGCTGTGTTCACCGAAGCGGGCCACCTGGGCAGCGTCGCCAACGGATTGGGCCAGCACGCGGGCGAGGGCGCCGATCAGCGCGTCGGCCGAGTCCAGCCCGATCTCCGGCAGCAGGCGCGCATAGTGGTCGGGCTCGACCAGCAGCAGGCCGAACCGGCCCTCGCTGCGGCCGGCCTGGGCCACGGCATTTTCGACATGCAGCATGAAGGTCGGTCGGTTGAGCAGGCCGGTGACCTGGTCGCGCTGGCGCAGGTCCTCGACCTCGCGCGCCAGCTCCGGGTCGAACTCCATGCGGCGGCGGAACACCACCTGCAGGCAGGATTCGCCTTCGTAGCTGGCCTGGGTGAACTCCATCGTGGCCGGGAACACCGCCCCGTCCTGGTTGCGTGCGTCCACCTGGTACTGCGGCGGCGGTGCATCGCCCTTGCTCATCGACTTGAGCAGCTGCTTGAAGCCGTCCACGTGCTGCGGGGCGACCATGTCCAGCAGCGAGATGCCCTCCACATCCTCGAAGGTCTCGTAGCCGAACATCTCCAGGTAGGCCTCGTTGGCGCGGATGTGCATGCCTTCATGGACATAGGCGATCGGGTCGCGCGAGGAGGAGATCAGCGCGTCGCAGCGGCGCTCGGTCTCGCGCATCTGGGCCTCGATCCGGCGCAGCCCGCGGCGCGCGTGCAGATCGGTCCATTCATTGCGCACCACCGCCAGCAGGTGCTCGGGGCGGTGGCGCAGGGCGATGGCGCGGATGCCGTTGGCACCGGCCTCGACCCACTCGTTTTCATTGATCGACTCGGCCAGCAGGATCATGGGGATGTCCTTGCCACTGGCCGCGATCTGCTGGGTGACCTGCAGCAGCGGGATGCTCTGGGCGGCAGCGACCAGTACCAGGTCGATCGGCTGGGTGCCCAGGACGTGGGCCAGTTCCTCGCTGTGCTGCGGGCGCGTCGGGCGCACCGCGATGCCGCTGTTGCGCAGCGTGCTGACGATGGTCTCGGCGTTCTCGCCGCTGTCGTCCACGATCAGCAGGCGGACCGTCATGTCATTCGCGTTCTGCATTCAGTACTCCCCGGACTGCAAACTTGATACACGATGCGTGTGACTACGTCCATGCGGCAAACCGTAGCCGATCACGGAACGCGGGTCCCGGCTCAGGCCACGCTGCCCGCGGCATGGCCACAGGCCCAGGCCCACTGGAAGTTGTAGCCCCCCAGCCAGCCGGTCACGTCCAGCACCTCCCCGATGAAGTGCAGGCCGGGAACCAGTTGCGATTCAAAGGTACTGGAGGACACCTTGCGGGTGTCGACCCCGCCCAGCGTCACCTCGGCGGTACGGTAGCCCTCGGTGCCACTGGCCACCAGCGGGAAATTCTGGAGCAGATCGGCTGCCTCGCGCAGCTGCGGCTCGTCGATCTGGCGCACCAGCCGGTCCGGCAGCCAGTGCTCGCACAGGCGCAGCGCGAGCCGCCGCGGCAGCACCTCGGACAGCACCGTGCGCAGCTCGGCAGCGCCGCGCTCGGCCTTCATCCGGCGCAGCCAGCCCAGCGCGTCCTGGCCCGGCAGCAGGTCCAGCCGCAGCTCATCGCCGGGCTGCCAGTACGAAGAGATCTGCAGGATCGCCGGGCCGCTGATGCCGCGGTGGGTGATCAGCATGGAATTGCGGAACTCGACCCCGTTGCAGCGTGCCTCGATCGGCAGGGCGACGCCGCTGAGCTCGTTGAAGCGCTCCTGGTGCTTGCCGCTCAAGGTCAGCGGCACCAGCCCGGCCCGGGTCGGCAGGACCTCGTGGCCAAACTGGCGGGCCAGCTCATAGCCGAAGCCGGTGGCGCCCATGCTCGGGATCGACAAGCCACCGGTGGCGACCACCAGCGAGGCGGCGTGGAAGTGACCCTGCGCGGTGTGTACGTGGAAACCGTCCGCGCCGCGCTCGACCTTCTGCACCCCGCAGTCGGTGCGGATCTGCACCCCGGCGGCCTGGCATTCGTCCACCAGCATCTTCACGATCTGCTTGGAGGAGATGTCGCAGAACAGCTGGCCCAGTTCTTTTTCGTGATACGCGATGCCGTGCCGCTCCACCATCTCGATGAAGTGCCAGGGGGTGTAACGGGCCAGCGCGGATTTGCAGAAGTGCGGATTGGCCGAGAGGAAGTTGGCGGCGGTGGTGCCGGTGTTGGTGAAGTTGCAGCGCCCGCCGCCGGACATCAGGATCTTCTTGCCGACCTTGTTGGCATGGTCGATCACCTGCACCATGCGCCCGCGTCTGCCAGCGGTCATCGCACACATCAGCCCGGCCGCGCCGGCGCCGATCACCAGTACATCGCATCGGATCACGGACATCTCAGCGCGCTCAGGCCTGCGGCTTCTGCTTGCGCCAGGTGGGGATGACGCTGAGCTGGGCCTTGTCGGAGGTCAACTGCACTTCGCCGTCCTGGATCTGCACGTCCCACTGCATCGTGCGTTCGATCTGCGCGCCCCATTCGGTGACGAACTCGCCCGGCAGGTCCATCACCTCCAGCGTGGCGAGCTTCTTCAGCGCGGAAGCGTTGCGGTCCCACCAGATGTCGGCGGCGCGGCCGCCGTAGGTCACCAGCTGCACCGCACGCGCGCGGCCGGCGGCCTTGCGCAGGCGCGACTCGTCCGGCTGGCCCAGTTCGATCCACAGTTCGATGTCGCCGGTGTAATCGCGGCGCCACAGGTCCGGTTCGTCATCCACGCTCAGGCCGCGGCCGAATTCCAGCCGGTCGTCGGCGTTCAGCGCGAAGGTGAGCAGGCGCACCATCAGGCGGTCGTCGGTTTCGGACGGATGCTGGGCCAGCGTCAGCGTATGGCTGGCGTAGTAGCCGCGGTCCATGTCGCTGATCTGCAGTTCGGCCTTGCGGATGGTGGCGGTGAGGGCCATGGGGATACCTGAAACAAAGAGCGCCATGATAATGGTTCGCCATGAGTCCGTCCGATCCGATCCTTGCCACCCCCGCGCCCAGTCGGCTGCAGTTGCCGCCCGGCAACTGGCCGAGCCTGCTGGACGGGCTGTGTGCGCGCTTTCCGCGCATCGACCGCGCGCAGTGGGTGGGCCGCTTCGCCCGTGGGCGCGTGCAGGATGCGCAGGGCAGGGCGCTCGCTCCGGATCATCCCTGGCAGGTCGGGCTGGAGATCGTCTACTTCCGTGAAGTGGCCGATGAGCCGGTGATTCCCTTCGCCGAGGCCATCGTCCATCAGGACGCGGAGCTGCTGGTGGCCGACAAGCCGCACTTCCTGCCGGTCACCCCGGCGGGCGGCTACGTGCGCGAGACCCTGCTGGCGCGGCTGGTGGCGCGCACCGGCAACCCGGACCTGGTGCCGCTGCACCGCCTGGACCGCTTGACCGCCGGGCTGGTGCTGTTCTCGACCCGGCCAGCGAGCCGCGACGCCTACCAGCGCCTGTTCCGCGAACGCCGTATCGAGAAGGCTTACGAAGCCTTGGCGCCCGCACTGCCCAGCCTGGCGTTCCCGCTGGAGCGCCATACCCGTCTGCTCCCGGGCGAGCCGTTCTTCCGCATGGCCGAGGTGCCCGGTGAGCCCAATGCCCGGACCCGCATCGAGGTGATCGAGCGCACCGGGCCGGTCTGGCGCTACCGGCTGCACCCGGTGAGTGGCCGCAAGCACCAGTTGCGCGTGCACATGGCGGGGCTGGGCGCGCCGATCCTCGGGGACGATCTGTACCCGGAGCTGCTCGCGGATGCGCCGGCGGGGGTGCCGCTGCAGTTGCTGGCCAAGGAATTGGCGTTCGATGACCCGTTCACCGGAGAGCGGCGCACGTTCTCCAGCGGGCTGTCGCTCCACCTGTAGGGCCGGCCGCTGGCCGGCTGCGGGGGGCCATGGGTAGATCCTGTCGTCAGCAGGTGTTGAGGAGGAGCCGGCCAGCGGCCGGCACTACCGATACCGGTCCTGGGCCACGCCGGACCTTCATCCAGCTGGCGGTTCATCACACTGAACGCTTGGCCAGCCAACGATCCAGCTGTGCGGCGAAGGCCTGTTTGTCGCGCGCGTGCAGGGGCGCCGGCCCGCCGGTCTGGATGCCCGAGCCGCGCAGTTCCTCCATGAAATTGCGCATGGACAGGCGCTCGGCCATGTTGTCGGGCGTGTACAGCTCGCCACGCGGGTTGAGCGCGACGGCCTTTTTATCCAAGACGAGGGCGGCCAAGGGGATGTCCTGCGTGACGACCAGGTCGCCCGGCTGGACCCGCTTGACGATCACGCTGTCAGCCACATCCAGGCCTGGCGGCACCTGTACCGATCGGATGAAACGGGACGGGGGAGTGCGCAGCCAGTGGTTCGCGACCAGGGTCATCTCGATCCCGGCCCGCTCGGCGGCGCGGAACAGGATCTCCTTGATGACGGCCGGGCAGGCATCGGCGTCCACCCAGATATGAACTTTAGGGGTCGGGGCATCGGTCATTTGGCTGATCTTAAGGTAGGAAAAATCTGAATAGGGGCTCCGGTTTCGTGTAGGATCGCCCGACCCCTTGTCCTGTCAGGCGGGAGGGGGAGGATGGCTGAATAAACCAGCTATCGCTTTTTCGGTAAAACACGAGTATCGTCACCCACACTGTGTTTGCTAGGGTCACCGTGAATCGTGGCCTGGTGCAGTTGATCTCACGATCTGCTCATCGATCCGCTTTACCAACGCCTGCAACTCAGTCTCGGCTCCGATACGCGGCGGCCGCGATTATTTCAACTATTGTTTCAGGAGTTAGTACATGTCTGATCGTCAGCAGGGCACCGTGAAGTGGTTCAACGACGCCAAGGGCTTCGGCTTCATCACCCCGGAAAGCGGCCCGGACCTCTTCGTGCATTTCCGCGCGATCCAGGGCACCGGCTTCAAGTCGCTGCAGGAAGGCCAGAAGGTGACCTTCGTCGCCGTGCAGGGCCAGAAGGGTATGCAGGCTGACCAGGTGCAGGCGGTCTAATCGACCCCCCGCAACCGTAAGGTCGCCTTGAACGCCGGAAGCGAAAGCTTCCGGCGTTTTTTATTGGGCGATGCCTGGCCCTGGTCGACGCGGCGCAGGTTGAAGACGTCACCGTGTCAGCCACCCGGTTACGATGCCGCTTTGCCCCTGCGGAACCGTCGATGATCAAGGTGCACCATCTGGACCACTCGCGCTCGCTGCGCGTGCTGTGGATGCTTGAAGAGCTGGGCCTGCCGTATCAGGTGGTCAACTACCAGCGCGATCCCAAGACCTGGCTGGCACCGCAGGCGCTGCGTGACGTGCATCCGCTGGGCAAGTCCCCGGTGCTGCAGGACGATGCACTGGTATTGGCTGAATCCGGCGCGATCCTGGAATACCTGGCCGACCGCTATGACAGCGGCCGCCAGCTCTCGCCCGAGCCGATGCCGGCCCAGGCGCCCGAACGCGTGCGTTATCGCTACTGGCTGCACTACGCCGAAGGCTCGGCGATGCCGCCGCTGGTGATGACGCTGGTGTTTTCGCGGCTGCGCAATGCGCCGATGCCGTTCTTCGCCAAGCCGATCGCACGCTCCATCGCCGACAAGGCGCTGAAGGGGTTCGTGGGGCCGCAGGTGAAGCTGCACATGGACTGGATGGAGCGCGAGCTGGGCCAGTCGCCGTGGTTTGCCGGTGAGCGCTTCACCGCAGCGGACATCCAGATGAGTTTCCCGATCCAGGCCGCCGCCGCGAGAGGGGGCGATATGGCCGCCTATCCGCGGCTGCAGTCCTACCTGACCCGGATCGAACAGCGCCCGGCCTACCAGCGTGCAGTGGAGCGGGGCGGTCCGTTGAACCTCGGCGGCGGTTCACGCTGAGCTTGCGGGGCAGCCCGGCTGCCCCCATTTCATGCGGATGAGCACCCAGCCCCTGCGTTTCGATAACCGCTTCATCCGTGACCTGCCCGGCGATCCGGAAACCGGCCCGCGCGTGCGCGAGGTGCGCCAGGCCGCGTGGTCCTCGGTGATGCCGACCCCGATCGCCGCCCCACAACTGCTGGCGTACTCGCCGGACGTGGCCGCGCTGCTGGGCATGGGCGAGGACCTGATCCAGAGCGAGGACTTCGCACGGGTGTTCGGCGGCAATGCGCTATATGCCGGGATGGCACCGTGGGCGGCCAACTACGGTGGGCATCAGTTCGGCCACTGGGCGGGGCAGCTCGGCGATGGCCGTGCGATCTCGCTGGGCGAACTGCTCACCCCGGAAGGGGCGCACTGGGAACTGCAGTTGAAGGGCGCCGGGCGCACGCCTTACTCGCGCGGTGCCGATGGGCGTGCGGTGCTGCGCTCGTCGATCCGCGAGTTCCTGTGCAGCGAGGCGATGCATCACCTCGGCGTGCCGACCACGCGCGCGTTAAGCCTGGTCGGCACCGGCGATGCGGTCGTGCGTGACATGTTCTATGACGGTCATCCGCAGGCCGAACCCGGCGCGATCGTCTGCCGCGTCGCGCCGTCCTTCATCCGTTTCGGCACGTTCGAACTGCCGGCCTCGCGCGGCGACACCCCGTTGTTGCGGCAACTGGCCGATGTCTGCATCGCGCGTGATTTCCCTGCGCTGGCCGACGCCGGCCAGGCGCGCCATGCACGCTGGTTCGCCGAGATCTGCGAACGCACCGCCGTCCTGGTCGCGCACTGGATGCGCGTAGGGTTCGTGCACGGCGTGATGAACACCGACAACCTGTCGATTCTGGGTCTCACCATCGATTACGGCCCGTATGGCTGGGTAGAGGACTACGATCCGGAGTGGACCCCCAACACCACCGATGCGCAGGGCCGGCGGTATCGCTTCGGCACGCAGCCGCAGGTGGCGTACTGGAATCTCACCCGGCTCGCGCAGGCATTGGCACCGCTGTTCGAGGATGTCACCCCGCTGCATGACGGGCTGGCGCGTTTCCAGCAGGTGCACGCCGAATGCGAGCGCGCCGACATCGCCGCGAAGCTGGGCCTGGACACCTGCCGCGATGACGATGTGGCGCTGATGGGCGCGTGGCTGGAGATCCTGCACGAGGGGGAGATGGACATGACCATCGCCTTCCGTGGCCTGATGGATCTCGATCCCGCCGCGCCGTCGGTGGCGGTGCTGGAAGACGCGTTCTACAGCCCGGCACGCCGGGAAGCGGTGCTGCCGTCATTGCAGGCGTGGCTGCAGCAGTACGCGGCGCGGCTGCGCGCCGATGGGCTGAGCACGCAGGCGCGGGAGCAGCAGATGGGCCGCGCCAACCCGGTGTACGTGCTGCGCAACTGGCTGGCCCAGGAAGCGATCGAGCAGGCCGAGCAGGGCGATCCGAGCGGTGTGCACACGCTGCTGGAGGTGTTGCGACGCCCGTATGAGGTACAGCCCGGGCGCGAGCACTTCGCGGCCAAGCGACCCGAGTGGGCGCGTGTGAAGGCCGGCTGCTCGATGCTGTCCTGCAGCTCGTAGGGCGCTCGGTTACCCTATGCCACCCTTTGTGCTGTGCCGATCATGACCGAGTCTTCCGCCACGCCCGCCTGGGCCGGCCGCCTGCGCGACATCGCCGATTTCCCCAAGCCGGGCATCCTGTTCAAGGACATCATGCCGCTGCTCGCCGACGGCCCGGATTTCGCGGCCGCCATCGATGCGATGGTCGCGCCCTGGCGCGATGCCAACCTGCAGGCGGTGATGGGGATCGAGTCGCGCGGCTTCATCCTCGGCGCGGCCATGGCGCGGGTGCTGGGCGTGGGCTTCGTGCCGGTGCGCAAGCCGGGCAAGCTGCCGGGCAAGGTGCTGCGCCAGGATTACACCCTGGAATACCGGACCGACAGCATTGAAGTGCACGCCGATGCCTTGCCGGCCGGCGCCCGCGTGCTGGTGGTCGATGATGTGCTGGCCACGGGCGGCACGCTGCTGGCGGCGTTGTCGCTGGCCCGCCAGCTGCAGGTCGAGGTGGTCGGTGCGGCCGTGCTCGTGGAACTGGCCGGGCTTGGCGGCCGCGAGCGCTGGACGAGTGACGTCCCGCTGCTGGCCAACCTGGTCTATTGAGCCGGAAATCCGCGCGGGCGCGCCGGCACTGGTAGTGCCGGCCGCTGGCCGGCACCTCAAACGCCCCAACGCAAGTGCAGCCGACCAACGGTCGGCTCTACCGCTCAGACATCCATCTTGCGTACGCGGAACCGGCGGCCCTTGATCTTGCCGGCCTCCAGCTGGGCGATCGCCCGGCCGGCCTGCTCGCGCGCAATGGCGACATACGAGCGCGTGGCGTAGATATCGATCTTGCCGATGTACTTGGCGGCCAGCCCGGCATCGCCGGTCAGCGCCCCCAGGATGTCGCCCGGGCGCAGTTTGTCGGTCTTGCCACCATCGATGCGCAGCGTGGTCATTGCCGCCTGCGGCAGCACCGGCGGGCGGGCCGTGGCCAGCGGCGTCTTCTGCCAGTCCAGCGGCTTGCCCTGTGCGGTTTCGAGCGCATCGGCGCGGTTGCGCTCGCGATGCGTCACCAGGCTGATCGCCAAGCCGGTCGCACCGGCGCGACCGGTACGGCCCACGCGATGCTCATAGGTTTCGATGTCGGTCGGCAGCTCGTAATTGATCACCGCCGCCAGGTCCTGCACATCCAGCCCGCGCGCGGCCACGTCGCTGGCGACCAGCACGTTGCAGCTGCGGTTGGCGAAGCGCACCAGCACTTCGTCGCGGTCGCGCTGTTCCATCTCGCCGTGGAGCGGCAGCGCGGAGAAGCCGAACTGCTGCAGCGAAATGGCGACATCGTCGACATCGCGGCGGGTGTTGCAGAACACCACGGCCGATTCGGGCGTGTACTTGAGCAGCAGGCCGGCCAGCGCCTTCTGCTTCAGTGCAAGCTCGGTCTCGCAGAACAGATGGCGGATCGCCGGCGCATGGTCGGCGCCTTCCACGGTCACTTCCACCGGGTCGTGCAGCAGCACGCGGGCGATCTCGCGGATCTCATCGGGGAAGGTGGCCGAGAACAACAGCGTCTGGCGGTCCTTGCTGGTGCGCCCGGCGATCTCGCGGATCGGCTCCTCAAAGCCCATGTCGAGCATGCGGTCGGCTTCGTCCAGCACCAGGGTGGTCACGCCGCCCAGGTGCAGCACGCGCTTGCGGCCCAGTTCCTGGATGCGCCCGGGCGTACCGACCACGACCTGCGGATCGTGCGCTTCCAGCGAGGCCAGCTGCGGGCCCAGCGGCATGCCGCCGGTCAGCACCAGCAGTTTGAGGTTCGGAATGCCGGTCGCCAGCTTGCGGATCTGCTTGCCGACCTGATCGGCCAGTTCGCGGGTCGGGCACAGCACCAGCGCCTGGGCGCGGGTCACCGACGGGTCCAGCGCCTGCAGCAGGCCCAGCCCGAAGGCCGCGGTCTTGCCGCTGCCGGTCGGGGCCTGTGCGATGACATCGCGGCGCTCGAGGATGGCCGGCAGGCTCTGGGCCTGCACGGGGGTGAGCGAGGTATAGCCCATGGCATCGATGCCGGGCAGCAGCGCTGGTTTCAGCGGCAGGGAGGAGAATTCAGACATGCGATAGTGTCGCAGAAGTCCGCCCGGCGTGCCTCAGCCCAGCAGTGCGCGCACGCCCAGGTTGATCCCCAGCCCGCCCGCCAGCAGCCAACCAAACAGCAGCAGCGCCAGCAGCAGCGGCTTCATACCGGCCTTGCGCAGGGCCGACACATGCGTGGTCAGGCCAAGCGCGGCCATGGCCATGGCCAGCATCACGGTGTCCAGATCGATCGCCGCGCTGACGATGGCGGCCGGCAGCACCTGCAGCGAGTTGAGCCCGGCCACCGCGACGAAGCCGAACGCGAACCACGGCACCACGATCTTCGTGCGCTGGCCGCACGCACCCGGCATGCCACCGCGTGCGAGCAGCATCGACAGCCCGATCAGGAACGGGGCCAGCATCATCACCCGCACCATCTTGGCGATCACGGCGGTGTCGGCAGCCCCCTCGCTGACCGCGCGGCCGGCGGCGACCACCTGGGCGACTTCGTGCACGGTCGAGCCGGTGAACACGCCGTAGGCCTGGGTGTCCATCGGGATCCACCCGTGGGCAAGGTTGAGCTGGTACAGCGCCGGGTACAGGAACATCGCCAGCGTGCCGAACACCACCACGGTGGAGACCGCCTCGGTCACCTGGTCCGCGCGCCCGCGCACCACCGGCTCGGCCGCCATCACCGCGGCCGCACCGCAGATCGAGCTGCCGGCACCGATCAGCAGGGCGCTCTCCCTGTCGAGGCGGAACCAGCGCGTGCCGGCCCACCACGCCAGCGCGAAGGTACTGGTCAGCACCAGCGCATCGGTCAGCACCCCGCCGACACCGACCTGGCCGATATCCTGGAAGGTCAGGCGCAGGCCGTACAGCACGATGCCCGCACGCAGCAGCCAGTGCTTGGAGAAGCCAACGCCGGCACCGGCCGAAGCCGCCAGCCGTGGGTAAAGCGTGTTGCCCAGCGCGATGCCGAGCACGATGGCCAGGGTCAGCGCGCTGATGCCGTGCCTCTGCAGCCACGGCAGCGGCGCCAGTCCCATGGCCGCTGCAGCCACGGCGCCGGTCAGCAGAAGCCCGGGAAGGCGGCCGCGCCAGCGCTGGGCGGTAGTGGGTGAGGGCAGGGCGGCTGCAGGGGTGTTCACGGGTAGCTCCAGTCAGATCACAGCGATAGCCTGCGCCCCGCGCATAAACCTGTAAAACGCATTGGTTCTGTTATTTCGACCTGTTTGGTGCGTTAATGGCCGTCATGCACCTCACCCTCCGCCAATGGCAGGTGTTCGTGGCGATCGCCGACGCCGGCACCACGGCTGCGGCAGGGGCGCAGCTGGCCTTGTCGCAATCGGCCACGAGCGCAGCGCTCAATGAACTGGAAAGCCAGCTGGCCAGCCCGCTGTTCGACCGCATCGGGCGCCGGCTGATCCTCAACCCGCAGGGTCGGGCGCTGCTGGATCCCGCCCGCGCGCTGCTGGTGGCCGCGGCCGATCTGGAGCGGCTGGCCGGGGTCGGGCAGGTCGCGTCCGGTGCGCGGCGCCTGCTGCTGCGGCTCGGGGCAAGCACCACGATCGGCAACTACCTGCTGCCGTCCCGCGTCGCCACGCTGCTGGCCGACAACCCCCAGGCCCAGGTGGACCTGCGGATCGGCAACAGCGCCGACGTCGTCGCGGCGGTCCAGCGCCTGGAGGTGGATCTGGGCCTGATTGAAGGGCCCTGCCACGAAAGTGGCCTGCAGGTGCTGCCGTGGCAACGCGACGACCTGGTCATCGTGGCGGCGCGCGGGACCACCCCGGCGCGCATGGAAATCGCAGCGTTGGCGCAGGCCCGCTGGCTCCTGCGCGAGCTGGGCTCGGGCACCCGCGAGGCGGTCGAGCAGGCGCTGCTGCCACACCTGCATCACTTTGCCCGCGCCATGCAGCTGGGCAGCACCGAAGCAATCAAACAGGCGGCGGCCGCCGGGCTCGGCCTGGCATGCCTGTCGCGGCACGCTGTAGCCGATCTGATCGCGCTGGGTACGCTGGTCATCGTCGATACCCCGCTGCCGCCGATGTCGCGCCAGCTCTGGGTGGTCCGCCATCCGGGCAAGCGGGTGCCCCCGGCGCTGTGGGCGCTGCTGGGGCTGCCTGCGGGCGTGTTCGGTCAGGAGTAAGCGACGCTACGCACCGCCAGCCCGTACAATGGTCGGATGCCTCTGATTACTCTGCAAAACGTCGACTTCAGCGTCGGCGGCCCCCTGTTGCTGGAAAAAGCCGAACTGTCGATCGAGCCGGGCGAGCGTATCGCCCTGATCGGCCGCAACGGCGCCGGCAAATCGACCCTGCTCAAACTGCTGTCCGGCGATCACAAGCCCGATGACGGCGAAGTCCGCGTGCAGCAGGGGGTGCGCATCACCCGCCTGGAACAGGAGGTCCCGCACGGTGCCGCCGGCAGCGTGTTCGATGTGGTTGCCGATGGCCTGGGCGAGCTGGGCCAGTGGCTGGCCGAGTTCCATCACCTGAGCATGGCCGAGGATTTCGACGGCGATGCGCTCTCGGCCGTGCAGGCCAAGATCGATGCCGCCAACGGCTGGGGCCTGGACCAGCGCGTCAGCGAAACCCTGACCAAGCTCGACCTGGACGGCGATGCCGAATTCGCGCGCCTGTCCGGCGGCATGAAGCGCCGCGTGCTGCTGGGCCGCGCGCTGGTGTCCTCGCCGGACCTGCTGCTGCTCGACGAACCGACCAACCACCTGGACATCGAAGCCATCGACTGGCTCGAAATGTTCCTCAAGAACTGGAACGGCAGCGTGGTGTTCGTCACCCATGACCGTCGCTTCCTGCGTGCACTGGCCACCCGCATCGTCGAGATCGACCGCGGCCAGGTCACCAGCTGGCCGGGCGACTGGGCCAACTACGAGCGCCGCCGCGAAGAGCGCATGAACGCGCAGGCGCAGGAAAACGCGCGCTTCGACAAACTGCTGGCCCAGGAAGAAATCTGGATCCGCCAGGGCATCAAGGCCCGCCGCACCCGCGACGAAGGCCGTGTGCGCCGCCTCAAGGCGATGCGCAACGATCGCTCGCAGCGCCGCGAACTGGGCGGCAACGTGCGCATGGAAGCGGCGCAGGCGGAGAACTCCGGCAAGAAGGTCATCGACGTCAAGGACATCTCGTTCGCCTTCGGCGAGCGTGTGATGGTCAAGGACTTCAGCACCGTGATCCTGCGCGGCGACCGCATCGGCCTGATCGGGCCGAACGGCAGCGGCAAGACCACGCTGCTCAAGCTGCTGCTGGGGGACCTGCAGCCGCAGAGCGGCGAAGTGCGCGCCGGCACCAACCTGCAGATCGCGTATTTCGACCAGTACCGTGCCGTGCTGCGCGAAGACTGGACCGCGATCGAGAACGTGGCCGAAGGCCGCGATTTCATCGAGTTCAACGGTAAGCGCAAGCATGTGCACGCCTACCTGCAGGACTTCCTGTTCTCGCCCGAGCGCGCCCGCGCGCCGATCACCCGTTTGTCCGGTGGCGAGCGCAACCGCCTGCTGCTGGCCAAGCTGTTCGCGCAGCCGTCCAACCTGCTGGTGATGGATGAACCGACCAACGACCTGGACGTGGAAACGCTTGAGCTGCTGGAAGAGCTGCTGAGCGATTACACCGGCACGTTGCTGCTGGTCAGCCATGACCGTGACTTCCTGGACAACGTGGTCACTTCCACGATGGTGATGGAAGGGGACGGCGTGGTCGGCGAGTACGTGGGCGGCTATACCGATTGGCAGCGCCACGCTGCACGCGTGGCCGCCGCGGCCGCCGCTGCGCCCGTGGTGGCGGCCAAGCCGGTTGCTGCGGCGGCTGCCGCTGCCGCGCCGGCCGAGGCCAAGCGCAAGCTGAGCTACAAGGACGCGCGCGAGCTGGAACAGCTGCCGCTGAAGATCGAAACGCTGGAGAAGGACGTCGAAGGCCTCACCGCCGCGATGAACGACCCGGCGTTCTATCAGCGCAGCGCCGCGGACATGGCCGCGCACAACGCGAAGCTTGCCAAGGTCCAGGCTGAGCTGGACGCCGCGTACGCGCGCTGGGAAGAACTGGACGCCTGACCCGGTGATCGACGTAGAGCCGACCATTGGTCGGCTTGACGGTACGGGACGTATGGCACCGACCGCTGGTCCGCCGCACGCGTAACGCCGACCGTTGGTCGCCTCACCTGTAGAGCCGACCGTTGGTCGGCTGGCGTCAGTGGTTCATGGCGCCCGAACGAAGCGCAGCCGACCAACGGTCGGCTCTGCCTGTCAGGGCTTCGTGGGGCCGGATGGAAGGCCGCCGACCAACGGTCGGCGCTACCGTCGTCATTTCAGGCCGTGCAGATCCCGCAACTGGGTTGGGCGTGAGCCGAAATACGCGGCCAGGTCGGCGATGTCCTGGTCGCTCAGGTCGGTCGCCTGCGGGGTCATCAGCGCGTGCTGGCGATCCCCCGCGCGGTAGGCCTGCAGGCTGTGCGCCAGGTAATCCCCGTACTGCCCACCCAGCTTCGGGTAGGTCGGGTCGATCGGCTTGTTGCCGTCGGCGCCGTGGCAGTCGATGCAGCTCTGGCCGGTGGCTTTGCCTTTGACCTGGGCACGCGCCTCACCGGCGGCGATGCGGCCGGCCGGCAGGCCGGCGGAGGAGCCGGACCCGTGTTCACCACTGGCGTGGCCCGGATCGGCGGCGGAATCTGCGCTGTTCTCCACCTGAGACTGCGAACACGCAGTCATCAGCAGGGCAACGGACAGGGCGATGGCGTAACGCTGGAGTGGCGTGGCTTTCGACATGAGCGCGCTTATTTGACGGTGGACAGGTAAACAGCGAGATCGGCGATCTCCTGTTCGCTGAAACTCATCGACTGCGCCTGCATCGTCGGATGCTTGCGCTTGCCGTGGCGGTACTCGGTCAGCGCCTGGCTGAGGTACTCACGGGTCTGCCCGCCGATCTTGGGCACTTTGTAGCTGGGATAGGCGTTCTTGTACCCGGTGATGCCGTGGCACCCCTGGCACGTATAGGCCAGGACCCGGCCATTGTCGAACCGGCCGGTGACGGCGGCAGGCGCCGGCGCGGTGGCGGCCGGAGCGGGGGTGGCAGGGACTGCAGGAGCGGGTGTTGCGGCCTGTGCGGCGGCCCCGAGGGGCAGGAGGACGGCCAGAACGAGACAAGCGGCGAGCGGCTGCGGGCGCATGATGTCCTTTTCCGATAAACGGGTCTGGTCGTTCCGGCGTGGGGTACGGAACTGGGCCGAGTATAGCCTGCCATTTCATCTAGCTGAAACCGGGCCGGGGGAGGCCATCGCCGCAGGTCACCATGACCTTTGGGATATGGTGTGGTCGTGACGTGGTGCATTACTTTGCTACCACACCTGCCCACGCATCCTTAGGGACACGACGATGTCGCGACAATCATTCCTGCTCGGCCGCACCGGACGCTGTGCCGCTGCACTGCTGATCACCTCCACCCTGCTGCTGAGCGGCTGCGGTGGCGCCGGCCCGGCCGAAGCCAACGCGGCCGAGAAGGACGGCAAGGCCGAGAAGAAGGTCGATGCGGTCCCCGTCGAAGCCGTCGCGGCCAGCCGTCGCGCCGTCGCTGCCAGCTACACCGGTACGGCCGCACTGGAGCCGCGTGGTGAGTCGCAGGTGGTCGCCAAGACCTCCGGCGTCGCGCTGGCGGTGCTGGTCGAAGAGGGGCAGCAGGTGCGTGCCGGGCAGCCGCTGGTGCGGCTGGATCCGGACCGTGCGCGCCTGGCCGTGGCGCAGAGCGAAGCGCAGATGCGCAAGCTGGAGAACAACTACCAGCGCGCCCAGAAACTGGTGGGCCAGCAGATGGTCAGCGCCGCCGATGTCGACCAGATCAAGTACGACCTGGAGAACGTCCGCGCGCAGTACCGGCTGGCCACGCTGGAACTGTCCTACACCACGGTGATCGCGCCGATCTCGGGCGTGATCGCCTCGCGCTCGATCAAGACCGGCAACTTCGTGCAGATCAACACGCCGATCTTCCGCATCGTCGACAACTCGCGCCTGGAAGCTACGCTCAACGTGCCCGAGCGCGAGCTGGCCACGCTGCGTCCGGGCCAGCCGGTGACGCTGCTCGCCGATGCGCTGCCGGGCAAGACCTTCCCGGGCACGGTGGACCGCATCTCGCCGGTGGTCGATGCCGGCAGCGGCACGTTCCGCGTGGTCAGCGGCTTTGGCGAAGATGCTGAAGGCCTGCAGCCGGGCATGTTCGGCCGCATCCGGATCGACTATGACCAGCGCGCCGATGCCTTGGTGGTGCCGCGCCTGGCGCTGCTCGACGATGGTGAGCCGGCGGTGTTCCGCGTCCGCGATGGCAAGGCCGCGCGCGTGCCGGTCAAGCTCGGCTATGCCGAAGGCCCGTGGGTGGAGATCCGCGAGGGTCTGGCCGCAGGCGATCAGGTGGTTACTGCCGGCAAGGTTGCCCTGCGCGACGGCACCGCGGTGCAGGTGATCGGCGCCAAGCCGGCCGCCACCGCTGCTGCCAAGCCGGCACCGGCCAAGGCGGAGAGCCGTCAATGACAGCGGCCGGCAACGACCACGGCAATGATCCGCACCAGGGCGATCGCCCCGGTGCCCACGGCGGCGGCCTGGTGGAATTCGCCACCCGCCGCCGCGTCACCATCGCGATGTTCACCGTCACCCTGATGCTGTTCGGCTTCATCGCGCTGGGCAATCTCAAGGTGAACCTGCTGCCCGACCTGAGCTATCCGACCCTGACCGTGCGCACCGAGTACACCGGTGCGGCCCCGGCGGAAATCGAAACGCTGATCACCGAGCCGGTCGAAGAGGCCGTGGGCGTGGTCAAGAACCTGCGCAAGCTCAAATCGATTTCGCGTACCGGGCAGAGCGATGTCGTGCTCGAATTCGCCTGGGGCACCAACATGGACCAGGCCAGCCTGGAGGTGCGCGACAAGATGGAAGCGCTGAACCTGCCGCTGGAGGCGAAGTCTCCGGTGCTGCTGCGCTTCAATCCGTCTACCGAGCCGATCATACGCCTGGTCATCTCGGCCAAAACCGATCCTTCCAGCGATGCCGAGGCCGTGCGCCAGCTCACCGAGCTGCGCCGCTATGCCGATGAAGACCTGAAGAAGAAGCTGGAGCCGGTGACCGGCGTGGCTGCGGTGAAGGTGGGCGGCGGTCTGGAGGATGAAATCCAGGTCGACATCGACCAGCAGAAGCTGGCCCAGCTCAATCTGCCGATCGACAACGTCATCAAGCGGCTCAAGGAAGAGAACATCAACATCTCCGGCGGCCGCCTGGAGGAAGGCTCGCAGCGCTACCTGGTGCGCACGGTCAACCAGTTCGCCGATCTGGAGGACATCCGCAACCTGCTGGTGACCACGCAGAGCAGCAACGGCAGCGCTGCCGATGCAGCGATGCAGCAGATGTTCGCGATCGCCGCCTCGACCGGCTCGGATGCCGCCGTTGCCGCTGCCTCTGCCGCGCAGAGCGCATCCAGCAGCAGTTCCACCAACATCGCCAACGGCGTGCCGGTGCGGCTGAAGGATGTCGCCACCGTGCGCCAGGGCTACAAGGAACGCGAAGCGATCATCCGCCTGGGCGGCAAGGAAGCGGTCGGGCTGGCGATCTACAAAGAGGGCGATGCCAACACGGTCTCGACCGCCGAAGCGCTGCGCGCGCGCCTGGAGCAGATCAAGGGCCAGGTGCCCGGCGATGCCGAACTGACCACGATTGAAGACCAGTCACGCTTCATCGAACACGCCATCAGCGACGTCAAGAAGGACGCGGTGATCGGCGGCATCCTCGCCATCCTGATCATCTTCCTGTTCCTGCGCGACGGCTGGAGCACGTTCGTGATCAGCCTGTCGCTGCCGGTCTCGATCATCACCACGTTCTTCTTCATGGGCCAGCTCGGCCTGAGCTTGAACGTGATGTCGCTGGGCGGTCTGGCCCTGGCCACCGGCCTGGTGGTGGATGACTCGATCGTGGTGCTGGAGAGCATCGCCAAGGCGCGCGAACGTGGCCTGAGCATCCTGCAGGCGGCCATCGCCGGCACCCGTGAAGTGAGCATGGCCGTGGTCGCCTCGACCCTGACCACCATCGCGGTGTTCCTGCCGCTGGTGTTCGTCGATGGCATCGCCGGCCAGCTGTTCCGCGACCAGGCGCTGACCGTGGCGATCGCGATTGCGATCTCGCTGCTGGTGTCGATGACCCTGATCCCGATGCTGAGCTCGCTCAAGGGCCGCCCGCCGCTGGCCTTCCCCGAAGAACCGGCGCACCAGCCCTGGCAGCCGGACAGCCGCTGGCTGAAGCCGGTCGCCGGCAGCCGCCGGGGCGTGGGCACGCTGGTGCGCTGGATCTGTTTCGGTATCGCGTGGTCGGTGATCCGCGTCTGGCGCGGCCTGGTGGCCGTGGTCGGGCCGGTGATGCGCAAGGCCAGCGATGTGGCGATGAAGCCCTACGCCGGTGCCGAGCGCGGTTACCTCAAGCTGCTGCCGGGCGCGCTGCACCACCCGGGCAAGGTGCTGGGCCTGGCCGCGCTGGCCTTCGTCGGCACGATGGCGCTGGTGCCGATGCTCGGGGCCGACCTGATCCCGCAGCTGGCGCAGGACCGCTTCGAAATGACCGCCAAGCTGCCCGCCGGCACGCCGCTGAAACAGACCGATGCGCTGGTCCGTGAGATGCAGCTGGCCCACGCCAAGGACGCCAGCATAGCCTCGTTGTACGGCGTCAGTGGCAGCGGCACCCGTCTGGATGCCAGCCCGACCGAAAGCGGCGAGAACATCGGCAAGCTGACCGTGGTGATGGCCGGGGGCGGCAACGCGCGCACCGAAGCGGCGATCACCGAGCGGCTGCGCGAATCGATGCAGCAGCACCCTGGCGTGCAGGTCGATTTCGCCCGCCCGGCGCTGTTCAGCTTCTCCACACCGCTGGAAGTGGAACTGCGTGGTCAGGACATGGCCACGCTGGAAACGGCCGGCAAGGCACTGGCCGCGATGCTGCGTAACAACCCGCATTACGCCGACGTCAAATCCACGGTGGAAGAGGGCTTCCCGGAGATCCAGATCCGCTTCGACCAGGAGCGCGCCGGTGCCCTGGGCCTGACCACGCGGCAGATCGCCGATGTGGTGGTCAAGAAGGTGCGCGGTGACGTGGCTACGCGCTACAGCTTCCGCGACCGCAAGATCGACGTCCTGGTGCGGGCCCAGGAAGGTGACCGGGCCAGCGTGGACAGTATCCGCCGCCTGATCGTCAATCCGGGCAGCAACCGGCCGGTGACGCTGGATTCGGTGGCCGAGGTGGTCGCCACCAACGGCCCGAGCGAGATCCATCGCGCCGACCAGACCCGCGTGGCGGTGGTGTCGGCCAACCTGCGCGACATCGACCTGGGCGGCGCCGTGCGCGAAGTGCAGGACATGGTGGCCAAGCAGCCGTTGGGGGCCGGTGTCGGCATGCACATCGGCGGGCAGGGTGAGGAGCTGGCCGACTCGGCGCGCTCGCTGATCTTCGCCTTCGGCCTGGCCATCTTCCTGGTGTACCTGGTGATGGCCTCGCAGTTCGAATCGCTGCTGCATCCGTTCGTCATCCTGTTCACCATTCCGCTGGCGCTGGTCGGCGCGATCCTGGCCCTGATGCTGACCGGCAAGCCGATCTCGGTGGTGGTGTTCATCGGCTTGATCCTGCTGGTGGGCCTGGTGACCAAGAACGCGATCATCCTGATCGACAAGGTCAACCAGCTGCGCGAGGCGGGCGTGCCCAAGCGTGAGGCACTGGTGGAAGGGGCGCGTTCGCGCCTGCGGCCGATCATCATGACCACGCTGTGCACGCTGTTCGGCTTCCTGCCGCTGGCGGTGGCGATGGGCGAGGGCGCCGAAGTGCGCGCGCCGATGGCGATCACCGTGATCGGCGGGTTGCTGGTCTCCACCCTGCTGACGCTGGTGGTGATCCCGGTGGTGTACGACCTGCTCGACCGTCGCGGCGATGCCTACTACCGCGAGCGCGGCCGCCACCTCAAGCCGCCGCTTGCCGATACCGGCCATGGCACTGCACAGGAGCCGGCATGAGCATTGCCGAGTTCTCCATCCGCCGGCCCATCACCACGATCATGTGTTTCGTGTCGTTGGCGGTGGTGGGCCTGATCGCCTCGTTCCGGCTGCCGCTGGAAGCGCTGCCGGACATCTCCGCACCGTTCCTGTTCGTGCAGGTGCCGTACACCGGTTCCACGCCAGAGGAGGTCGAGCGCAACATCATCCGGCCGACCGAAGAAGCACTGGCTACGATGACCGGGATCAAGCGCATGCGCTCCTCGGCCACCTCCGAAGGCGCCAGCATCTTCATCGAGTTCACCGACTGGGACCGCGACATCGCCATCGCGGCCTCTGATGCCCGTGAGCGCATCGATGCGATCCGCAGCGACCTGCCTGACGACCTGCAGCGCTACAACGTGTTCAAGTGGTCCAGCAGTGACGACCCGGTGCTGAAGGTGCGCCTGGCCAGTGCGACCGACCTGACCGGCGCGTACGACATGCTCGACCGCGAGTTCAAGCGGCGGATCGAACGCATCCCCGGTGTGGCGCGGGTCAACATCTCCGGCGCCCCGCCGAATGAGGTCGAGATCGCGATCAGCCCGGACCGGCTGACCGCGCATAACCTGAGCATCAACGAGCTCAGTGACCGCCTGCGCACGCTGAACTTCTCGATCTCGGCCGGACAGATCGACGACAACGGCCAGCGCGTGCGCATCCAGCCGGTGGGTGAAATCACCGACCTTCAGGAACTGCGCGATCTGGTCATCGACAACAAGGGCCTGCGCCTGGGTGACATCGCCGAGATCCGGCTCAAGCCCACCCGCATGAACTATGGCCGTCGTCTGGATGGCAACCCGGCCGTGGGCCTGGACATCTTCAAGGAGCGCAGCGCCAACCTGGTGGAGGTTTCGCGCGCGGCCCTGGCCGAGGTCGAGGCGATCCGCAAGCAGCCCTCCATGCGCGATGTGCAGATCAAGGTCATCGACAACCAGGGCAAGATGGTGACGTCCTCGCTGCTGGAGCTGGCCGAGGCCGGCGCGGTGGGGCTGCTGCTGTCGATCACGGTGCTGTTCTTCTTCCTGCGCCACTGGCCCTCCACGCTGATGGTGACCCTGGCGATCCCGATCTGTTTCGTGATCACCCTGGGCTTCATGTACTTCGCCGGCGTGACCCTCAACATCCTGACCATGATGGGCCTGCTGCTGGCGGTCGGAATGCTGGTGGACAACGCCGTGGTGGTGGTGGAGAGCATCTACCAGGAACGCGAACGGATGCCGGACCAGCCGCGTCTGGCCTCGATCATCGGTACCCGCAACGTGGCCATCGCGCTGAGCGCCGGCACCCTGTGCCACTGCATCGTGTTCGTGCCGAACCTGTTCGGCGAGACCAACAACATCAGCATCTTCATGTCGCAGATCGCGATCACGATCTCGGTCTCGCTGCTGGCCTCCTGGCTGGTCGCGGTGAGCCTGATCCCGATGCTGTCCGCGCGCATGCAGACCCCCAAACTGGTGCATTCGGACAGTGGCGTGATCGCCCGCCTGCAGCGCCGCTACGCCACCTTGCTGCAGTGGACGCTGGAACACCGTGGCTGGAGTGTGTTCGGCATCGTGATGGTGATCCTGATCAGCCTGGTGCCGATGAAGCTGACCAAGATCGACATGTTCGGTGGCGAGGGTGGCCACGAGGTGTTCATCGGCTACAACTGGAAGGGCGCCTATACCTTCGGCCAGATGTCCGAGGAAGTCGCCCGCGTGGAGCGCTACCTGGACGATCACCGCGAGGAGCTGCACATCACCCAGGTGTACTCCTGGTACAGCGAGCAGGAAGGCAGCAGCACGATCGTGACCTTCGATACCGAGCACGCCAAGAACATGCCCGCCGTGCAGGAAGCCCTGCGCAAGGGCCTGCCGCGTTCGGCGCGTGCCGATTACGTGGTCGGCAACTCCGGCGACGGCGGTGGCGGCGGCAACAACCAGGTGCAGGTGCAGCTGGTGGGTGACTCGACCAAGATGCTGCCGGAGATCGGCGAGGAAGTGGTGCCGCTGCTGGCCCAGCGCAAGGAGCTGCGTGACGTGCGTATCGACAACGGCGAGAAGGGCAGCGAGTTGTCCATCCACGTTGACCGCGAGCGCGCGGCCGCGTTCGGCTTCAATGCCGAGCAGGTGGCCAGCTTCGTCGGCCTGGCCCTGCGGGGCGCGCCGCTGCGCGAGTTCCGCCGCGGTGACAGTGAAGTGCCGGTCTGGGTGCGCTTTGCCGGTGCCGAGCAGAGCAGCCCGGAAGACCTGGCCAGCTATACGGTGCGTACCGGCGACGGTCGCTCCGTGCCGCTGCTGAGCCTGGTGGATGTGGCGATCAAGCCGTCGGCCACGCAGATCGGCCGCACCAACCGGCAGACCACGTTGACCATCAAGGCCAACCTGGCTGAGAAGGTCACAGTGCCGGATGGGCGCAAGGCGATGGAGGAAACGCTCAAGCCGATGAGCTTCCCGGCCGGCTACACCTTCAGCTTCGACGGCGGCGACTACGGCGATGACAACGAAGCGATGGCGCAGATGATGTTCAATCTGGTGATCGCGCTGGTGATGATCTACGTGGTGATGGCAGCCGTGTTCGAGTCGTTGCTGTTCCCGGCGGCGATCATGAGCGGCGTGCTGTTCTCGATCTTCGGGGTGTTCTGGCTGTTCTGGATCACCGGCACCTCGTTCGGGATCATGTCCTTCATCGGCATCCTGGTGTTGATGGGCGTGGTGGTGAACAACGGGATCGTGATGATCGAGCACATCAACAACCTGCGCCGCCGCGGCATGGGCCGGACCCAGGCGCTGGTGGAAGGCTCGCGCGAACGCCTGCGCCCGATCATGATGACGATGGGGACCGCGATCCTGGCGATGATTCCGATCTCCATGACCGACACCCAGCTGCTCGGCAACGGCCCGCCGTACTACCCGATGGCCCGCGCCATCGCCGGCGGCCTGGCGTTCTCCACGGTGGTCAGCCTGCTGTTCCTGCCGACCATCTACGCGATGCTTGATGACATGAGCACGGCGGTGTCGCGGATCATCCGGCGTGCGCGTGGCCGCGGCGTCGAGGCCCCGGTGGTCGAGCCCGGCGCAGAATCGGTTTGAGGGTGCATGGAGGCCCGTTGGGCGGGCCTCCTTTTTTTTCGGAACGCACCCACGTATGGCGTCCATATACGAATGGAAACGGCGGCCATCACCCTGGTACGTAGCCCGGCACTACCTGCGGTTCCCCATTCGTGCACAAAAAAGGCCACGCATTGCGTGGCCTTTCGATTCACAGCCGGCGCGGGAATCACCCCGCGACTTTGCCCCACACCTGGAACCCGGTCAGCCACAACCCGAGCATGCTGCCCAGGTTGGTCAGCATGAAGGTCAGCACCACGCGGGTCACCCGGTTGCGGTACCAGCCCTTGACGCTCTGCGCGTCGTCGCGCAGCTTCAGGAAATCCTCGTAGGCCGGCTTGCGCAGGCGCGCTTCCACCAGGGCCGAGAACGCGCCGGTCGGGATGCTCAAGCGGAACGGCTTGAACGGTGCCACCACGATCGCGGTCAGGATGCTCAACGGGTGGCTGCCGGCCAACAGGCAGCCCAGTCCGGCCAGGCCGCCGGTATACATCGCCCAGACCGCCAGCAGTTCACTGCCGACCCCCAGGCCACCACGGTAGAAGCCCACGCCGATGCCGGTCAGCACGATGGCCAGGATTGCCAGCGTGATCCACGGAATGTTGCGCTTCTTCGGCACGTCTTCCAGCGACTCGCGCAGCGGGCCCGGCGCATCGGTGTCGGTTTCCAGGTATCTGGCCAGACCGGCCAGATGACCGGCGCCGACCACCGCCAGCACTTCGCGCTGGGCCGGGTCATGCACTTCACGCAGGCGCGTAGCCATGTAGCGGTCGCGCTCGCCGATGATGGTTTCGTACAGGGCCGGGCTCTCGCTGGCGAACTCGCCGAAGCTGGCTTCGAGCATGTCGCCCTGCTTGAGCTTCTCGATCTCGTCTTCGCCGACTTCCTCGGAGGCGAACAGGCCGGCGCCCAGGCCCATCACCAGCTTGATCTTGCCGAAGAAGCCCAGCCGCTGCGAGGCGCGCTTGAAGGTCAGGCCGACCTCACGGTCGATCAGGTGCACCGGCAGGTTGCGTTCGTTGGCCATCACCACCGCGCGCTTGAGTTCGGCGCCGGGCTCGATCTCCAGCTGCTCGGCCAGGCGGCGCTGGTAGGCGGCCAGGGCGAGGTTGGCCGCGAACAGGGCGACGCGCCCCTTGCGGATCACCTCCACCAGGTCCAGCTTGGCCAGGGCGTCCGGGTTGGTCAGTGCCTGCAGGCGCTGCGCGTCCAGTTCGACCGCGACCGCATCGAAGCGGCCACTTTCAATTGCACGTTCCACCGCTTCCACGCTGGCCTGCGAGACGTGCGCGGTGCCCAGCAGGGTGTAGCGCACGCCATCGCGCTCGACCACGCGCACGGGTTGACCGGCGAACAGGGTGTCGCCGGCCTCGATCAGGGTATCTGTCATTGCATCATTCATTCGAAGGGGCGCTGTCGGCACCATCGCCGAGCGCGCGCTGCATCTGGACGGTATCCAGCCAGCGGCCATGCTTGCGGCCGAGGCCGCGGAAAACGCCGACGGTATGGAAACCGAAACGCTCGTGCAGTTTGATGGAGGCGGTGTTGGTCGGCTCGCCGATGACGGCCACCATCTGCCGGTAACCGCGTGCGACGCAGGCATCGATCAGGCCCTGCATCAGCGCGGTGCCGACGCCGCGGCCCTGGAAGGCGGCATCCACGTAGACCGAGTTCTCCACGGTCCACTGGTAGGCGATCCGGCCGCGGTAGGTATTGGCGTAGGCATAACCGGCCACCTGGCCATCGACCTCGGCCACGATGTACGGAAAACCGCGGCCGACGATGTCCTGCATGCGGCGGCGCATTTCCGCCGCCTCCGGAATCTCGTACTCGTAGGTGTTGACGAAGTCGGTCACTTCCACCGCATAGATCGCGGTGATGGCCGCGATATCGGCATCGGTGGCGTCGCGCAGCTGCACGGTCACGGTGGGGTGTCCTGGTCGGTCAGTCGATGTAGCGCTTGAGCAGATCGCCGTAGGCATCGATGCGGCGATCACGCAGGAACGGCCAGATGCGGCGGACGTGTTCGCTGCGCTGCAGGTCCACATCGCAGACCAGGACGGTCGGCTCGCCACCGGCTTCGGCGATGAACTCACCCTGCGGGCCGAGCACATGGCTGTTGCCCCAGAACTGGATGCCCGACGCGCCCAGCGGCGACGCTTCATGGCCGACGCGGTTGCAGCTCAGCACCGGCACGCCATTGGCCACGGCATGGCCGCGGTGACTGAGCACCCACGCATCGCGCTGGCGGCCCTGTTCGTCGCGCTGGTCATCCGGGTCCCAACCGATCGCGGTGGGGTAGAGCAGCAGCTCGGCACCGGCCAGCGCCATCAGGCGGGCCGCTTCCGGATACCACTGGTCCCAGCACACGAGCACGCCCAGGCGACCCACCGACGTGTCGATCGGGGTGAAGCCCAGATCGCCCGGGGTGAAGTAGAACTTCTCGTAGAAGCCCGGATCATCCGGGATGTGCATCTTGCGGTACTTGCCCAGCAGCGTGCCGTCTTTTTCAAAGACCACTGCGGTGTTGTGATACAGCCCGGCCGCGCGCCGCTCGAACAGCGAGCCGACGATCACCACGCTGTGCTTCCTGGCCAATGCGCCCAGGCGCTCGGTGCTCGGGCCGGGGATCGGCTCGGCCAGATCGAACTCCTCGACCGACTCGTGCTGGCAGAAGTACGCACCGTTGTGCAGTTCCTGCAGCAGGATCAGCTTGGCACCCTGCGCGGCCGCTTCAGCCACGCGCGCTTCGATGACGGCCAGATTGGCCCCGGCATCGCCGTGGTTGCGCTCCTGGATCAGGGCGACGGAAAGGGTGTGGCGTGAGCTCATCCGGAGACGGTCCTGCAAGGGGAAAAACGCAGTTTATCGCGGATGGGTGCACGCAGCGTGCTGGCTGCTAAATGGCTGACACCCACGCGTCGGGTAGTGCCGGCCGCTGGCCGGCTCCGCAGCAGCATCGGGACAAGCCCAAGCGCGTGGCTGCGGCGGCTGGGCTGGCGGGTGCGGAGGTGCGGGACGCGCCGTAAACCCTTCCCTGGGAGCTCGTGGGCGCCATCCATGGCGCCCTGACGGTCCCGCACCTCCACACCCGCCATCCCTTCGACAGTGCGTCGGTGGTCTGGCAAACAGCGGTAGCCCACGACCGTTGGTCGTGGCGCTTAAGCCAGCAACCCCGCCGGCAGCTGCATCGTGATGCAGTGCAGGCTGCCGTTCTGCCAGATCAGCGAGCGGCACGGCACCGGCACGATCTCGCGGTCCGGATAGGCCTGGGCCAGTACCGCACGCGCGGCCTCGTCGGCAACATCCCCGTAGGCCGGCATCAGCACGGCACCGTTGAGGATCAGGTAATTCGCGTAGGACGCCGCCAGGCGGCGACCTTCGTCGATCACCGGCTGCGCCCACGGCAGCGGGAACAGGCGGTACGGCTGGCCGTCGGCGGTACGCAGCGCCGCCAGTTCGGCGCCCATCGCCTGCAGTTCGGCGTAATGCGAATCGCTGGCGTCATCGCAGGCCTGGTAGACGATGCTGTCGGTCGAAGCGAAGCGCGCCAGGGTATCGATGTGGGCGTCGGTGTCGTCGCCTTCCAGATAGCCATGGTCCAGCCACAGCACACGCTCCTGGGCCAGCCAGGTGGCCAGGTCGGCGCTGAGCGATTCGCGGCTGCGGTCCGGATGACGCTCGTGCAGGCACTGCCAGGTGGTCAGCAGGGTGCCGGCGCCGTCGGTCTCGATGCCGCCGCCTTCCAGGGCGAACGGAATGCTCTGCAGCTCGGCATTGTTGAACAGGCCTGCGGCATGCAGCACGCCGACCAGCTGGTCATCCAGGCTGGCGTCGAACTTGCCGCCCCAGCCGGTGAAGCGGAAGTCCAGCAGGCGGAAGCCACCATCGGCGCGCTTGAGCGTGATCGGGCCGGAATCGCGCAGCCAGGTGTCGTCGTACTGGGCGGTCACGAACCGCACGCGGTCCGTATCGATCCGGTTCGAGCGCAGGCGCGCATCGGCGTACGCCTCCAGGTCGTCATCGGCAACGATGATCACCACCGGCTGGAAGCGGGTGATGGCCGCGACGAGCGCGATGTAGGTGTCCTCGACGTCACCCAGGCGGTCGGCCCAGTCGGTGTCGGCGTGGGGCCAGGCGATCAGGATGGCGGACTGGGATTCCCATTCGGCCGGAAAGCGGAGCGTGTCGTTCATGATCTCGATGCGATGGCCCGCCGGCTGGCGGGCAAAGGGAAAGGGGTCAGCGGATCGGCGGTTTCGGCCCGATCTCGTTGGCGTCGGCGCGGTTGGCGACCACGTCGATCACCTTCTGCTTCTCGAAGTAGACGGTGAACTGCGGGTAGACCCAACGGTTGATCGTCGGCCACTGGCGCTTCTGCCCGCCGCGCGGTTCCAGGCGCTCGCCCGGGTCGCCGAACCGGGCCTGGACCTGCTGCATGCTCTGGCCGCGGACGGGCAGGGCGATGGCGGGCTTCTCGCGGCTGCGGTCGATCAGCAGGGTGTCGGCGTGGGCGCTGGAGATGGCCAGTACGGCCAGCAACGGCAGGGTGGTCAGGTAACGCTTCATCTCGATCTACTCCCCAGTGGTCAAGAAGGTGGAAGGTCCCGCGGCGACAGGTCTGACACCGGCGGTCGTGGCTACCCGGCGATTACAACAAAAATGGCAGCAAAAAGCCGCCCGGAGGCGGCTTTTTGTTCATCACCCGGCCCGGTGAGGGGCCGGTGGTGGCCGTGAGGCCAGCCGGCTCAGCGCTGGCGAGCCTTGAAACGCGGGTTCGACTTGCAGATCACGAAGATCTTGCCGCGGCGACGGACGACCTTGCAGTCACGGTGACGGGACTTGGCCGACTTCAGGGAAGAAAGGACTTTCATTGCATACCTCGGCGTAAACGTTGGATTCGGTTGGAGCGCGGCCGCGATATGCAGATGACAATCGGCAGGTGACGCCCGTTCAAGCCCGCCATTCTACCGGGCTTTTTTCCATCCTTTCAAGTGGTTGCACCAAAAAGGTCTCGGGAGGCCCCGGGCAGGGGCTAGAATGGGCGGTCAATTTTACAGGGAAACCCATGAATCAGCTTCCTTCCGTGCTCACCATCGACGGTCCCTCCGGGGCCGGCAAAGGGACTGTCAGCCGCATTGTCGCACGCCGGTTGGGCTGGCATTACCTGGATTCGGGCGCCCTGTACCGGGCGGTGGGCGTGGCCGCCAGCTGGGCTGATATCGATACCTCCGACGCCTCGGCGCTGGTCCGCTGCACCTTCGACACCCACGTGCGCTTCGTGGAATCGGCCGATGGCGGGCTGCGGGTGCTGGTCAACGAGACCGACGCCACCGACGAGCTGCGCCTGGAGACCACCGGCGCCCTGGCCTCGGCCATCGCGGCCATCCCGGAGGTCCGGGCGGCGCTGAAAGAGCGCCAGCGCGCATTCAGGATGGAGCCGGGGCTGGTGGCCGACGGTCGGGACATGGGGACGGTGATCTTCCCGGACGCCCCATTCAAGGTGTTTTTGACCGCCAGCGCCGAAGAACGGGCCGAGCGGCGGCATAAGCAGTTGAAAGACAAGGGTGTTTCGGTTAACTTTGACGACCTCCTGCGCGAGATCATGGCCCGCGACGCCCGTGATGCACAGCGCACAGTGGCGCCCCTGAAGCCGGCAGACGATGCCGTCGTCATCGACACCAGTGGTATTGGCATCGACGCCGTCGTTGCCAAGGTATTGGATCTGCTTCCGGTTTCGGGTGCCTGATCCGTTGTAAAGGAGGGCCGTCAGTCCATCGACGGTGTCGCACCATCGCAAGGCAACAAAAGCTCCGTCCCGCAATGATGCGTGGCGGTTTTCCTACTTAACACACGACCTGCGTTACCGGGGTCGACCAACAGGCGGGCATCAAGCGGTTCCCTTCGGGGGCCAATGCCCATGTGTCCAACAGAGTAAATCTAATGACCGAATCATTTGCAGAGCTGTTCGAAGCCAGTCAGGCCAATCTGGCCAAGCTGAAGCCGGGCTCGATCGTCAGCGGTGTCGTTGTTGAAGTCCGCGGCGATGTCGTGGTGATCAACGCCGGCCTGAAGTCCGAAGGCATCGTGCCGATCGAACAGTTCCGTAACGACGCTGGCGAGATCGATGTCGCTGAAGGCGACGTCGTCAAGGTTGCCCTCGATTCCATCGAGAACGGCTTCGGTGAAACCGTTCTGTCGCGTGAGAAAGCCAAGCGCGCGATGGTGTGGGACGAGCTGGAAGAAGCGTTGGAAAAGAACGAAACCATCACCGGCCGCATCAGCGGCAAGGTCAAGGGTGGTTTCACCGTGGACATCAAGGATGTCCGCGCGTTCCTGCCCGGTTCGCTGGTGGATGTGCGCCCCGTGCGCGACCCGGCCTACCTGGAAGGCAAGGAGCTGGAATTCAAGCTCATCAAGCTGGACCGCAAGCGTAACAACGTCGTTGTGTCCCGTCGTGCAGTCGTCGAGAGCGAGCACTCGGAAGAGCGCGAGCAGCTGATGGACAAGCTGCAGGAAGGCGCGATCCTGAAGGGTGTCGTCAAGAACCTGACCGATTACGGCGCGTTCGTGGACCTGGGTGGTATCGACGGCCTGCTGCACATCACCGACATGGCCTGGAAGCGCGTGCGCCATCCGTCCGAAGTCGTGAACGTCGGCGACGAGCTGGACGTGCGCGTGCTGAAGTTCGACCGCGAGCGCAACCGCGTTTCGCTGGGTCTGAAGCAGCTGGGCGAGGATCCGTGGGACAACATCGCCCGTCGTTACCCGGCCAACAGCCGCGTCTTCGGCAAGGTCTCCAACGTCACCGATTACGGCGCATTCGTCGAGATCGAGCCGGGCGTCGAAGGTCTGGTGCACGTGTCCGAAATGGATTGGACCAACAAGAACGTCAACCCGTCCAAGGTTGTGCAGGTCGGTGACGAAGTTGAAGTCATGGTCCTGGACGTCGACGAGGAGCGTCGCCGCATCTCGCTGGGCATGAAGCAGGTTGCCGCCAATCCGTGGGAAACCTTCGCTGCCATCCACAAGAAGGGCGACAAGGTGTCGGGCCAGATCAAGTCGATCACCGACTTCGGCATCTTCATCGGCCTGGACGGCGGTATCGATGGCCTGGTGCACCTGTCCGACATCAGCTGGAACACCACCGGCGAAGACGTGGTCCGCAACTTCAAGAAGGGCGACAACCTGGACGCCGTCGTCCTGGCGGTCGATCCGGAGCGCGAGCGCATCAGCCTGGGCGTCAAGCAGCTGGAGCAGGATCCGTTCGGTCAGTACATGGCTGCCAACCCGAAGGGTTCCAAGGTCGAAGGCGTGGTCAAGGAAGTGGACGCCAAGGGCGCTACCATCGAACTGGCTGACGGCATCGAAGGCTACGTGGCCGCTCGCGATGTTGCGAACGAGCGCGTGGACGACGCGACCCAGTTCCTGAAGGTCGGCGACAAGGTGGAAGCCAAGTTCGTGGGCATGGATCGCAAGGGTCGTACCCTGCAGCTGTCGATCAAGGCCAAGGACGACGCGGAAATGCGCGAAGTGCTGGAGGAATACCAGTCCTCTTCGGCTTCCAGCGGCACCACCCAGCTCGGCGCGCTGCTGCGTGCACAGCTGAACGGCAACAAGTCCGAGTAATCGGTCTGTCGCTGTCGTAGTTTCCTGGACGGCCCGGACATCAGTCCGGGCCGTTTCAGGGTCTGAGTTCCTCCCCAAGAGCCCGTAATGACCAAATCCGAGCTGATCGAAATCCTGGCGCGCCGACAGGCGCATTTGAAGTCGGACGATGTCGATCTGGCGGTGAAGTCGTTGCTGGAAATGATGGGTGGGGCGCTGGCCGGCGGGGATCGCATCGAGATCCGCGGGTTCGGCAGTTTTTCGTTGCACTACCGGCCGGCACGGCTGGGGCGCAATCCCAAGACCGGGGAATCGGTCGCATTGCCGGGCAAGCATGTCCCGCACTTCAAGCCGGGCAAGGAACTGCGTGAGCGCGTCAGCGCCGTGGTGCCGCTGGAAAGCGATCCTGCCTGACGGGTCATCCGCCACGGGGCGGATGCATGATTTCCATGGAGTCGGCTGGCAGAGCGGAGTGTTAGTCCGCTACTCTTGAGCCCTACGGAACTGGAGCTGCTGCATGAACGTCGTACGTCTGCTGATCCTGCTGGCGGTTCTGGTGGTGGGTCTCATCATCGGTGCGCTCAACTCGCAGCCGATCATCATCAGCCTGGGCTTTACCCAGATCAATTCCACCACCGGCGTGGCGATCATCATCGCCCTGCTGTCCGGTGCCCTCATCGGCGGCGGCCTCGTGCTCGCCAGCATGGTGATCCCGCTGTACGCCAAACTGCGCCGTGCGCAGAAGGCCGCGCCTGCCGTGGTCGTGGCACCCCCTTCTTCTTCTACATTCGACGGACGCTGAGCGCCGATGGAATTTGTCTCCGAGTGGTTCTGGTTTTTCCTGTTCCTGCCCCTGGCCGCGTTGTCGGGCTGGGTGATCGGGCGTCGTGGCGGTCAGCGCCATGGCGACAACCAGGTCAGCCATCTGTCCAGCACGTACTTCCGCGGCCTGAACTATCTGCTCAACGAGCAGCCGGACAAGGCGATCGAGCTGTTCCTGCACATCGCCGAGCTGGACAAGGAAACCTTCGAGACCCAGGTCGCGCTGGGCCATCTGTTCCGCCGCCGTGGCGAGGTCGATCGTGCGATCCGCCTGCACCAGGGCCTGGTGAACCGCGCCGATCTCAGCGATCAGCAGCGCGTACAGGCCTTGCTGGCCCTGGGCGAGGACTACATGAAGTCCGGCCTGCTCGATCGTGCTGAAACGGTGTTCACCGAACTGGCCCAGATCGACCAGCGCGCCCCGCAGGCACTCAAGCACCTGATCGGCATCTACCAGGCCGAACGCGACTGGGAAAAGGCGATCGACAACGCCAGCCGTTTCGAAGAAGTCACCGGCGAGCCGATGGGCAAGCTGATCGGGCAGTTCGAATGCGAACTGGCCGAGCGCTACCGTGGTGCCGGCAAGATCGACGAAGCCCGCGCTGCGATCGCACGCGCCTACCAGGCCGATGCGATGTCGGTCCGTGCCGGCATCATCGAAGGGCGCCTGGAGAACGATGCGGGCAATGCCGAAGCCGCCGTGCGCGCCTTCGAGCGTGCCGCCCGCAATGATCCGGAGTATCTGCCCGAAGTGCTGCAGGCGCTGATGCAGAACTACCGCAAGGTCGGTGACCTCGGTGGTGCCCGTGCGTTCCTGTCGGAGATGACCGAGCACTATCGCGGCATCGCCCCGGTGCTGGCGCTGACCCAGCTGATGGAAGAGCAGGAGGGTGTCGCCCCCGCGCGCGCCTATCTCGGTCGCCAGCTCAAGGACCGCCCCTCGGTGCGTGGCGAGTCGGCGCTGATCGACCTGACCCTGGCCGAGGGCGCGGATTCCACCGCCACCCTGCACGATCTCAAGCACATCACCGACCAGTTGCTGGTCCGCAACCCGGCCTACCGCTGCACCCGCTGTGGCTTCGGCGCGCGCACGCATCATTGGCAGTGCCCGAGCTGCAAGGAATGGGGCACCGTCAAGCCGCTGCTCAACTACGCGGTGCTCTGAACCATGATGGTGGGCTGGATGGCAGGGCTGCTGGCGGTGCTGGCGGTATCGGCGGGCCTGACCTGGGCCGCACGGGCGTACGCGCTCCGCCGCAATCTGTTGGATCAGCCGGGCGAGCGCCGCAGCCATGGGGTGGCGACGCCTCGCGGCGGTGGTATCGCGATCGTCCTGACCCTGCTGCTGGCCTGCGCGGTCGCCGCCGTGATCTGGCCCAAGGCCGGAATCTCGCTGGCGGTATTCGCGCTGGGTCTGGTACTGGTGGCCGGGATCGGCTGGTGGGACGACCATCGGCCGCTGCCGGCGGTCCGCCGCCTGCTGGTCCATGTGCTGGCCTCCGCGCTGCTGGCTGGGCTGGTCTGGCATGCCAGCGGCAACCCCTGGCAGGCGCTGCTGGCCCTGTTGTTCGCCACCTCGCTGATCAACATCTGGAACTTCATGGATGGGATCAACGGCATCGCCACCACCCAGGCGATCCTGGCCGGTCTCGCCTTTGCGCTGGTGCTGCCGCCGCCCTACGGCCTGGCCGGTGTGGTGCTGGGGCTGGCCTGCCTGGGGTTCCTGCCGTTCAACTACCCACGGGCACGCATCTTCATGGGCGATGTCGGCAGCGGGGCGCTGGGCTATGCCATCGCGGCGCTGGTCTGCCTGGCCAGTGTGCATACCGATATCCACTGGTTGCTGTTGCTGGTGCCGCTTTCGGCCTTTCTTGTGGACGCAGGCTTCACATTGCTTTCGCGCATCCTGTCCGGACAGCGCTGGATGGAACCCCACACGCAGCATCTCTATCAGCGCGCGGTGAAAAGTGGTGCAAGCCACACTTTCGTCACCGGGGTGTATCTTGTTTTTGGAATATTCAGTGCGGCAGTGTTTAATGCATGCACGAATTTGCAGCCGAGGTGGGAGGCTGCCGTGGCCGTCGCGTGGTTGATCTTCGCGTACGGCCTTTGGCTGCTCCTGCGCAAGGGAATGCGCAACTAGAAGGAATACGTTGTTTATGACCCCTTGGCAGGACCGACTTACCGGCTTGATGCCGCGCGCGGCCATCGTGGCCCACGACCTGTTCATGGTCTGGGCGTGCTGGCAGCTGCTGCATGCCGGACGCTACTCGATGCTGGCCGACGCGCCGGCATTGCCGCTCTGGAACATCGACACCTCGCTGGTGCTGGTCATCCAGGCAGTGGTGTTCTGGCGGGTGGGTCTGTACCGCGGCCTGTGGCGCTTTGCCAGCGTTGCCGATCTGCTCAACATTTTCAAAGCCAGCTTCATCGGCCTGCTCGCCATCGTGGTGGCCCTGGCGTACAAGCGCTTTGAAGGCGTACCGATGTCCGTGCTGGTCATCTACCCGTTCGCGCTGTCGGCGCTGCTGGGCGCGCCGCGCCTGCTGTACCGCGCATGGAAGGACTATCAGGCGCTGCAGTCCGACGTCACCGCGCGCCGTGTGCTGATCCTGGGTGCCGGCCAGGCGGCCGAGGCCCTGGTCCGCGACCTGCGCCGCTCCGGTGATTTCGAGCCGGTCGGCCTGCTCGACGACGCCCCGCATCTGCAGGGCGCCAAGCTGCAGGGCCTGCCGATCCTGGGCACCCTGGAAGATGCCCCGGCCGTGGTCCGCGAGACCGCCGCCAAGCTGCTGGTGATCGCCATCCCGTCGCTGGATGCCGTGGGCATGCAGCGGGTGGTGGCCATCTGCGAAAGCACCGGCGTGCCGTTCCGGATGGTGCCCAAGCTCAACGACATCCTGCTGGGCCATTCCTTGCCGGGTGAGCTCAAGGAAGTGGCGATCGAGGACCTGCTCGGCCGCAAGCCGATCCTGCCGGACTGGGCGCTGATCCGCGGCTGGCTGGGTGGGCGCACCGTGCTGGTCACCGGCGCGGGCGGTTCGATCGGTTCAGAGCTGTGCCGCCAGTGCGCGCGCCACGGGGCAGGGCGCATCGTCCTGGTGGAGATGAGTGAACTGCTTCTGCTGACCATCGAAGCCGAGCTGCAGCGCAGCTTCCCGGATCTGGTGGTGGAAGCGGTGCTCGGCGACTGCGGTGACCCCGCCGTGATCCGCCATGCGCTGTCGCTGTCGCGGGTGGACTCGGTCTTCCATGCCGCCGCCTACAAGCAGGTGCCGGTGCTGGAGCGCCAGCTGCGCGAAGCGGTGCGCAACAACATCCTCTCCACCGAAACGGTGGCGCGCGCCTGCGTCGAAGCGCGCATCGAGCATTTCGTCTTCATCTCCACCGACAAGGCGGTCGATCCGGTCAACGCGCTGGGTGCCAGCAAGCGCTACGCGGAGATGATCTGCCAGAGCCTGGACCAGAAGACCAGCCACACCCGTTTCGTGACTGTGCGCTTCGGCAACGTGCTGGCCTCGGCCGGCAGCGTGGTGCCGGTGTTCCGCGAGCAGATCCTCAAGGGCGGTCCGGTTACCGTGACCGACCCGGAAGTCACCCGTTACTTCATGACCATTCCCGAGGCCTGCCAGCTGATCCTGCAGGCGGCCGCGTCGGCCTCGCATGGGGCGATCTATACGCTGGACATGGGCGAGCCGGTGCCGATCCGCGTGCTGGCCGAGCAGATGATCCGCCTGGCCGGCAAGCAGCCCTACAAGGACATCGCCATCGTCTATACGGGCCTGCGGCCGGGCGAGAAACTGCACGAAACGCTGTTCTATTCCGACGAAGATTATCGTCCGACCGCGCATCCGAAGATTCTCGAGGCAGGCGTGCGCACGTTCGCGCGTGAGCAGGTATTGGCCAATGTGCCGAAACTGCGCGAGGCGATTGCCAGCTACGATACTGATGCGATCAACAGCATTCTGTTTGCGACCATGCCCGAATTTTCTCCTTTGCAACAGGACGATCACGTCAGCTCTGCTAAAGTGCTCGCCTTTCCGGCGCGTGAGGCCACTAGGTTCTGATGAGCAAGCGTATTCGTAAGGCGGTATTTCCTGTCGCAGGGTTGGGAACGCGATTCCTGCCGGCCACCAAAACCGTTCCGAAGGAAATGCTGCCGATCATTGATCGGCCGTTGATCCAATATGCCGTGGATGAGGCGATCGAGGCGGGCTGTGACACGCTGATCTTCATCACCAACCGTTACAAGCACGCGGTCGCGGATTATTTCGACAAGGCCTACGAGCTGGAGCAGAAACTCGAGCGCGCCGGCAAGCAGGAACAGCTCGAACTGGTTCGCCATGTGCTGCCCAATGGCGTGCGCGCCGTGTTCGTGACCCAGGCCGAAGCGCTGGGCCTGGGCCATGCGGTGCTGTGTGCCAAGGCGATCGTGGGCGACGAGCCGTTCGCGGTGCTGCTGCCCGACGATCTGATCTGGAACCGTGGCAACGGCGCGCTCAAGCAGATGGCCGACGCCAACGAAGCCAGCGGCGCCAGCATCATTGCCGTTGAAGACGTGCCGCATGACAAGACCGGCAGCTACGGCATCGTGGCCACCGAGGCCTTCGACGGCCGCCAGGGCAAGATCAGCGCCATCGTTGAAAAGCCCAAGCCCGAGGACGCCCCGAGCGACCTGGCCGTGGTCGGCCGTTACGTGCTGAGCCCGAAGATCTTCGAGCTGCTCGAAGCGACCGGGACCGGTGCAGGTGGCGAGATCCAGCTGACCGACGCCATCGCCGAACTGCTCAAGAGCGAGCGCGTCGACGCGTACCGCTTCGAGGGCCGCCGCTTCGACTGCGGTACCCACCTGGGTCTGGTCGAAGCCACGATCCGCTTCGCCCTCGACAACGAGAAGCTGGCCGGTCCTGCACGCGAAGTGCTGCAGAAGATGCTGGCAGAGGGCTGAGAACGAGCTGCCCCCGCGCGATGCAGCGGTGGTAGTGCCGGCCGCTGGCCGGCTCTCAAGCAGCAACGGTAGTGCCGGCCGCTGGCCGGCTCCCGTCACAACAGAAAAGGGCAGCCGCGAGGCTGCCCTTTTCGTTTCCCGCCCTGCACCGACCAACGGTCGGCGGCGACCCGTTGCAATGTTGCCGCCGGTCACGCCGGTCATACCCGTTGCCTCGGTGCCGACCCGCAGGCCGGCACCGATCAATCCTTACAGCGATTCGAAGATGCCCGCCGCACCCATGCCGGTGCCGATGCACATGGTCACCATGCCGTACTTCTGCTGGCGACGGCGCAGGCCGTGCAGCAGGGTGGCGGTACGGATCGCGCCGGTCGCGCCCAGCGGATGGCCCAGGGCGATCGCGCCGCCCAGCGGGTTGACCTTGGACGGGTCCAGGCCACAATCGCGGATGACGGCCAGCGACTGTGCGGCGAAGGCTTCGTTGAGCTCGATCCAGTCCAGCTGGTCCTGGGTCAGGCCAGCCTGCTTGAGTGCCTTCGGGATCGCGGCGATCGGGCCGATGCCCATCACTTCCGGGCGCACGCCGGCCACCGAGAAGCTGACGAAGCGGGCCAGCGGGGTCAGGCCGTAGTCCTTGATCGCCTGCTCGGAGGCCAGCAGCACCGCACCGGCGCCATCGCTCATCTGCGAGGAGTTGCCGGCGGTGACCGTGCCGCCGAACTGGCCGTTGCGGAACACCGGGCGCAGCTTGGCCAGGCCTTCGGCGGACGAATCCAGGCGCGGGCCTTCGTCGGTATCCACGATCTTGTCGCGGGTGATGATGCGGCGGCCGTCGGCCAGGTCCGGCTGGCGGGTGCGCACGTCGTACGGGCTGATCTCGTCCTTGAACTCGCCGTTCTGGATCGCGGCGATGGCCTTCTGGTGCGAGGCCAGCGCAAAGGCGTCCTGGTCCTCACGCGAGACCTTCCATTCTTCGGCGACCTTCTCGGCGGTGATGCCCATGCCGTAGGCGATGGCGACGTGGTCATTGTCGAACACGCTCGGGGCCATCGCGATCTTGTTGCCCATCATCGGCACCATCGACATCGACTCGGTACCACCGGCCAGCATCAGGTCCGAATTGCCGAGGCGGATCTGGTCGGCAGCCATGGCCACGGCCTGCAGGCCCGAGGAGCAGAAGCGGTTGACGGTCTGTGCGGCGATGGTGTCCGGCAGGCCGGCCAGCAGCACGCCGATGCGTGCCACGTTCATACCCTGCTCGGCTTCGGGCATCGCGCAGCCGATGATCGCGTCATCGATGCGGTTGACGTCCACGCCCGGCGCCTGCGCGACCACGGAGCGGAGCACGTGGGCGAGCATGTCGTCGGGGCGGGTATTGCGGAACACGCCCTTGGGCGCCTTGCCCACCGGGGTGCGGGTGGCGGCGACGATGTAGGCGTCCTGGATTTGCTTGGTCATTGCAGTGATCTCTTGAATAGGGGTTGGAAGAGGTTGCCGGCCAGCGGCCGGCACTACCGATGTCTTCCGTCAGTTCCGCAGCGGCTTGCCGGTCTTGAGCATGTGCGCGATGCGGGCCTGGGTCTTTTCCTGCTGGGCCAGTTCGACGAAGTGCTTGCGCTCCAGCGTCAGCAGCCACTCTTCGTCCACCAGCGTGCCGCGATCCACTTCGCCACCGCACAGCACGGTGGCGATGCGCACGGCGATCTCGTAGTCGTACGGGCTGATGAAGCGGCCTTCCAGCATGTTGACCAGCATCATCTTGAACGTAGCGATGCCCACGTCGCCGGCGACCTGGATGCGGCGGGCCGGCATCGGCGGACGGTAGCCACCTTCGGCCAGCGCCAGCACTTCGGCCTTGGCGATGTGCAGCGTCTCGAAGCTGTTGAACACCACCTTGTCGGTGGCGCGCATCAGGCCCAGTTCCTTGGCGTTGACCGCGGAGTTGGAAACCTTGGCCATCGCGACGGTTTCAAAAGTCTTCTTCAGCTCGGCGAACACATCACCGCCCGGACCGGCCGCCTGCGAGGCGCGCACGGCCAGTTCCTTCAGGCCACCGCCGGCCGGCAGCAGGCCGACGCCGGCCTCGACCAGACCGATGTAGCTTTCCAGCGCGGCCACGCTCTTGGCGCTGTGCATCTGGAACTCGCAGCCACCGCCCAGGGCCAGGCCGCGCACCGCGGTCACCACCGGCACCAGCGAATACTTGATCGCCTGGCTGGTGCGCTGGAAGTTGTGCACCATCTCTTCGAACTGATCGACCTTGCCGGCCTGCAGCAGGCCGAGCGCGCCGGCCAGATCGGCACCGGCGGAGAAGGGTTCCTTCTGCTGCCAGATCACCAGGCCCTTGTAGTCCTGCTCGGCGCGCTTGATCGCTTCCTGCAGGCCGTTGAGCACGTGGTCGGACACGGTGTTCATCTTGGTTTTGAAGCTGACCACCGCGATGCCGTCACCGTCGTGCCACATGCGCACGCCGTCGTTTTCAAACACGGTTTCGCCCGGGCTGAAGTTCTCGCCCAGCAGCGGATCCGGGAAGCGCTGGCGCTGGTACACCGGCAGCGCCGAGCGCGGCAGCTTGGCATTGCGCGACGGGCTGTAGCTGCCCTCGGCGGCGTGCACGCCATCGCGGCCATCGAACACCCAATCCGGCAGCGGCGCATTGCTCATGCTCTTGCCAGCGACGATGTCGTCGGCGATCCACTGTGCGACCTGCTTCCAGCCGGCGGCCTGCCAGGTTTCGAACGGGCCCAGCGACCAGCCGTAGCCCCAGCGGATGGCCAGGTCCACGTCGCGCGCGGTCTCGGCGATGTCGGCCAGGTGGTAGGCGCTGTAGTGGAACAGGTCGCGGAAGGTCGCCCACAGGAACTGCGCCTGCGGATGCTGGCTTTCGCGCAGCTTGGCGAACTTCTCGGCCGGGTTCTTGATCTTCAGGATCTCGACCACTTCCGGCGCGGCGGCTCGGTCGGCAGGGCGGTAGTCCTGCTTCTCCAGGTCCAGCACCATGATGTCCTTGCCGACCTTGCGGAAGATGCCGGCACCGGTCTTCTGGCCCAGCGCGCCCTTGGCGATCAGTGCGTCCAGCCACTTGGGCGATTTGAAGAATTCATGCCACGGATCGTTGGGCAGGGTGTCGCCCATGGTCTTGATCACGTGCGCCATGGTGTCCAGGCCGACCACATCGGAGGTGCGGTAGGTCGCCGACTTCGGGCGGCCGACCAGCGGGCCGGTCAGGCCGTCCACTTCGTCGAAGCCCAGGCCGAATTCCTGCGTGTGGTGGATGGTGGACAGGATCGAGAACACGCCGATGCGGTTGCCGATGAAGTTCGGCGTGTCCTTGGCGTACACCACGCCCTTGCCCAGGGTGGTGACCAGGAAGGCTTCCAGGCCTTCCAGCACCGAGGCATCGGTGGTGGTGGCCGGGATCAGCTCGGCCAGGTGCATGTAACGCGGCGGGTTGAAGAAGTGCACGCCGCAGAAGCGGTGGCGCAGCTGCTCGGGCAGCACGTCGGCGAGCTTGTTGATGCCAAGGCCCGAGGTGTTGGAGGCCAGCACCGCGTGATCGGCCACGAACGGGGCGATCTTCTTGTACAGGTCCTGCTTCCAGTCCATCCGTTCGGCGATGGCTTCAATGATCAGGTCGCAGTCCTTCAATTGCTCCAGGCCGGTCTCATAGTTGGCCGGCGTGATCGCCTCGGCGTAGGACTTGCTGGCAAGCGGGGCAGGGCTGAGCTTGCCCAGGTTGGCAATCGCCTTGAGCACGATGCCATCGGCCGGACCTTCCTTGGCGGGCAGGTCGAACAGCACCGTGTCGACGCCGGCGTTGGTCAGGTGGGCGGCGATCTGGGCGCCCATGACACCGGCACCCAGCACGGCGGCACGGCGGACTAGCAGGGAATTGGACATGTCGATAAGCCTTTGTTGTCTGGAAGCCGGTCAGCGCCCGGCTCTACGGGGTGGAAAGGGAGGACGTCGAAGCGCTCGAGGCCGCGCTCGCGCGGAATCCGGCTTCGGCGAAATGAATCAGTTCCTGGGCGGCATGGGCACGATGCGCCGCTTCGGTGACACCGGCGGGTCGCTTGATCAGGCCGAAGTCGGCCATGGCATAGGTCAGCGAGCCGGCGAGGAAATCCAGGCGCCAGTACAGCTCTTCCTTGCTGAGCTCCGGCACGCAGGCGGAGATCGCCTTGCCGAAGTCGCGCAGGACGTGGCCGTAATGGTCGGACAGGAACTTGCGCAGGTTGTCGTTCTTCTCCGCGTAGGCGCGGGCGATGACGCGCACGAAGGCGCCGCCGGTCTGGCGGTCCTGGGCCATGGCCAGGGCCGGCTCCACGAAGGCGGCCAGCACCGGGCGCAGTTCACCGGGGTGCTCGCGGCGGGCGCTGTCCAGCTGGCTCAGCCGGGCCGAGGTCATTTCATCCATGCGGCGGCGGAACACCTCGTTGACCAGGTTCTCCTTGGACCCGAAGTGATAGTTGACCGCGGCGATGTTCACATCGGCCTGGCTGGTGACCTGGCGCAGCGAGGTGCCCGCGAACCCGTGCAGGGCGAACAGTTCCTCGGCGGCGCCGAGAATGCGGTCCTTGGTGGAGAAGTGGGCAGGTTTGGCCATGGGGCAGGGCAGTTCAATCAAACGATTGTTTGATATTAGACCCGTGGCTGCGCGTCCGCATTGTGCGGCGCAGCAGGAAGGGGGGTTCGTTCATCTGCGCGTTGCCGTGCCTGTCCATGGCTGGCAACGTCGTCATTGCCTGAACGGGGGTGAGCTACCCCAGTGGGTGCAGTCCTGCCACGCATGGCGTGGCACTACCGGAGATGGGGAGGACACGTTAGAATTGGCGCACGTATATCAGGCTAAGCCCGCGTTTTGACGCGGGTTTTTTTCATGTTAACCTCGGGCCGATCAAGTGGCCCGCCCAACGGAGTATTCCCATGGCGCTGGAGCGCACCCTTTCCATCATCAAGCCGGACGCCGTCGCCAAGAACGTCATCGGTGAAATCTACGCCCGCTTCGAAAAGGCCGGCCTGAAGGTCGTCGCCGCCAAGTACAAGCAGCTGTCGCGCCGTGAAGCCGAAGGCTTCTACGCCGTGCACCGCGAGCGTCCGTTCTTCAACGCGCTGGTCGAGTTCATGATCTCCGGCCCGGTGATGATCCAGGCGCTGGAAGGCGAGAACGCCGTGCTGGCCCACCGCGACCTGCTGGGCGCCACCAACCCGAAGGAAGCCGCCGCAGGCACCATCCGCGCCGACTTCGCTGAATCCATCGATGCCAATGCCGCCCACGGCTCGGACTCGGTTGAGAATGCCGCGATCGAAATCGCTTATTTCTTCGCCGCGACTGAAGTCGTCTCGCGCTGAGAGTGATGCCGTGAACGAGGTCGTACAGCCAACCGCCATCCCATCCGTGCTCGTTCCGGGCCCGGCTGTGGCCAAGCAGAACCTGCTCGACCTCGATCGCGAGGGTCTGGAGCGCTTCTTCGCCGAGACACTCGGCGAAGCGCGCTACCGTGCCCATCAGGTGATGAAGTGGATCCACCATCACTACGTCACCGATTTCGATGAAATGACCGACCTCGGCAAGGCGCTGCGCGCCAAGCTCAAGCAGCATGCCGAGGTGCTGGTTCCGAACATCGTGTTCGACAAGCCCTCCGCCGACGGCACCCACAAGTGGCTGCTGGCGATGGGTACCGATGGCAAGAACGCCATCGAGGCCGTCTACATCCCGGACAAGAACCGCGGCACGCTGTGCGTGTCTTCACAGGTCGGCTGCGCGCTGAACTGCACGTTCTGTTCGACCGCTACCCAGGGCTTCAACCGCAACCTCTCCACCGCCGAGATCATCGGCCAGGTGTGGGTCGCCGCGCGCCATCTGGGCAACATCCCGCACAAGCAGCGTCGTCTCACCAACGTGGTGATGATGGGCATGGGCGAGCCGTTGATGAATTTCGACAACGTCGTGCGCGCCATGAGCGTGATGCGCGACGATCTGGGCTACGGCCTGGCCAACAAGCGCGTGACGCTGTCCACCTCCGGCCTGGTGCCGCAGATCGACCGCCTGTCCACCGAGAGCGACGTGTCGCTGGCGGTATCGCTGCATGCGCCCAACGATGCACTTCGCGAGACCCTGGTCCCGCTCAACAAGAAGTACCCGATCGTCGAGCTGATGGCCTCGTGCGCACGTTACCTGCGCGCCAACAAGCGCCGCGAATCGGTCACCTTCGAATACACCCTGATGAAGGGCATCAATGACCAGCCCGAGCACGCCCGCCAGCTGGCGCGGTTGATGCGCCAGTTCGACAACGCCGTGCAGGCCTCGAACTCGGGCAAGGTCAACCTGATCCCCTTCAATCCGTTCCCGGGCACGCGTTACGAGCGTTCCGGCGAAACCGAAATCCGCGCCTTCCAGAAGATCCTGCTCGATTCGCAGGTGCTGACGATGGTGCGGCGTACCCGTGGCGACGATATCGATGCCGCCTGTGGCCAGCTCAAGGGCCAGGTGATGGACCGTACGCGCCGCCAGGCCGAGTTCAACAAAACGCTGCAGGACGGGAAAAACCGGGATGCCGCTGCCTGATCGCCGATTGCCAGCCGTTGTTTTCTTCGCGCTGGCATTGGCCGGCTGTGGCAAACAGCAGGGGATCAAGCCGCCGTCCGGTCCACTCGAGGTCGCGCCGACCTACGAGGCCCGCGACAACCCCGAGATCCGCAAGCGGGTGAACTACCAGGACCAGATGGTCCTGGCTGGCGAATCGCTGCGCGCGGGCGCCCCGGATGCCGCCGAGAAGCGGGTGCGGGCCGCGATGAAGATCGATGCGCGCCGCCCCGAGGCCTACATGCTGCTGGCGGCGATTGCCACCCAGCGCGGCAACGAGGCCGAAGCCGGGCGCCTGTACGGCAGAGCGGCCGAGCTGGGGCCCGAGCGCGGCGACGTTCTCAACAATTATGGTGCCTGGCTATGTGCTCATGGCCAGCCGGCCGAGTCGCTGGCCTGGTTCGACCGGGCGCTGCAGGCCCCAGGCTATACCACCCCGGCCTCCGCCCTGGCCAATGCCGGCGGCTGTGCACTGGACGCAGGCCAGCCCGCGCGGGCGGTTCGGGACCTCCGGCGGGCGCTTGAGATAGATCCCGTCAATGCCTACGCGCTGGAGTCGATGGCCCGCAATGAGTACGCCGAAGGGCGTTATTTCGAGGCCCGCGCCTTTTCGCAACGGCGTTTGACGGCTGCGCCGGCCACACGTTCCGTGTTACAACTTGCCTCTCAAATCGAGGCGCGGCTTGGCGACAGCGTGGCATCCGGTCGCTATCTGCAGCGAATTCATGACGAATTTCCGCAGGATGCGGCACCTAATCCCCGGGGTTGAAGCATTGTGATTGATGACCAGACTGTGAACGCTTTTGATACTGCGGCCGGTTGCGGAGCTCGTCTTCGCCAGGCCCGGGAAGCGGCCGGACTGACCCTGGAGGCCGTGGGGCAGCAGCTGCGCATGCCGGTCCAGGTAGTGAAGTCCCTTGAAGAAGAGCAGTGGCAGCGCCTTGGCGCGCCGGTCTTCGTCCGTGGCCAGCTGCGCAGTTATGCCCGCCTGCTGAAGGTGGACATCGACGACATCCTCGAGCAGGCCCATATCGGGCCGATCGTGCCGCCACAGCTGGTCAGCCATACCCATACCCCGCGCGCCCGCCGCATTGCCGAGAGCCTGGGCCGTCGCGTCCTGTATGTCGGCATCACCGCGGTGCTGGCCGTGCCGGTCTGGTTCGCCACCCGGGGTCATTTCGATGGCACTGCCACCACCCCGAACACCGCGTCGCTGGATGTGATCCCGGCGGCGGTCCCGGTGGCCGGCGGTGACGCTCCGGAAGCGGCCGCACCGGCGGCCGTCGAGGCGGCCAAGCCGTCTGCGCCGGCAGCGCCGTACCTGGCGTCGCTGACCCCGGTCCCGCGTCCGGCCGCCGCGCCGGCAGCGCCGGCTGGTGCACTGAGCCTGCAGTTCAAAGGCGACAGCTGGGTGGATATTTCCGGGCCCGACGGCACCACCGTCGAAAAGGCCCTGATCAAGTCTGGCGAGACCCGTAGCTTCGCGCCAGGCCAGGTAGCCCGCATGGTGCTGGGCAATGCATCGGCGGTCGAGGTTCAGCAGGCCGGCACTATCGTCGACCTTTCGCCGTACCAGCGAGCCAACGTGGCACGCTTTACGGTATCCTCTGACGGCTCCGTGGTCCCAGTTTCGCACTGAACCGCGTTTCCCCAATCCAATTCAAATAGCTCCTCCTCATGGGCGGGGCGAGAGTACGCATGGCGATCGACGACCTGCTCGACGAGCACGAACAAAGTGAACGCGTCCGCGGCTGGCTGCGGAAGAACGGTGTCAGCATCCTCGCTGGCGTAGCCATCGCGATCGGTGGCATCTGGGGCTGGAAAGAGTGGCAGACCCGGCACAGCAACAGCCTGGCTGGCGCCAACGTCCAGTACCAGATCGTCCTCAAGAGCCTGGAAGAAAAGGATCTGGAGCAGGCCGCCAAGGGTGTGAAGGACCTGGAAAGCGGCAAGGCCAACATCTACGCCGATCTGGCTGCCCTTCAGCTGGCCAAGGCCCAGGTCGATGCCGGCAAGAACGAAGACGCGCTGGCGACCCTGCGCGCGATCAAGGCCGACCCCGAATTCAAGCCGGTGATCGAGCAGCGCGTTGCGCGCCTGCTGGTGGCCACCGGCAAGACCGAAGATGCGATCAAGCAGCTCGGTACCGCGACCGACAGCGCCAGCCTGGAGATCCATGGCGATGCACTGATGGCGCAGGGCAAGCGTGATGCCGCCCGCGAGCAATATGAGAAGGCGCTCAAGACGCTGGACGTGGCAGCGCCCCAGCGGCGCCTGCTGGAAACCAAGTTGACGGATGCCGGTGGCACCGTCACCGATCCTGCGGAGTCGGTGTAATGAATCAGATGGTCATGATCAAGCGCGTTGCCACGGTTGCCCTGTTGGGCATGGCCCTGACCGGCTGCAGCACGATGAAGGGCTGGTTCGCCGGCAAAGATGCCGCGGCCAAGAAGGCACTGGAACCGGCCGAGCTGGTGAAATTCGATGCCACCGCCAAGGTCGACAAGATCTGGACGGCCAACGTCGGCAAGGGTGAGAAGCGCATCGGCGTCCGTCAGGGCCCGGTGGTCGCCGATGGTCGCGTCTACGCGGCCGCCATCTACGGTGGCGTGCATGCCATCGACCTGCAGACCGGCAAGAAGATCTGGACCTACGAACCGGCCAAGGTCAAGAAGCAGCCCAAGCTGCGTCTGTCCGGTGGCCCGGGCGTGGGTGACGGCCTGGTCGTCATCGGCACCCTGGATGGTGAAGTCATCGCGTTGAACGCGGCCGACGGCACCGAAAAGTGGCGTGCCAAGGTGCCGGGTGAAGTCATCTCCGCCCCGGCCGTGGGCCAGGGCATGGTGTTCGTGCGCAGCAACGACGGTCGCGTGACCGGTCTGGATGCCGAGAACGGCACCCAGCGCTGGTTCAACCCGCGCGAGCTGCCGGCGCTGACCGTGCGTGGCAACGCGCCGGTCGTCACCGGCCCGGGCGTGCTGTTCATCGGCAACGACGACGGCTCCATCGCCGCGCTGGCCATGCAGGACGGCCGCACGCTGTGGGACCAGATGGTCGGCACCGGCGAAGGCCGTACCGAGCTGGAGCGCATGGCCGATATCGACGGCGCCCCGGTGCTGGAAGGCAATACGCTGTTCGTCAGCAGTTTCAAGAACCAGACCATGGCGATCGAAGGCCCGACCGGCCGTCCGCTGTGGGCACGTGATCATGGCGGCGCCGGTGGCGTGGCCCTGACCTCGGGCAATGTGTTCGTCACCGACAACAAGGGCGGCGTGTTCGGCCTGGACAAGGCCAGCGGTTCGGCCATGTGGTCGCAGACGGGCCTGGCCCGTCGTTCGCTGACCGGTCCGGTCATCCACGGCGATTACGTTGTGGTCGGTGATTACAAGGGGTATCTGCACTGGTTGCGGACCGATAACGGTGAGTTCGCGGCGCGCGCCAAGAGTGGCGGCGACGCCCTCTTGGCCCAGCCGGTAGCCGCCGATGGGATTCTGCTGGTGCAGAACGTTGATGGAAAGCTGACCGCGTTCCGGTTGGCACAATAAGGAGTTACCGCGATGCTGCCCTTGGTCGCCCTGGTTGGACGGCCGAATGTCGGCAAGTCCACGCTGTTCAATGCGTTTACCCGTACGCGCGACGCGCTGGTCCATGACCAGCCCGGCGTGACCCGGGACCGTAATTACGGTGTTTGTCGTCTTGATGAAGACCACCCGTTCCTGGTGGTCGATACCGGCGGTATCGCCGGTGAAGAAGAAGGTCTGGCCGGCGCTACCGCCCGCCAGGCCCGCGCCGCCGCCGCCGAGGCGGACCTGATCCTGTTCGTGGTCGATGCCCGTGAGGGCCCGATGGACGACGAGATCCTGTCCTGGCTGCGCAAGCTGGCCCGTCCGACCCTGCTGCTGATCAACAAGATCGACGGCATGAACGAAGACACCGTGCGTTCGGAATTTGCCCGTTACGGCTTCGGCGAAATGCTGACCGTCTCGGCCGCGCACCGTCAGGGCCTGGATGATCTGCTGGACGAGGTCGTGGAACGGTTGCCGGAAGAGGGCACCACCGAGACCCTGGACACCGATCCGAACCGCATTCGCATCGCCTTCGTCGGCCGCCCCAACGTGGGCAAGTCGACGCTGGTCAATCGTCTGCTCGGCGAGGAGCGCATGATCGCCTCCGAAGTGCCCGGTACCACCCGTGATTCGATCGCGGTGGACATGGAGCGCGACGGGCGTGAGTACCGCCTGATCGATACCGCCGGCCTGCGTCGCAAGGCGCGTGTCGAGGAGGTGGTCGAGAAGTTCAGCGTCATCAAGACCCTGCAGGCCATCGAGCAGTGCCAGGTTGCGGTGCTGATGCTGGATGCCTCCGAAGGCGTGACCGATCAGGACGCCAGCGTGCTCGGCGCGGTGCTTGATGCCGGCCGTGCGCTGGTGGTGGCGATCAACAAGTGGGATGGCCTGACCGATTACCAGCGCGAGCAGGCTGAAGCCTTGGTGTCGCGCAAGCTCGGCTTCGTGCCGTGGGCGGAAGTGGTGCGCATCTCGGCCAAGCACGGCTCGGGGCTGCGTGAGCTGTTCCGCTGCATCCATGCTGCGCACGCCTCGGCGACGCACGAATTCAGTACCAGCGAAGTCAACAAGGCGCTGGAAACGGCCTACGAGACCAACCCGCCGCCGGCGATCCGTGGTCACGTGTCCAAGCTGCGCTACGTGCATCCGGGCGGTTCCAACCCGCCGACCTTCATCGTCCACGGCACCCGTCTGAAAGACCTGCCGGAGTCGTACAAGCGCTATCTGGAGAACTTCTTCCGCAAGCGCTTCAAGCTGGTCGGCACGCCCGTGCAGTTCATCTTCCGCGAGGGTGTGAACCCGTACGAAGGCAAGAAGAACGTGCTCACCGAACGTCAGCTCAAGCGCAAGCGGCGCTTGATCAAGCACGTCAAGGGCAAGTGATGCAGAAAAGAGCCGGCGCAAGCCGGCTCTTTTCATTGGGGCGGCCGGCGCGCCCGTGCGCGATAATCCCCGCATGAGCACGATCCCCGAACTCACCCCGGCCCAGGCCCGTGAACGCCTCGCCCATGGCGCGCTGCTGATCGACATCCGCGAGGCGCACGAACGCGCCACCGGCATGGCCGAAGGCGCCCTCGGCATCGCCAAGGGCGATCTCCAGGCCGAGCCAGACGCCCACCTGCCGGCCGCCGACCGCGAGGTCGTCCTGATCTGTCAGAGCGGCAGGCGTTCGATGGAGGCCGCGGTTTTCCTGTCGGACCTGGGCTACACGAATGTCGCCTCCGTCCACGGCGGCACCACCGCCTGGCGCGGTGACGGCCTGCCCCTGGCGCAGCCGATGCAGAGCGATGCCGAGCGCGACTTCAACGAGCGTTACTCGCGTCATCTGCTGTTGCCGCAGGTCGGTATCGAAGGTCAGAAGACGCTGCTCGCTTCGCGCGTGCTGGTGCTCGGCGCGGGCGGCCTGGGTGCACCGGCGAGCTTCTACCTGGCCGCGGCCGGGGTAGGGCACCTGCGCATCGCCGATGACGACGTGGTGGACCGCAGCAATCTGCATCGGCAGATCATCCACACCGATGCCAGCGTCGGCGAGCCCAAGGTGCTCTCCGCGCGCGCACGCCTGCTCGCGCTCAATCCCTCGCTGGACGTGGAGGCCGTGCAGGCGCGGGTCACCTCGGACAACATCGATGCGCTGCTCGAGGGGGTCGACGTGGTGCTGGATGGTTCGGACAATTTCCCGCTGCGCTACCTGCTCAACGATGCCTGCCTGCAGCACGGCATCCCGCTGGTGTATGGCGCGGTGGAGCGCTTCACCGGGCAGGTCAGCGTGTTCGACGCTGGCCGCCAGCGCGGCACCGCGCCGTGCTACCGCTGCCTGTTCCCCGAGCCGCCGCCGCCGGAGTTTGCGCCCAACTGCTCGGAGGCGGGCGTGCTCGGCGTGTTGCCGGGCATGGTCGGCCTGCTGCAGGCCACCGAAGTGCTCAAGCTGCTGCTCGGCATCGGCGAGCCGCTGATCGGGCGCCTGCTCACCTTTGACGCGCTGGGCATGCGCTTCCGCGAGACGCGGCTGCGGCCCGACCCGGGTTGCCCGTTGTGCGCGCCCGGGCGCGACTTCCCCGGGTACATCGATTACGCCGCCTTCTGCAGCGGCGGAGGGGCCGCGTAGATCCACGCCATGCGTGGATGCGGTTCGCCAGGGTCCACGTAGATCCACGCACTGCGTGGATGCCGTCGGCGAGGGGCCGCCAGGTCAGCGCAGCCAAGCATGGCGTGGCTACCGCTGGGTTAGGTCGCGATTTCGGGACGATCTGGCATCCAGGTTCGATATCGTTCTGAATTCAGTACGATTAAACGCATCATCCGCGCTATTGCCCTTCCTCGCTTTGCCCTATCGTTGACCCATCTTGTGTAGTCCGGGGAAGCAACCGCATGGCGGTGGAAGCAGGTGCCAGTGAACTGGTGAAAGTCGTCGCTCTGCTGGGCGCGGCAGTGGTCATGGTGCCGTTGTTCCGCCGGCTTGGGCTGGGCTCGGTGCTGGGCTATTTCGCCGCCGGCCTGGCCATCGGCCCGTTCGGGTTCGGGTGGTTCTCCGATCCGCAGGCCATCCTGCATACCGCCGAGCTCGGCGTGGTGATGTTCCTGTTCGTGATCGGCCTGGAGATGCGGCCCTCGCATCTGTGGAGCCTGCGCAACGAGATCTTCGGACTGGGCACGCTGCAGATCGTGGTCTGCGGCACCGTGTTGACCGGCGTGTGCATGCTGCTCGGTTTACCGTTGCCGGTGGCTTTCATCGGCGCGGCCGGTTTCGTGCTGACCTCCACCGCGGTGGTGATGCAGTTGCTGGCCGAGCGCGGCGACATCGCGCTGCCGACCGGCCAGAAGATCGTCTCGATCCTGCTGTTCGAAGATCTGCTGATCGTGCCTCTGCTGGCCGTGGTCGCGTTCATGGCGCCGGTGCACAGCGATGCGGGCGAGAGCTCGCGCTGGGTCACCGTGGGTATCGCCGCCGGTGCGATCGTCGGGCTGGTGCTGGTCGGCCGCTTCCTGCTCAATCCGCTGTTCCGCATCCTTGCTGCCGCCAAGGCGCGCGAAGTGATGACGGCGGCCGCGCTGCTGGTCGTGCTCGGCGCCGCGCTGCTGATGCAGCTGGGTGGCTTGTCGATGGCGATGGGCGCGTTCCTCGCGGGCGTGCTGCTCAGCGAGTCCACGTTCCGCCACCAGATCGAAGCGGACATCGAGCCGTTCCGCGGCATCCTGCTCGGTCTGTTCTTCCTCAGTGTGGGCATGGCGCTGGACCTCACCGTGGTCGCCAACAACTGGCCGCTGATCGTCTCCGGCGTGTTCGCGCTGATGCTGGCCAAGGCGGTCTGCATCTACGTGGTCGCGCGCATCCTCGGGAGTGATCATCGTCAGGCGCTGGATCGCGGCGTGGTGATGGCGCAGGGCGGCGAGTTCGCGTTCGTGCTGTTCTCCGCCGCGGCAGTGGCCGGCGTGATTGACGTGCAGGTCAACGCCAACCTCACCGCGATCGTCGTGCTCTCGATGGCGCTGACGCCACTGTTCGTGCTGCTGCACGACAAGCTGATGCCGGATCGCGAAGTCTCGCTCGATGGCGTGGAAGAAGCCGACGGCCTGTCCGGCAGCGTGCTGCTGATCGGCTTCGGTCGCTTCGGCCAGGTGGCGAGTCAGTCGCTGCTGGCGCGCGATGTGGATGTGACCATCATCGACAACGACGTGGACATGATCCATAACGCCGAGCGCTTCGGATTCAAGATCTACTACGGCGACGGCACCCGCCTGGATGTGCTGCATGCGTCTGGCGCAGGGACAGCGCGTGCGATCGCGGTGTGCGTCAACAACGACCAGGATGCCGATCGCATCGTCGAACTGGTCACCCACGAGTTCCCCCAGGCCAAGCTGCTGGTGCGCTCGTTCGATCGCGAACATTCGCTGCGCCTGATCCATGCCGGCGTGGACTTCCAGATCCGCGAGACCTTCGAATCGGCCCTGCAGTTTGGCCAGGCTGCGCTGATGGAGCTGGGTGCCGATCCGGATGATGCGCGCGAGATCGCCGAGCAGATCCGCGAGCGGGATGCCGAACGCTTCGAGCTGGAGATGGCGGGCGGCGACCTGCGCGCCGGCGCGCACATGGTGTTCGGCAGCGCGTTGCCGGGCGTGCCGACGCCCACGCCGTTCACTGCGCCCAAGCGCAAAGCGCGCACGCTCAACGCCGACCAGGTGCCCGAAGAAGAATAAGGCGCCGGCACTACCGGTGGGCGGGGCGGGCCGAATCAGGGACAATAGCCGACCGTCGCCCCCACGCCTGCCGCCCTCGATGAGCTCACCGACCCCCGACACCGTCTCTTCCGCCCGCATTCTCGACGGCCGCCGCATCGCCGAAGACCTGCTGGACAGCCTCAAGGTCCGGGTCGATGCCCGCCTGGCTGCCGGTGGCAGCCGTCCGGGCCTGGCCGTAGTGCTGGTGGGTGGCGACCCGGCCTCGACCGTGTACGTGCGCAACAAGCGCCGTGCGGCCGAGAAAGTGGGTATCGAAGCCTTCGATTACGACCTGCCGGCCGGCACCACCGAGGCCGAGCTATTGACCCTGATCGACCAGCTCAACGCCGATCCCAAGATCCACGGCATCCTGGTCCAGCTGCCGCTGCCGGGCATCCCGGACGCCAACCGCCTGATCCACCGGATCGACCCGCGCAAGGACGTGGACGGCTTCCACCCGGAAAACGTCGGCCATCTGGCCCTGCGTGAGTTCGGCCTGCGACCGTGCACCCCGCGCGGCATCGTGACCCTGCTGGGCCACACCGACCAGCCGGTGCGCGGCCGCAACGCCACCATCGTCGGTGTCAGCAACCATGTCGGCCGCCCGATGGGGCTGGAGCTGCTGATTGCCGGCTGCACCGTCACCAGCTGCCACAAGTTCACCCCCAAGGATGTGCTGGAGCAGTCTGTGCGCAACGCCGACATCCTGGTGGTCGCCGTGGGCCGCCCGGGCATCGTCCCGGGTGAATGGGTCAAGCCGGGCGCCGTGGTGATCGACGTGGGCATCAACCGCCTGGATGACGGCCGCCTGGTCGGCGATGTCGGCTTCGAGGCCGCCGCCCAGCGCGCCAGCTGGATCACCCCGGTCCCGGGCGGGGTAGGGCCGATGACCGTGGCTACGTTGATGCAGAACACGATCGAGGCGGCAGAAGGGTACGCGTCCGCGCATTCGCGCTGACGCTCCCAAGATTTGCTGCGCAAACCTTGGGCCCCCACTTACCAGCACCCACGCCCCCGCCGCTTCGCGGCCGCCCCCGAACTTCGGGGGCTCTCCCCCTTCCGGGACGGCGGGCGGCCCATGGCTGAACCGCAGGGCTGGGCACGCGACACAGCGTCGCATCCGCCCCCTGCCAAAGACGCCCGAATCAGGGTAAAATGTCGCGCTTCCCCACATCTCGGGTATGCCGATGCTGCGCATCCAGGCTGAAGCTCTCACCTACGACGACGTCTCCCTCGTCCCCGCTCATTCCATCATCCTGCCCAAGGATGTCAGTCTGGAAACGCGCCTGACGCGCGACCTGCGGCTGAAGCTTCCGATCCTCTCGGCCGCCATGGATACCGTCACCGAAGCCCGCCTGGCGATCGCCATGGCCCAGCTCGGCGGCATGGGCATCATCCACAAGAATCTGAGCGTCGAGCAGCAGGCTGCCGAAGTCGCCAAGGTCAAGAAGTTCGAGGCCGGCGTCATCCGCGACCCGATCACCGTCGGCCCGGAAACCACCATCCGCGACGTGTTGGCCCTGACCCAGGCGCGCAACATCTCCGGCGTGCCGGTGGTGGACGGCGGCGGCCAGCTGGTCGGCATCGTCACCCATCGTGACATGCGCTTCGAGACCGAGCTGGACGATCCGGTCCGCCACATCATGACCAAGAAGGATCGCCTGATCACGGTCAAGGAAGGCGCGGCCTCCGATGAAGTGCTGCAGCTGCTGCACCGCAACCGCATCGAGAAGATCCTGGTCGTCAACGATGATTTCGCGCTGCGCGGCCTGATCACCGTCAAGGACATCCAGAAGAACACCGATTACCCGAACGCCGCCAAGGACACCGCCACCCGCCTGCTGGTCGGCGCGGCCGTCGGCGTCGGTGGCGATACCGACCGCCGGGTCGAGGCGCTGGTCGCCGCCGGGGTGGACGTGCTGGTGGTCGACACCGCGCACGGCCACTCGCAGGGCGTGCTGGACCGCGTCAGCTGGGTCAAGAAGCACTTCCCGCAGGTGCAGGTCGTCGGTGGCAACATCTGCACCGGTGAAGCCGCACTGGCGCTGCTGGACAGCGGCGCGGACGCGGTCAAGGTCGGCATCGGCCCGGGCTCGATCTGCACCACGCGCGTCGTCGCTGGCGTCGGCGTGCCGCAGATCACTGCGATCGACCTGGTCGCCGAGGCGCTGCAGGACCGCATCCCGCTGATCGCCGACGGTGGCATCCGTTACTCCGGTGATATCGGCAAGGCGCTCGCCGCCGGTGCCTCCACCATCATGATCGGTGGCCTGCTGGCCGGTACCGAGGAATCGCCCGGCGAGACCGAACTGTTCCAGGGCCGCTCCTACAAGAGCTACCGCGGCATGGGCTCGCTGGCCGCGATGGAGAAGGGGTCCAAGGACCGCTACTTCCAGGATGCCTCCAGCGCCGACAAGCTGGTGCCCGAAGGTATCGAAGGCCGCGTCCCGTATCGCGGCCCGGTCGGCGGCATCATCCACCAGCTGATGGGCGGCCTGCGCGCCACCATGGGCTATGTGGGCTGTGGCACCGTCGATGACATGCGCACCAAGCCGAAGTTCGTCAAGATCAGCGGCGCCGGCCAACGCGAGAGCCACGTCCACGACGTGCAGATCACCAAAGAGCCGCCGAACTACCGCGCCTGATGCGGCATGAGCAAAGAGGAACGAGGAAGCTGATTCCCGTTCCTCTTTCTCTATCCGCCGCCGGTAACGACGCTGTGTTTCCCGTATTTACTCCTGCATTGCCCGGGCACCATGACCAACATCCATAACGACAAGATCCTCATCCTCGATTTCGGCGCCCAGTACACCCAGCTGATCGCGCGCCGCATCCGCGAGCTCGGCGTGTACTGCGAGATCTGGGCATGGGACCACAACCCGGCTGACATCGCCGCGTTCGGCGCCAAGGGCATCATCCTGTCCGGCGGCCCGGAATCGACCACGCTGCCGGGCGCGCCTGCCGCACCGCAGGAAGTGTTCGACAGCGGCCTGCCGATCTTCGGCATCTGCTACGGCATGCAGACCCTGGCCGCGCAGCTCGGTGGCGCCACCGAAGCGGCCGACCAGCGTGAGTTCGGCCACGCCGAAGTCAACGTCGTCGCCCCGGATGCACTGTTCAAGGGCCTGAGCGACCATGGTGGCGAGCCGAAGTTGAATGTCTGGATGAGCCACGGCGACCACGTCTCCGTCGCGCCCCCGGGCTTCACCGTGACCGCGGTGACCGATCGCATCCCGGTGGCCGCGATGGCCAACGAAGAGAAGCGCTGGTACGGCGTGCAGTTCCACCCGGAAGTGACCCACACCCTGCAGGGCCAGGCGCTGCTGCGCCGCTTCGTGGTGGACGTGTGCGGCTGCGAGACCCTGTGGACCGCCGCCAACATCATCGACGACCAGATCGCCCGCGTGCGCGAGCTGGTGGGCGATGACGAAGTGATTCTGGGCCTGTCCGGCGGCGTCGATTCGTCCGTCGTGGCCGCGCTGCTGCACAAGGCGATCGGCGACAAGCTGACCTGCGTGTTCGTCGATACCGGCCTGCTGCGCTGGCAGGAAGGCGACCAGGTGATGGCGATGTTCGCCGAGCACATGGGCGTCAAGGTGATCCGCGTCAACGCGGCCGACCGTTACTTCAGCAAGCTTGAAGGCGTGAGCGACCCGGAAGCCAAGCGCAAGATCATCGGCAACCTGTTCGTGGACATCTTCGATGAGGAATCCACCAAGCTGAAGAATGCCAAGTGGCTGGCGCAGGGCACCATCTACCCTGACGTGATCGAGTCGGCCGGCAGCAAGACCGGCAAGGCCCATGTGATCAAGAGCCACCACAACGTCGGCGGCCTGCCCGAACACATGAAGCTGGGTCTGGTCGAGCCGCTGCGCGAGCTGTTCAAGGACGAAGTGCGTCGCCTCGGCGTTGAGCTCGGCCTGCCGCGCAGCATGGTCTACCGCCACCCGTTCCCGGGCCCGGGCCTGGGCGTGCGCATCCTTGGCGAAGTGAAGCGCGAATACGCCGAGCTGCTGGCCAAGGCCGATGCCATCTTCATCGACGAACTGCGCAAGGCGGATCTGTACGACAAGACCAGCCAGGCGTTTGCCGTGTTCCTGCCGGTGAAGTCGGTGGGCGTGGTGGGTGATGCGCGGGCTTATGAGTGGGTGATTGCGCTGCGTGCCGTTGAGACCATCGATTTCATGACGGCGCATTGGGCGCATCTGCCGTATGAGTTCCTCGGGACGGTTAGTAACCGGATCATCAATGAGTTGCGGGGGGTGTCGAGGGTGGTTTATGACATCTCTGGGAAGCCGCCGGCGACTATTGAGTGGGAATGAGTTGAAAGAGCTGGGGCGCCGAGAGGCGCCCTAGTTAAGGGGGGGGCGGCGAGTCCGTCTTCATTGGCAAAGGGCTTTGCCGCCTCAACGCATTAAAGGACGCGTGTCACAGGGCTGGAATATGGGGGTAAATGTCCCTGAATTCGAGAATCGCTTGCTCAAGCGCACCGCCAACCTGATTTTCATCGTGATCGAAGCAAAGAGCGCAGCGTCTGGGTGAAATGCACTCATTCTATGGGCAGACTTCGTTCGTCTGGCTCGCTAATTTGCTTGTCGCTTCTCCTCAGGAAGTGCGTTTTCAAGCAGGCTGAAATTAGATGATTCAGTTTCTGGGGGGGGGGGGGGGGCGTGCTTGGAAGATTTGCTTGTATTCGATGTCGGAGACTCATGTGCTTTCGAAGAAAGTCAAGCGCATCATTGCTTTAAATCAGCTGTCACGCCGATGTGCATATCATAAGAAAGGCGCTTTGTGAGCGACCAACAAATCACCCTCAGCCAACTCGAAGGCCACCTCTGGGAATCCGCCAACATCCTGCGTGGCCCGGTAGATGCGGCTGACTTCAAGACCTACATCTTCCCGCTGCTGTTCTTCAAGCGCATCTGCGACGTCTGGGACGAGGAGTACCAGGAGATTGTTGATGAGACCGGCGACGAGCAACTGGCCTGGTTTCCGGAGTCGCACCGCTTCCAGATCCCGGAAGACTGCCACTGGAACGACGTTCGCACCAAGGCCAGCAATGTCGGGACGGCCCTTCAGCGCGCGATGCGCGAGATTGAGAAAGCCAATCCCGACACCCTGTACGGCGTGTTCGGCGATGCCCAGTGGTCGAACAAGGACCGGCTGTCTGATGCCTTGCTTAAGGACCTGATCGAGCACTTCTCCAAACTGCCATTCGGCAACAAGAACGTCAACTCGGATCTGCTTGGCGACGCCTACGAATACCTGATCAAGAAGTTCGCCGACGCCACCAACAAGAAGGCCGGCGAGTTCTACACCCCGCGCAGCGTCGTTCGGCTGATGATCGACATGCTCGACCCCAAAGAAGCCGAGACCATCTACGACCCGGCCTGCGGCACTGGTGGCATGTTGCTGGCCGCCGTGCAGCACGTGAAGGAACAGCATGGTGACGTGAAGCGGCTGTGGGGCAAGTTGTATGGGCAAGAGAAGAACCTCACCACCTCATCCATCGCGCGGATGAACCTGTTTCTCCACGGCATCGAGGACTTCCAGGTGGTGCGCGGCGACACGCTGCGCAACCCAGCCTTCTTCGAGGGCGACCGGCTGGCCACCTTCGACTGCGTCATCGCCAATCCGCCGTTTTCGCTGGAAAAGTGGGGCGAGGACCTGTGGCTGAACGATCCCTTCGGCCGCAATTTTGCCGGTCTGCCGCCTTCATCCAGCGGTGACTTCGCGTGGGTGCAGCACATGGTCAAGTCGATGGCCGACGTCAGCGGTCGGATGGCCGTGGTGCTGCCCCAGGGCGCCCTGTTCCGCAAAGGTGTGGAAGGCAACATCCGCCAGAAGCTGCTGGAGATGGATCTGGTCGAGGCGGTGATTGGCTTGGCGCCCAACCTTTTCTACGGCACCGGGCTCGCCGCCTGCATCCTGGTTCTGCGCAAGCGCAAGCCGGCCAAGCACAAGAAGAAGGTACTGATCGCCGATGCGTCGCGCCTGTTCCGCCGGGGCCGCGCGCAAAACTATCTGGAGCCCGAGCACGCCACCGAAATCCTCGGCTGGTATCGCGGCTTTGCCGATGTGCAGGACGCGGCCCGGGTGGTCAGTCTCGACGAGATCAAGGCCGAAGACTGGACGCTGAACATTTCGCGCTATGTCCTGCCGCCATTGCAAGAAGACATCCCACCGCTGCCCGATGCCATCGCGGCATTCAAGGACGCGCTCACCCGCTGCCGTGAAGCCGAAGAGCGGCTCGCGCAGGTCATGACTGAAGGGGGATGGCTGAAATGAGCCACCCAAGTAAACGCATCAGCCAACAAGAACTCGAAAGCTACCTGTGGGGCGCCGCCGTGCTGCTGCGCGGCCTCATCGACGCCGGCGACTACAAGCAGTTCATCTTCCCGTTGCTGTTCTACAAGCGCGTCTCGGACGTTTGGAACGAGGAATACCAGGTGGCCCTGGCTAACTCGAAGGGCGATCTCTCCTATGCCCAGTTCGCCGAGAACCACCGCTTCCAGATCCCCCAAGGCGCTCACTGGAACGATGTACGCCAGACACCCAAGAACGTCGGCGCGGCCATTCAGAAGGCCATGCGCGCCATCGAGACCGTCAACCCGGATTTGCTCGACGGCATCTTCGGCGATGCGCCCTGGACCAACCGCGAGCGCCTTCCCGATGAAACGCTGAAGAACCTGATCGAGCACTTCTCGACGAGGACGCTGTCGGTGGCCAACGTCCCCGAAGATGAGCTGGGCAACGCCTACGAATACCTGATAAAGAAGTTCGCGGACGACTCCGGCCACACTGCAGCCGAGTTTTACACCAACCGCACCGTCGTCTACCTGATGACAAAGCTTCTGGCACCGCAGGCGGGCGAGTCGATTTACGACCCCACCTGCGGAACCGGCGGCATGCTGATCTCGGCGCTGGATGAAGTGAAACGCTCGGGTGGCGAATACCGCACGCTCAAGCTCTACGGACAGGAGCGCAACCTCATTACCTCATCCATCGCCCGCATGAACCTGTTCCTGCACGGCGTGGAGGACTTCGAGATCACCCGGGGCGACACCCTGGCCGATCCCAAGCACATCGAAGGCGACCGCCTGCGCCAGTTCGACGTGATCCTGGCCAACCCGCCGTACTCCATCAAGCAGTGGAATCGCGAGGCCTGGAGCAGTGACAAGTGGGGCCGCAACTCGCTAGGTACGCCGCCGCAGGGCCGCGCCGATTACGCCTTTCAGCAGCACATCCTGACCAGCCTCACCGCCAAGGGGCGTAGTGCCGTGCTCTGGCCCCACGGTGTGCTGTTCCGTAATGAAGAACAGGCTATGCGCGCCAAAATGGTCAAGCAGGACTGGGTCGAGGCCGTCATTGGCTTAGGCCCCAACCTGTTCTACAACTCCCCGATGGAGTCGTGCATCGTCATCTGCAACCGCAAGAAGGCCGCAGCTCGCAAGGGCAAGGTGATCTTCATCGACGCGGTGAACGAGGTAACCCGGGAACGGGCGCAGAGCTTTCTGAAGTCCGAGCACCAGCAGCGCATCCTGACCGCGTATAAGACCTTCGCGGACGTGCCCGGTTTCGCCAAGGTCGCGACCCTCGCCGAGATCGGCGCCAACGCGGGCAACCTCTCGATCCCGCTGTATGTGAAGCGAATTGCCGCAGCCGTCGTAACCGATAGCAATGGCGATGCGGTATCGCTGCGCTCTACCTGGAACCAATGGCAAACCGAAGGACGTGCATTCTGGCTGCAGATGGACGCATTGGTGGAAACGCTGGATGGCCCTTCCAAGACTGAGGAAACCCAATGAAGCTTCAAACGATCCGGCTCTCGAATTTCCAGTCATTCGGTGAAGATCCCACGGAAATCACGCTTGAAGAGATCACCTATCTGATTGGTCCGAATGGCTCGGGCAAAACTGCCGCATTGCAGGCCTTGTGTCGACTCTTCGCTTTCGACCCGTCGCTGCGCCGGATTCTACGTTCAGACTTCCATGTGCCCAGCAGTGAAGAAGAGACACCGGATGAGCGACACCTCTGGATTGAGGCCGACTTCCTTTTCCCCGAATTGGCGGAAGACGAAGACAACGCGACCGTTGCTCCGAATTTTGGGCATATGCGACTAGACGAGGCAGATGGCATTCCGCGTGTCCGTTACCGTCTAAACGCAACCCTGGGTGTGGATGGCGATATCGAAGAGTCCATGGTGTACGTACTGGATCTGGATTCTGACGGTCAGCCACTCAGTACTGCGCAAGTCCCCCGCGCTGAGCGTAACCATATCCACGTCCACTATCTTCCGGCACAGCGTGATCCTGCCGACCATATCGCATACGGCGCCAATGCCCTTCTGGGCAGAATGCTTCGCGCAGTGAAATGGGATGCGGAGCGCGACGAGATCAAAACGCTGACCGATCAGATCAGTGAAAGCTTGGCGGCAAATCCGTCGGTCAATACGCTGAGTGAGAGTCTGAAAGCGACTTGGACCACGCTGCACAAAGGCAAGTTCTTTGCCGATCCAAAGATCACCTTTGTGGCCTCTGAGATCGAAGCCTTGCTACGCCACATGTCAGTTTCATTTTCGCCTGGGCACGTCGAGAGTCTGGTCGATTTTTCACGGCTGAGTGATGGCCAGAAATCGATGCTGTACCTCTCCCTTGCGCTGTCGTCGCAAGCCATCGGGCGTGCCGTACTCGCAGGGCAAGACACTTCGTTTGACCCCGACAAATTGCGGCCTCCGGTCTTTACGTTGGTCGCCGTTGAAGAGCCCGAAAATAGCCTCTCCCCGCACTATCTTGGGCGGATCGTCAGCGCCTTGAACACCATGGTTCAGCACCCGGACGCCCAAGCCCTCATCGCCACGCATGCGCCGTCGATGCTGCGCCGAGTTGCGCCAGAGCACATCCGCTATCTGCAGCTAACGGAAGCACGGCAATCACGCGTCACGCACATCCTGTTGCCGGAAGATACAGACGAAGCGCACAAATTCGTGCGGGAAGCCGTCCAGGCATTTCCGGAGGTCTATTTCTCACGCTTGGTAGTTCTCGGCGAAGGCGACAGCGAGGAGATTGTCCTGCCACGTCTGTTGCAGGCCAAAGGCGCGCCGGTTGATGAATCCGCAGTCACGATTGCGCCACTGGGAGGCAGGCACGTCAATCACTTCTGGCGCCTGCTCTCAGCTTTGCAGATCCCGTATCTGACACTGCTTGATCTGGATGTGGCGCGCTATCAGGCCGGATGGGGACGTATCAAGAACGTCAATGATCAGCTGGCTGCGTACGAGCCGAGCAACGTTCTCCCCGCAGGCCATGTCATTCCCCATTGGCAAGATTCTGCTCACAAGGTCCGGGCTTACGGAAACTACCTTGAGGCACTTGAAGAACGAGGCGTGTACTTCTCGTACCCCATGGACCTCGACTTCGCCATGCTGCTTTCCTTCCCAGAAGCCTATGGCGTCGTAGAGGAGGATCCGGACGATTCAACGATCAAGGCAGTACTTGGAAAAAGCCACCATGACGTGAGCCAGTACAGCCCCGAGGAACAAAAGCTTTTCAACACCTACCACCAGCGCTTCAAGCTCGGCAGTAAACCCGCAGCCCACATCGATGCGCTGGCCCAGCTGACGGATGAGCAGTTGCTGGCGGACATGCCAGCTTCACTGAACAGACTGGCTGATGCCGTTATCGCCAAACTGGCGAAGTTGCCCGAGTGATTACCATCGATGCTTGGCAGCCTGCAGATGGGCTGACGCTCGAACCGAATGCGCTGCTTGCCACTAAAGAGCAGGAGCGCTGCCTCGCGCTCACGGCGGGGCCCGGAGCAGGCAAAACCGAGATGCTGGCGCAGCGAGCGGATTTCCTCTTACGCACCGGCACCTGCAGATATCCCAAACGAATTCTTGCGATCTCGTTCAAGGTCGACGCAAGTAAAAATTTGAAGGAACGTGTGCAGCGCCGCTGTGGTTATGAACTCGCGTCACGCTTTGACAGCTACACCTTCCATGCTTTTGCCAAACGCATCATTGATAGGTTTCGCCCTGTGCTGACGGGTAAGGATGCCCTTGATCCTGGCTACACGCTTGGCAAACCCAACGTGACTCATAAACAGATCGACTTCGATGATCTGGTTCCGCTCGCCATTCAGATCCTCAAGAAATCAAAACTTGCCAGGAACGCTATTCGCCAGACCTACAGTGACGTTTTTCTGGATGAGTTCCAGGACTGCACTGGTCAGCAATATGAACTGGTGAAGATCGCGCTCCAGGGAGCAGGCATACGGCTGACTGCAGTCGGCGACACCAAGCAGAAGATCATGGGCTGGGCCGGTGCGCTTGATGGCATCTTTCAGACGTTTGCTGCCGATTTTGCAGCGGTGCCACTCAACATGTACCGCAACTTTCGCTCCAAGCCGCGACTGCTACGCGTGCAGAATGAAATCATCCGCGTGCTTGACCCCGCATCGGTCATGCCGGAAGAGCAAATTGCCGGGGATGAAGGAGAGGTCCTCGCTTGGGGCTTCGAAGACAGCCGACAAGAGGCTGAGCATCTGGCGGATCAGATCGCTGCGTGGGTTGAGGTTGAACAGATACCGCATGCCGAAATCGCAGTACTGATCTCGAAGCAACCGGATCTTTACGCCAACCATCTCATTGCGGCGCTAGAAGCCAAAGGCATCCCCTACCGCAACGAGCAACAGATGCAGGACATCACCACCGAGCCCGTCGCTCGACTGGTGGTCGATTACCTGTCTTGCATCTACGGCAGGCGTGAGCCCAAAGCATGGGTGCGGCTGATGAACCTGCTGGTGCCTTTTGCCGATGACGAAATCCAGGCCAATACCCGCCGCGACTTTGATCGCCTGATCAAAGCCCAGCGCAAAAGTGCGTCAATCCGGGAATTGATTGATGAGCCCTATTTGGGGTGGTGGGAGTCAGCGCGTGACTTCCTGAACAAGATTCCCCGCGAAACATTGGTCGCGCTCTCGCCTGACTACGAATCGCCAGATCGGCTCAAAGCGATCGTGCGCGATACCAAAGCACGTATCGAAGAGCTGCTCAAAATTGAGCCGGAATTACCCAGCGCGCTTGAACGCTTTGTGGATGACAAAGCGGTGCGCATCCTGACCATCCACAAAAGCAAGGGCCTGGAGTTCGACTCGGTCATCATCCTCGGTGTTGAGAATCAGACGTTTTGGGGCAAGCCCGACGAAGAACGCTGCGGCTTCTTCGTAGGTGTTTCGCGTGCGAAGCGGCGGCTGGTTGTCACCATGAGCAAGCACCGGGAAACCCCGCCCTCCAATCCATATCGCTGGCAGGAAAAACGGACTCTACACAAGGAGTTTTTCGGTTACGTCATGCCGTTTGTGAGTACAGAAAATGAAGAGTGAATCCTTGAAGCCCGGCTGGCGTCGGGTGAAATTCGGCGACGTGGTGCGCCTCTCGAAAGCCCGTAGCCGAGATCCGCTGGCCGATGGTATTGAACGCTACGTCGGTCTGGAACATCTCGAACCGGATGACTTGCGCATCCGCAGTTGGGGCAGCGTCGCCGATGGAGTAACCTTCACCAGCGTGTTTCAACCTGGACAGGTGCTATTCGGCAAGCGCCGCGCTTACCAGCGCAAGGTTGCTGTGGCGGATTTCTCTGGGGTTTGCTCCAGTGACATCTATGTGCTGGAGTCCAAGGACGCGAAGGTCTTGCTGCCGGAGTTGCTGCCCTTCATTTGCCAGACCGACGCCTTCTTCGATCACGCGGTGGGTACCTCGGCGGGGTCGCTAAGCCCGCGCACCAACTGGACGAGTTTGGCGGACTTCGAGTTCGCTCTGCCGCCCATTGATGAGCAGCTACGAGTAGTAGTGGCTATGGCGACATTCGACGAATGCTTCGAATCCTGTCGGGCGTTGCAGGCTCATGGGAATACCTTGTTGCAATCACTGCTCGACCGCATGTGGAGTACGTTCCCAAGAGAGAAAATTGGCACTCTGATTGAAGACGGGCTGATTGCGCCGCCCCAAGATGGCAATCATGGCGAAAAACACCCCAAGGCGTCTGATTACGTTCCTGATGGCGTACCGTTTGTGATGGCCTCTGATTTGAAGCGCGGCGAAGTCGACTTTGCAAACTGCAGCAAGATTCCTGAGGCACTTGCTCGCACACTGAGGATTGGTTTTGCCAGATCAGGTGACGTTCTTTTGAGTCACAAGGGAACCGTTGGTGAGGTTGCTCGACTGGGAGAACTAGCAACTGATTTCGTGATGCTGACCCCGCAGGTAACTTATTATCGAGTGGTTGATCAATCGAGGCTTGCTCCTGATTGGCTCTACTTTGCATTTCAAACACCAGGATTTAAGCGGCTACTTGAGCAGTACGGAAAGCAATCAACCAGGGCGTACGTCGGCATAACAACACAGCGCGAACTCTCAATTCCGATAGCAGAGGCGCGAGATCAGTCGCAGACGCTTTCTGAACTTGTTGCAGCCGAGAAGGCAGGCTCAGCTGCTGCGCTACGCGCGCGCGCAGTCGCCGAAATGCGGCAGCGTTTAATGGCAGAAGCACTTGCCTGAGGTGAGCAATGTTTACTGAATCCAACACCGTCGAAGCCTACGTCCGCGACCTGCTTGCTGGTCCGATCAAGGCGTCACCAGCCAACACCGTCCAGGAAGCGCAAGCCAGCTACGGTCCAAGCCCCAAAGGCATCGGCTGGCGCTACGCGGCATCTGCCGAGGTGCCACGCCAGATTCAGGAAGTGCTGGTTGAACCCTGGCTGCGTGAGGCGCTGATCCGCCTGAACCCCGAAATCGCCGCCCAGCCCGACCGTGCCGACGAGGTTCTCTACAAACTGCGTGCCATCGTGCTCTCGGTGCGCTCGGATGGGCTGATCCGCGCCAACGAGGAAATGACCGCCTGGATGCGTGGTGAGCGCTCGATGCCCTTTGGCCACAACAATGAGCATGTGCCGGTGCGGTTGATCGACCTAGATGACCTGTCGCAGAACCAGTACATCGTCACCCAGCAGTTCATCTACCGCGCAGGCCCCGCCGAGCGCCGCGCCGATCTGGTGTTGTTGGTCAACGGGCTGCCGCTGGTGCTGATCGAGGCCAAGACGCCAGTCAAGAAGTGCATCAGCTGGGTCGATGGCGCGGTGCAGGTGCATGACGACTACGAGAAGTTCGTGCCTGAGCTCTTCGTCTGCAACGTGTTCTCGGTGGCCACCGAGGGCAAGGCTTACCACTACGGATCGATTGGACTGCCGGTCAAGGACTGGGGACCGTGGCATCTGGATGGCGATGGGGAGGATATTCAGCACCACCCGCTGAAGTCGCTCAAGCTGTCCGCTGAGAGCATGTTGCGCCCTCATGTGGTGCTGGACATCCTTGGCAGCTTCACCTTGTTCGCCACCAACAAGAAAAAGCAGCGCATCAAGATCATTTGCCGCTACCAGCAGTTTGAAGCGGCCAACAAGATCATCGAGCGCGTGCTGGCGGGTTACCCCAGGAAAGGGCTGATCTGGCACTTCCAGGGTTCGGGCAAGTCACTGCTGATGGTGTTTGCCGCACAGAAGCTGCGCATGCATGCCGGCTTGAAGAACCCCACCGTGCTGATTGTGGTGGATCGGATCGATCTTGATAGCCAGATCACCGGAACCTTCACTGGCGCTGACATTCCCAATCTTGAGAAAGCGGACACCCGCGAGAAGCTGCAGCAGCTGCTGGCTCAGGACGTGCGCAAGATCATCATCACCACGATCTTCAAGTTCGGCGAGGCCATTGGCAGCCTGAACGACCGCAGCAACATCATCGCCTTGGTGGACGAAGCCCACCGCACGCAAGAAGGCGACTTGGGCCGCAAGATGCGCGAGGCCCTGCCCAACGCGTTTCTGTTCGGCCTGACCGGTACGCCTATCAACCGTGCCGATCGCAACACCTTCTACGCTTTTGGTGCCGACGAAGACGAGAAGGGCTACATGAGCCGGTACGGCTTCGAAGAGTCGATCCGCGACGGTGCCACGCTGAAGCTGCACTTCGAACCGCGCTTGATCGATCTGCACATCGACAAGGCCGCGCTGGACGCCGCCTACAAAGACCTGACCGGCGGCCTGTCGGATCTGGACAAGGACAACCTCGCGAAGACCGCCGCCAAGATGGCCGTGCTGGTCAAGACGCCTGAGCGCATCCGCAAGGTGTGCGAGGACATCGTCGAGCACTTCCAGACCAAGGTGGAGCCCAACGGCTTCAAAGGCCAGATCGTCACCTTCGACCGGGAGTCCTGCCTGCTATTCAAGGCCGAGTTGGACAATCTGCTGCCGCCCGAGGCCACGGACATCGTTATGTCGGTGCAGGCGTCCGACAAGAAGGAGCACCCAGGGTACGCGGCCTACGACCGTTCACGCGATGAGGAAGAACGGCTACTCGATCGCTTCCGCGACCCGGCCGATCCGCTGAAGCTGATCATCGTCACGGCCAAACTGCTGACGGGCTTCGACGCTCCGGTCCTGCAGGCCATGTACCTAGACAAGCCGCTGCGCGATCACACGCTGCTGCAGGCCATCTGCCGGGTAAACCGCACTTACTCCGAGCAGAAGACCCACGGACTAATCGTGGACTACCTCGGCATCTTCGATGATGTGGCAGCAGCGCTGGAATTCGACGACCAGAGCGTCAAGCAGGTGGTCAGCAACATCCAGGAGCTTAAGGACAAGCTGCCAGAAGCAATGCAGAAGTGCCTGGCGTTCTTCACCGGCTGCGACCGCAGCGTGCAGGGGTATGAGGGCCTGATCGCCGCGCAGCAGTGCCTGCCCAACAATGAGGTGCGGGACAACTTTGCTGCTGAGTACAGCGTGCTCAACAAGATCTGGGAGGCGCTGTCACCGGACACCGTTCTGGGCCCCTTCGAAAAGGACTACAAGTGGTTGTCGCAGGTGTACCAGTCGGTGCAGCCCTCCAGTGGCCACGGCAAGCTGATCTGGCACTCGCTGGGCGCCAAGACCATCGAGCTGATCCACCAGAACGTGCATGTGGACGCTGTGCGGGATGACCTCGACACTTTGGTGTTGGACGCCGATCTGCTGGAAGCCGTGCTCTCTAATCCTGATCCCAAGAAGGCCAAGGAGATCGAGATAAAGCTCAAGCGCCGGCTGCGCGTGCATGGCTACAACCCCAAGTTCAAGAAGCTTTCCGAGCGACTTGATGCCCTGAAGGATCGCTTCGAATCAGGTCAGATCAACAGCGTCGATTTTCTGAAGAAGCTGCTGGAAATCGCCAAGGAGACACTGCAAGTCGAGAAGGATGTCCAGCCCGATGAGGGCGAAGATCGTGGTAAAGCTGCACTTACCGAGCTTTTTAACGAGATAAAGACTTCCGAGACGCCCATTATTGTCGAGCGCGTCGTCATGGACATCGATGAGATTGTGCGGCTCGTTCGCTTTCCGGGCTGGCAGAACACACAGGCTGGCGAGCGTGAAGTCAAGAAGGCGCTACGAAAGGCTCTCTTCAAGTATAAGCTGCACGCGGAGGAAGAGTTGTTTGAAAAGGCCTATAGCTATATCAAGCAGTACTACTGACGATTACATGTTCCTTAACTAGGTGGCCTGGCAGACGGTCATCGAGCCATGTGGCACAGATCGGTGCCGCGAGTGCTGCAGTGCTCGCTCCAAAAACGAACGGCCCGCAAAGCGGGCCGTTCGTCATCCATCAAACCCGCACACCCTCAGATATGCAGCGCATGCCCCAACGCACGCAGCGCCGCTTCCTGCACCGCCTCACCCAAGGTCGGGTGCGGGTGAATCGTCCCGGCAATATCCTCCAGCGTGGCACCCATCTCAATCGACTGCACGAAAGCAATCGACAGCTCCGACACCTGAACGCCCACGGCCTGCCAGCCGAGGATGCGGTGGTCGCTGCTGCGTGCGACAACGCGCACGAAGCCATCGGTGGATTCCAGCGACATCGCACGGCCATTGGCGGCGAACGGGAACAGCGCGACCTTGGTCTCGATGCCCTGTTCCTTGGCTTCGTCCGGCGACAGCCCGACCACCACGATTTCTGGATCGGTGAAGCACACCGCCGGAATCGCGGCCGGCACGAAGTGGCGCTTCTTGCCGCTGACGATCTCGGCGACCAGTTCGCCCTGAGCCATCGCGCGGTGCGCGAGCATCGGCTCACCGGCGACATCGCCGATCGCCCACACGTTGCGCATCGAGGTCTTGCACTGGTCGTCGATCTTGATCGCCTTGCCGGTCAGATCCAGGTGCAGCGATTCGAGATTGAAGCCGTCGGTCTTCGGGCGGCGACCCACCGCGACCAGGATCTGGTCGGCGTCCAGCGCGATCTCTGCGCCGCTGGCATCACGCACGCGGAGCTGGCCGTTGTCGGCCAGGCCGAGCACGCTGTGGCCGGTCAGCAGCTTCACGCCGGACTTCTCCAGGTGCGTGGCCACCGGCTTGGTCAGCTCGGCGTCGTAGGCCGGCAGGATGCGTTCCTGGGCCTCGACCACGGTGACTTCGCAGCCCAGCTTGCGGTACACCGTGCCCAGCTCCAGGCCGATGTAGCCGCCACCGACGACGATCAACTGCTTCGGCAGCGAGGTCGGCGAGAGGGCTTCGGTGGAGGAGATGACCTTGCCACCAAACGGCAGGAACGGCAGTTCCACCGGCACCGAGCCGGTCGCCAGCAACAGATGCTCGCAGGTGATGCGCAGCGTGCCGCCGTCTTCGGCGGCACCGGGGATCTCGACGGTCTTGCCGTCGATGATCGTGGCCCAGCCCTTGATCAGCTGCGCGCCGTTCTTCTTCAGCAGCGCGCTGACGCCGCCGGTCAGCTTCTTGACGATGCCGGCCTTCCACGCCACGGTCTTGGCCAGGTCCAGCGACGGGGCCTGCACGCTGATGCCCAGCGGCGAGGTGCCTGCCGCATAGGCGGTGACCTTGGCGAATTCCTCGGCGGCATGGATCAGCGCCTTGGACGGAATGCAGCCGATGTTGAGGCAGGTGCCACCCGGATTGACGCCCTCGACCACGATGGTCTTGACGCCGAGCTGGCCGGCGCGGATGCCGGCGATGTAACCGCCGGGACCACCGCCGATGATCAGCAACTGGGCTTGAAGGGTATTGGACATCGCTTACTCCACGAACAGCAGGGCCGGGGTTTCCAGGCGCGTACGGATCGCCTGCACGAACTCGGCCGCATCCATGCCATCGACGATGCGATGGTCGAACGAGGACGACAGATTCATCAGCTTGCGCGCCACCACCTGGCCCTCGCGGAACATCGGGCGTTCGATGATGCGGTTCACGCCGACGATCGCCACTTCCGGGTGGTTGATGATCGGCGTGGAGACCACACCGCCCACCGCACCCAGGCTGCTGATGGTGATGGTCGAGCCGGACAGCTCCTCACGGGTCGCTTTGCCCACGCGCACGGCGTTGGCCAGGCGCGCGATCTCGGTGGCGGTCTGCCACAGATCCAGCGACTCGGCATGCGCGACCACCGGCACCGACAGGCCGACCTCGCTCTGGGTCGCGATGCCCAGTTGCACGCCTTCATAGCGGGTCACGATGTTGGCCTGGTCGTCATAGCGGGCGTTCATCTGCGGGAAGTCGCGTGCGGCCAGCACCACGGCGCGTGCCAGCAGCGGCAGCAGGGTCAGCTTGCCGCGCTCCTTGGCCCAACGCTCGTTGAGCTTGGCGCGCAGGGCTTCCACTTCCGTGACGTCGATTTCTTCCACATAGGTGATGTGCGGAATGGTCGTCCAGGACTGCTGCATCTTCTGCGCGATCTTGCGACGCAGGCCGATGATCGGCACCTGCTGCTCGCCGGTACGGCGCGCGTAGCTGCTGCCGCCGGCACTGCCACCGACCGGCTGCGCCTTGCCACCGGCGGCGGCGTAGGCATCCAGATCGGCCTGCAGGATGCGCCCGCCCGGGCCGGTGGCCGGCACATAGCGCAGCTCGATGCCCAGGTCCCAGGCGCGGCGGCGCACGGCCGGCGAGGCCAGCGGGGCTTCACCGGCGTTGAGCACGCCGTTGGTCACCGCGCCACGCGCGTCCTGCTTGGCGGCACAGGCGGGTGCGGAGGCAGCAGCGGCCTTGGCCGGCGTTGCAACCGGTGCAGGTTCGGCCGCGGCCGCAGGTGCAGCTGCCGGCGCCGCAGCCTTGGGCGCAGCAACCGGTTCGGCAGGCGCGACGGCAGCCGGTGCACTGGCGGCGCTGGCATTGCCGGCGCCGTCCACTTCCAGGCGGATCAGCTCGCTGCCGACGGCCATCATCTGGCCGGGCGTGCCGCCCAGCGAGACCACGGTGCCTGACACGGGCGAGGGGATCTCGACCATGGCCTTGTCGGTCATGACCTCGGCCACGACCTGGTCTTCGGCGACCGGGCCACCGACCTCGACCTTCCAGGTGATCAGTTCGACTTCGGCGATACCTTCACCGATGTCCGGCATCTTGATGACGTGATGTCCCATGGTTCAGTCCTCCAGCACGCGCTGCATTGCATCGATGACCCGGGACGGACCCGGGAAGTAGTCCCATTCCTGCGCGTGCGGATACGGGGTGTCCCAGCCGGTGACGCGTTCCACCGGGGCCTGCAGGTGGTAGAAGCAATGCTCCTGCACCAGCGCGACCAGTTCGGCGCCGAAGCCGCAGGTGCGGGTGGCTTCGTGCAGCACGATGCAGCGGCCGGTCTTCTTGACCGAATTGACGATGGCCTCCAGATCCAGCGGCCACAGGCTGCGCAGGTCGATCACTTCGGCATCGATCCCGGCATCTTCGGCGGCGGCCTTGGCCACCCACACGGTGGTGCCGTAGGTGATGATCGTCAGGGCCTTGCCTTCGCGGGCGATGGCGGCCTTGTCCAGCGGCACGTTGTAGTAGCCCTCCGGCACCAGGTTGTCCGGGTACTTGGACCACGCGGTGACCGGGCGGTCGTGGTGACCGTCGAACGGGCCGTTGTACAGGCGCTTGGGCTCCAGGAAGATCACCGGATCGTCGTTCTCGATCGAGGCGATCAGCAGGCCCTTGGCGTCGTACGGGTTGGAGGGCATGACGGTGCGCAGCCCGGTGGCGTGCGCGAAGATCGCTTCCGGGCTCTGGCTGTGGGTCTGGCCACCGTAGATGCCACCGCCGCACGGGGTGCGGAACACCAGCGAGGAGGTGAAGCTGCCGCCGGAGCGATAGCGCATGCGCGCCGCTTCGGACACGATCTGGTCGTAGGCCGGGTAGATGTAATCGGCGAACTGGATCTCGGCGACCGGGCGCAGGCCGTAGGCGGCCATGCCGATCGCCGCGCCGGCGATGCCGTTCTCGGAAATCGGCGCATCGAACACGCGCTGCTTGCCGTACTTGGTCTGCAGGCCGTCGGTGCAGCGGAACACGCCGCCGAAGTAGCCCACGTCCTGGCCGAAGACCACGACGTTGTCGTCGCGTTCCAGCATCACGTCCATCGCCGAGCGCAGCGCCTGGATCATGGTCATCGGCGTACCGCCGGTGGTGTTCTGTTCAATCCCGCTCATGTGTTCAGACTCCCAACTGCTGACGCTGGCGACGGAGGTGTTCGGGCATGTCCTTGTAGACGTCTTCGAACATGAGGGCCGCGCCGGGACGATTGTCGCTGCCGAGCAACCCGTGGGTCTCGGCTTCCTTGAGGGCACGCAGGATCTCGGCATCCAGTTCGGTGCGCAGTTCGTCGTGCTGCTGCTCGCTCCACAGGCCGCGCTTGATCAGGTGCTGCTTCAGGCGGTCGATCGGATCGCCGAGCGGGAACTGCTGGGCGTCATCGGCGGGGCGGTACTTGGAGGGATCATCCGAGGTCGAATGCGGCCCGGCGCGGTAGGTCACCCACTCGATCAGGGTCGGGCCCAGATTGCTGCGGGCGCGTTCGGCGGCCCAGCGCGAGGCGGCGTACACGGCCAGAAGATCGTTGCCGTCCACACGCAGCGACGGAATGCCGTAGCCCACGCCGCGCGCGGCGAAGGTGGTGTTCTCACCGCCGGCAATCGCCTGGAAGGTGGAAATCGCCCACTGGTTGTTGACCACGTTGAGCACGACCGGGGCGCGGTACACGTGCGCGAAGGTCAGCGCGGCGTGGAAATCGCCTTCGGCGGTGGCGCCATCACCCACCCATGCGGTGGCGATGCGGGTGTCGCCCTTGATCGCCGAGGCCATCGCCCAGCCCACCGCCTGGATGTACTGGGTGGTGAGGTTGCCGGAGATCGAGAAGAAGCCGTAATCCTTGTACGAGTACATGATCGGCAGCTGGCGGCCCTTCAGCGGGTCGGCCGCGTTGGACAGCACCTGGCACATCATGTCCACCATGGGCACTTCCTTGGTGACCAGGATGCCCTGCTGGCGGTAGGTCGGGAACTGCATGTCGTCATCGCGCAGGGCCAGGGTCTGACCCACCGCGATGGCTTCCTCGCCCAGGCACTGGATGTAGAAGGAGGTCTTCTTCTGGCGCTGGGCGATCAGCATGCGCGCGTCATAGGCGCGCGTCTTGAGCATGGCGTGCATGGCACGCAGCAGCACCGCGTCGTCGATGTCGGCGGCCCAAGGGCCCACGGCGTCGCCGTTGTCGTCCAGCACGCGGATCAGCTGGCCGGTCAGCGGCGCGGTCTGGCTGGCGCTCACATCCACGGGCGGCTTGTCGACCGCGCCGGCGGGGCTCAGCTTCAGATAGGAAAAGTCGGTGGCCTCGCCGGGACGGGCGCTGGGCTCGGGCACGTGCAAACGCAACGGTTCACTCGTGGCGGGGATCTGGGGTGATGACATGTCAGGGGCCTCGCTGGGCTTGGGTCATGGAGCTACAGGCATACCGCAGGCGGGGGGCAACGGTAATGGCGATGTTGGCGCGCCGACATCCGGTCAGGATCTCGTCGCGAAGCGGGTAAGGACCAGCGCTTGCAAGGCGGCTGGGGCCATGGCGCATTGCACCCGATGTGAAGTCTAGAGGCACAGCGGCTTATCGTAAATTTGTTTAATTGCGTATGAGGTATTGTTTATTCAGATATCTTCATTCCGCGGGAGCTCGTGCATGCAAATCCCAGCCAACATGACCCTGCGCCAGCTGCGGTACTTTGCCGAAGCTGCCGAGTTGGGGCAGTTCTCACAGGCCGCACGCAAGCTGCACGTCTCCCAGTCGGTGATCACCACGGCGGTCGCCCAGCTGGAAACCTCGCTGGGGCTGAAACTGTTCGACCGCATGCCGCACGGGGTCGGACTGACCGCCGAGGGCCATCGGTTCCACCAGCATGTGCGGCACATCCTGGACACGCTGCAGGACGCCCTCAGCGAGCCGATGTTCCTGGCCAACACCCTGCCGGGCCGGGTCCGGATCGGCGCGTCCTACACCGTGCTCGGTTACTTCCTGCCGAGCCTGCTGGCGCGCTTCAAGCGCTCCTACCCGCAGGTGGAGGTGGATCTGGTCGATATGGACCGTGCTGCGATCGAGCAGGGCGTCGGCAGCGGTGACCTGGATTTCGGGCTGTGCATCATTTCCAACATGGCCGAGCCCTATGTGCTGCGGCGGCAGGTATTGATCCGCTCGCGCCGCCAGCTGTGGCTGTCCGAGTCGCACCCGCTGTTGCAGCTGCCGGTGATCAGCCCGGCCGACGTCGAGCCGTATCCCTACATCATGCTGATGGTGGACGAAGGGCAGGAGTCGGCGATGCGCTACTGGCGCTCGGTCGGGCGCGAACCCAACGTGGTGTTCCGCACCTCGTCGCTGGAAGCGCTGCGCGGCATGGTCGCCTACGGCTTCGGGGTCAGCATCCTGTCGGACATGGTCTACCGCCCGTGGTCGCTGGAGGGGCGCCGGATCGACGTACGCACCCTCACCGATGCGGTGCCGCCGATGGAAGTCGGCCTGGTCTGGCGCCCGGACGAAGACCTGTCCGCGCCGGCACGCGCACTGCATCAGTTCCTGGTCTTTGCCTGTGGCGGGTGAGCGCCGAGCGCATCGGCCAGCGCAGGCCGCGGATCGGGCAGCTCGCCCACGGGCGCGGTGAAGGCCTGCCCACGGCGCGTCCAGATCTGCCACGCCGAGTACGCCAGCAGCGGCACCACGTAGGTGGCCAGGATGGCGTAGGCCAGCAGCCGGTAGCCCTTCGCGATCAGCGCGACCAGTCCGATGCCATCGGCCAGGAACACGGCCATCAGCAGGATGGCGGCAATGATCGCCACCCGCATGCCGCGGCCCGGGGCGGCGCCGGTTCGCTCCTTCCAGTTGACGCTGATGCGGCCGTCCACCGAGGCCATCAGCGTGACCCCGGTTTCGACCAGCGCGACCATGATCATCAGCCGGAACAACCACTGGAACCACGGCAGGCCCAGTTGGCCGAGCATCAGGTCCGAGGGCAGGGGGGCGTCGGCGATGTCCGGCAGGAACGCGATCATGCAGATGTAGAACACGATCGCCGGCAGGATCGCCAACGGGCCGGCCAGGGCGCCGGCGATCACCGCATCGCGCCGGCACAGCAGGTGGCGCACCACCAGCAGGATCGAGACCGCCGCGAACATGTTGTAGCCGGCGTAGGTCACGCCGTTGAGCACCCAGTCCTGGCCCAGCTCATGGGTGTTGGACAGCTGCGCCATCGCGCCGCCGCCGAAGCGATAGAGGATCAGGCACGCGGCAATGGCGTAGACCAGGTACATGAACGCCGACATCAGCTTGAACATGCGTTCGACGGCGTTGGTCCCGGCCTGCACTACGCCGGTGATGATCGCCACCAGCACCAGCGTGCCGACGATCCGCGGCCAACCGAACATGGTCGCGGCGAGTTCACCAGCGGCCGCGCCGAATACCGCCAGCACCACCACGATCAGCGCCAGATAGGCCACTTCGAAGGTCCACCAGCCACGGCCCAGCAGATGCCGGAAGAAGGTGCGGTAGTCGTTGGCACGGATCGCCCGTGCCAACAGGAACGTCAGGATGCAGATCACGCTCCAGATCAGCATCGACAACACCATCGCGGCCAGGCCACCCCACGGGCCCGATGGCAGGAAAAACTCCGCCAGCTCACGGCCGGTCGCGTATCCGCCGCCGATCACGGCCGACTTGAACGCCAGACCGGGCAACAGATACCGCTGGAACCGGCTGGCGGCGGCGGTCACTTGCGGGCGGCCGCAGGCTGCAGCAGGTAGAAGTCGCGCACGGTGCGCGCGATCTCGGCGATCACCCGCTCACGTTCGCTGCGCGGGGCGTTGCTGGCTTTGACGAACACGGAGATCGCGAACCGGCTGCCGTCGGGCAGGGTGATCACGCCGACATCATTGACGGTGCCGGCCACGGTGCCGCTCTTGTCGGCCACCTTGGTGCCCGGCGGCAGGCTGCCACGCAGGCGCGCGCTGCAGGTCCGGCAACGTTCCATGATCTGCACCAGCACCTCGGTGCTGGCCGGGCTCAGGGCCTTGCCGGTGAACAGTCTGGTCAACAAGGTCGACATCGCGCGCGGGGTGGAGGTGTCGCGCGGGTCCTTGTCGAAGGCCTCGTTGCCGGCTTTCGTGCGCTTGACCACCTCCGGATCGAGGGTCAGTTCGGCGACGCGTTCCTTGGTCAACGGCTCATCGCCGAGGCCGAAGATATCGCTCAGCAGCTGGCGGGTGTTGCGGTCCAGGCGCTGGCCTTCGATGCCCTGCGCGCGCAACCAGGCGGTGACCGCGGCCGGTCCGCCGGCCTGCGCCACCAGCACATCGGTGGCGGTGTTGTCGCTCTGGGTCAGCATGACCTCCAGCAGGTTGTGCACCGACAGGCTCACACCGTCATGGATGAAGCGGTCCGCGATCACTTCCGAATCGACATAGAACGATTTCGGCACCGGCACCATCGTGGTCAACGCAAGTTCGCCGGCATCCACCTTGGTCAGGATCACTGCCGCGACCGCCACCTTGAACGTGCTGGCCATCGGGAACCCTTCGTCGGGGTTCAGATGGACCTGCTCGCCCTTGCCATCCAGTCGCCACGCCGAGACACCGACCTTGCCGTCGATCAGGGTGGCCAGCCGCGCCACTTCGGTTTCCACCGGGCTGGTCTTGCCGGCGCTGAACGCGGCGAGCGGGCTCAGGCCCAGCAACGCCGCCACGCACAGGCTCAAGGTACGGGATGTCATCTTCATGCGATGCAGGCCTCCAGCAGGCGGTTGAATTCCCCATCTTGCCGCATCGGATCGGCCACCGGCAGACCAAGACGCGCGCTGACTTCGGCGCAGGCGGCCGCTGCCGCGGCGTCGGTCATGCCATGGGTATTGAGACTGACGCCGACGCAGCGGATATCCGGATTGGTCCGGCGCCCCAGCTGCACGGTCAGCGCGATCACTTCCTCGATGGAGGGTAGCGGGTAGTCCGGATAGCCGAGCACGTGCTTGCGCCCCGGCTGGTGGCAGACCACGAACACGTCCGGCTGGCTGCCATGCAGCAGGCCGAGGCTGACACCGGCGTAGGCAGGATGGAACAGCGAGCCCTGGCCTTCGATGACATCCCAGTGATCGTCGGCCGCGTTCGGGCTGAGCAGTTCGGCGGCGCCGGCGGAGAAGTCGGCCACCACGGCGTCCATCGGAATGCCGCTGCCGGCGATCAGAATGCCGGTCTGGCCGCTGGCGCGGAAGTCGGCATCCACGCCGAGGCCACGCAGGCCACGCGCCAGTGCCAGGGCGGTGTACTTCTTGCCCAGCGCGCAGTCGGTGCCGACGGTCAGCACGCGCTTGCCGGTGCGCTTGCGGCCGTTGCCGACCGGAATGCCACGCGGCGGCACGCGCACGTTGATCAGTTCTCGCCCGTGGCGTTCGGCTGCGGCCGCCAGTTCCGGAATGTCACCCAGCTTCTGGTGCATGCCGCTGACCAGGTCCAGCCCGTTTTCCAACGCATCGATCAGGGCCGGCAGCCACTGCGGCGGAATCACGCCACCGCCGTTGGCCACGCCGATCACCATCGCACGTGCACCGGCGGCGCGCGCCTGTGCCGGCGTCATGCTCGGCAGGCCGGTGCTGATCGGGCAGCCCGGCAGGCTCCATTCGGCCACGCACACTTCCGGCGCCCAGTCATGCAGGCCGATCGCGGTCTTGGCGAAGCCCGCTTCGGTGGTATCACCCAGGAACAGCAGGTACGGCTGGGGGAGGGCGGCGAGGGCCTGTACGGCAGCGGTGGGCGTTGCGCTCATGGGGGATCCAGTAGTCGGGGGAGAGAAGAGAGGAGAGGCATTCACGACGATGGGCTCGCAGTTGTTAGACCTGGCTGGGTATGTATATGTCCTAATCAGAGAATATTCAACCCAATCAGGATAATCCTTTAGTCTCTCTTCCGACGGTGTGCCGGGCGATGGCATGAGCGCCACTGGGCGCGGTGCTGGGGCACTCAGTAGCGATAGTCGATCGACATGCCGATCGTGCGGGGCTGCACCGGCACCCCGGTCACCGCGACGTAGCGGTTGAGCGCGTCCCGCACCGAGCCGGTGGACACGTAGGCGCGCTCATCCGTGGCATTGCGGGCGTACAGGCGGACCGTCCACGTCATGTTGGTCAGCTCGGCATGCAGGTCCAGCGCGTTGTAGCTGTCGATGTCGTACGCCCCGGCCACGCGCTCGCCGGTGACGCGATAGCCGGCACCGACCCGGCCCTGCCACTGGTCGCTCACATCGACGTCGTAGTCGATCGTGCCCGACCAGCTCAGCCGCGGCGTCATCGGCATGCGGCTGCCCGAGACCAGGCCGCTGGAGGGCGGTACGTCGCCGATCGTCGAATCGATGTAGGCCGCATTGAGGCCGAGTGTGAGGCGCTCGGCCGGCCGCACCATCAGGCTCAGTTCCGCACCCTGGCTGCGCGCGCTGCCGGCGTTGCCCATCCAGCTCAGGCCGTTCTCGGAGACGCGCACCTGGATGTCGTCCCAGTCGATCCGGAACAGCGCCAGATCGATCATCGCGCGGCGGTCCCAGAAGTGCGATTTGAAGCCGAGCTCCAGGTTGTCCAGGGTGTCGGCCTTGGTCATCGGCACCACGCCGGAGGTCGATACGTTCGGTCCGCCCGGGCGGTAGCCGGTGGCGTAGCGCGCGTAGATCATCGCGCTGTCGTTGAGGTGCCAGCGCGAGGCCAGCTTCCACGTGGTCACGCTGTCATCGGCGGAATCGGCCAGATCGATCGGCCGCGGGCCGTACAGCAGGCCGGTGCTGTGCTGCTCGAAATCCTGCTGGTTGCGCGCATGCCGCACACCGGCGGAGACATCGAAGCGCGGGCTGAACTTGTACGTGACGTCGGCGAAGATCGCCTGCTCGTCATAGGTGCCGGGCAGGCTGGCGGTGCCGGGATTGAACGGCAGCGGGATGCCGTTTGCATCGTAGGCGCTCACCTGCTGGCGGTTGGCGTTTTTCTCGCCGGTGAAGAAGGTGCCCAGCAACCATTCAAAGCGCTCACTCTCCTTGGAGCTGAGGCGGAACTCCTGGGTCCATTTGCGGGTGCCGAGGAATACATCGAACTGCGCCTGGCCGGCCGGGTACGGCGTCAGCAGCGGCCATGCCACGCCATACACCAGCGTGGAGTCCTGCACCTCATCCATGCGGGTTTCGGAGAAGCTGGTCGCGGAGACGAAATCAACGTTGCCCAGGTCCCAGTCCAGGATCGCCGAGTAGTAGTCGGTCTCCATCCGGTACGGGGTCGCGCGCTGCAGGATGCCTTCGAGCGGGCCGCGGATCGGTTCCAGCGTGGGATAGGTCAGGCCCACCGCGCTGGAGTTGTCGGCATCCACGATCTGCGACAACGCCTGCACGCGCAGGTTGGCGGTGTCGCTGATGCGCCAGGTCAATGCCAGCCGGGAGGCGAGCTGGTAATAGCCGTTGCTGTCCCTGGCGTCGTCGCCGGTGAGGTCGGGCTGGTCCACATAGCCGGGCGTGCCCTGGCGCGACAGGCTGGCACGCAGGCCCAGCTTGCCTTCGATCAGCGGCACGTTGAACGAGGTGCGCACGCCGGTGCCCACGTCGCCCGCTTCCTTGGTGGCGTTGACGTCCATGCCGGCGCGGAACTCGAAGCTATCCGGATCGGCGGCCTTGGTGATGTACTTGAACAGGCCGCCCATCGAGCTGGCGCCATACAGCGTGCCCTGCGGGCCGCGCAGCACTTCCACGCTCTGGATGTCATACGGCAGCAGATCCAGCGCGTAGGTGGTCGCGCGCTGCTTGTTGCTGCTGGGGCCGATCGGGGTGTCATCGATGTAGGTACCGATGATCGAGCCGCCGCCGAGGGGCGCGACACCGCGCAGCGCCATCGTGGTCTGGCCCGGTGCGCCGCCACTGTCGACCTGGAAGCCGGGCACGTAGGCGGCGAAGTCGTTCAAGCGGGTCGCACCGAACGCTTCCAGGCGTTCTTCGCTGATTACGCTGACGCCGGCCGCCACCTCCATGACGTTCTCGCTGCGCTTCTGCGCGGTGGCCACCACGCGATCCAGCTCCACGACATCGGGGGTGCTGCGGCTGTCATCGGCGTCGGCATCCTGCGCCATCGCGGTGGTGGCAAGGCCCATGCAGCACAGGGTGATGGTGGAGGCGAGGATCGAGCGGTTGATCGGCTTGCGCATGTGGCGGTCTCTCCGGAATCAGGGACGGGGTCAGGCAGAAAACACGGTCGCCAGCCACGGCTGATATAGCCGCGTGGCGTCAGTCCGCAGGGGATTGGGTGGGGGCTGCGTTGTTGGCGAGCAGTGGCCGTGCCCGACGCTCCAGGCGCAGCAGCAGGAACGCAACGAACATGCAGGTGCCCGCCATCAGCGCGAAAAACACCGTGCTGGAAAGCGTCGACCACAGCGTGCCGACCGCGCCGGCCAGCAGGTTGCCGCCAAACGAGGCCAGGAACCAGAACGCGATGATGGTGGCACCGAAGCCCACCGGCGCCAGGCGGGCGAACAGGCCCAGTCCCACCGGCAGGATGAAGAGCTCGCCGAAGGTGAAGATCGCGAAGAACAGCGCGGCCCACAGCCAGCCGACCTTGGCCGACGGTTCACCGCCGAGCACCGCCACCAGCGCGAACGACAGGCCGACCACCGCGGCACCGATGGCCATCTTGGTCAGTGCGGCCGGCTCGCGGCCATCGCGTGCCTGGCGCGTCCAGCGACGCACCAGCAGTGGCGTGATCAGAAACACCAGCAGCGGGTTGAGCGAGAAGAACCAGGTCATTGGCAGGGTGAAGTCTGCGGTGAGCACGCGGTCCACCCCGGTGTCGAGCCAGATCGCGATCGTGTTGCCGATCTGCTCGTAGGCCAGGCGGAAGATCACGATCAACCCGGCGATCATCGTCATCAGCTGCAGCAAGGGCCGGTAGGCCGGCTGCCACAGCGCCGAGAACGGCAGCGTGGCGCGCTCGCTGCGCGGCGGATCCGGTGGCAGGTGGCGGCGGCCGGTGATGTAGATCACCAGCCCGAGCAGCATGCCGATGCCGGCGGCGGAAAAGCCCACGTGCCAGCCATACACCTCGCCCAGCGTGCCGCAGACCAGCGGCGCCAGAAACGCGCCGAGGTTGATGCCCACGTAGTACACGTTGAACGCCGAGCCACGTCGCGGGTCATCGCGCGTGTACAGATCGCCGACCTGGCCGGGAAGGGTGGGCAGGAACAGCCCGTTGCCCAGGATGATCGCCAGCAGCGCTGGATACAGCAGTGCATCGAAGGCCATCAGGAAATGGCCGAACGCCATGATCGCCCCGCCCAGGATCACCGCACGCCGTTTGCCCAGCCAGCGGTCGGCGAGCATGCCGCCGAACACCGGGCTGAGGTAGGCCAGCGCGGTGTACAGGCCATAGACCAGTGAGGCCTGTTCCTGCGAAAACAGCAGCTGCTTGGTCATGTAATAGACCAGCAGGGCCCGCATGCCGTAGTAGGAGAATTTCTCCCACATCTCGGTGAGGAACAGGATGGTCAGGCCTGGCGGTTGCCCGAACCAGGCCGTGCGCGGTGCTTGGAGGCTCATCGGGCGGGGCGTCCGGCGGTCAGAGCTGCAGGCCGGTACTGATCAGGCGCTGGGTGATGGCGACGAACGCGACCACCAGGCCTGCCAGTGCGACCACCCAGGCGCCGTAACGACGCACGCGCGGCCAGCTGGCCGGCGCGCGGACCGCCACCCAGACCAGCGCCACGGCGGCCAGGACACTCAGCCACGACAACGCCTGGACCAGGATCAACGGCCCGTTGGTGTACGAGGAGATCGCGCCCGGGCCAGCGATCGATTTCACGTACAGCGCCCAGGCGATCACGGTGCCCAGCTGCGTGGTGAGCGCCAGCGTCTGCAACCAGCGCAGGCCACGGCCTTCGACCGGTGCGATGGCGCGGTAGTAACGGCGCACGAACACGCCGCCGATGCGCAGGACGGCCGACAGTGTCAGCAACCCCAGTGCGACGAACAGCGCAGGGCGCAGCCACGCCGGCGAACGCCAGCCCGGAATCGGCTCGAAGCCGAACACCGAGGCGAACGGACCGCCGGAGAAGTACACCGGGCGGCCATCCTTGACCTTCACTTCCAGCAGGCCACGCCCGTTTTCCTGCTGCCACAGCCACGGTGACACCTCGCGCCAGCGCAGCAGCTGGCCGTTCAGGCCCTTCTGACCGTCAACGGTGATCGTGCCGTCCTCCTGCAGGTGCACGCGGGTCGGTGCGAACAGCGACAGCATGCGCAGATAGGAAGTGTCCGAACGGCGCGTGCTCTGCCAGTTCACCCCGGCCAGCGCAGCGGCATGCTCGCGGGCAGTGGCGGCATCCACGCCCGGGCCGGCGCGTTCGATCGGCAGGGTCGGCAGGAAGTTCTCGACGAAGCGCTCCCACACCTGGGCGCGCAGGGCAGAACCGGCGGCATCACGGCCCACACTGTTGGTGGAAACGAAGACGCCGATGTTGCGTTCCGGAATCATCCACAGCCACGAGTAGAAGAACAGCATCGTGCCGCCGTGCGAGCGGGTGTCATAGCCGCCGGTGTCCGAGGCCATCCAGCCCAGGGTCATGCGCGGCAGGTGCGGCAGGATCGCGGCCTGCGGGGTCAGCATCTGTGCGTTGGTCTCGGCCCGCATGATGCGCTGGCCGTCGAGTTCGCCGTGGTTGAGCGTGGCCATCATGAAACGTGACATCGCCGAACCGGAGGCATACAGACCGCCCACGCCCGGCGCGGTGTTCTTCTCGGCCGGGTAGGTTTTGCCCGAACCCAGCAGATACCCCTTGGCGGCGTGCGGCAGCAGCTCGGCCGGCAGTTTCTGTTCGAAGCTGGCGTACTGCATGTCCAGCGGCTGCAGGATGTGCTGCCTGGCGTAATCCTCGAAGCGCTGGCCGCTGACGCGCTCGACGATGTACGAGGCGATACCCGTGGCGTAGTTCGAGTACGCCGGCGTGGTGCCGGGTGCGGAGATCTGGTTGGGCACCCAGTCCTTGAGGTAGTTGTCGCGGTTGGCCGGATGGTCCGGACCCAGCACGATCAGGTAGCGCATGCGCTCTTCCAGACCGCTGGTGTGGGTCATGATCTGGCGCAGCGTGATCGGCTCACCCTTGGCCGGGACCTTGATGTCCAGGTAGGTGTTGATGTCGGCATCCAGGTCCAGTTTGCCCTGTTCAACCAGCTGCATCACCGAGGTCCAGACGAACAGCTTGGAGATCGAGCCCGGGCGGAACAGCGTGGTTTTGGGATCCACCGGCGTGCGTTTTTCGACATCGGAGAAACCGAAGCCGCGCTCGGTGACGACCCTGCCGTTCTCGACCACGGTGACCACGGCGCCGGCGAGGTCGCCCTGCGCCATCAGGTAGGGCACCAGGCCATCGAGGAAGGTATCGACCCGGGCCGCATCCAGCGTGCCGGTCGGCGCCGACGCGGGCGTGATGGTGTCAGGCGATTCGGTGGTCGCGGGCACCGGTGCAGCAGCAGGCGTCGGCGCCTGCGCATGCAGCGGCGAGAACGCTGCGGTCGATGCCAGCAGCATGCCGGAGATCAACATGCGCCATTGGGTCGCGCGCGGACGATGCGATGTCGTGTTCATGCGTGCACTCCCTTGCCCCATACGACGTCGTCGCAGTGCACCAGGCCCTCGTCGTAGCGCAGGCCCGGCACCCGGTCATCGCTCAGGAACAACGGACCATCCAGATCGACCACGTCGCAGTGCTGGCCCACGATGAAGGCCGGGCCCATCGCCCAGCTGCTGCCGATCATGTTGCCGACCATCACCTGCATGCCCAGGGCACGCGCCTTGCCGACCATCGCCAGGCCTTCGGTCAGCCCGCCGGCCTTGTCGAGCTTGATGTTGATCACGTCGAACAGACCCGCCAGCGCCTCGATTTCCGATGCGTCCTGCACGCTCTCATCGGCCGCGAACGGCAGCGGCCGTGCAAAGCCCTTGAGTTCGGCCTCGCGCCCGCGCTGCAGCGGCTGTTCCAGCAGCTTGATGTCGTTCTCCAGCAGCACCGGGATCAGGGCATCGAGCGCATCCACGGTATAGCCCTGGTTGGCATCCACGCCCATCCAGACATCCGGGCGCACCTTGCGTACCGCGCGCACGCGTTCGACATCGATATCCAGATCGCCGCTGAGCTTGAGCTTGAGTGCCTTGGCGGGCGCATAGCGACCGGTGGCGATCGATTGCATCGTCGCCGGGTCATCGGCGCCGAGGGTCCACGTGGTCAGCAGCGGGCGTGTCTGCGAAAGACCGGCCAGGGCCCAGGCAGGCTTGCCGGTGCGGCTCGCTTCCAGGTCCCACAGTGCGCAGTCCAGTGCATTGCGCGCGCCGCCGCGCGGCAGCAGCTGCTGCAGCTCGGCACGGGTGATGCCGGCTTCGATCCGCGCACGCAGCAGTTCCAGCGTGGCCAGCATCTGCTCGGGGGTGTCATCGAAGTAGTACACGCCGCTGGCTTCGCCACGGCCGCGATGGCCGCCGTCTTCCAGTTCCACGCGCAGTACCGGCGCGTGCTCGAACACGTAGCCGCTGATCCGGAACGGGGCCAGCAACGCAAGCGAGTCGATCTGCAGGGTCAATTTCACAGGATGTCTCCAGCCCCGTGGTCGGGGCTACGGGTCAGTAGTTGAGTGCGAAGTCGGCCAGGCCCATCAGGAACAGGGCATAGGCGAGCACGCAGGCCGAGATCAGCAGCAGCGCCGCCCACAGGCGCGCCAGCCAGCCGCGTCCGGCGCGGAAGGTCTGCACCAGGTTCCAGGCGGTGGATCCGATCCCGCCGATGATCGCGATCACCGAAGCGATGCCGAGCCCGATCACCGCCGGATCGAGACGATCATCCAAGCGCGCGAAATCCGCCGAGGCCCAGGCCATTACCGCCATCGCCACGGCGGGTACCAGCAGCATGAACCAGCACGCTGCGCGGCTGAGGCGGTAGGCCAGCAGCGTCCTGCGCGGCCAGCCCAGCCCGCGGCCGTGGCGACGCCGCACCCACGCGGCGATCGGCCATGCCAGCGCGGAGAGTGCCAACACCGCGACGGCCGCGGTCAGCACTGGCTTGAGCCACACCGCGGAGCGATAGCCTTCCGCGCGCAGGAATACGTTGAACGGGGAGGACGAGTCCACCGCGAAGCCGACCGGCTTGCCGTCCTTGAGGATGGCGGCAAGGCGCAGCTCGCTGTTGTTCGCCTGCCACAGCCACGGTGCGATCGGCTTGAAGGTGGTGGGCTGGCCATTTGGCTGCTTCATGCGCGGCAAGCGCAGGCTGCCATCGTCGAGGGCCTCCAGGCGCGTCTGGGTAAGGATGCCGGTACGGCCGATACCGGTTTCGGCGCGGCGTGAATCGAGGTAGCTCGGCCCGGCCAGCTGGCGCGCCTGGTCCCTGGCGAGCGCGGCGTCGACCACCGGTGCCGCGGCCACGGCGGGCGCCGGGAAGTAACGGTCGGCGAAGTTCTCCAGCAGCTCCCGCCGGATCTGGCCGGTGATGCCATTGGCGCCGGCGCTGTTGAGGGTGATGAACAGGCCGACATCGTGGTCGCGGAACAGGAACAGCTGCGAGTGGAACGAGTACGTGTCGCCGGCATGGGAGACCACGCGCTGGCCGTTGACATCGATCTCGTAGAACCCGAGCGCCATGGTGTTCAGCGGCGGTGCGAAGCGCGTCTGCGGGGTCAGCATCAGCTGGCTGGTGGCCGCTTTCAGAATGGCCGTGTCGTGCCCGCCCGCCGCGTTCAGATGCGCGATCATGAAACGCGCCATGTCGCTGGCGGTGGCCGACAGCGCACCGGCCGGGGCCGATGGGGTGACTTCGAACTCGCGCGGCTTGCCCGACCCCAGTGCGTAGCCCTTGCTGACCAGCGCACGCAGCGCCGGCGGCAGGGGCTGGCGGAAGCTGGCGTGCTGCATCTGCAGCGGGGCGAAGATGTGCTGTTGAACGTATTCGGCGAACGGCTGGCCGGACACGCGCTCGACGATGTAGCCGGCCAGGCTGGTGCCGTAGTTCGAATACGCCGGCACGGTGCCCGGCGCGAAGATCTGCGCCGGTATGCGACGCTTGAGATACGGCCCCAGTTCGACGCCCCCGGCCTCGGCCACCGCCTCGGTGGTCCACATGTACTTGATGTTGGCTTCGAAGCCGCCGGTGTGCGTCATCAGCTGCCGCAGCGTGATCGGCAGGCCGCGTTCGGGCACCTTGAAATCCAGGTACCGGTTGATGTCCGCGTCCAGGTCCAGCTTGCCGGCTTCCACCAGCTGCATGACCGCGGTCCAGGTCATCAGCTTGGAGACCGATGCCATCCGGAACAGCGTGCGGTCCGGATCCACCGGGGTCTGCTTCTCCACGTCGGAAACGCCGTAACCGCGACGGACCAGGATCCGTCCGTCCTTGACCACCGTCACCGCGGCACCGGCGATATCGCCACGCGCGATGGCATAGGGCACGAAGCCGTCCAGCCAGGTGGTCGCATCATCGGCAGTCAGCCGGGGAACGGAATCCACGCCGGGCGCGGGGGCGTCCTGGGGTGGGGAGGGTGGCCGCTGTGCCTCGGCCTGGAACGACAGCAACAGCCCACAACACAACGCGACAAGTCCTGACAACGCACGCATGTGACGATCCCCTCTGGAACTGGAAGACGCGGCACCCCGGAGCGAATCATCGGAGGGCCAAAAACCATCTCAATCAGACAACAATATTCCTGATTAGAGAATTGTCAAATGCGCGTGATCGTCGCCGGATCAAGCGCGACGAGGTAAATGTGACGTCTGGGTGTCCTGAGCGCGCTATTCCGCGGCAATTGGGAACGTTTTCAGGGCAGTGGAGGCGGCGATCGGAGGCGAACGCGACAAGAAACCATCCTGATCAGGATGGCATTCAGCTCTACGTAGTATCGTATCCACAACTTCACCAGCAATAGCCCAAAGGTCCTGTCGATGAGCCCGAAAAGCCCGACGCTCGGAACCCTGCTGCGCGGCCTGCGCACGCGCCAGGGGTGGACGCTCAAGGAAATGAGCGAACACACCGAAATCCCCCTGTCCACGTTGTCGAAGATCGAACACGACCGCCTGACGTTGACCTACGACAAGCTGCAGCATCTGGCGCAGCGTTTGAACCTGCGCATGTCCGAGCTGTTCTCCGAACCGGATTCGGACAGCGCGCCCAAGCCGGTCACCGCCCGCCGCAGCCTCGGCTCGCTGGACAAGGCGCTGCGCGTGCAGACCGACAACTACGATTACTACTATCTGTGCACGGAACTGCGCCGCAAGCGGATGATCCCGATCCTCACCAAGGTGCGCGCCAAGACCACAGCCGAGTTCGGCGAACTGGTCCGCCACCCGGGCGAGGAATACGTGCACGTGATGGAAGGCCGCATCCAGGTCCACACCGAGTTCTACGATCCGGTGGTGCTGGAGACCGGGCAGGGCATCTACATCGACAGCCAGATGGGACACGCCTACATCGTTGATACCGGCTGCGAGGAAGCGGTGCTGCTGGCCGTCTGTGCCAGCGCGGATGAGGATCTGATGGAATCGCTGATCACCCTGCATGAGCAGGAGGGCGGGGTCTGACCCGTCCCCAGCCTCACCAGGTCGCCTCCAGGCGGCGGAACGGCTGGTTGAGCAGTACACCGCGTGCGTTGTAGTCAGTGAGCATGCGTCCATCCACCCGCACGGTGGTGGGGCGCGTGCGGCTCGGCCACCAGACCCGCACCGCGGTGCCCGTGCGCAGCCCCTTGCCCGGCGTGACCTGAAGCGTTCCCTGGTGCTGCCGTGCCTGCACGGCCAAGGTGCCATGGGCGGTCGGCAGCCGATCCACGGCCAGCCCGTCACCGGCCAGCCACGAGGGCGGGGTGCCCGGCAGCAGCGACAGCGCGTCATCGTCCTCGCGCATCAGCATCCCGAACAGGGTGCGGCCGTACTCGGCGCCGATCCAGGTGTGTGGCATGTCGCCGAGGTAGCGCGGGAAACGAAGCCGCGAGTGCACCACCTCGGCCAGCACCTGCCACTCCAGCGGCCGGCGGTCGTGCAGCAGCCCCTGCAGCAGTTCATCGGCGGCCTCGGGCTGGTCCAGGTGCACGTAGCTCAGCACGTTGCGGATTTCATACGGCGTGTAGGCGTATAGCGCGCCCAGTTCGCTGCGCTTGCGCACGTCCTGCAGATACCGCGCGAACGTCGTGCGCAGTGCGTCCGCCGGCAGGACATCCTGGGCGCCGGTGGGATCCAGCGCGATCGACACGCCGGTGGGGTCGCCATCACCCAGGTCGGCCGAGGAGGGAATGAAGTCGATGCCCTTCCACGCCATCGTCGCGCGGATCGACGCGGCCAGTGCGTCGTGCAGGGCGGTGTACTGCTGGCGCGCCCATGCTGCGGTTTCGTGATCGCCCAGCGACTCGGCCAACCACGCACCGTCATGCCAACCCTTCAGGCCCCAGTAGTCATCCCAGTAGCTGTGCGTGGGCGACGGGTAGCCTTCGTGGCTGATCGACGGCGCCAGGATCCCGGCGAAGCGTTCGGGCGAGGGCTGGTTGGCCATGTAGCCCGGCACCAGCGTGCGCTCGCGCAGTTCCTGCAGGAAGCGCATCGCCGCTTTCACCTTGGGCAGGTGGGCCCGTACCGACTCCGGGCCGCCATCGAGCCGGGCCACGTCGGCGACCAGGGCGATGTACTGGCCCTGGCTGTCGTACTCGATATCCGAACCGAAGCCGGTGTTGACGCTGCCATCGTCATTGAGGATCGGCGAGACCAGCCCGTTGGCGTGCACGCCATGCTCGCTGTACCAGGCCAGGTAATCGCGCGCCACCTTGGACTCGCCCATGCGCAGCAGCACCGCGGAGGTCGCCATGCCGTCGCGGATGAAGGAGCGGTTGTAGTTGCGCGGGCCAGGCTGCATCGCCGGGCCGGTCTGGTTGATCAACATGTAGGCGGCCTGCGCGCGCAGCATGTCCACCAGCGAGGGGTCGGGCAGGCGCAGGCCGACCTGGCCCAGGCGCGCCTGCCAGTCATCCGAAGCACGTTTGGCCAGGGCGTCGTAGGTGGCATCGGGTGCAGGCGGGAGGGCAGCCAGATCCAGCGCCGGGGCTTCAGGCAGGGCGCCGTCCTTCGCAGAAGGCGCCGTGCCCAGCGGGAACGCGACCACCACCGAACGGCTGTCGCCCGGCGCCAGCTGCATGCGGTAGGTCAGCGCGGCGGCGGCCAGGCCCTCGGCATCGCGTGCCTGCGTAGTGGCAGGCAGCGTGCCGTTGGCGATCGCTGTGGTGATTTCCGTGCTGCCATCCGCGCCGAACGGTGCCGCGCCGGCAGCGTCAACGGGCGTCAATGACTGCAGCAGGGCGCGGCCATTGACGCGCACGCGCTGACCCTCGATGGCGACCTCGCGGATCGCCGACAGGCCACCGTTCTGCCACGGCGGATTCATCTGCATCGGCCGCACCGCCAGCGTCAGGGTGCCGCTGACAGGCGCAGTGCCGGTGTTGCGCAGGCGGTGGCGCACGAAGGTGACCGGCTGTCCGTCGAGCTGGATGGCGAACGCTTCGCTCTGCAGCTCAAGCCCCGGTTGTGGCGACCAGGTTGCCGACGGCATCGGCTTCCAGCCATCGCGCAGCGCGTGCCGCACCGGCGCCCCGGCGGCACCCGCGGCGACACCATCCGCACTGCGCCAGATCGGCTGCACCAGCGGTGCACCCTTGAAGGCCTCGATGTTGCCGTACTCGTCGAAGATTGATTTCTGCCGGCCGGCATGGATGCCGACCGCGGTCCAATAGGTCTGCTGCAGGTGCAGCGACGCAGGGAACAACGCGCGCTGCGCACCGCTGGCGGCGATCTGATAGCGCTTCATCGGCGTCATCACGGCCTTCGGACCCAGCAGCCGCAGGCGGGCGACCTGCGGCGCGCCGCCGTCCACCGTCAAGCGCAGCGCCGTGGCGGTCACGGCAGCCGACGCGGCCAACCAGCTTTGCTGCCGGGTACCCGCCTGCGGGTCGTTCGCAAGCTCGACCCAGCGCCCCTGCGCATCACGCGCCTGCAGCCGCGCGGCGCCGTGCGCTCCGGCCCAGTCCACCGCCAGGCCGGTGGTGGACACCGCACGCGGCAATGCGATGTCAAGCGCGTGCGCACCGTCCTTGCCAGGTGGAACGGCCACCGCACTGCCGCCTTGCCACAGCGCCGCGGCCCGGGTTGCATCCACGCCGGCCACGCGCGCGCTGGTGGTGCTGTCCAGCGGCTCCAGTTCGAAGATCGACACGCCCCAGTCCGAGGTGCGCTCCGGACTGGCCAGGCGCAGGTAACGCGCCTGGCGCGGCGCAAAGTAGAGCGTCTCGATACCGCCGAGTGAATCGCGCATGGTGTAGGCCGGCTGCCACTGCTGCCCATCCAGCGAGGTCTGCAGGGTGTAGCCCTCGGGATTGGACACATCCCAGGTGATCTGCGCGCCGCTGAGCGTGCTCGGTTGGCCCAGGTCCACCTGGAACCAGTGGCCGGGGCTGAAGGCGCCGCCGGTGACCGTGGTCGGGTCGCCATCGATCAGGTGGCTGACCGCCATCGCCGGCACCTGCTGCGAGGAACTGCTGGCCTGCCACTGGCTGCGCGGCGGCACGGGCTGGGCAGCCGCGGGCAGGCTCAGGGCGAGGGCGGCGAAGAGCAGGGCGCGGGCCATGACGCGGCGCGGCCGGTGCACGGCAATTGAACGGTCAGCATGCAGCCCCATCAACGCGCTCCTGATCTCAAACGACCGCCAACGGCGGGGGTGTGGCACACGCTAGCAGGGCCTGTAATCGTTTACATGACGCGTCGCAATATGGCCGGGGCCGTCGCCCTGCTGCCGTCGGGATCCGGTCGCGCAGCCACCGGCGCGCCCGATCGCGGTGGACGCGTTCGTGCCTGCTGCATGCGTTGCCGCTTTCGTGATGCACTGCGCTGGGCGATGCATGACCCTTCTGCGATAGTCGCGACATATAAATCACGCGCGTTGGATTGATGCTTCATCCACAAGAGTTGTCCGCAGCGCAGATCAGCCAGGTGCTGGATGAGGTGTTCGGCGTGCGTGCCACCGCGGTGCTGCAACGCGCCGGCGGAGCGGATGCGGGCGCGACGGTGTACCAGGTGGCTGGCCCGGACGGCGCGCGCTGGTGGTTGAAATGCCGCCGCTATGCGGTGGCCCCGGTGGTGTGGACCGTGCTGCACCACCTGCGCGAACACGCCGGCCTTCGTGAAGTGATCGCGCCGCTGCCCACGCGCGATGGTGCGGCGGCGGCGAGCTGGGCCGGGCTGCAGTGGACGCTGTTTCCGTATGTCGAGGCGTTCTCCGGCTTTGAAGAGGCGCTCTCGCGGGGGCATTGGGAACGGCTCGGACGGGTGCTGCGCCAGGTGCATGAGGCGCGGCTGCCGACCGAGCTCTCCGATTCCCTGCGTCGCCCGGTGTTCGACGACGACACTGCAGTGGAACGCGTCGGCGCGTGGCTGCAGCGGGCCGATGCGCGGATACCCGTACGCGATGCCTTGGGCGAGGAGTACCTGGCACTGTGGTGCCGCCATCGCCAGCGGATCGAGGCGATCTGGCAGCGCTGTGGCGAGCTGCGGGCGCGGATCGGTGAGGGACGATGTCCGCGCGTGCTGTGTCACGCGGATCTGCACGCGGGCAATGTGCTGGTAGCCCCGGGCGCCAGCGTCTTTCTGATCGACTGGGACGACATGGTGCTGGCGCCGCGCGAGCGTGATCTGATGTTCATCGGCGCAGGCATCGGCGGGCGCTGGGGGCGTGAACAGCCGCCGGGCTTCGCGGAGGGCTACGGTCCGGTCACGGTCGACCCGCTGCGGGTGGCCTACTACCGCCACTGGCGGATCCTGCAGGACCTGCAGGAATTCCATGATCTGCTGCTCGAGCCCGGCGCCACGGCGCGTCCACCTGCACAGCGACGCCAGGCCCTGCGTTACATGGCCGAGCAGTTCGCACCCGGCAACGTCGCCGATTGCGCGGCCCGTGCATGGCAGGCCACACAGGGCTGAGGCCGCCGCTCAGCGGATGTCGGTACGCAGGCTGCCGCGGATCTGATCGCGCCAGACCCCGGCCACGCCGGCGTCGTCGGCAAAGTGTGGCCAACGCAGCACGCTGTGCCGGACCTGTTCAATGATGTCGCGGGCGCGGCGGGCATTGATCGAGGCGGTGGCGGCACATGCGGCCAGGTCGGCCAGGTCGAAACCCTCGCGCTTGCCGTTGATCGACATCTGGTGCCGAGCCGTCCAGTCGCCGTCCGGGTTGTAGGCCCAGGTGATGTCGAAGGCAGGCGACAGCGACCACTGGCCCTGCCGGTCCATCAGGTAGGCGATGTTCTTGACGTGGTCATCCTGGTTGCGGGCGATCACATTGAACACCATCCGCCGGAACTGTTCCTCCAGCTGCGCCATGGGCAGGCGCAGCTGGCGCATGACCAGCAACGCCTGCTCATAGGAGTACGCATCTGGATCGTTGAAGTCGAAGTGGGCCATCGCCGCCAGCGACTGCATATGGTGCTTGCCACCGGCCTCGGTGCGGTCGAAGCGTTGGGTCATGAAGTGGCGGCGGCCACCTTCCTCCAGCAGCCGGCACTCGCTGATCTGGATGCCCGCATCCCGTGCCATCAGCGCGTACGCGTACTCGACCACGCCGTAACCTTTGGGGTCAGCCAGCTCCTTGTCGCGGTTGTTCTGTACGCCATCGAATTTGAGCAGCCAGTAGCTGAAGCCTGGCGCGGCCGCGGCCTGGCCCGATCGGACTTCACCGGTGCTTTCGTTCCAGGCGATCACGGCTTTGGCGCGTGCGCCACCGGCCGAGGTGCCCACGCGCAGAATGTCGCGCAGCGCATCGGCGCGTTCTTCATCGCCGAAGGAGGCACGCAGATTGTCGCGGTTGCTCAGGACCTCGGTGGCCAGCGCGACCAGGGCATCGATCTGGATCTTGTGCGCCGTGCGGACGCGAGGACCATGCACGGGCGAGAACTCCAGCGCGCCCATGCCGCGCGTACCGGTGTAGCACAGCCGCTCCACCGCGTTGAAACTGTCCGGGGTGCGGCCCTGCGTGGCCAGCCACGCGTTGATCAGGGTGTTGCCGTACTTGTCCGGCAGGGCATCGGCGAGCAGGCCGGGCAGGCCATGGAAGCCTGCGGGGTTGAGCGAGGGGAAGCTGAAGACCCGCTGCGCCGCCAACGGCATGGTCAGAGGGGCGACTTCGATGCTGGAGCGTGCAAACGCCGGGTCGTAGGCAAACTGCGCGATCCGCTCGCCGTCGGCCAGTGTCACCGCGCCGATCCGGCTGCCCCACAAGCGCACCTCGGCCGTGGTACTCATTGCTCATCGCCCCAGGTCCACGGCTTGGCCGGTGCCGACGCGGCCACCCCCGGTCGGGCACGCTGGCGCGGCTGGCCGCGGCGTTCCAGCAGGTCGATCGGATTGGGGCTGTCGCTGGGCAGCAGGGCGTCCAGCGCCTCCAGCCTTCCGAGGGCGCGCAGGTACCGGATCAGGTTGGCCAGTTGCGCGGGCGTACCGTCTTCGAGCCGCTGCACGGTGCGCTTGGAGACGCCGGCCGCATCCGCCAGCTGTTCCTGGGTGAGTCCCTGCGAAAGGCGCATGCGCGCAAGGCGTAGCCCAAGCTCCAGCAGCACCGCCTCGTCGGTCATCAGATGTGTGATCGTCATAAAGTGACCCTCGTGGCGCTTTATCATCCTCTATTGGGCTACGGTGTCAAGTATGGCGCTTTGTGGAGCTTAAATGGTTTTTATATAAAGGGCCAAGTATGGCGTGTTATACGGCGATATGCACTTAAAGCGCCATAAATGACGCTTAAAGACAGGGATATACACGCGCGCAAGTGGGACCCCGAACCCTTGGCCCGCACGATGGGCACCGGTCCAGGCAGCATCCGCAGCGATCCTGTCGAAATGCGGCCTACCTGCGCCGGCGTTCAGTGCATGGCGTTTGCTAAAATCCGCAGTTCACTCTGGACGCTGCAAAAGAAGGACCTTGAATGAAGATTGCCGTCGCCGGTACCGGGTACGTGGGCCTGTCCAACGCGGTGCTGCTCGCACAGCATCACGAGGTGGTGGCGCTGGACATCGATCCGGCCAAAGTGGCGATGATCAATGCCCGCCAGTCGCCCATCGAAGATGTCGAGATCGAAGACTTCCTCGCCAACCGCGCGCTGAACCTGACCGCGACGCTGGATCCGGCGCAGGCCTATGAGGGTGCGGATTTCGTCATCGTCGCCACGCCGACGGATTACGATCCTAAATCGAATTACTTCAACACCGGCTCCGTGGAGGCGGTGATCGGCGATGTGCTGCGGATCAACCCATCTGCCGTCATCGTCATCAAGTCGACCGTGCCGGTCGGCTGCACGAACGCGCTGCGGGCCCGGTTCGGGACCGACACCATTCTGTTCTCGCCGGAATTCCTCCGCGAGGGACGCGCGCTGCATGACAACCTGCACCCGAGCCGGATCATCGTCGGCGAGCGCTCCCAGCGTGCCGCGGTGTTCGCCGAACTGCTGAAGGAAGGCGCGATCAAGAAGGACGTGCCGGTGCTGTTCACCGACGCGACCGAGGCGGAGGCGATCAAGCTGTTCTCCAACACGTACCTGGCGATGCGGGTGGCCTACTTCAACGAACTGGACACCTACGCCAGTTCGCACGGGCTGGACACGCGCCAGATGATCGAAGGCGTGAGCCTGGATCCGCGCATCGGCGACCATTACAACAACCCGTCCTTCGGCTACGGCGGCTACTGCCTGCCCAAGGACACGAAGCAGCTGCTGGCCAACTACAGCAAGGTGCCGCAGAACCTGATCCACGCCATCGTCGAGTCCAACCGCACGCGCAAGGATTTCATCGCCGATGACATCGTGGCGCGCAACCCGAAGGTGGTGGGCATCTACCGGCTGGTCATGAAGGCCGGCTCGGACAACTTCCGTGCCTCGGCGGTGCAGGGCGTGATGAAGCGGATCAAGGCGAAGGGCATCGAGGTCATCGTGCACGAGCCGGTGCTCACCGAGCCGACGTTCTACCGCTCGCGCGTGGTGAACGATTTCGCCGCGTTCCTGGCCGAGGCCGACATCATCGTCGCCAACCGGCTGACGCCGGAACTGGCGGACGTCGCGCACAAGGTCTACACCCGCGATCTGTTCGGCTCGGATTGATTCCCGGGGGGACTATTCCCCCGGTTTGACGGCCGCCGTGGCGGCCTGCGATTTCGCCCGCCGTGCCAGCACCGCTTCACGGTGGGCGATATAGGCATTCGCGCCGAGGATGATGGCGGCGCCGATCACGGTCCAGCGGTCCAGCGTTTCATTGAACAGCAGCCAGCCCAGCAGGCTCACCAGTGGCAGCTGCATGAAGCTGATCGGGGTCAGCGCGGAGACCTCGCCCAGGCGCAGGGCGCGGGTCCACAGCAACTGGCCCAGCGTGCCGAGCACGCCGGTCGCGACCAGCCAGACCCACGCCAGGCCAGTCGGCCAGACCCACACGAACAAGGCCGGCACCAGCGACAGCGGCACCCAGAACACGTAGGTGTAGAACACCACCGTATCGGCGCTGTCCACCCGGGTCAGCTGTTTGATCTGGATCGCCACCAGCGAGCTGAGTACCGCCGCGCCTACTGCCACCAGAGTGCCCGGGGTGAAGCTGGTCGAGCCGGGGCGCACGATGATCAGCACGCCGATGAAGCCGATGATCACCGCCGCCCAGCGGCGCAGGCGAACGGTTTCACCCAGCCACAGCACCGCGGCGATGGTGACGAACAGCGGGGTGGAGTAGGAGAGCGAGATCGCCTGGGAGATCGGCAGGTGCCCGATCGCCCAGAACGCGCACAGCATCGAGGCCAGCCCGATCGCGCTGCGCAGGAAGTAGCGCGGCAGCTGCTGCGTTCTCAGCGGCGCGCTGCCCGGGCGGATCAGCATCGGCAGCAGCGCCAGCAGGCCGAAGGCGTTGCGGAAGAACGCCACTTCCTGGGTCGGCACGTAGCGGGTGGCGTAGCGGATCGCGATCGCCATCAGGCCGAAGGCCAGCGTACTGCCGAGCATCAGCAGGGCGGCCCGCAACGGCGTGGCCACCGGCAAGGCGGGGGCGCGATTCACCACTGTGCGCCGATCAGCCTCGGTTCCGGTTCGATCGGCACCCCGAACTTCTCCAGGACCGAGGCGGAAATCCGTCGCGCCAGCGCGAGCAGTTCTTCGCCGGTGGCCTGGCCATGGTTGACCAGCACCAGTGCATGGCTCGGCGCCACGCCGGCATCGCCATCGCGGTAGCCCTTCCAGCCGCAGCTTTCGATCATCCAGGCAGCGGAGATCTTGCGGCGGCTGTCCTCATCGGCCGGGAACACCGGCAACTCGGGGAAGTGCTGCAGCAACACCTCGACCTGCTCCAGCGGCAGGATCGGGTTCTTGAAGAAGCTGCCCGCGTTGCCGAGCACGTCCGGGTCGGGCAGTTTGCGGCGACGGATATTGATCACCGCATTGGCCACATCGGCAGCCACCGGCAGCTCCACACCCATCGCCTCCATTTCCTCGGCGATCCCGGCGTAGCCCAGGCGCAGGCCATGCAGCAGCGGCAGCCGCAGCTCGATCGCAGTGATCAGGTAACGGTCCGGGTCGTGCTTGAAGATGCTGTCGCGGTAGGCAAACTGGCAGCCTTCGGCATCGAAGCGCACCCAGTCGTTCTCCTGCCGGTCCCACGCATCCACGGCCTGGATGAATTCGCCGACCTGCGCGCCATAGGCGCCGATGTTCTGGATCGGTGAGGCGCCGGCAGTGCCGGGGATCAAGGCCAGGTTCTCCAGGCCGGACAGGCCGTTCTGCAGCGACCACATCACCAGCCCATGCCAGTTCACGCCGGCACCGGCGCGCACGATGGTGTGGTCGGCGCGGTGCTCCAGGATCTCGATGCCGCGGTTGGCGAACACCAGCACGGTGCCTTCCACGTTGCCGGCGATCAGCACATTGCTGCCGCTGCCCAGCACCAGCAACGGTTGCTCGGCAACGCGCGGCAGGGCCAGCACCTCCGGCAGTACGGACGGGTCGAACACCTCCAGCAGCTGTGCGGCGGTGGCCTCGACGTGGAAGGTGTTGAGCGCCTTCAGCGAGGCGTTTTCAGTGATGGCCCAGGCCGTCATGGCGTCGTTCATAGCGGTGCCACCGCGCCGCGGCTGGGTGCCTCTCTGCGGCGGCGGATCGCCTCCACGCACTCGTGCACCAGTTCCGGGCCACGGAAGATCAGGCCGCTGTAGCACTGCACCAGTGCGGCGCCGGCGGCCATCTTGGCCACCGCGTCCGCACCGGATTGGATGCCGCCCACGCCGATCAACGGCATCGACTCGGGCAGGCGCGCACGCAGGCGGCGCAGCACCAGGGTCGACTGGCCCAGCAGCGGCGCGCCGGACAGGCCGCCGGCCTCGTTCGCCCGCGGGTCACCGGCCACCGCACTGCGGTCGATCGTGGTGTTGGTGGCGATCACACCGTCCACCTTGAGCTCGCCGAGCACGCGCGCGGCGGCATCGATGTCGCGGTCGCTCAGGTCCGGGGCGACCTTGACCAGCATCGGTACGCGCTTGCCGTGCTTGGCGGCCAGGCGTTCCTGGCTTTCGCGCAGCTGCGAAATCAGCTGGCGCAGCGCGGTCTCTTCCTGCAGTTCGCGCAGGCCGGCGGTGTTGGGCGAAGAGATGTTGACGGTGATGTAGTCGGCCAGCGGGTACACCTTTTCCAGGCAGTGCTGGTAATCGTCGAACGCCTGCTCGTTGGGGGTGTCCTTGTTCTTGCCGATGTTGATGCCGAGCAGGCCGGTGCGGCGCTTGGCGCGCTCCACATTGCGCACCAGTGCATCCACGCCCAGGTTGTTGAAGCCCATGCGGTTGATGATCGCCTGGTGGTCCGGCAGCCGGAACAGGCGCGGCTTCGGGTTGCCGGCCTGCGGGCGCGGGGTGATCGTGCCGATCTCCACGAAACCGAAGCCCAGCGCCAGCAGCGCATCGATGTGCTCGCCGTTCTTGTCCAGGCCGGCGGCCAGGCCCACCGGATTCGGGAAATTCACTCCGAACGCGGTGGTCGGCAGCGGGTCGATGCGGCGGCCCATCAGCGGCGTGGTGCCGGTGCGGTAGGCCAGGTCCAGCGCGTTCAGGCCAAGGCCGTGGGCGCGTTCTGCATCAAGGGCGAACAGGAAGGGGCGGGCAAGCGAGTACATGGCGTTCAATCAGTCCAGCGTGCCGACAAAGGCACGGGTTTGGTATTCAAAGGCAATCTGGCCGTCCACCGCATGGGCGTCGAACAGCTGTTGCAGCGCATCGAGCATCGGCGCGTGGCGCGGGTGGCCGGCCTGCGGTGCATAGGAAGAAGAGAGCAGGCGCCCGCGCAGGCCATCGAAGTCCATGCGCTGCACGTTCGGCAGGCGGGCCATGCCGCGCAGGCCCTCGCCGAACCACGCGCGCATGGTGTCATCGTCCTGGTAGCGCTCGGCCACTTCCACGTAGTCGGTGCCGAACTCCTGCAGCAGCTGCTCGTAGCCGATCAGGAAGGGCGAGGCATCGAGCAGGCGCGAGTTCCAGAACACCAGCGCCATGCCTTCGGGCTGCAGGATGCGCGCCCATTCGCGGCGCACCGCCGTGGTATCGAACCAGTGGAAGGCCTGCGCGGCGGTGACCAGGCCAACGCTGTTGTCGGCCAGGCCGGTGGCCTCGGCAGTGCCGTCGGCCACCTTCAGGCGCAGATAGTCAGGCGCAAGCAACTGTTCGGCGGCCTCGCGCATGGCCGCGTTCGGCTCTACCGCGATGACCGGGTGGCCGGTGGCCAGGAACAGCCGGGTGGAAATGCCGGTGCCGGCGCCGATGTCGGCGACCAGGGTCTCGGCAGGTACACCGATGTCCTGGTGCAGCCAGTCCAGCAATGCCGGGGGATAGTCGGGTCGGTAGCGAACGTAATCGGCCACCCGACTGCTGAAGCGTTCGGTCGAATCCGAGCGGCTCATGTGCACCTCACGATTGGGTAGCGGCAAACCAGGCCAGTCCGCCGAAGAACAACAGCACCACCACCAGGGCAAGCAGGCTGCCGATCACGATGATCCAGCCCAGGATCAGGCCGGCCAAGGCCATGCCGTCGCCTTCCAGCTCCAGCGGGCGGCGGCGGATCTCGGCGCGGGCCAGGTGGCCGGTGATGATCGCCGCGACGCTGCCGATGAAGGGCAGGGCGGTCCAGCCGAGGATGCCCATGATCAGGCTGACCACGGCCATGGCGCTGGTTTGTCGGGGCGGAAGGCTCATGCAGGTCCTGGTCGCGGTGGGGTGGTTCGATGATAGGGCCAGCGGCGGGTTTATCCCATCAGGACCTGGCCACCATCGACATTCAAGGTGTGCCCGGTGATCCAGCCCGCCAGTGGCGAGCACAGGAACAGCGCGGCGTTGGCGACGGCCGCCGGCTCGCCGAAGCGGCCAAACGGAATCTTCGCCAGGGTGTTTCGATACAGCGCCGGGTCCTGTTCGCGCCGGCGCGCCCACAGCCCGTCCTCGAACTCGATCGAGCCGGGGGCGATGGCGTTGACGCGGATCCGTTGCGGCGCAAGGGCCAGGGCCTGCGAGGTGGTGTAATGCATCAGCGCGGCCTTGGCCGCCGCATACGGTGCGCCACCCGGGCGCGGCTGCTGGGCGGCGATCGAAGCCAGGTTGAGAATGCAGGCATCGCTGGACTGTTGCAGCCAAGGCAGCGCCAGCCGCGAGGCACGCACCGCCGACATCAGGTCGACGTTCAAGCTGGCCTCCCAGCCCGCCTCATCGTCGGCCATGCCATAACCGGTCGCGTTGTTGACCAGCACGTCGATGCCGCCCAAGGCCTGCGCAGCATCGGCCAGCCAACGGCCGATGTCGTCCAGCCGGGAGAGGTCGGCACTGACCGTATGCACGGCCAAGCCGAGCGCCCCGGCATCCTCACGCAGCGCGGCCAGACCGGCCTCACCGCGTGCGCAGACCGAGACGCGGGCGCCTGCCGAAGCAAACGCCAGCGCCATGGCGCGCCCGATGCCCTTGCTGCCACCGGCAATCAGCACCCGGCGCCCGGTGAACTCCAGGCGCGGGCCGGCCGGCAGGTGGGGCACGGGATCCATCACAGGTCGAACTTGATGCCCTGGGCCAGCGGCAGCGAGTCGGAGTAGTTGATGGTGTTGGTCTGGCGGCGCATGTAGACCTTCCAGGCATCCGAGCCGGACTCACGGCCACCGCCAGTGTCCTTCTCGCCGCCGAACGCACCACCGATCTCCGCACCCGAGGTGCCGATGTTGACGTTGGCGATGCCGCAATCCGAACCGGCTGCCGACAGGAAGCGCTCGGCGGTTTTCAGGTTGGTGGTGAAGATCGAGGACGACAGGCCCTGCGGCACGCCGTTCTGCATGTCGATCGCCTCGTCCAGCGTGCTGTACTTCATCACGTACAGGATCGGGGCGAAGGTCTCGTGCTGGACGACCTCGTCGCTGTTCTTCAGGCCGGTCACGATGGCCGGCAGCACGAAGTTGCCGGCGCGGTCGATGCGGGTGCCGCCGGTCTGCACGGTGCCGCCGCTGGCCTTGGCCTTCTCGATCGAGGCCAGGAACTGCTGCACGGCGCCGTCGCTGTTCAGTGGGCCCATCAGGTTGGCCGGATCGGTCGGATCGCCGATCTTGCCTTCCACCTGCTTGTACGCCTTGATCAGTGTGGCCAGCACGTCGTCATGGATGGATTCGTGCACGATCAGCCGGCGCGTGGTGGTGCAGCGCTGGCCCGCAGTACCGACGGCGCCGAACACGATGCCCGGGATCGCCAGCTTCAGATCGGCGGTTTCGTCCAGGATGATCGCGTTGTTGCCGCCCAGTTCCAGCAGGCAGCGGCCCAGACGGTGGGCGACCTTCTCGGCGACCTGGCGGCCCACCTGGGTGGAGCCGGTGAAGCTGATCAGCGGCACGCGCTTGTCGGCCACCATCTTCTGCGACAGCTCGGTGCCGGCATCGTTGATCAGGAAGAACAGGTCCGGGAAGCCACCGTCGCGCAGCGCCTCATTGCAGATGCGCATGGAGGCGATCGCGGTCAGCGGCGTCTTGTTGGACGGCTTCCACAGGCAGATGTCGCCGCAGATCGTGGCCAGGAACGAGTTCCAGGCCCACACCGCGACCGGGAAGTTGAACGCACTGATGATGCCGACCAGGCCCAGCGGCTGGTACTGCTCATACATGCGGTGGCCCGGGCGCTCGGAATGCATGGTGTAGCCATAGAGCATGCGGCTCTGGCCCACGGCGAAATCGGCGATGTCGATCATCTCCTGCACTTCGCCATCGCCCTCGGGCTTGCTCTTGCCCATTTCCAGCGCGACCAGGGAGCCCAGGGCGTCCTTGTTGGCGCGCAGGGCTTCGCCACACAGGCGCACGGCTTCGCCACGGCGCGGTGCCGGGGTCGTGCGCCAGACCTTGAAGGCTTCCTGGGCGCGGGCCACGATGGTTTCGTAGTCGGCGTCGGTGGTCGCGTAGACCTTGGCGATGGCTTCGCCGGTGGTCGGGTTCACCGGGGTAATCACACCGGCATCGGTGGCCGAGGACCACTCGCCGTTGCCAAGGTAGGTGCCAGCGTTGGTCGCGTCGAGGCCGAGGGCCTTGAGCAGGTCAGAGGACATGCAAACTCCTGTTGCGTTGCGTTTGTAAGGCGCTGGCCGCTGGCAGGGTGGGGGGCGGCAAGCTGAACCCCGAATGGTAACAGAGGGGGGCGATGCCTTATCTGGTGGTGCAGCGCACGTCGGGAGCGCCGGCCAGCCTCGCGTCGGCCAGCGCCCCGAATTCATATCTGCATTGTCTCAGAGAGGGTGGCGTCCCGACCGCGCTCCCATGGCTCACGCTGCCTGGATGGAGGCGTCAGCGTGAATGTGATGCGGGGACCATCTCGGCTGATCACGGTGCCAGCGCCACGCACTCTCGATGATCGGCGCCAGCTCGGTCCAACGTGGCGTCCAGCCGAGGAGCTCGCGCGCCTTGTCACTGGACGCTACGAGGCGTGCGGGGTCTCCAGCGCGGCGTGGCGCAACTTCGTACGGGATTGCAACTCCGGATACGGAGGCGGCGGTCGCAATCACGTCGTGGACGGAGAAGCCCTGGCCGTTACCCAGATTGAAAGTGTGTGCACCTTCGTGGCGATCCATGAACCCCAGTGCCAGGGCATGTGCCTGAGCGAGGTCCTGGACGTGGACATAGTCGCGCAGGCAGGTGCCGTCGGCGGTGTCGTAATCGTTGCCGAAGATCTTCAGCGACGGCCCCTGTCCCAGCGCGGCTCTCAGGACGTTCGGGATTAGGTGCGTCTCGCAGGCGTGGGCTTCACCAATGCCATGTTCGGGCAGGGCGCCTGCCGCATTGAAGTACCGCAGGGCCACCGAGCGCAGTCCGTAAGCATGCGCCGCATCTGCCAGGAAACGCTCTGCCATGAGTTTGCTGGCGCCGTAAGGATTGATCGGCGCCTTTGGGTGCTCTTCGTCGATCACGTCTGAAACCGGGTTGCCGAAGACAGCTGCGGTCGACGAAAACACCAGCTTGTTTACCTCGTGACGGCGCATGGCTTCGAGGAGGTTGAGCGTACCGGTGACGTTGTTGGCGTAGTAGGCGTAGGGCTCGGCGACCGACTCGCCCACCAGCGACTTGGCACAGAAGTGCATTACCGCGTCGAAGCTGCGCCCGTGGAAGGCGCTTTCCAACGCGGCTGGATCCAACAGATCCGCCTCGATCAGGTCGCCCCAGCGGATGGCGCCTCTGTGGCCGGTGGAAAGGTTGTCGAGCACGGTGACCGAGTGCCCATGCTCAGCCAGCCATTGAGCCATATGGCTGCCGATGTAGCCGGCACCGCCGCAGATTAGGACTTCACTCATCACTTTTCCCAAGGCAAGATTACAAGACGATCAATGCTCACCGTCCGGCTCCGGTCCAGTTTTGAACGCGCACCAGCGACGTTCCACATAATCACCAAAGCTTGCTCGAAATCGCTCAGTGGAGAAATTTTCTGCGTGAGCCCTGCAAGCCCTAGGAGAGATCCCTTGCGGCAAGGCCTCGAAGCGAGTGACCGCGTCAACAATTGATTCTGTCGTTTGTTCGGCGAACCAAATTCCTGTGGCTTTAGATGAGTCGGAGCTAGCCCTGACCGTTTCTAGCGATCCGCCTTTACCATATGCAATGACCGGAGTTCCACAAGCTTGAGCCTCGACCGGAGTAATTCCAAAGTCCTCCTCCGCAGCAAAAACGAATGCGCGCGCCCTTTGCATGTAGTGTTTTAGCTCTGCAAACGGCCTGTATCCGAGCAGGCTGATGTTTGGGCCTGCGAGTGACATCAGCTTTGCCAGCTCCGGTCCGTCACCAATCACCACGAGCTTTTTCTCAGTCATCTGAGAAAATGCCCGAATAATAAGATCCATGCGTTTGTATGGGACTAGGCGGGATGCTGCTAGATAGAAATTTTCCTTCTTTTCGCAGTAACTAAATGCCTCTACATCCACGGGTGGATAAATCACATCGGATTCGCGACCATATACCTTGCGAATGCGCCGCTCAATGAAGCGTGAGTTCGCTACGAAGTGGTCCACGCCCGCGGAGGTGCGATAGTCCCAGATGCGTATTTTGTGCAACAACCATTTCGCTACCCAGCCTTTCAGGCCGTGCTGGAGCTTCGATTCGCGTAAGTACTGGTGCTGCAAATCCCACCCGTACCGAATCGGTGAGTGTACATAGCTGATATGTAGCTGGTCGGGACCGGTCAAAACGCCCTTAGCCACAGCATGTGAACTGGATATGATCAGATCATAGGCGGAAAGATCAAGCTGCTCTACGGCGAGGGGCATCAGCGGCAAGTAAGAGCGATAGTGTTTGCTTGCCCCCGGCAGCCTCTGAATGAATGTCCTGGTCGAGATTTTCCCGCCCAGAAGTGCGCGATCTTCGTCCGACAGAAAGTCTACTACGCAGTAGATATCAGCGCTAGGGAACAGATGAATCATCTCAGCAAGCACGCGTTCCGCCCCGGCGTATGATACTAGCCAGTCATGTACTAAAGCGATTTTCATTATTTCACCGGTTGAGAGTGGGGCGGCATCGCGCAAAAATGGGTGGTCAAACTATTCGACTGGCGAGCCCAGCAACCAGTTGAGCAGAACGGTGCCATGAGTAGCGCAAGACATTACTGGTACCTCTTGCAATCAATTCACTGCGTAGCAGCGGGTTGGACGCGACGCGAGTCATGCAATCGGCGATGTCGTCAACATCGTACGGATCGAAATAGCAGGCAGAGTCGCCAAGCGTTTCATCGAATGGCTGTATTCGTGCCGCAAGAACTGGACAGCCGCACGCTTGGGCTTCCAATGGAGGAATTCCAAAACCCTCGTAAAGCGATGGAAATATGAATCCAACCGCATTTGAGTACAGTGACACGAGTTCGTTATCGGTGACGCGGCCCATAAAGATCACGCCTTCCGGTACCTTCTGGGGTCTGGTCGAGGCGAAAACCCCGCTGGCCGAGCCCACGATACGGAGTTCAATGCCGGATTGTTTTGTCAATTTTGAGTAGGCGGCGACTACCCGATCAAAATTCTTGTGAAAAACCGGCGAAGAAACGGCGAGGAAGTACGGGGAATGGGCTTGATCGGACGGCGTAGGTTTGAACTGAGCATCGGTTGCGTTGGGAACAACTATAACTTTAGATTCTGGTATTTTGAAGTGTGAGCAGATCTCGCGCTTGGAAAACGCGCTGACAGTCACTGCGGAGCGAGATCTTCGCAGAAAAAGCGGCGTGATTAGGCGATAGAAAGCTCTAAATTGCGCAGAAAAGCTCGCCGGATATCTAATGTAAGTTATATCATGGTGCGTAACAACCTGATTTCTATAAAGTATTGGTGCGGTATTGCAGAGGTTGATGAGAGTCGGGCTTCCCGCCTCACGTAGATAGCGCGGAAGTGATATCTGCTCCCAAGCGTGCCCAGAGAGGCTGCCAATCCTCTTCAGCGGAAGTCCGTGAGGGGAGGTGGATGTACCTTCATGCGCTCTTGGGGCGACAAACTCCACGGAGGGGAGAATATCTTTCAGATGAAGGCAGATTTGAAGTGCGAAGCGCTGCACCCCTGTTATCGGTTGGTCGATAAAGCGCGCATTCACCACGACGCGACTGTGAGTCGGTCTGTCTAGCATGGGCGAACTTCCTCTTTCGGGCCGAAGCGGCTTTTGATAGAAATCTGGAGCCGGCGACTACTGATTAAAGATAAAGTCATGAGAGGATTTTATGCCTCATCAATTGACTCTTGAGTTGAGCAGTCCCGCCTTTCGTGCAGTAAACTCGTAAATGGTCAACGCTGTTGCCGTAAATAAGAACGTAACTAGTCGGGGGTACGGGAAAAAGTTTGAGCCGAACCAGAATAGGACGCAGAACGCAGTCCAAGGAAACAAGACTACGCCGAACGCAGATCCCTTCCGAAATGATCTCCATGCGAGGCCTGTAAACGCGCCCAGCACAAAGACGTACGGAAACACCCAAAAGCCAATATCTGAGAAAATGTAACCAAATGTTCCGAGCCAAATGTAATCGCGGGACAGGTTGGCCGCTTCCACAGCGGGGAACTCGCTCATCAGTACATCAGTAGCCTCAGGCATGCCTAGCGCCTCGCGCAAATCCAGAACGCCGTGCAGCAGTGGAATGTGAGACAGAAATCTGAATGTATAAGTCCCGGTTCCCCCGTACGGAAGTACTATATCGCCACTAAGTACGGCGCTTAGTCGATTGTATGAGGCAATGGAGTAGCCCATTGCGACTTCCGCAAACTTTAGCTTGTCTGTTGCTCCGCGGAAGTAAGCTAGCACTGAAAACACCAGCACCGTTATCAGGACAAGAAGCAGTCCACTCTTGGCCAGCTTTAGGGCATTGAATCTCTTGCCGCCTTGTGCAAATAGGCTAAATACAACTAGCAGGCCGACGACCCCTGGCATGAGATCATAACGCGCTGCTTTCATGAGTGCTGTCAGCATCGCAAAGCAGGAGGCAAGAATGACTGCTAAAGTCAGCAGTGTCTGTGACTTTCCTGTGGTCCGCTTTCGTTCAAGTGTTCGAAAGAGGGCCCACCAGCAGACAGCAAACAGCAAGGGGAGCGCTTCGGAAAGCCCTCCTGTTGCGTCATAGTCCTTCTTGACCTGGGCGGCATCAGTAAACCACCCCGTGAACATCCAAGGGTTGTTCTTTAGGAGGATGGACAGGGAGAATGCATTTAACGTGACTGCGGCTGCTAGCGGAATCAGAATTGCCGATCGCTTGATGAACCGCGAAGGAGTGGGCGCCCCATCTCTGTGCGGAACAACTGCTAGCCCAAGCCAGAATGCAATAAGGCATCCAACGTAGAAAGTAAGAGCTTGGACATCAATGAATATCAAATTTCTCTCGCGCATGATCGCCTCGTAAGCCTGAGGCGGAAAAACCCAGCATGTCAGGAAAAAGGCGAGTGAAACTACTGACAATGTCCAGGGAGAGAAAAGAAAAACTTCTTTGATGCGCAGTTTCATTTAAGTATCTAATTGATCGGGAGGGTCGTCTATTAGGTTTGCAGAGTGCTTGAGAGTCGTTCGAAGGATCTCAAATATGCGCAAGAGATGAGGTCGGTGGAAAACTCGCGCGACTTCAATAGGGAATTTTTGGACAAGGTCGCATAGTCAAGTTGTGAAATGGCGTACATGGCAGCGGCAATTGAATTCGTCGGTTCTGTGGAAAGTGTGCTAAAGAGTGTTCCTGTTACCCCGTCATTCACTATGTCCACGATCCCGCCAATCCGCGCTGCGACCACGGGAACGGCTTGCGAGTAAGACTCCAAAATAACGCGACCCAGCGGCTCGTTCCAAAGAGAGGGGACTACGAGAAAGTCGATCTGTTGAAGGAACTCTGCAGGAACCTGCCTTCCTACGAAAGAGACGTTGCTGGGTGCTGCCTGTTTCAATGCGGCAACATACTCTTCCTCTCCACTTCCCGCGACAATCAACCTTGCATTTGAATGCGTTTGCATCGCTTGTATGGCTAGCTCAACTCCTTTTGAAGGATCTAGTCGTCCAATGTACCCGAAAGTAACGCAATCACGCCTTACATGTCGGGTCCTAGCCTCAGCGGCCGGCATCGAAATCGAATTATAGATAACTTCTTTAGTGGCGTTTTGGAAGTATCCATTGCGCGAATGTACATCGACCACGTATTTGCTGATGCCAATGAAGTGAGATACTAGAGAGGATGATCGTCTCTTTTGCATGGACCACGTCCGCGCAGAGAGGGTTTTTTCGCTTTGGCTGGCGCCGTTTCGGAAGAGGGTGGAATTTGGATGTAGTAGATAGTAATCTCTCGCGGTATGCGCCACGGGGATACCAAGTTTTGTCGCTGACTCCCAAGCTGAAACCGAGAATCCCGCGAGATTATTGGTGTGTACGACGTCTGGAGAGATGATTTTCAGCAGATCAAAAACATCTTTCCCTGCTCTGCGATTATTAATGTCTCGTAGGTGCCATGCTAATCGCCTGAGGTGGCCTGGCCGAGAGCTTCCGAATGGCCAATACAAGTTGCGCACCGGGACTCTCCAAATAGAGACGCCTCCTTGATCTTCACGAATTACATCGGGCGCGTCGTGAAGTGTGATAATTGACGTATCCACCCCTTTGCTCGCTAGTGATACAGCCAGGGTCTCGACCGATATCTCCGCGCCACCTCTTTCATAAGGCGCGTACAAGTTGTTGATGAGGGTAATTTTCATTGCTGACAATTTGCGCATCTACTGATGAGATCGGAGTGAGTTGAATGCCCTGCTTAGATAATTTTTAATCTTCCTTTGGCTCCTCCGAATGAGGCTTGAGCTAAAGTGCCTCACTTTCGCGGTTGTGGAACGAATACTCATCTGTGGCGTATACAGAAGATTATCCCCTGTGCAGTATACTGGCTTGCCTGTTGCCAGCATGATTTCCTTCGCCTGCTCGGGCTCGCTTTCGATGAATAGAGTCGCTTCAGGGTCGCTCCCATAGATTGATGCTTTGAACTTATGGTGCATGTTCAGTCGCCGCCTTTCCTCCGCAGTGGGTAGGTCAAGCATATGAAGGGTGCGGTATCGAACGCCGTTACGACTTAGCCATTCCTCGGTAGGTTTCCGGTATTTTTCGAGCCTGCTTGTAACGAGGTGTTTGACCTGGGTGGTCGGAATTATCAGGGGTCTTGCATTTTGAACGAAATGCAGATAGTTCCGACCATCATCGTTCTCATCTTCACCAGGGTCCACGCACAGGACTCCGTCAATGTCTAGGCAAGCTTCGCTAAGGCGTGGGTGATGCATGATGTTCCACTCAAACATGCGAGGCTGATTGACCACTTCAAAGTGTTTATCGACGCAAGTCCGATGTGCGCGCTCAGCATAAATCGCAAGTGTGACTACAGTGCCCCCGCGCTCCTTGAATTCAGATAGAAGCTTGATAGCCTCTTTCATCGAGCTGCCAGAGGCTACACTGTCATCGACCAGTAGGATTTTTCTTGCGTCTGCTGGGCGGGAAAGTTTCTTTAGTTTGTAGTTCCGCGTGCTACCTGTTTTCAGTTCATCATTGCGAATGAACGAGTGGATGTCTGTCAGAGGAATGTTCAGTTTCAGCGCAATAATGCTCGCCGGGAGCATGCCGCTGCGAGGTATTCCAACAACAATTTCTGTGTCTTGGGGCACCTCGTGTAGATGCAGGCTGATTGTTCTGGAAAGGTCATCGATACTTCTGTAATTCATAATATGCTATCCGTGTTAGCGCCAGTGCAAGTACGCGCTGAGGCGCCTTCGTTCGCTTAAAGTTGAAATCTAGTCGTTCTACTTAGCTGTCAGGCGGCTTCGCACTGGCTGCATAAGCGGTGCGATTAGTTCGGCCATAGCGGAGATCCATTCTCTATTGAAAATGATGCTCGATAGGAGATAGACGCATCCGCCCACAGATAGGCCCAAGGCAAGTAGAAGCCAGCCCGGTCCATCAACTGCCCACTGGATCGCGAGCCCAGTCCCTACAGCAAAAGCGGTCGATACACATGCCGGAAGCAATGAGTTCACATATTCTCGGAAGGTTGCTCCACATGCTGGTGCAACTAGCACGCGGTAGTGCGGATAAAAAGTTAGGAACTGTATTCCGATCATAGTTATGGCGAGGCCGTGCAGTGATCCGAGTTGGTGCCCCGCATACAGCAGTGGGGGAGTAGCAAAAAGAAGGGCCAGATCCCACCAGAAAGCTAGACGCACGCGTCCTGTTGCATTCAGCAGGCTTCCGACTGGGTTAGCGGTCGAGCGCAGTAGTGCCCAACCAGCAAAAATTCTCATGAAGGATGCAGACTCCTCCCACTGTGGTCCGAGAGCAATTGCCACGATTTCTTCGGGCCATAGCATCAGCGCACTATAGATGGGAAAGTTAATCGATGACGTCATTCGCATCGTTTTTAGGTAGATTGATTTCAGCGCGCTCTTGTCGGACTGCATTTTTGCCATTACTGGCAGCCCAACGCGTGTGACAATCGGGTTGACTAAGGTGTTGGCTAGTCGAAGGGTCAAGTCCCGCGGAACCGTATAGATTCCCATCGCAGTAGAGCCGGTTAAGGACGCGCCGATGAGTACGTCCGCCTGCATCTGGACGCTGATGAGGAGAGTGTCTCCGAGTCGATATGACCCGAAAGCCAAGTGTTTCTTTACATCGCTCAACTCGAAATGAAAGTAGGGTCGAAGGCCATTCGATAAGAACGTCCAGGAAAGGGCACTGCTTATCGCGGATGATGCAAGTATTGCTGCAATAAGCGAGTAAACCCCTCCGTCAAGTGCGGCCGTTGTGACTGCGACGACGAATCCACAAACTCCGGCAGCCACCTCAATTGCAGCGAGCCTCTGAAACTTAAGCTCTTTTTCCGCAATCACACGAAACTGCTGACCTAGAGCATTAAGTGGCATGGCGATGCTCAGCGTAATCATCGCTGGCAGGACACTTGGTTCATCATAGATCTGCGACATTGGCCATGCCGAAACCATTACCACTGCCATCATGGAAATGGATCCGCCGAGATTCAGCCAAAAGAGCGATGAGGCGACCTTACGACTTGGATCCGGGAAGTGGATCAAGGCGTTTGAAAGCCCCAGGTCTATTAAGAGAGAGAGCACTCCGTATGTCGCCATCACGATGGCCATCAGGCCGAAGTCTGAGGGGGTAAGGAGGCGCGCGAGGAGAAGGGTCTGGCCGAGTTGCAATGCCGCTCGCAGGATCAGTGATGCGGATGTCCACCGCCCTGCAGAAAAAGCACTTTTACGTAGATTCACGCCGGGCCCCTGATGAGGTGTCTTTTTTCACAAGCACCTTTGCTTTTTTCGGTTGACACCCTTAGCGGCTTCGGCGGAGGATGCAGTAGAGTGCCTGCCCTTTGACGCGGGCGGGTTCACGTCCGCTTACGATAGATGCATAGGCTGGTTCTAACGTTGCTCTAAGGCAATTAGGGGTCGCGTCGCATTTGGGTATCTCAATAAGCATTCTTGTGCACGAAGCCCTTAAAGAGGGTCAGGAAAATGATCTTGATATCGAGCCAGAACGACCAGTTCTCGATGTAGAAGAGATCGCACTCAATTCGCTTGTGCAGATCGGTGGATCCGCGCCAGCCATTGATCTGGGCCCATCCCGTGATGCCAGCTTTCACCATGTGCTTTTTCATGTAAGCCGGGATTTCGTTCTTGAATTTGTGCACGAAGATCGGGCGTTCAGGCCTAGGGCCTACGATAGACATGTCTCCCAGCAGAACATTAATGAATTGGGGAAGTTCATCGAGGCTTGTCTTTCGAAGGAATGCGCCGGTTCGGGTGGCGCGACTCTCGCCGGCTTTCGCCCACACGGCGCCTGAAGCTGTCTCCGCGTCGACTGGCATTGAGCGAAACTTCAGCATCCAGAAGGTCTTGTTGTTCCAGCTCATGCGCTCCTGCCGGTAGAAAACCGGTCCGGGTGAGCTGAGCTTGACCGCGGCCGCAATGGCAAGCATAAGTGGAGAGATCATCAACAAGATAATTCCAGCCAGTGCGCGGTCCTCAATAGCTTTGAGCAGCCGTGCTCCACCTTGGAGGGGTGTCTGCTGAAGGTTGATGACTGGTAGGCCGGCAACCTGCTCGACGGAGTGGTTGAGCAGGTGAACCCCGAACATGTCCGGGACGAACTTGATATCCGCAGTGGAATGCTGAAGCTGGTTCAGGGCAACTGAGATGTGCGCCTCATCACGCATGGGGAGGGCGATCCAGACTTGATCGATATGATTGGCTTCGACATATGCCCCAAGGTGGGTGATGTCACCCAGAGGTGATGCGCCCTCAACCGTTCCGCGGTCTGAGGGGGTCGTGAACCAGCCGCAGACATCGATTCCGACCCATGGGTTCTGCCGGAGCGTATCTGCAATGTGCTGAGAATCCGGATTTGCGCCGACGATCACAGCGCTGCGAACGTCCATCCCCCGCGCCCGGACCCAAGCAGCAACCGCGCGAGCCATGACCCGCATGCCGACTACTCCAGCCAGGCTCAAGCCAAACCAGAAGGCCAGCCAGAGGCGGGATAGCTCGTCGGTGAGTTGCACGGCGGTTGAGTAGGCGAGGACCCCGCCAAAGATCACTACCCACTTGAGCAGCAATTGGACGGACTCGGCGAAGAGACCTCTACCGCGCCAACTCCCATAGAGCGAAGAGGTTCCAAGCACCAGCAGGCCAAACAGGAGCGTGATGGATATCAGTCGCCCGTAGTTCATCGGCATGGTGAGGTCGCCGAACCGCAACTCGTAGGCCGCCAACGCACCGATCACGAGAATCGCCGGGTCACCAACTCTGAGAATGAGGGCCAGCGCAGCTGTGAACTTGTTGCCCGAAGCGTTCGACAGCCCGGATTGTCCCCGGATAGATAAATACAACATTGATGATCTCTTCCCTGTAGGAAATCTGCGCATCCAGCGATTGCGCAAGCCGTCCCTCTGGTGCCAGGAGTGGCGCGGCGCAGCAGATTCTGTGACACCTGTTACAATTTATCATACCATGATAACAGACCGTTCACGTCACCGTAGCTCGGTGCGGGGCATGGCGTAGGATAGGCGGCTTCCCATCGAGATGCTGTGCTCTGCGCCTCGTAACATGGATCACGGGTGTCTCTTTCGGCGGAGAGGTGCTTTCTTCCTGCGCTCCCGAAGGTGATCGCGACTGAGGGATGAAGAGTCCATCGTGTACACTGTTGGGCTTGGTCAGCAAATCTTCAGCCTCGGCGACAACGTTGTTGGGATGTCAGAAAGATGAATAGGTGGGGTAGTCGTGTTTAAGAAGGTGCTGTTCGTCTGCATTGGCAACATCTGCCGAAGTCCGACCGCCGAAATCCTGATGCGCCACGAGCTGCGCGATCGCGAAGGAGTCGAGGTCACATCTGCGGGGCTTCAGGCCCTCGTCGGCAAGCCGATAGATGCCACGGCGGGCCAATTGCTGCATGAGGAAGGGCACGCGTCTGATGGCCATCGTGGCCGATTGGCGACGCCATCGGTGCTGTGCGCGGCTGATCTGATTCTTGTCATGGAGCAGGCTCACGCGGTGAGAATCGCGCGTGACGTTCCTCAGGTGAGCGGCAAGACCTTTCTGCTCGGGCGCTGGGACAAGATGGAGATTCCTGATCCCTACCGCCAGCAGCGCATCGCGTTTGAGCACGTCTATGGGCTGATCAAGCAGGGCGTGTCTCGCTGGTCCGCTCACATCAAGTAATCGCCGCACTGGTGCGGTCTTTTTATATCGAAATGGAAGCTATGACTAAGGAAACCAGTTCGCGGGCAATCCGCGAAGACGATGAGATAGACCTGCGCGAACTGCTCGGTGTACTCATTGATCGCAAGTGGTGGATTCTCGGCACAACGCTGCTTTTCGCGTTGATCGGTGCTGCCTATGCGCTGCTGTCGGCACCTGTGTACCAGGCTCAGACCTTGGTCCAGGTCGAGTCGAAGATGCCTACGATTCCTGGTCTTGCGGATCTGACCTCCCTGGGGGGCGGTGGAAGTACTGCTGCGACCACCGAGGTTGCTTTGCTCACCTCCAGAACGATCGTCGGCACCGCAGTTGATCGTATGCAACTGAACGTCGTGGTGGAGCCCAATCGATTCCCGCTGCTGGGTGGATTTCTTGCTCGCCGTTTTGAGGGCCGAGAGCCTGATGAGGTTGCGGCTCCCGTACTGGGTCTGTCTCGCTTTGGTTGGGGCGGTGAGAGTCTGCTCATCCACCATCTTGAGGTGCCGGCGAAGCTTCTCAACGAGCCCATGACGCTTGTTGCTGGTGATACGGCCGGCACCTTCGCGCTTGTTGACGACAGTGGCGACGAGATCCTCCGCGGCAAAGTGGGGACTCCCGTTGAAGCAGCCGGCGTCAAGATCGAGATCGCGAAACTCCAGGCCAACCCGGGCACCCACTTCAAGGTGACCAAGCTGCGCCGTCTCGATGTCATCTCTCAATTACAGGAAGAGATCCGAGCGTCGGAGCAGGGCAAGGAATCCGGCATTCTTCGCATCGTGTACGAGAATCCCGATCCACTTCTTGCCGAAACTTTCGTGCAGAACATTGCCGAAGCTTATGTCCGCCAGAATGTTGATCGCAGCTCGGCTGAGGCCGCTTCACAGCTGCAGTTCGTAAAAGATCAGCTTCCGACCGTGCGTAAGCAGGTGGAGGATGCACAGGTGGCCATGTCCACCTATCAGTCGCGTGCGAATTCGGTCGATATCACGATGCAGACCAAGGGTCTGCTCGAACAGGAAGTTGCGGTTGAGGGCAGCATCCAGCAGTTGCGCATGAAGCAGGCTGAGATGGATCGCAGCTTTACGCGTGAGCATCCAGCCTATCGTGCCATGCTCAAGCAGATCAGTGACCTCCAGGGTCGGAAGGATAGTTTCCGGCGCGAGGTGAGTGCGCTGCCTGATACGCAGCAGGAGCTGCTACGACTGACCCGCGACCTGCAGGTTAGCAATGAACTGTACACCGCGTTGCTCAACCAGGCGCAGCAGTTGGACGTTGCTCGTGCTGGTACGGTCGGAAACGTTCGAATCGTTGATGACGCGGTGGTGGACACAAGCAAGCCAGTCAAGCCGCGCAAGTCGTTGATCGTCCTTTTGTCGCTCTTGCTGGGCGCGTTCCTGTCGATTGGCGGCGTCTTCCTCGCGCGCATGCTGAACCCGGGGGTCGAGGACCCGGCACAGATCGAAGAGTTGGGCCTGCCTGTCTATGCGGCAATTCCTTTGAGTGTTTCCAGCAACCTGCTGAAGATCCAGAAGGGGCGGGGCGGTAAAACTCGCGTAGTGGCTGACGGCAGGTCACACCTGCTCGCCGCAGCGGAGCCGGCAGATCTGGCTGTTGAGGCTCTGCGCAGCCTGCGGACGAGTCTTCATTTCGCGATGATGGAAGCAAAGAACAACGTCATCGCAATTTCAGGTCCGCGTCCCGGCGTCGGCAAGACCTTCATTTCCGCCAATCTGGGTGCTGTTGTCGCTCAGGCGGGCCAGAAGGTCCTGGTCATCGACGTGGATATGCGCAAGGGCACGCTGCACAAGGTGCTCGGCGTGAGCCACGTCAGCGGTCTGTCGGACGTGTTGTCTGGCAAGCTGGCGGTGGGTGATGCAATTCACGCTGTTCCCGGTTTGGAGCAGATGCATTACATGACACGTGGTGATATTCCGCCGAATCCGTCCGAGTTGCTCATGCATCCTCGATTTGCTCGGATGCTTGAGGAACTGTCTGCTCAGTACGACTTGATCATCGTAGATACGCCGCCAATTCTGGCAGTGACGGATGCGGCGATCGTTTCCAGCCATGCTGGTTCGACGCTGATGGTGACGCGATTCGGCGTCAATCAGCCGAAGGAGATCCTGCTTTCGATGAAGCGGTTCGAACAGAACGGCGTTCAGGTGAAGGGTGCGATCTTCAATGCGGTCGAGAGACGCGCGACCGGGTACTACAGTTACGGATACTACGAGTACGCGTCGAACGAGAAGTGATTCCACGGCGAGGCGCGGCACTGCCGCGTCCTCTGGTGGATGGTTGCCGAGGTAGAGTTGGGATGCAAAAAAGGCCGGGAGCATGCATGCTTCCGGCCTTTTTTTGATGGTCCCAGCGCTGATTTTGGCTGCGGAGCGAAGGTCAGTCGTCGATCGTCTTTATATTTTCAAAGAAGAATGTTGGGTCGCGCTCTGATGTCATCTGATAGAGCCCATAGCTACGTGCAAGGCGGGCGCCACCATCCCGATAGAGTGGGTTCCAGGTGAAGTTGGCGCGCGCGCGTGTGGAGCGCGGTAGCAGGAAGTCGAAGGGGACGGACACATAGATGCCCTTGTCGAAGCTGCCCTCACCGAAGTCCTTGGACGATACATCGGTCTTGGTCGCGTAGGCGCCCATGGTGACGCCGTTGTCGAACGCTCGGGATACGGCCATCGTGGCACCCCAGTCCTTTGCCAAGTAACGCCCGGCGCTGAATGCGGTCACTACCCGTCGCTCTTCGCCCCACATGTAGTAGAAGCTCGCGTGGCCAGTTGCGACGCTGTAGTCGCGGAAGCTGAAGCGTTGATCAAAGTCGCGCTGCTTCACCCAGTTGGCCTCCACGCCCACCGCCCAGCGTTCGTTGAGCGGGCGATAGAGCAGCTCACCGCCAGCGCCAGCGTACATCGATTCAAGCAGTCCGGCGTAGACCATGCCATACGTGTCCTGCGTGAGCTGGTGTGTGGCGGTCAACTGTAGGTTGGGTAGCGTCAGGTCCTCGGTCGTCATGTACCGGCGGATGTCGGTGCGAACACGTGGCAAACGGCTTGGTGCGTCGTAACGGAACTTGTCGTAGTTGTTGTAAGCGTTGTAGCTAACGGTGCCGTTGAGCCACAGGTTGCGAGCCAGGTATGCACTGGCACTGTAGGTGCCGGCCACCTGGAAAAGCACGAAGCCGTCAGGTCCGCCAAGTGATTGCTGGTAGCCGATGTTAAAGCCGCCGTCAAACCGCCGCAGAGGTGCCTGATAAAGGGTCTGCCGGTGTTGAGCGGCGGGTGGCGCCATCTCGATATGCCCGGCTAGGCTGGTCAGGTCGGACTTGTGTTCGATGTAGTCGACGAAGGCTTCACGTTCGATGCTGATTTCGACAATGGGCACGCCCAGCCGTGCGTTCTGCACGGTGAACCAATTGATGTCGTCCGAGAGTGTGCCGTCCAGAATGCGGGCCGTGCGACCGACTCCCTGCGCCGGATAGTAGAAGCGCCGCTGCTCGCCGGTGACGATCAGTTCCGATCCGCGCTGGCTGATGCGTTGCACGCGCAAACCCGCATTCTGTTCCAGCTGGTTGGCGAGCCCTGGCCAGTCGAATGGTTGACTGGCTGCATCTGGGTTGTCTCTGCCCTCCGGTGCCGTTGCGACAGGACGCTGCTTCAACGGGATCGGCATCGGATCCAGCACTTTCGCCATGGAACTGGCTTGGGCGAGGTTGGCGCGTAGTGTGACGCCGAACATCGCCAAATCGCCGCGCTCCCAGCCGAGGTGCAGCTGGACGTTCTTATTGACTGCGTATGACGCGCCAAAGTTGAACGGGGTGTTCTGGCGTTGATTGTTGTTCTGCGGTTCTCGCTTGTAGTCGTTGCCGTCGTACTCGAGCTTCAACTGAAGCGGCTCCCACGGCGTCTGGTAAGCGACGCCACCAAATACGCCGACCGGGCCGCGGAACATCCCATCGCTGTTAAGGTTGCCGGTGCCTTGCGCGCGCGGGCGCGTTTCGAAGCGATCATCGATGGCAGTGAGCGGATTCTTGAAATCACCGCGATTGCCCATGTAGCCCGTGGCAAGGCCAACGCTGGCGTCGAATGCGCCCATGCGCTTGCTGGCGACCAGATACTCACTGGAAAACAGGCCGGTGCCGCCCAGGTCGCGGAAGCCTGCCGCCACTTCAGGAAGCCAGCGGCTCTCTTCAAGCAGGCGAATCTTCAGGTCGATCGACTTGTCTTTGTAGTTTTGGCTTCCGCTCAACCACTCCGGTCCATAGCGGCGATTGGCCACTGAAACATATCGAAACGCGCCCTCCAACCAAGGTAGTGGCTGCAGCACCATGTTGTATCGGCTGTAAGGTGACGTATGACTGGCGGTGAAGGCAAGTTCGCCCTCATCGGCCATGCGAGCGGTTGGGGTCTGTAGCAGGCCAATGCCGCCCCAATCGCTGGCGGTGGGTGCCGGAGCACTCTGGGCGTGAAGGGCTGTGCTGATGCTCAAGCTGAGCAGTGCTAGGCTCAGGCGAGCGGCCCGTGAGCTGGTAAGACGGGTCACTTCGGTGCTCCGGGTGCATCCAGCACCTGGGTGGCGAGGAAGCGCGCAGCATCCTCGTTGAAATCTGGGCTCACGTCGCGCGTTGTTCCTGCGTTGAGCGGAACAAAGACGATCGCGCCGGGGGCGAGGGTCGACTCACTGCTGCGGTTCCAGAGTGCAATGCCGATCTTCTGTGTCTCGCCGTCCGGTTGGATGACAAACAGATCATCTTTGCTGGCGGCGAGCAGGGCAGGGCACTGTCGTGCATAGTCCAGCGGGCGCTGGAGAGGCCGGTGCGGGATCGAACAGGGCTGCTCAACTGCGCCAAGGACGGTCACTGTGCTTGGCCTGGTTGGGTAGTACAGCCTGTCACCATCGGCCAATGGTCGATTGCTGCTCAGCTCCATCTCCAGCGCACGCGGGGCGAGCCCTTGGCGAATGCGGCCGGTTACCGGCATCGCCGACATTTCTCGCGCGATATGTGTTGCTGCCACGGAGCCGTCGGGGTCGCTGCTCTCCCGACTTTCAATGGCTTCGAGGTCGAACAACAGACCTGCTTTAAGGCGCGTCTGCGCAACGAGTTCGCTGCGCTTCAGCAGGGCGGCCCCCAGCATGTAGCTACGATCATCCGGCGCGCCCGCAAGGGCTGCATCAGACAAGCGGCTGGTTACGGGGAGTGTCAGCATGCCTGGATTCCGAACACTGCCCATCACCTCGACGGTGATGGACGGCGCGGCGTGCAGAGAGACAGAGACGGCCACGCCCAAGGCAAGGGCGGCCAAGCGAAAGGTGATCAACGGTTCAGATCCGGCGAATAGGGTTTGAGCTGGATGATTTCCAGACTGGCATCGGGCGCGATGGCCTGCAGACTCTTCCAGATGAAACCATTGGCCGGGTCGACCCAGTAATGGTTCTCGCGCTTCCAGTCCTGGCCTTTCAGGCGCTCTCGGACATGGAGCAGGGCGTGAGTGTTGCCAAGAATCTCGACGTTCTCGGTGCCGAGGCGTTCAAGGGTGCCGCTGACCGGCATGCCAAATCGGTAGCCAGGCATGACGTCGTACTGGCGCTGCACAGTGACGGGCGCTTGAACCCGGTGCAGGGCATGGAAAGGGTTCTCCCCCTCGATTCGCATGTCCTGCAACTCGGGCGTGCCGCCATGCGTGCCCACGAGCAGGCCATCTTCGAGGAACACGATGCTCCGATCGTTGCTGTACCACGCTTGACGGTCGCCATCGATATTGCCGAGAACCAACACGGCACCGCCCCGAGGGCCGGTGACTTTGATCTGAGGGTACGGGTTTGCTGACACGTCAGCGGCCGTTGGCTCTATGTCAGGCTTGCCCTGCATGGCCAGTTGCACGGTCTTGATGCTTGTGCGCCCGACCACGCCACAGCCTGACAGGCCGATCGCCAACAGCACGAGCGCGGCCAGGCCGCGCATCCCTTGAGTCCGTTGCGGCGCAACGAGAGCGGTCCTGCTCATCATTGGCCTGCCGTCAATTGTCGAGATCGTTACGCGCGCTTGCGGCGTTGCTGATGATCGAGGTGAACGGCAGCAGCTGATTTACAAAACGACTCCAGCGCGTTACGCCGGCCGCACCAACGAAGACCACGTCACCGGGCAGGAGCTCGAACTGGCTTGCCACCGCAAAGGCGGCTGGGGATTTAGCTTCCAGCTGGAACACGCTGGAGGGTGCACTCTGCAGATCGCTCGAACCGCGGATGACGTACACCGCGTTACCGTTGGAGGTCGACTGCTGCAGGCCGCGCGCACGGCCAAGGGCCTGGCTCAACGAAATGTCGCTGGTCTTGAAGCTCATGGCGCCCGGCTGGTTCACTTCACCGACGACAAAGATTTCCTTTCGATCCAGATACGGAACATAGAGATGATCATTTGCCTTGAGGAAGACGTTGGTAGCGCCGCCACCCTGACGGCCGAGCCGGTCGAGGTCGATGGTGTAGGTCACCCCTTCGCGGGTGAGGCGTACGCCCGACAGATCTGCCTGCGCCGGATCAAGTCCGGATTGGCTGATGGCATCACCGAGGGTCAGTGGGGTCACGGTCAACGGAACGGTTGCTGCCTGACGCGACGCGCCGGTGACCCAGACGCGCTGACTGGCGTAGGTCAGCATGGAGACATCGACCTGGGGCGCTTCGATGACGCGCGCCAACTTTGAGGTGATCTCATCGCGAAGCTCGCCAGGCGTTTTTCCGGCAGCGGCAATCTTGCCGATGTACGGATAAAACAGCGTGCCATCGGACTGGACAAGTCGACCGGCTGCATTCAGCTGCTGCTGTGGTCCCGCGGGCACGGTGAGTTCGGGGTGATCCCACACAGTAATGTATAGGATGTCCCCTGCGCCGATCTGGTACGGACCAGGCTGATAACTTGTCAGGGCGATCGGCAGCGTCGGAACATCGCGCGAGGCGCGGTCCATGGCGATCAGCTTGGGCGTGATCTGGATCAGCTCGATATTGTCGTTGCCGACCGGCTGATCATCACGGGCCAGAGCGCTGGAGCGCATGTGTTGGCCGGGAGCGAATACGCAGCCAGACAGGGTAAGAGCGAACGCCAGAGTGGCGCCAAGACGTTTGCAGTCCATCGATGATTCTTCCTGGCCCTGTCGGGCAAAACAAAAACCCCCGCCGGACCTGCGCCCGGCGAGGGCGTAATGACCTGACTCCGACTAGCGGATCAGTTGGTGCCGGTGGTGCCGGTGGTACCCGTCGTGCCGGTGGTGCCGGTCGGCGGCGGGGTGGTGCCACCACCATTGTTGTTGCCAGCGTCGTCGCTACTGCTGTCGGACGCAACGCTGTATGCGACTGCAGCGACAGCGATGCCGGCGCCGATCACGGCCGCAGTGGTGAGGGCGCCGGTGGCGGCACCGGTGGCGGCGCCGGTGCCGGCGACTTCTGCGCTGGTGGCAGCGGTGGTGCCTTCAGCACCAGCAGCCTGCTCAACCTGGGCTTCCTGAGCCAGAGCCATCGGGGAGAAAGCCACGAGGGCGAGAGCGGCAAAGATCTTCTTCATAACGGGGTTTCCTACTCCGTGAGGTAAATTTTCGCTGTCATCTTCGCGTTGAAGGCTATTCAGTGTCAAGTCGGTTTGGGCGCCTGGGCTGGCTTCGTTGCGTCCAATATTTGACGCCTATCGCACAAAATGGTGTCGATTGAAGACTTGGTCGCGGCCTGACAGCTCGGTCGCAAGGCGTATGACCACATCGTGGGTGCGGACCGTGGGCATCAGCATTGGGACCGCCAGTCCCACTATGACTGACGCTGTAAGAGTGCGGACGGGTGTTGTCCAGCCTGTGGCGCGCGCCGACAGGGCGAAAACCGTCGCCGCCGTGCCCAGCAGCCACCCACTCACCACCTCAGATGCGGAATGGGCGTTAAGGGGTAAGCGCGAATAGGCGACCATGGCGGCAAGCAGCGACCCGAGCACTGCCCAAAGGAGGGGTTTCGGGAGCCGACCAGATGCGGCGAGATACAGGGCGACCGGATAAGCCGCTGCCGTCATGGTGGCGTGACCGCTGAATCCAGTGAAGTCCAGCCGGGCCCAACCAATGCCCCAACCCAGGAAGGCCAGCTTAGAACCCAGCGTAAGCCCAGCGGCAACAGTCAAACCGACCGCCCAGCGAAACCTGATCGTGCGGGCCGCTTTGGGGCCAAGCAGAATAAGCACCAGACTCAGGGGCAGCAGCCAGCGGCTATCGCCGAGTTGGGAAAGGGTGGCCCAAAGAGGATGCATCCATGTCACTTATCGCAGGGGACGGAGGAGCATAGGGCAGTTGGCATCTCCGGTGATGAGTGGCGGGCAAACGGCCGGGCGTGGATGAGGCCCATGGTTTGCCTGTATCCTTTACGCCCTCCGTGGCCCCGTAGCTCAGCTGGATAGAGCGTCCCCCTCCTAAGGGGAAGGTCGCCCGTTCGAATCGGGCCGGGGTCACCATCCTTGCCCGTTCAGGGGCGTAGGAAGCTGCTGGCGAAAGGTTTTATCGCGCTTGTCGTGAAGTGACGGGTTTAGACGGTCCGCCGCTCCAGATCTCAGACCTTCCCGGGCCGCTCATAATCCTCAGGCGTCGCCCCATGCTCCGCCTCCGGCATGTCCTTGTCCTTCCACCGGGCGTCATCGTTCCTCAGCTTGTCCGGAGTGTGGCTCTTCTGCTGGTCGTCTTCTTTTGTAGCCGGGGCTTGCGGTGTCGTGGTCATGACATGTCCTCGTTTGGTCAGCGATCCAACGTCTGCTTGCCCGACGTCCCACCCTGGCCAAAATTCGGCTGGGTGATGCCGTCGTCCTCGCGGACGCCATCCGATTCCCCTTCACCTGCCTTGCCACCCTTGCCGTGGCCGTGCTGGTTGTAGCCCTCGTTTTCCGTCTTCAGCCGCGCTGCATCCGGATCTTTTTCGTCCTTGTCATCCTTCGGCGGCTTGGCCGCGACGAACGGGGAGATGGGATCGCTCGCAGGAAAGGTCTCTTCGAGCGCTTCGTCGTGGTTCTCCGAGGTGCGCTGCTTGTCGACCTTGCCGTCCGCCGGAGGGCAGTTGTGGGTGGCATGGGCGTCTTCGGTGGAGGCGGGCGGGGTTTTGTCGTGCTGCATGGCATATCTCCTGCGCAAACGGGTAGGGCGGTGATGCCCCGACGCTAGCCCTGCCGCTGTTACGAAGCGGCAGGTGTCCTGTGAAGGGCGGGTGCTCCCATGGGCTTCACCCGGGAGTTCCTATCGTCCAGACCTCGCCACACGGAGGCTGCAGCCATGCATGCGATGTTCGAGCTGGGAATGGAATGGTGGGAGTTCGTCGTCCGCGCGGTTGCGGTGTACGTGGTGGTCCTGTTGCTGACCCGCATGAGCGGCAAGCGCTCGATGGGGCAATCCACCCCGTTCGACATCCTGGTGATCGTGCTGCTGGGCACGGCCGTGCAGAACTCGTTGATCGGTGAGGACACCTCGCTGCCCGGCGGGCTCATCCTGGCTGCCACCCTGATCGGGCTGAACTGGTTCGTCGGCTTTCTGGGCGCGCGCAGCACGCGCCTCAATGAGATCGTGGAAGGCGTGCCGGTGGTGCTGGCGCGGCACGGCACGATCTACTGGGACCAGGTGAAACGCTGCAATGTCAGCCCGGCCGATCTGGAGGTGGCGATGCGCGCCAACGGCTGCGAGGGCTTCGGGCAGGTGGACCTGGCGGTGCTGGAAACCTCCGGCGAGATCACGGTGAACAAGCGCCGTTCCGAAGGCGATGACTGAGCCGATTCGTTCGCCCGGCAGCGGCGCCGTCGCTGGATGTTGACGGCACGCCGCGTAGCGTCGAGCTCAGCCCTTCAGAAGGAACATGCGCGATGGACACGACAGCACGCAGTGGATCCACCTCTTCACTCGAGAGCGTGATCGCCCAGGTCCCGGACCCCACGCCGGACCCGATGCCACCCACGCCGCCGGTGGAAGCGCCCGGCCGTGGTGATCCGCCTGCCCAGGAACCGCCGCAGGAAATTCCACCGGAGGGTGATCCCGCGCCTGCCTCACCGCCGCAGGAGTTGCCGCCGGATCCGGAAACACCGTCCGCGCCGCCGGCGGAATAACGACCAGCGCGAGCGGCGCCCGCCGCCGCAGCAGAATGAATGATTCAGTCCTCACGCACTGCCGAGCGCCATGCGTGCCGGACCTGCGGCGAGGCGCCTCTGCCGGGGTAGACACGCCGCACACGGGGCGGTCACGACGCTGCCACGCCGTACCACGTACCACATAGGTACTTGGACAACGGAGTTTGCTATGCGCGCACTGACTTACCACGGCAGCAAGGATGTACGGGTCGATACCGTGCCGGATCCGGCGCTGGCCGCCCCCGACGACATCATCCTGCGCGTGACCGCCACGGCGATCTGCGGCTCGGACCTGCATCTGTACCGCGGCAAGATCCCGGATCTGCATACCGGCGACGTGCTGGGTCATGAGTTCATGGGCGTGGTGGAGGAGGTGGGCGCCGGGGTGATGGATCTGCGCCCGGGCGATCGCGTGGTGATTCCGTTCGTGATCGCCTGTGGTGAATGCTTCCATTGCCGTCTCGCCGAGTTCGCGGCCTGCGAGACGACCAACACCGGCAAGGGCGCGGCGGTGAACCAGAAGGGCATCCGCCCCCCGGCGGCGTTGTTTGGCTACAGCCATCTGTATGGCGGCGTGTCGGGCGGGCAGGCGGAGTTCGTGCGTGTGCCCAAGGCCAATGTCGGCCCGCTGCGCATTCCGGATGCGCTCGCCGACGAGCAGGTGCTGTTCCTCTCCGACATCCTGCCGACCGGCTACCAGGCCGCCATCAACGCCGGGGTGAAGCCCGGTTCCACGGTGGCGATCTTCGGTGCGGGCCCGGTCGGGCTGATGAGTGCGGCGTGCTGCCGCCTGCTGGGGGCGGAAACGATCTTCATGGTCGACCATCTGCCGTATCGCCTGGCCTTCGCGCAGCAGACCTACGGCGTGACCCCGATCGACTTCACTCAGGTCGAGGACCCGGCGGAATACATCATCACCCAGACCAATGGCCGCGGCGTGGATGCCACGATCGAGGCGGTCGGCTTTGAAGCCGAGGGCAGTGCGCTGGAATCCGCACTGACCACCCTCAAGGTGGAAGGCAGCAGCGGTGTGGCGATCCGTCAGTGCATTGCGGCGACGCGTCGCGGTGGCACGGTGAGCATCCCGGGTGTGTATGCCGGCTTCATTCACGGCTTCCTGCTCGGCGATGCGTTCGACAAAGGCCTCACCTTCAAGATGGGCCAGACCCATGTGCAGAAGTTGATGCCCGAATTGCTCGACCATATCGGCGAAGGCCGCCTGGACCCGGGCGTGATCGTGACCCACCGCCTGTCGCTCGAAGACGCCGTGCGTGGCTATGAGATCTTCGACCGCAAAGAGGAGGATTGCCGCAAGGTGATCCTGACGCCCTGATATGAATGCCGTGGCTTCTCTCGTGCCGCCGGGGTCTGCGCAACCGGTGACCGATGGCGATGACCTGCAGGCCCAGGCCCGCGCGTGGATCGAGCACCAGCCGTCGCTGCCGCGTCCCGGCAGCGGCGATACGTTGGTGCGCTGGCAGGCGCTGGCGCATATCGCCGCCCGCGATCTTTGTCTGGCCAAAGTGCTTGAAGCGCACTATGACGCGCAGGCGATCCTGGAAGAACTGGGCGCAACCGCTCCGGACCGGGATCGGTTGGGCGCCGTGTGGGCGGCCGAAGGACCGGCGGCCACCCTGCGCTTTGATCGGGCCAGCGGCACGCTGTCCGGTGACAAGCCGTGGTGCTCCGGCGCCGGTTGGGTCGACCATGCCCTTGTGACAGTGCGCGATGACGGTCGCTCGCGTCTGTTCCTGGTGCCCGTGCGCCGGGCCAATGTGAGCTTCCTGCCACAGACGTGGCAGGCCACGGGCATGGGGCGCGTTCCCAGTGGCACGGCGCGCTTTGACCAGGTGCCGGCAGTGGAGGTCGGCGCGGCGGATGGCTATCTGCAGCGACCGGGTTTCTGGCACGGCGGCGCAGGCATCGCGGCGTGCTGGTTCGGTGGCGCCAGTGCATTGGCCGAGCCGTTGCTGCGCAGCGCACGGGCCGATGAGCCGGGCACGGCATCCGGCCTGCTCGGCGAAATCGATCTGGCGCTCTCGCCCTGTGCGTCGCTGCTGCGCGAGCTGGCCGCGTTGATCGATGCACAACCCGGGCTGCCGCATCAGCGCGAGATCGTGCGGGCACGCAGCGCGGTGGAGCGGGCTGCCTCGCTGACGCTGGACCGCGTGGGCAGGGCGTTGGGGCCAGGGCCGATGTGCATGGACCCGGCACACGCCCGGCGCTGGGCCGACCTGACGGTCTTCATCCGCCAGAGCCACGCCGACCGCGATTGGCAGCACCTTGGCAACCTGATGCATCGCGAGGGCCGCACGTGGACGCTGTGAATCGACAGATTGAAGGCGGCGGCGTCACCGAAGCCCAGTGGGCGGCATCGCGCTGGCTGCAGACGCTGCCGCGTGCATCCGCTACCGCGCTGTTCGGCGATGCGCAGCGCCTGGTGGTGGTGTCCCCGCACCCGGACGATGAAGTGCTCGCCTGCGGCGGCCTGATGGCACTGGCACACCAGTCCGGCCTGCGGGTGATGGTGGTCTCGGTCACCGATGGCGAGGCGTGCTATTCCGACCAACCGGCATGGTCGCCCGAGCGGTTGCGAATCGCCCGTGCGGCAGAGCTGGATGACGCGCTCCATTGCCTTGGCTTGTCAGGCGCAGAGCGGATTTCCTGGCACATCGGCGATGGCGAGGTGACGGCCAATGAGGCATGGATCGCCGCGCAGTTGGCGGCCGTGCTGCAGCCGGACGATCTGGTGCTGGCGCCGTGGCGGTTCGATGGCCATCCGGACCATGAAGCCGTGGCGCGTGCCTGCCTCCAGGCATGCAGTGAGCGCGGTGCCGACCTGAAGGAATATCCCGTGTGGGGCTGGCACTGGCTGGACCCGCAGGCGGCGCCGAGCGCCTGGGCGTCGGCCACGCGCGTTGCGCTGGATGACGCCCTGCTGGACCGCAAGCGCGATGCCATCCAGCAATTCGTGACACAGACCGGCGCGGTGGAAGGGCTGGACTGCGACCCCATCCTGCCGGCCGCCGTGCTGCAGCGCTTCGAACGGAACTACGAGGTACTGATCGGATGAGTGATATCGGCTACTTCAACGCGCTGTACGAGAAGGACGATCCCTTCCAGTACCGCACCCGCTGGTATGAGCAGCGCAAGCGCGCGCTCACCTTGGCCAGCCTGCCGCGGGAGCGCTTCGCCCGTGGCTGGGAGCTGGGCTGTTCCAACGGAGTGCTTACCGCCGCCCTGGCCGAGCGCTGCGATCAACTGCTCGCGACCGACCTGAGCGAAGGCGCGGTCCTGGCCGCGCGCGCGATGACGCGGCGCCACGCGCATGTCAGCATCGAGCAGGCGCGTCATCCGCAGGACTGGCCGGCGGGGCGCTTCGATCTGATTGTGCTGGGTGAGATGGGCTACTACCTGTCGCCGGAGGACATGCAGCAAACGGCGGCGCAGGTGGTGCGGTCACTCACGCCGCAGGGCGTGGTGATCGCCTGTCATTGGCGTGTGCCGTTCGAGCAGGCACGCTGCAGCGCCAGCTTCGTGCATGCCCAGCTGGATGACGGCCTGCCACGGCTGTTTTCCTATCGTGACGAGGACATGCTGCTGGAAGGCTGGTCGGCCGATACCACCTCGGTGGCGGAGCGGGAGGGCCTGCGATGATCGCGGTGACCCTTCCTGCGCACAACGAAGAACAATTGATCGCAGCCTGCCTGCAGTCGCTCAAGGTAGCTGCGCTGCATCCTGCCCTGCGCGACGAGCAGGTGGCGATCGTGGTGGCGCTGGATCGTTGCAGCGACGCCACCGGGTGGATCTGCGAGCGCTTCGGAGTAGAGGTGATCACGGTGGATGCCGGCTGTGTCGGCGTCGCGCGCGCGGCGGCGAGCGAGCGCGCCCTGGCCTTGGGCGCCCGCTGGATCGGCTGCACCGATGCCGACAGCGTGGTCCCGCCGGACTGGCTTGCACGCCAGCTGCAATGCGGTGCGAGCGCGTTCTGCGGCGTGGTGGCGGTGGGTGACTGGCTGGACTATCCGCAGGCCGTGCGCGAGCAGTTCCTGCAGGGCGAGCATGCGGTGGACGGGCATCCGCACGTCCACGGCGCGAACATGGGGTTCAGCGCGGTGGCGTATCGGCAATGCGGCGGCTTTGCGCCACTGGCGACCGGTGAGGACGTCGCGCTGATCCAGGCCATGCACGGTGCCGGCATGCAGGTGGCGCGGCTGGCCAGCCCGCGGGTGATGACCAGCGCACGTCGGCACGCCCGTGCACCGCATGGTTTCAGCGAGTTCCTGCGTCGGCTGGAACAGCGTGTGGGCCTGGCGACGGACGAGGTGGTGGTGGGCGACGCGGCGCCGCTGTCGCTGCTGGCGCGTTGATGGAAACCATTGACCTGCTCGGCTGGGCGGCGACGGCCGTGCTGATCGCCACGTTGTGGCGGCAGATCTGGAAGCAGTGGACGGCTGACGATCCCGAAGCGGTATCGACGTGGTTGTTCGTCGGTCAGATCACGGCCTCGGTGTTGTTCATCGCCTACAGCGCGGCAACCGGATCGCTCGTCTTCGTCGTGACCAATTCCCTGATTCTGCTCACTGCGATCGCCGGCCAATGTCTGTCCTGGATCAAGCGCAGGCGGACAGGGAAGTAACACGCATTTCGCGCCTCGACGACGCGCCGTGCACATTCATCGCGCAGTGCGTTGAGCTCGCTGAACACTCGCATTTCAGTGTCACGCCGACTTCATGGCCAATGCGGAAAAGTCGACTCACCCCGACAACAACACACGGGTCAAACCGGACCAACAGGAGTACATCGCAGTGAATACCGAATCGAAGACCGCGCATAACTTGAACGACCTGATCGAAATCGCCCGCGATGGCCAGGAGTTCTACACCGAGGCCGCAGGCAAGGTCGAAGATGCCGAGTTGGCGGCGCTCTTCACCCGTATCGCCGGTGTCAAGAATGAGATCGTCCGCTCGCTGAGCGCAACCGTTGTCGCCGCTGGCGGCAAGCCGGCCGACCATGGCACCTTCGTCGGTTCCATGCAGCAGTTCTACGGCAAGGTGCGCGCCACCCTGGGCGACAAGCAGTACGGCTACGTGGCCGAGCTGGAAGAGTCCGAAGATCGCCTGCTGAAGGCGTTCAAGGACACCCTGACCGACGCCGACACCTCGCCGGCCGCGCGCCAGGAAGTCCAGCGTCTGCTGCCGCAGGTGCAGGAATGCCATGCTGTGATGCGCGACCGCAAGCACGCCATGAAGCACTGAGTTTCAGACAGGCGGTGCGCTGGCGATTCCCCACGGTCGCCAGTAGTCCGCTCCCTGAAGTGGTACCCGAACAGCCCCGGCCCTGCCGGGGCTGTTCGTTTTTGCCCGACACTCCCCGGTGGCTGCCAGCGCACCGGACGGCCCCGAACGGTAGTGGGGGAATTGGTGCATACTCGGGACAAAGAGCCGCTTGGATTTGTCATGGAACACATGCGTTGGCTGACGCTTCGTCTCAGCAACAATCAATCCATCGGCCCGAAGGTGCTGATGGACCTGTGGGCCAACGCGTGCGAGACCAATCAGTCTTCGGTGACCCGCGAAACGCTGCCCGGGAAATCGACCTCCTACGCGCTGCATGCCCCCACCTCGCTCGCCTACCCAAAGCGTGCCGAGCTGCGCATGCGCAAGCTGCTGGAGGAGGCCGGGTACACGTTCACGCTCGGCTCGCTGGCCGACCGTCCGGCGCCGCAGCCGGTGCGCTTCCGCTGACGCGTTCATCGGCCACGCATTGATTCACTACCCCACCGGGATGCCGCAGCCGCGCGTTCAGTCGATGCGGTCGGCGGCGACGCTGCGCACCATGATCCGGACCGGCATGCCGGCGGCATGCTGCAGCGATTCCAGCGGTGCCCAGCCCAAGCGGCGATACAGCCCGCCATCATCGGCTTCGGTCTGCAGGTAGACATCTCGTACCCCGAGCGCACGGCCGCGTGCCAGCAATTCCCTGATGACCTTCTCGGCGAGGCCGCGCCCGCGGTGCGCCGGATGCACGTAGACGCCCCCCAGCCAGTGCAGGCGTTCGGGGCGTTCGGTACGTTCATGGAACTTGAGCTGCGCCGCGGCGACCGGAACCCGGTCGTCCAACGCGATCAGCAGCAGGGGCAACTCGTCGTCCTGCAGGAAGACTTCCAGCCGCTGCTGTTCATCGAGCAGGGTCAGGCCCGGTACGTGGCTTCCCCACTCCTGGAAATACCACTGGGCCAGCACGGGCAGCAGGTCGGGGCGGTCACTCAGGGGAACGATGCTGCAGGCCACGGTGAACGCTCCATGTTGTACGGGTCGGCCGCCATGGTACGCGGATGCGGTGGCTTGCAGCGCCCTTCGCCCTGCGCGCAGACTATCGCCATGCTTGCCAGCGCCTGCCACCTGCGGTGTTACGGAACGTCCAGCGATGTGGACCGGCATGACTTTGCGCAATGGGTGCTGCCGCTGCGCGGTGATCTGGATTTTGAAGTCGACGCCTTCGGCGGCCGGCTGGATGTGCTGCAGGGGGCCTTCGTGGCGCCCGGCGAGGGGCATGCGCAGACCGGTGATGGCGAGCATCTGATGCTGATCGTGGATTGCCCGGCCGGGCTGATCGATGACGACACCCTGGAACATCTGCGCCGGCAGCGTTGGCTGGCCCTGCCGAAGCGATTGCGGCAGGGGTTGTCCGGCACGCCGCCGCAGGCCAGCGATGCGCTGCTGGCCACACTGCTGCAGCAGTACGCCCCTGCCGGCAGTGCGGCGCGTCTGCATGCCTTGTGCACCCGCTTGTCCGCCAACCCGGGCGCGGACTGGAACGTGGCCCGCATGACCGCGCTGGTCGGCATCAGTGGTAGCCGCCTGCATGCAGCGTTCGTGCAGGAGTTCGGCGTGCCGCCGCACGCCTGGCTCAGTGCCTGCCGGCTGCGCTGGGCCAAGCACCGCTTGCTGACCAGTGCCGACAGCATCGCCACGATCGCGCTTGATGCCGGCTACTCCGAGCACAGCGCGCTGACCCGCGCCCTGCGGCGGGAGACCGGGCTGACCCCGCAGGCCTTCCGGCGGCAGTAGCCTGGGTCAAGACGCCGCCGGGCGCGGCTTCTACACTGCGCGGCCAATGCACATGCGTGAGCCGCAATGGATCGATCGATGGGAGTGGGCATCGCCAACGGCATCGCCGCCGGCGCGCTGTGGGGCGTGGTGTTCCTGGCCCCGGCGATGCTGCACAGCTTCAATGCGGTGCAGCTCTCGGCCGGCCGCTACCTGGTGTACGGCCTGATTGCCGTGCTGCTGCTCGCACCGCGTTGGCGGCAGCTCAAGGACCGGCTGGCCTGGCCCGAGTGGCGCGGCCTGCTGTGGCTGAGCCTGGCCGGCAACCTGGTGTACTTCCTGCTGCTGGCCAACGCTGTGCAGTGGGCCGGCGGCGCGGCCGCATCGCTGATCGTGGGGTTGATCCCGGTGGTGGTGACCCTGGCCGGCGTGCGCGAGGAGGGCGCCGTGCCACTGCGGCGGTTGGCGCCGGCGCTGCTGCTGTGCCTGCTTGGCGTGGCGCTGGTGGGCTATGAGGCCTTGATGGCCGAGCATGCACAGGGCTCTGCCGGGCGCCGCCTGCTGGGCCTGCTGTGCGCGATCGGCGCGCTGCTGTCCTGGGCGGTGTACTCGATCGGCAACAGCCGCTGGCTGGCGCGCCGGCCGGACCTGTCCGGGCACGATTGGTCGCTGCTGACCGGCATCACCACCGGCGGCCTCGCCCTGGTGCTGGTGCCCAGCGCCTTCCTGACCAGCACCACGGTGCATGCGCCCGGCGCGTGGCTGAACTTCTGGCTGATCAGTGCGGGCGTGGCGGTGGTCGCTTCGGTGCTCGGCAACGCCTGCTGGAACCGTGCCAGCCGCCACCTGCCGCTGACCCTGACCGGCCAGATGATCGTGTTCGAAACGCTGTTCGCACTGCTGTACGGGTTTGCCTGGCAGCAGCGCTGGCCGACCCTGATGGAAACCGTGGCCATCGTCTGCCTGATCACCGGCGTGCTGATGTGCGCGCATGCGCATCGACCGCCTGCCGCGGTCGCCGAGCATGTGGGATAGGGCAGCCCTTGCTGTATCTGGATGGTCACAATCGCAACTGTTTGGCCGACGATCGCGGCGGTTTACGTGCCGCGATCTTTTGCAGCGCAGCACTTGACAAGCGGGGCGGCGGCGTAGTTTTCTTGGCCCATGGTCATCACCGCCGCCCACGTCCAGCTGCTCCTTCCCGCCTCCGCGGGCGGGCAGACCGTGTCGACCGGTACCACCATCATTACCACCGCCACCACTCGCCCGGTGCGGCCCGTCGTCTTCGCGTAATTTCCGAAAACACGGCCCCGCACCCAGATCAGGTGGCGGGGGAAACTCTCAAGCCTGATATGCCGCGGGGCCTCGCATCGAGGTCAGCATGTCTTCTGTCGCCGCTTCCGCTCCACCCTCCGCCCAGCCTGCCGTCTCCGTCGCCTCGCGTGCCGGGGTGGCGACCGTCGTCCACAAGTTCGGCGGCACCTCGGTCGCCGATGCCGAGCGCTATCGTCACGTGGCGCAGCTGCTGCTGGCGCGTGACGAGGCGATGCAGGTCACCGTGGTATCGGCGATGAAGGGCGTCACCGATGCGTTGATCGGCGTGGCCACGCTGGCGGCCGAAGACGGGTCGGCCTGGCGCGAGCATTGGCATGCGCTGCGTGCCCGCCACCGTGGCGCCGCAGTGGCGTTGCTGGGCGAACACGCCGGGGCAACGGTGGAATGGCTGGACCAGCGCTTCGATCAGCTGGCCGAGGTGCTGGGCGCGCTGGCGGTGATCGGTGGCCTGCCCACCGAAGTGCTGGACCGTGTGCAGGGCATGGGCGAGGTGTACTCGGCTCAGTTGCTGGGCCAGTACCTGCAGACGCTTGGCGAAGACTGCGCCGTGCTGGATGCGCGCGATGTGCTGGTGATCGAGCGCGGCGAACTGGGGGTGGACGTGGATTGGGTGCGCAGCGCTGAACGCCTTGCGCAATGGCGGCTGCAGCACCCGCAATCGCGCATCGTGGCTACCGGCTTCGTCGCCCGCGACCGCCAGGACCGCATCACCACGCTGGGCCGCAACGGCAGCGACTATTCCGGCGCGATCTTCGCCGCCTTGTTCAATGCCGATGAGCTGCATATCTGGACCGATGTGGACGGCGTGCTCTCGGCCGACCCGCGCGTGGTGCCCGAGGCGGTCCAGCTGGAGGCGCTGAGTTACGACGAAGCCTGCGAGCTGGCCTATTTCGGTGCCAAGGTGGTGCACCCGCAGACGATGTCGCCGGCGATCGAGCGCGGCCTGCCGATCATCATCCGCAACACCTTCCACCCGGACCATCCAGGAACACGCATCACCGCCGAGCGCACCGCCTCCGGCCCGATCAAGGGCTTGACCCTGAGTCCGGACCTGGCGGTCATCAACCTGGAAGGCACCGGCCTGATCGGCGTGCCTGGCACGGCCGAGCGTGTGTTCGCGGCGCTGCGCAATGCGCATGTATCGGTGGTGATGATCTCGCAGGGGTCTTCCGAGCATTCGATCTGCTGCGTGGTGAAACAGGCCGAGGCGGTACGTGCGCGTGAGTCGCTGCTGCAGGCGTTCGCGCATGAGTTGAGCCTGGGCCAGGTGCAGCGCGTGCAGCTGACCGACAACGTAAGCGTGCTGGCGGCGGTGGGTGACGGCATGGCCGGGCAGCCCGGCGTGGCCGCGCGGCTGTTCGAGTCGCTGGGCCGCGCGCAGGTGAACATCCTGGCGATCGCGCAGGGCTCGTCCGAGCGCAACATTTCCGTGGCGGTGGACAGTCGCCATGCGACCAAGGCCCTGCGCGCGGCGCATGCCGGCTTCTGGCTGTCGCCGCAGACGTTCTCGGTCGGTGTGATCGGCCCGGGCAACGTGGGGGCGGCCCTGCTGGATCAGTTGCAGGCCGCCCAGGTGCAGCTGTTGGGCCGCGCGAATGTGGATCTGCGCCTGCGTGCGGTGGCCTCGCGCAGCCGCATGGTGCTGGACGAACGGGGCTTGAAGGGCGACTGGCGCGCGGCGCTGTCCGGCCCGGCGCAGCCGAGTGACCTGGAGGCGTTCACCGAGCATCTGCTCTCTGCCCACCTGCCGCACGCGCTGATCATCGATTGCAGTGGCAGCGCCGATGTGGCCGACCGCTATGCCGGCTGGCTGGCCGCGGGCATCCACGTGGTCACCCCGAACAAACAGGCCGGCGCCGGTCCGCTGGAGCGCTATCACGCGATCCGCGAGGCGGCCGCCGGCAGTGGCGCGCGCTTCCGTTACGAGGCCACGGTGGGGGCAGGGCTGCCGGTCATCACCACGCTGCGCGACCTGGTCGATACCGGCGATGAGGTGCTGGCGATCGACGGCATCTTCTCCGGCACGCTGGCGTGGCTGTTCAACAAATACGACGGCCAGGTGCCGTTCTCCGATCTGGTCAGCCAGGCGCGTGGCATGGGCTACACCGAGCCGGACCCGCGTGATGATCTCTCCGGCGTGGATGTCGCGCGCAAGCTGGTGATCCTGGCGCGTGAGGCGGGCCGTGAACTCAGCCTGGAGCAGGTGCGCGTGGAGAGCCTGGTGCCCGAAGCGCTGCGCCAGGCCAGCGTGGAGGATTTCATGGCCGGCCTGCCGCAGATCGATGCGGTGTTTGCCGAGCGGCTGGCCGTCGCCAGGGCCGGGGGCGCGGTACTGCGCTACGTGGCACGCCTGACCCCGGACGGCGCTGAAGTAGGACTCGTCGCGCTGCCGGCGGGGCATGCCTTCGCCAACCTGCGCCTGACCGACAACGTGGTGCAGTTCACCACGCGCCGCTACTGCGATAACCCGCTGGTGGTGCAGGGCCCGGGTGCCGGGCCGGAGGTGACCGCCGCGGGCGTGTTCGCCGATGTGCTGCGCGTGGCGGTGGGCGAAGGAGCACGCCTGTGAGTGAGGGCAGGAGGACGGAAGCACGCGCGTTCGCGCCGGCCTCGGTCGGCAACGTGGGGGTAGGGTTCGATATTCTTGGCCACGCGATCGAAGGCGTTGGCGATACGGTCACGGTCCGCCGGATCGACGAGCCCGTGGTTCGCATCCACGCGATCCGCGGTACCACGGTAAACCTGCCGCTGGTGGCCGAGGACAACACCGCCGGTGCTGCGCTGATCGCGCTGCGTGCCGCCCTGGATCTGCCCTTCGGCTTTGAGGTGGAGATCGACAAGGGCATCGCCCTGGGCTCGGGCATGGGCGGTTCGGCCGCCTCCTGCGTGGCGGCGCTGGTGGCCGCCAATGCGCTGTTGCCGCAGCCGTTGTCGCGCGAAGCGTTGTATCCGTTCGCGTTGACTGGCGAGGCGGTGGCCAGTGGCGGCCGCCACGGCGACAACCTCGGGCCGATGCTGCTGGGCGGGCTGGTACTGAGCACGGCCGACCGCCTGGTGCCGGTGCCGGTCCCGGCGGCGTGGCACAGCCTGCTGGTGCATCCGGATGCGGTGCTGGAGACCCGCCGCGCACGCGCTGCACTGCAAGGGCACTACGCGCTGAGCGAGTTCGTCGCGCAGAGCGCGAACCTGGCACTGGTGCTCAGTGGCTGCTTCACCTCCGATGCCGCACTGGTCCGTGCCGGCCTGCGTGACGTGCTGGTCGAGCCGCGTCGGGCCGGTCTGATCGCCGGGTTTGCGGCGGCCCGCGATGCTGCGTTGAATGCCGGGGCGATGGGCGCCAGCATCTCCGGTGCGGGGCCGAGCGTGTTTGCCTGGTTCGAGCAGCGCGATGCCGCGCTTGCCGCGCAGGCGGCAGTCCAGCAGGCGTTCGCGGACGCGGGCTTCGACAGCCAAGGCTGGGTGTCACCCTTGAATGCGCCCGCCGCGCGCGTGCTGTGACACGTCCACTCTTTCTACTTTGGGATATCCGATGAAGTTCGTTTCCACGCGTCACGCCGCGCCCGCCGCCTCGCTCAGCCAGGCGCTCGCCGCCGGCCTTGCCCCGGATGGTGGTCTGTACGTTCCCGAACACCGCCCGCAACTGCAGAGCTGGTCAGCGCAGGGTTCCTTCGCACAGACCGCTGCGGCGGTACTGGCCCCGTATTTCCATGACGATGCCCTGGAGAGAGCACTGCCCGAACTGTGCGAGCAGGCCTTCGATTTCGATGCGCCACTGCGCCCCCTGGCGACCGCTGATGACCATGTGCTGGAGCTGTTCCATGGCCCCACGGCGGCGTTCAAGGATTTCGGTGCGCGCTTCCTTGCGGCCTGTCTTGCCCGGTTGCAGCAGGGGCGCGAGCGCCCGCTGACGATCGTGGTGGCGACCTCGGGCGATACCGGCGCGGCGGTGGCCGCTGCCTTCCATCGGCAGCCGGGGATCCGCGTGGTGGTGCTGTACCCGGATGGCCGCGTCTCGCCGCGCCAGGCGCATCAGCTCGGCTGCTTCGGCGACAACATCCACACGCTGCGCGTGGCCGGTTCCTTCGATGATTGCCAGGCGATGGTGAAGCAGGCGCTGGGCGATCGTGAGCTGCAGGACGAGGTGCCGCTGAGCTCGGCCAACAGCATCAGCCTGGGCCGTTGGCTGCCGCAGATGAGTTACTACGCACACGCCGCACTGCTACATCAGGCCCAGACCGGCCATGTGCTCAATCTGGTGATTCCGACCGGCAACCTGGGCAACGCGATGGCGGCCATCCTGGCGCGGACGATGGGGCTGCCGCTGGGGCAGATCGCCCTGGCGACCAATGCCAACGATGTGTTGCCGCGCTATTTCCACGGCGAGGCCTACCAGGCGCAGACCAGCGTCGCGACCATCGCCAACGCGATGGACGTGGGGGCGCCCAGCAATTTCGAGCGGCTGCGCTGGCTCTACAACGACGATGACGTGGCACTGCGGGGCGCGTTCACGGCCGAGGCCGTGGATGATGCGGCGATCCGCGAAGTGATCAAGCGGCGCCATGACCTGCATGGCGAGGTGTTCTGCCCGCATACGGCGACGGCGGTGGCGCGCCTGGAGCACCTGCGGGCCGCGGGCGCACAGGGGCATTGGGCGGTGGCGGCGACTGCGCACCCGGCCAAGTTCGAATCGGTGGTGGAGCCGTTGATCGGGCAGGTGCTGGACGTGCCGCCGGCCTTGGCCGCGCTGCTGGAGCGGCCCGCGCAGGCCGAAGCGTGCGCACCGGAGTATGGGGCGCTGCGTGAGGTGCTGTTACGCGGGTGAGGCGGGGTCAGTACGACTCGTCGGCCGACAGCTTCTGCAGGCCGGCTTCGTCCAGGATCTCGACGGTGTTCAGATGGGGCAGGGCGATCAGGCCCTGCTGGCGCAGCTTGGTGAAGGTGCGGCTGACGGTTTCCATGGTCAGGCCGAGATGGTCGGCGATGTCGCCGCGGCCCATCGGCAGGGTCACGCGCAGGCCCGGCTCACCGAGCAGCGCTTCGCGCGCGGCCAGGCGCAGCAGGAAATCGGCGACCTTCTCGGCCGGCTGCAGCCGGCCCAGCGCCATGGCGGCATCCTGCGCGGCATCCAGCTCCTGGCAGGCGCGTTGCAGCAGCTTGCGCTCCAGGTGCGGGAAGCGCGAGCGCAGGTCCTTCATCTGCGGCAGGGCCACGCGGCAGACCCGGCTGTCGGCGATGGCCTCGATGTCATAGCGGTGGTGATCGCTGCCGCTCAAGCCCAGGAAGTCGCCGGGCAGCACGAAACCGCTGATCTGGCGGCGGCCATCGGCCAGCGTGCGGACCAGGCGCAGCGCACCGGCCGTAATCGTATAGACATGTTGGCGTGGCTCACCCGCACGGGCCAGGGTGGACCCCAGCGGCAGTGCCTGGGACACGGTGACCCGCTCCAGCGCCTGCACTTCATCCGGCGACAGCGCCGAGCAGACCGCCAGGTGCCGTACCGAGCAATGCAGGCAGTCGCGCAGCGGCGAGCAACCGGGGGCGGCGGTGTCTTCAACAGCGGAAAGCGCGGTACCGGAGTGGGGCCGGGTCATGTCAGGTCAGCAAGCGGGACCTGCCTATTATACGTCATGCCGCCATTGGCCCGGTCCCGATGCCCGGATGCGGCTCGTTGCGCTGGCTGCGGCTAGAATATGCCGCTCGCTCATCCCCCCGTTTCCGCAGGAGTCCCGCAAGTGATCAAGCCCCGTACGCCGCCCGGCATCATGGAATTGCTGCCGCGCGAGCAGATCGCGTTCCAGCGCATGCTGGACGTCATCCGCCGCAACTACGAGCGGTTCGGGTTCCTGCCGGTGGAAACCCCGGTGTTCGAGCTGTCCGATGTGCTGTTGACCAAGTCCGGCGGTGAAACCGAGCGCCAGGTGTATTTCGTGCAGTCCACCGGCGCATTGGCAAACGCGGCCGAAGCCGGCGACAAAACGCTGCCCGAGCTGGCCCTGCGCTTCGACCTGACCGTGCCGCTGGCCCGCTACGTGGCCGAGCACGAGCACGACCTGACCTTCCCGTTCCGTCGTTACCAGATGCAGCGCGTGTACCGCGGCGAGCGTGCCCAGCGCGGTCGCTTCCGCGAGTTCTACCAGTGCGACATCGATGTGATCGGCAAGGACGCGCTGAGCATCCGCTATGACGCCGAAGTCCTGGCGGTGATCCATGCGGTCTTCGCCGAGCTCAGCATCGGCGCCTTTAGTATCCAGCTCAACAACCGCAAGCTGCTGCGCGGCTTCTTTGAAAGCCTGGGCGTGGCTGATGGCGAGCGCCAGCTGGCGGTGCTGCGCGAAGTGGACAAGCTGGACAAGCGCGGCCCCGACTACGTGCGCGAGACGCTGGTGGGCGAAGGCTTTGAGATCCCGGCCGAGCAGGTCGAGCGGATCCTGGCCTTCGTGGCGGTCCGCTCCAGCGGCCACGCCGACGCGTTGGCCCAGCTGGACGCGCTGCTGGCCGATCCGGCTGCCAGCGAGACGCTGAAGGTGGGCGTGGCCGAACTGCGCGAAGTGCTGGAGCTGGTCAAGGCGCTGGGCGTGCCGGAAACCGCGTACTGCCTGAATTTCTCCATCGCGCGCGGCCTGGATTACTACACCGGCACCGTGTACGAAACCACCCTGACCGACCACCCGCAGATCGGCTCGATCTGCTCCGGTGGCCGTTACGAAGACCTGGCCAGCCACTACAGCAAGTCCAAGCTGCCGGGCGTGGGCATTTCTATCGGCCTGACCCGTCTGTTCTGGCAGCTGCGCGAAGCCGGCCTGATCGCCGGGATTGAAGACAGCAGCGTGCATGCGCTGGTGGCGCTGATGGACGACGCCAGCCTGCCGCAGTCGCTGGATATCGCCCGCCGCCTGCGCGCCGGTGGCATCAACGCCGAAGTGCAGATGGAGCCGAAGAAGATCGGCAAGCAGTTCCAGTACGCGGCCAAGGCCGGTATTCGTTTCGTCGTGCTGGCCGGTGACGACGAGCTGGCGCGTGGCGTGGTCGCGGTCAAGGATCTGCTGCGCGAGCAGCAGTTCGAGGTCTCGCGCGAGGAACTGGCCAGCACCCTGCAGGTGGAACTGGAGCAGGCCAAGGTCATGCCGTGAGGCGGCTGGGGGTGGCGGCAACGCTGCTGCTCCTGCTGACCGCGTGCCGGACCGATCCTGCGCTGCATGGCCAGCGGATCGGTCCGGGCCAGTACCGGCTGACGGTCGACCGCTGCCACGTGATCGACCGGGAGCAGCTGCAGCGTGACCTGCGCGGATTGGCCGGGAAAAAGTGCCCGGACGGGGCAGGGGAGCTGCAGGCCGTCCAGTCCATCCCGAGCCGCCAGGGCAGCCTGTTCGGCGAGTGCCTGCGCAGCGGCGCCCTCCGCGCCGAGGTAACGTGCCGGTAGGTACCGACCGTTGGTCGGTACGCCGATGAGCGTCCCGTTCCGGTAGGTACCGACCGTTGGTCGGTACGCCGATGAGCGTACCGTGCCGGTAGGTACCGACCGTTGGTCGGTACGCCGTTGAACGCCCGATACCCAAAACAAACGCCCGCTCCGCGGGCGTTTTTCGTTCCCGCCCCTGAACCAACCTGATCCGAGCATCCACCCGGTTTGACCCTGGAGCTTCGTTTGCGCTAATGTAATAGCACGCTATTACATTGATACGATGAAACTACGCCCCGCCCCCCGAGAAAAAGATGCCCAGGCCGATCTGGCCTGCCTGGCTGCGGCCTTCGCCGCGCTGTCCAGCGCCGAACAGGTCACCGCATTCCTGCGCGACCTGTGCACCCCGGCCGAGCTGGAGGCGCTGTCGGACCGCTGGAAGGTGGTGCCGCTGCTGCAGCAGGGCGTGCCGTATCGCGAAATCCACGAACTGACCGGCGTCAGCGTGACCACCACCGGGCGCGTGGCGCGTTCGCTGGAGCATGGCCACGGCGGCTATGCCGCCGCCATTGCCGCCACGCCGTCCTCCCCCGAATCCGAGTAAGTGAGCCTCCCCATGAGTGCAACCCAGACCGCCCCGGCACGTGACCGGCTGCGTATCGCCATCCAGAAGAACGGGCGGCTGGCCGAGCCCGCCCGCAGCCTGCTGACCGCCTGCGGGCTGAGCTGGCGGCAGAGCCGCGACAAGCTGTTCTGCTACGGCGAGTCGCTGCCGGTGGACCTGCTGCTGGTCCGCGATGACGACATCCCCGGCCTGATCGCCGATGGCGTTTGCGATTTCGGCATCGTCGGCCGCAACGAGCTGGACGAGCAGGGCGCCGCCCGCCGCCGGACCGGCCTGCCGGATGCCTACCAGGCGCTGCGCGGGCTGAACTTCGGCCAGTGCCGGTTGATGCTGGCGGTGCCGGAGGAGTGGGAATGGACGGGCGTGGAGCAGCTGGCCGGCAAGCGCATCGCCACCAGCTACCCCGCGATCCTGGCCGACTGGCTGGGCGCGCGCGGCGTGGATGCCCAGGTGGTCGAGCTGTCGGGTTCGGTCGAAATCGCCCCGCGCCTGGGCACCGCCGACCTGATCTGCGATCTGGTCTCCAGCGGCGCCACCCTGGCCGCCAACCAGCTCAAGCCGGTCGAAACCCTGCTGGAAAGCGAGGCGGTGCTGGCCGGCCCGGTCCGCACGCCCGATGACGCCCGCGCCGGTCTGATGGCGATGCTGCTGCGTCGCCTTGATGGCGTGGTGAACGTGCAGGACAGCAAGCTGCTGATGTTCCGCGCCGCGCTGGACCGGGTCTCCGAGTTGACCCGCCTGCTGCCCGACGCCGATCCGCTGGTGCAGTTGCCCGATGACGGCGGCCACCTGCGCTTGCAGACCATGTGCCACGGTGCGTTGACCTGGCAGCGGTTGGAGGACCTGGAGCGCGCGGGTGCGCAGGGCTTGATGGTATTGAGTGTGGAGCGGTCGCTGGCATGAATCGTTTGACGTGGTCCCAATTGGATGCCGGCGCCCAGGCGCAGGCGCTGCAACGCCCGGTCCAGGCCGTGGCGGCGCGCACCCGTGAGTCCGTTGCCGCGTTGATCGCAGCAGTGCGCCAGGGCGGTGATGCCGCACTGCGTGAGATCACCCTGCGCTTCGACGGCGTGGCACCGGCGACCTTCGAGGTCAGCGAGGCGGAGTTCGCCGCCGCCGAGCAGGCCGTCTCGGCCGAGCTGCGCCAGGCGATGATCGATGCGGCCGCGCGCATCCGTACCTTCCACCAGGCCGGAATGACCCAGGGCTATGCGGTCGAGACCGCGCCCGGCGTGCGTTGCGAACGCGTGGTGCGGCCGATCGGTCGGGTGGGTCTGTATGTGCCGGCCGGCAGCGCGCCGTTGCCGTCCACCGCGCTGATGCTGGGGGTGCCCGCACAGCTGGCCGGCTGCCGGGAAGTCGTGTTGTGCACGCCGCCACGCAAGGACGGCAGTGCCGATCCGGCCGTGCTGGTGGCCGCACGCCTGACCGGCGTGCACCGCGTGTTCAAGCTGGGCGGTGCCCAGGCGATCGCGGCGATGGCGTATGGCACTGACAGCGTGCCGGCGTGCGACAAGCTCTATGGCCCGGGCAACAGTTACGTGACCGAAGCCAAGCAGCAGGTCGCCCAGGACGGTGCCGCGGCGATCGACATGCCGGCCGGGCCGTCCGAAGTGCTGGTGATTGCCGATGCGGGTGCCACGCCGGCGTTCGTCGCCGCCGATCTGCTATCGCAGGCCGAGCACGGCCCGGATTCGCAGGTGCTGCTGCTGACCGACGACGCGGCGATGGTGGACCGGGTCGAGGCGGCGGTTGAAGCGCAGCTGGCGCAGCTGTCGCGTGCGGAAATCGCCGCGCAGGCGCTGGCGTCCTCGCGCCTGATCCTGGTCGATTCGCTGGACGACGCCTTCGCGATCAGCAACCGGTATGCGCCGGAGCACCTGATCCTGGCGCTGCGCGAGCCGCGCGCGTGGTTGGACAAGGTGGAAGCGGCCGGGTCTGTGTTCCTGGGCGACTACACCCCCGAAGCGCTGGGCGACTACTGCAGTGGCACCAACCACGTGCTGCCGACCGCCGGCGCTGCCCGCGCTTACAGCGGGGTCAGCGTGGCCAGCTTCCAGAACCTGATCAGCGTGCAGTCGGCCACGGCCGCTGGCATCGCAGCGATCGGCGAGTGTGCCCGCGTGCTGGCACGCGCCGAAGGCCTGGACGCCCACGAAAACGCGGTGACGCTGCGCATGGAGGCGGCCGCATGAGCACTGCCTCCATCCTGTCCCTGGTGCGTGCCGACCTGCAGGCGTTTGCGGGGTATTCCTCGGCGCGCAGCAGTGCGCTGGTCGGCGATGTCTGGCTCAACGCGAATGAATCGGCTTGGGCCAATCCGGCCGACGCCGCCGGTGGGGCGCGCCGCTATCCCGACCCGCAGCCAGCGGCGCTGCGTGATCGCCTGGCCGAGCTGTACGGCTGCTCGTCCGAACAACTGCTGATCGGCCGCGGCAGCGACGAGGCCATCGATCTGCTGGTACGCGCGCTGTGCGAGCCGGGCCGCGATGCGGTGGTGACCACGCCGCCGGTGTTCGGCATGTATGCCGTCTGCGCGCGCCTGCAGAACGCGCCGTTGATCGAGGTGCCGCTGGTCGATCAGGGCGATGCGCTGGTCGCCGATATCGATGCCGTCATTGCCGCGGCGCTGTCGGGCAACGCCAAGCTGGTGTTCCTGTGCTCGCCGTCCAATCCCGCGGGCAGCGTGATCACCTTGGCCGAGATCGAGCGGGTGGCCACGGCATTGCAGGGCAGGGCGCTGGTGGTGGTGGATGAGGCCTACGGGGAGTACGCCGAGCAACCGACCGCAACTACGCTGTTGAGCCGTTACGAGAACATCGCCGTGCTGCGCACGCTGTCCAAGGCGCATGCGCTGGCGGCCGCCCGCATTGGCAGCCTGATCGCCGATGCCGCGCTGATCCAGCTGCTGCGCCGCTGCCAGGCGCCATACCCGGTGCCCGCGCCCTGTGCCGAGTTGGCATTGGCCGGTCTCGGCGCCGAGAGCCTGGCCGTGACTACCCGGCGCATCGCGCAGATCAAAGCCGAACGTACCCGCCTGCAGTCCGGCCTGGCCGCGCTGCCCGGTGTGGTGCGTGTCTATCCCTCGCAGGGCAACTACCTGCTGGTCCGTTTTGCCGACGCCCAAGGCGCGTTTGATGCGCTGCTCGCGGCCGGCGTGGTGGTGCGTGACCAGCGTGCCGCGCCGCAGCTGGGCGATGCACTGCGCATCACCCTCGGCAGTCCGGAACAGAACGACCGCGTACTCGCCGCCCTGATGGCCCGGAGGGCTGCCGCATGACCCCGATTCTGTTCGTCGACCGCGACGGCACCCTGATCGAAGAGCCCGCCGATTTCCAGATCGACGCCTACGAGAAGCTGCGCTTCGTGCGCGATGTGATCCCGGCGATGCTCAAGCTGCGCGATGCGGGCTATCAGTTCGTGATCGTCAGCAACCAGGATGGCCTGGGCAGCGAAGGCTATCCGCAGGCCAGCTTCGATGGCCCCAACGACCTGATGCTGCAGATCTTCGCCAGCCAGGGCATCACCTTCCGTGACGTACTGATCGACGGCACCTGGCCGCAGGACAACGCACCGACCCGCAAGCCGGGCATCGGCCTGATGCTGCCGTATCTGCAGGACCGCAGCATCGACTGGGCACGCTCGGCGATGGTGGGCGACCGCCTGACCGATATCCAGTTCGCCGAGAACATGAAGATCCGCGGTTTCCAGCTGCGCACCGAGCAGTTCGGCGGTGACTGGGACTGGACCTCGATCGCGCATGAGCTGGCCGATGCGCCGCGCCGCGCCACCGTGCAGCGCAATACCAAAGAAACGAAGATCCGGGTTGACGTCGATCTGGACCGCACCGCCGAGCCGCAGACCCACACCGGGCTGCCGTTCTTCGATCACATGCTGGAGCAGATCGGCAAGCACGGCGGCTTCGCGCTGAGTGTGCAGGCCGAGGGCGACCTGCACATCGATGAGCACCACACCATTGAAGACACCGGCCTGGCGCTGGGCCAGGCCCTGCGCCAGGCACTCGGCGACAAGCGTGGCATCGGCCGTTACGGCTTCACCCTGCCGATGGACGAGACCCTGGCCAGTGCCGCGCTGGATTTCAGCGGCCGCCCGTATTTCGTGTTCGAAGGCGAGTTCAAGCGCGAGCGCGTGGGTGACATGCCGACCGAGCTGGTGCCGCACTTCTTCCGCTCGCTGTGTGATGCGGCCGGGTTGAATCTGCACCTGAGCGTGCGCGGCGACAACGACCACCACAAGGTCGAGGCCTGCTTCAAGGCGCTGGCGCGCGCGCTGCGCCAGGCCTTGCCGCGGCAGGGCACCGCGCTGCCGAGCACCAAGGGGGCACTGTGACCGAGGTTGCGCTGATCGATGCGGGTGGAGCCAACCTCGGTTCGGTCCGCTATGCGCTGGAACGGCTGGGCGTGCAGGTGCGGCTGGTGCGCGATGCGCAGGGGCTCGAAGGTGTCTCGCGGGTGATCCTGCCCGGCGTCGGCGCGGCCCCGCACGGCATGGCGCGTCTGCATGCGCAGGGTCTGGTGCAGCCGCTGCGCGAGCTGCAGGTACCGCTGCTTGGGATCTGCCTGGGCATGCAACTGCTGTTCGATGGCTCTGAAGAGGGCCATGTCGAATGCCTGGGCCTGTTGCCCGGGGTCGTTCGCCACCTGCGTCCTGCCACCGGCATCCGTGTGCCGCACATGGGCTGGAACCGGCTGCTGCCCCTGCGCGAGTCGCCGTTGCTGGCCGGTGTGCCGGCACGCGCCAGTGCCTACTTCGTGCACAGCTATGCGGCACCCTTGGGCGAAGACACCGTGGCGGCCTGCGATCACGGCGGGCTGTTCGCGGCGGTCGTGCAGCGCGGCCGGCACAGTGGCGCCCAGTTCCACCCGGAGCGCTCGGCCGATACGGGCGCGCGCATCCTGCGCAACTTCATCGAGAACGAACCCACATGAGTTTCATCGTCTATCCCGCCCTGGACATCCGCGAAGGCCGTGTAGTGCGGCTGCTGCAGGGCGATTACGCGCGGCAGACCACCTACGGCGATGACCCGCTGCCGCGCGCGCAGGCCTTTGCCGCGGCCGGCGCAAGCTGGATGCACCTGGTGGACCTGGATGCGGCCCGGGCAGGCGGTTACACGCTGGCGCCGCTGCTGGCTGCGATCGCGGCGCAGACCGGCCTGAAGGTGCAGACCGGCGGCGGCGTGCGCTCGCGCGATGATGTCGCCCGGATTCTTGATGCCGGTGCGGCCCGGGTGGTCGTCGGCTCGGTCTCGGTGCGCGAGCCGGACACGGTGATCGGCTGGCTGCGCGAGTTCGGTCCGGACCGGCTGACCATCGCACTCGATGCCCGCCAGGCCGAGGACGGCCGCTGGCTGTTGCCGGTGCATGGCTGGACCGAGACCGCCGAGGACACGCTGGAGGCGCTGGCCCAGCGCTACGCCGAGGCCGGCATGCAGCACCTGCTGTGTACGGATATCGCGCGCGACGGCATGCTGTCCGGGCCGAACATCGAGCTTTACCAGCACTTGGCGCGGCTGTTGCCCGGCGTGGCGGTGCAGGCCTCCGGCGGTGTGCGCGATGCCCAGGACGTGGCCCAGGCCAAGGCCGTCGGCTGTGGCGGCGCGATCCTCGGCAAGGCGCTGCTGGAAGGGCGCATGACCCTGGAAGGAGCGCTGGCATGCTGAGCCGCCGCCTGATTCCGTGCCTGGACGTGCGCGATGGCCGCGTGGTCAAGGGCGTGCGCTTCCGCGACCACGTGGACATGGGCGATATCGCCGAGCTGGCGATGCGTTACCGCGACCAGGGCGCCGATGAACTCGTGTTCTACGACATCGGCGCCAGCCCGGAAGGGCGCGCGGTGGACGTGGCCTGGATCGAGCGCATCGCGCGCCTGATCGACATTCCGTTCTGCGTGGCTGGCGGCATCAGCGATGTGGAGACCGCGCGGCGCGTGCTGCATGCCGGTGCCGACAAGATCTCGATCAACTCCCCGGCGCTGGGCCGGCCGGAACTGATTGAGGAACTGGCCGATGCGTTCGGTGTGCAGTGCGTCGTCGTTGGTATCGATTCGGTACGTGAGCCGGATGGCGAATGGCGGGTGCGCCGGTTCAGTGGCGACCCGGACAAGACCCAGGCGGTGGCCGTACGCACGCTGGACTGGCTGGTGGAGGCGCAGCGCCGCGGCGCCGGCGAGATCGTGCTGAACTGCATGGACAGTGACGGCGTGCGCCGCGGCTACGACGTGGCCCAGCTGCGCCAGGCGCGTGCGCTGTGCCAGGTGCCGCTGATCGCCTCCGGCGGTGCTGGCGAGATGCAGCACTTCGCCGATGTGTTCGACCAGGCCGACGTCGATGGTGCGCTGGCTGCCAGCGTCTTCCACAGTGGCGCCATCGCCATTCCCGCGCTCAAGCAGTTCCTGCGCGAGCAGCAGATCGAGGTTCGAGATGTCTATTGAGGTGAATTCCATCGACGTGCGGCCGTCGCGCGAGGCGTTGGCGCAGCTGGACTGGGGCAAGGGCGATGGCCTGCTGCCGGTGGTGGTGCAGGACACGGATACGCTGCGCGTGTTGATGCTGGGCTATGCCAATGCGGCCTCCCTGGAGCAGACCCTCGCCACGGGCCAGATGACCTTCTTCAGCCGCAGCAAGCAGCGGCTGTGGACCAAGGGCGAGTCCTCCGGCAACGTGCTGGCGGTGACCGCCATACGGATCGACTGCGACAACGACACTGTGCTGGTCAGTGCGCGCCCGGCCGGCCCCACCTGTCATACCGGCAGCGAGAGCTGCTTCCCGCAGGCGCCGGGCAACTTCCTGGGCCGGCTGGATACCGTGGTGCGCGAGCGCGAGCAGCAGCGCCCGGCTGGCAGCTACACCACCTCGCTATTCGATGGCGGTACCCGCCGCATCGCGCAGAAAGTGGGGGAGGAGGGGGTGGAGACGGCGCTGGCCGGCGTGGCGCAGGATGACGAGGCGTTGCTCGGCGAGTCGGCCGACCTGCTGTTCCACCTCACCGTGCTGCTGCGTGCGCGCGGCCTGTCGCTGGACGACGCGGTCGCGGTGCTGGCGGCGCGCCACGCCGGGTAGGGCAGGGCTGCACATCGTTTAACGTCGGTGAAACGCGGTGCAGGCGATGATGTGCGGCTCTACAATTCCCCGCCCCCGACCGGACCGCCCCCGATGACCCGTACTGCCGCCTGGCTGGCTTGCCTGCTGTTGATGACTTCGCCTGCCTGGGCTGCTGAAACGACCGTCACCGGCAAGGTGTATCAGGAGCGCGACGGCAAGCCCGGGCGCGGCCCGACCGATCCCGGCCTGGCCGGTGTGCAGGTCTCCAACGGCGAAAGGATCGTGCGCACCGCCGCCGATGGCAGCTACAGCCTGCCGGTGCGCGAGGGCCAGACCGTGTTCGTGATCAAGCCGGACGAGTACCGCTTCCCGGCCGCCGCCAACGGGTTGCCCTCGTACTGGCGCCACTACGCGCCGCAGGGATCGCCGAAGCTGAAGTACGACGGCATCCGCGCCACCGGCGGCGCCACCCGCAACTGGGATTTCGCGCTGGAACCGGCCAAGGGCACCGATGCGGCACGCAACGGTTTCGAGATGCTGGTGTTCACCGATTCGCAGACCGCCAGCCGCCAGGACATCGGCTACTACCAGCGCGCCATCGTCGAGCCGATCATCGGCAAACACCCGGCGCGACTGGGCACGACCCTGGGCGACATCGTCAATGACGACCTGAGCCTGTACCCGGACATCAACAAGGTCACCGCGCAGCTGCAGGTGCCGTGGTTCCACGTGCCGGGCAACCATGACCTGGACATGGACGCCGGCAACGATGCGCACTCGCTGGACAGCTGGCGCGCCGTGTACGGCCCGGATACCTATGCGGTCGAAGAGGGGGGCGCGAGTTTCGTGTTCCTCGATGACGTGGTCTACGACCCCAAGGCCAAGCCGAGCTACGTGGGCGGCCTGCGCGCGGACCAGTTCACCTTCCTCGGCAATTACCTCAAGGGCCTGCCGCGTGATCGGCTGATCGTGCTCGGCATGCACATCCCGCTGTTCGATGCGGCACCCGGCCGGGAGACGTTCCGCCATGCCGATCGCACGCGCCTGTTCGCGCTGCTGAAGGACTTCCCGAACGTGCTGGTGCTCAGCGGCCACAGCCACACCCAGCAGCACTACTACCACGGCGCGGCCGAAGGCTGGCAGGGCAGCAAGCCGCTGCACGAGTACAACGTGGGCGCGGCCTGCGGGGCATTCTGGTCGGGCGTGAAGGACAGCAGCGGCATCCCCGACGCAACCATGAGCGATGGCACCCCGAACGGCTATGCGGTGCTGTCGGTCAAGCCCGGTGGCGACTACGGCCTGCGCTATTACGTGGCGCGTGCACCGGACGATTACCAGATCGCCCTGCATGCGCCGAAGGTGCTGCGCCAGGGCGCGTATCCGGCGTGGGGCGTGTACGCCAACGTGTTCATGGGCCAGGCCGATTCGCTGGTGGAGTACCGCGTGGACGATGGCGCCTGGCAGCCGATGAAGCGTGTCGAGCAGCCCGATCCGCGGCTGCTGCAGGAGAACGTCGCCGACGATACCGCCGAGCGCCTGCGCGGTTTCGACCGCTCGCCGGAAGCCACGCCGTCGCCGCACCTGTGGCGCGGCGCGCTGCCGACCAACCTGCCGGTAGGCGAGCACAAGGTGGAGGTGCGTGCCGTGCAGGGCGATGGCCCGACGGCCACGGCCAGCACCAGCTACCGCCTGCAGACCGCCAAGCCCTGATCACGGCGCCGTGGGTTCAGTACGGCGCTGTATGGCGCAGGCGGCTTTGCATTCCCCCGGCGATGCCTGAGAATCGCCGGGATTCAATCGATTCAACCAAGGCAAGCGAGTGAGCGCAGCGGTACCGGTTCCGGCTCAACCTGATGTGGCGCGGACGGCGGCCCCGCGGGATTCCCTCCCTGACACGCTGATCGTGGCCGATGTCGGCGGTACCTTCGCCCGCGTCGCGTTGGCCAGCGTGCGCGCTGGTGCAGCGCCACAGCTGAGCGGTCTTCAGCGCTATGCCTGTGCCGAGCACCCCAGCCTGGCCGCGATCCTGACCGATTTCATCGCGACGCTGCCCGCCGCGCCGGACAATGCGGTGGTGGCGATTGCCGGCCTGCTGGACGGCGATCACCTGGTCAACACCAATCTGCCGTGGCCGGTCTCGGTCGCGCAGACCCGTCATGATTCGGGGCTGGCTTCGCTGGCGCTGATCAACGATTTCGAAGCAGTGGCCTACGCGATTCCGCACGTAGCGCCGGAGTCCATGGTGGCCCTCAATGGCGATCCCGGCGCGGCACCGCGCTTCCCGGCATTGGTGCTGGGGCCGGGCACCGGGCTGGGCGCGGCACTGCGCTTTGAAGGCGGCGAGCGGCCGGTGCTGGCCAGTGAAGCCGGCCATGCCGCGTTGAATGCCTGCAATCCGTTGGAGCTGGAGGTGCTCTCGCGCCTGCTGCAGCGCTGGGACCACGTGGACAACGAGCGCGTGCTGTCCGGTGGCGGCCTGATGAACCTGTATCCCTGCCTGTGCGATATCCGTGGCGTCACACCGCACTGGACCAGCACCGAGGCACTGATCGCCGCCGCGCACGAGGGCGTGGATCCGGTGGCGGTGGAAACGCTGGAGGTGTTCTGCGCCTGGCTTGGCAGCCTGGCCGGCGACCTGGCCACCACCTTTGGTGCGCGCTCGGTCTATCTGGCGGGCGGCATCTCCACGCGGGTGGATCGCTTCCTGCGTGATGGCCGTTTCCGCGCGCGTTTCCTGGCCAAGGGCGTGATGCACGAGGTGCTGCGCCAGGTGCCGATCTGGCGGGTGGACCACGGCGAGCTGGGCGTTCTTGGCGCGGCGGTCTGGCACGCGGAACATCGCTGTATCGTCGTGTAATTCTTTCCTTGCCCGTTCGCTGGAGACCTACCCATGACTGACCGCAGGCGATTTCTCCAGGCCGGTGCCCTGGCCGCTGGCGCCCTCGCACTGCCGACGCTGCAGGCGCGTTCCGCCGCCGGTGCGCGGGTGGTGTCCACCTGGGATTTCGGCGTAGGGGCCAACCAGGTCGCCTGGAAAACGCTGTCGGCCGGTGGTTCGGCGCTCGATGCCGTGGAAGCCGGTGCGCGCTGGGCCGAGAGTGATCTGTGCAATCCCACGGTCGGGCGCTGCGGCAATCCCGATCGTGATGGCGTGCTGAGCCTGGATGCCAGCATCATGGATGGCGATGGCCGCTGTGGTTCGGTGGCGGCGCTGAGTGATATCGCGCACCCGGTATCGGTGGCACGGCGGGTGATGGAGCAGACCCCGCACGTGATGCTGGTCGGCGAGGGCGCGCAGCAGTTCGCCGTGCAGCAGGGCTTTGAGCGGAAGAAGCTGCTCACCCCGGAAGCCGAGAAGGCCTGGCGCGAGTGGCTCAAGACCGCGCAGTACACCCCCGAGATCAATGCCGAGCGGCGCAGCCGCCCCGGTGACAGCAGCAACCACGACACGCTGGGCATGCTCGCCATCGATGCCCAGGGGCGTCTGGCCGGTGCCTGCACCACCAGTGGCATGGCCTGGAAGATGCACGGCCGCGTGGGCGACAGCCCGATCATCGGGGCGGGCCTGTACGTGGACAACGAGGTCGGTGCCGCCACCGCTTCGGGCGTGGGTGAGGAAATGATCCGCAATGCGGCCTCGTTCCTGGTGGTCGAGTTGATGCGCCAGGGTCGCTCGCCGGCCGAGGCCTGCCGCGAGGCGATCGCGCGGGTGGTGCGCAAGCGCCCCGAGGCGAGCAGGACCCTGCAGGTCTGCTTCCTCGCCCTGAACAAGCACGGCGAAGTGGGTGCCTACGCACTGCACCGCGGTTTCGTCTACGCGGTCTGCGACAAGGACCGGCAGGACGATCTGCGTGATTCCGCTTCGGTGTACACGAGCGAGCAGACGTGAGCGCGCCGCGCCGGCTGCTGGAGATCGCCTCGAATTCGGTGGCCTCCGCCCTGGCGGCCCAGCACGGCGGGGCGGATCGGGTCGAACTGTTCGACAACCTCGCCGAGGGCGGCACGACCCCGTCGCAGGGCAGCATCGCGGTCGCCCGTGAGCGCCTGCAGATTCCCCTGTTCGTGCTGATCCGGCCGCGTCCCGGCGATTTCCTCTACACCGCGCTGGAGGCCGAGATCATGCTGCGCGATATCGCGTACTGCCGTGCGCTCGGCTGCGACGGTGTGGTGATCGGCGCTCTGGATGCCGACGGTGGCATCGACATGGCGTTGTGCCGGGAACTGGTGTCCGCAGCAGGCCCACTCGGCATCACCTTCCACCGTGCCTTCGATGCGGCGCGTGATCTGCCGGCGGCACTGGAGCAGATCGTGACGCTGGGCTGCCAGCGCATCCTGAGTTCGGGCGGGCAGGCCAGTGCGCTGGCCGGTGCCGATGTGCTGGCCGCCCTGGTGGCGCAGGCAGGCGACCGCATCTCACTGATGGCTGGTGCGGGAATCACGGCGGCCAACGCCGTGGAGGTCGCCGAGCGCAGTGGGTGCACCGAACTTCACGCCTCTGCGAAGACGACGCAGCCCTCGGCGATGCGTCACCACAATCCCGCCCTGATGGGACTGTCACCGGACTGGACCGCCACCGACGTGGCGCAGGTCAACGCACTGCGCGCGGCGCTGGATTAAAAAAAACGGCAGCCGCCTGTACAAGCGCAGCTGCCGTGGAGGACCGTTGCCCCGCCCGGAGGCGGGGGCGGGTAACGCTTAGAACTTCCAGTTCACGCCGAAGTACAGCTGGCGGCCGGTGTAGGTGTTGGACACCAGGCGGGCCTTGGTGTCGTTGCCCAGATGGATGCGCTGCTCGGACTTGGTCGCGTTCAGCACCGAGGCGGTGAAGGTCAGCGCTTCGGTGAAGTTGTAGGCCACGTTGAGATCCAGCTGGTCGTACGGTTCGGAGTACTGGCTCATGCCGTTGACCGGACCGCCCACGACTTCACCGCGGCGGTTGTACGACGCGCGTGCCAGGAACTTCTCGTTCTCGTAGAAGAGGGTCACGTTGGCCTGGTTCTTGGCGCTGCCCACCAGCGGCGAGGAACCGATCTCTTCGCCATCGAGCACGATGGCGGCCAGGTTGGTGTCGTTGTAGGTGTAGTTGGCCTGGATGCCGAAGCCCGTGTCGAAGGTGTACTGACCGTACAGCTCCACGCCCTGCGAGACGCCATCGCGGCCGTTGGCCTGGGTCTCGTACTTCTGCACCGTGACCGTTTCGCCACCGACATTCATCTGCTGGTCGCGGACCACCGGCACCGTGAAGTTGTCCACGTTCTTGCGGAACAGGCCCAGGCCCGCTACCGCGCCGGGCTTGAAGTACCACTCCAGGCCGACGTCGAACTGGGTCGCTTCGAACGGTTCCAGGTTCTTGTTGCTGCCATAGCCGTACCAGCCGGGCGTGTCGGTACCACCGGCGACACGACGGTCGTTGCTGTACTCCTCGCTGATGTAGTTCAGCGCACCCGGCGCAGCGATGCTGGTGTAGCTCGGGCGTGCGATGACCTTGGAGGCCGCACCGCGCAGCACCAGCGTATCGGTGATGTCCCAGGCGATGTTGAAGCTCGGCAGGAAGTCCGTGTAGGTCTTGTCCATCGAGGTGAAGGCGTACGTTTTCTCGCGGGCCAGGCCATCCGGGAGGCGCACGAAGCCGCTCTGGCAGACATAGCCGGTATTGGAGGCGATCAGCGGCGCGGCAGCAGGATCGTTGCAGCCCATCGGCGAGCCGGCGGCGTTGTCCTGGAAGTAGTCGTTGAACTTCTCGACCGAGTCACTGGATTCGGCGAACTGCTTGGTCCGGACCACGCGCACGCCGACGTTGCCGCGCACGCGCTCGGTACGGAAGTTGGCCTGGAAGTAGCCCGAGTAGATCTTCTCGTTGACGTTGTAAACGAAGTCCTCTTCCTTGCGGCTGTGCGATCCGCCGTACTTTTCGTTGAGGTAGTTGATGTAGGCCGGGTAGTTGATGCCCGGGAACACGTTGGCGTTGAAGCCGCCGGCGATGTTGCTGATCGGGTTGGACAGGAAGAAGCCCGGCTGGGCGACACCGGCGGTGGCATCGCAACCGGCCTGGTAACGGTTGTTGTCGTAGTCGGCCGGATCCTTGCCTTGGCACACCCAGTAGGTGTTGCCGGTATTGCGGTGCACATCGCCGTCGCGGTACTTGGCACCGAACTGGATGGAGTCCAGCCAGCCGCTTTCAAACAGCTTGGTGAAGTCGGCCTGGAAGTAGTTCTGCTTGACCTCGGTCTGCATCCACGACGAGCCGGTCGAACCGGTGTCGATCTCGGCGATGCCGGCCATCAACTGGTCCTGCAGGTTCGGCGAGAAGGTGGCGCTCGGCGTACCGGTCAGATCCCATGCGCTGTAGGTGTTGCCGGACTGCCACACACCGTCGACCTGGCGGCGCGGCTTGGCGGACATGCCGAAGTTCATCGACGGGCCACCTTCGGACCAGGTGCGGCCACCGGTGAAGGAGGCCTTCCACAGCGGGCTGATATCCCACTCGACGGTCAGGTCACCGGTCTGCGAGAGCGCCTTTTCCTTGCTGTAGGTACCGGTCAGCTGCGGGGTGGGGATGGTGCAGTCGTCCGGACCCCAGCCGCCCGGCGCCATGCCGGCGGCCGCAGCCTGTTCTTCGCTGCAGTAATACGTCTTGCCAGCCAGCTTTTCGTACTGCGCGCCGGTCACGATGCTGCCGGAGGGGTCGAAGTTCAGCCCGTTGAGCAGGCGGCCGCCGTCCCAGTTGCCGTCGCCGTTGAAGCGGGCGAGGTTCCATTCCGGGATCTTCAACATGTTCTGGGTGTAATTGCCTTCCAGCTCGAAGCGGAAGTAATTGGCGGTCAGCGTCAGGTTGTCGGTCGGCTTGAACTGGAAGGTCAACTGGCCACCGGTGCGCTCGCGCTTTTCTTCCTTGACGGCGAAGTTCACCGAGGTCGGCATGAAGAATTCGCTGTAGTTGCGCCCGCTCTGGTCATTGAAGCCGGACTGGCCCCACCAGTAGTGGATACCGTCCTGCAGCTGCGGATTGCCGTAGGCATCCACCGCGTCGGTACCGTTGCCGTACCACTGGTAGTCCTCGGTGCTCGCCTGCATGGTACGGCTGGTGCGGGTCTGCTTGGTCGCGCCGACCAGCACGCCGAAGCGCTCATCCTTGCTGTGCCAGGAGTACAGCGCCGACGTCTGCGGATCCACGTCGTGGCTGGTGTCCGAGGAGGTGCCCTCCAGGTTCACGTAGCCGGAGTTGGCTTCCATGTCGAGCGGGCGACGCGTGTGCAGGATCACGGTGCCGCCGATGCCGCCTTCATCCAGGCGGGCCTCCGGCGATTTGAACAGCTCGGCGCTGGAAAGCATGTTGGCCGGCAGCAGCGTGTAGTTGAACGAACGGGTGGCCTCGTTGTTGGTTTCCGAGGTCGCCACGTAGTTGCCGTTCAACTGGGTCAGGGTCAGGTCCGGAGCGAGGCCGCGCACACTGACGGTCTTGCCTTCGCCACCGCTGCGCTCGATGACCACGCCAGGCACGCGCTGCAGCGCGTCGGCGACGTTCTTGTCGGGGAACTTGCCCACGTCTTCGGCGGTGATCACTTCCACCACGGCGTTGGCGTCGCGCTTCTGCTGCAGACTCTTTTCGATGGCGTAGCGGTAGCCGGTGACGGTCACGCTGTCGAGCGTGGTGGCATCGGGTGTACCCGTGGCCGGGGTGGCTTGCTGCGCGAGCGCGGCCGGCACGACGGCCGTGGCCAACGCGCTGGCAATGGCCGCGGACAACGCAACGCGGCGGTGCATGCGTGACATCTTCATTCCACTCTCTCCCTCTCCTGGATTGAAACGGTGGCGATACGAATTCTTTGAATCGATCTAATAGGTGGAGCCAAATTATCTCGAGCGTCGAGTTGCCTGGCGCGTCCCGCATGCATCGCGTGGGGCAGTCCCCCGGCTCCCCACTTCCGGCAATCGTGACCGTTTTAAGTTGGATCGATCTAAACGATTGGCGGGGGATTTTTAGCACGACCGCGCGAGGGAAGCATGCTGCTCCGCAATATGGACGCGGGGCGTGCTTTCGCTTGACCCGGGCCGATCCCGCGATGTTGCTGGGTCCGGGGCTTCAGCCCGCTATATCGGCCGATGAGGCGGAATGTCGGCCCTCGGCACCGGGCACTGCCAGGCACTGCGCAGGCTCGGGCAGGGCGGGGTGCTGGCGACCGGTCCTCGATGTTGCAGCGCAGAATGCATCGATTGAAATTCCCGTGCTTTACTTAAATCGATCTAAATTCACCGGGGTGTGGATTGGGTCGCCCAGTCCAGGGAATTAGAGGCGCCCGCCGCCACTGGTTCGCGCTGCCGCCACGTCCGCCAAGGAGTCCGTGTCCGTGACCCGTCTTTCTCACCGTCCTTCCGTCGTTTCCGCCGCCGGCGCCATCCCGGCCCGCCGCCGCCCGCTCGCCGGCCTGGCCTGCCTGCTGGCGCTGAGCTGCGCGCCGCTGATGCTGCAGGCCGCGCCCGCCGCGCTGGAGCGCGAGGTCAACACCTTCATCGGCAGCAAGGACGATGGCAATACGTTCCCGGGTGCCTCGGCGCCGTTCGGCCTGATCCAGGTCAGCCCGATCGGTGAGCACTACGCCGGGTGGCGCTACGACGATCCGAAGATCCGGGGTTTCGGGCATTCCTTCCTCTCCGGTGCGGGCTGCTGGGAGCAGGGCGGCCAGGTCTCGGTCCTGCCGGTGACCGGCAGCATCGGCCCGGGCGGCGACTTCAATACCGACGACGCCAAGAGCTTCGATCACAAGCGCTACGCCTCCAGCTATACCCACGATGGCGAAGTCGGGCAGGCGGGCTACTACAAGGTGCGCCTGACCAACTACGGCGGCATCGATGCCGAAGCCACCGCACGCACCCGTGCCGCGGCCGAGCGTTACACCTTCGCCGCCGATGCAGGCACCGGCCACGTGCTGGTGAACCTCGGCCAGGCCAACGAGCGCCATTCGGTGATCGGCAGCGTGGTCGATGTGGTCGGCGACCGCGCCGTGGAAGGCAAGCTGGTCACCAAGAGCTTCTGCGGTGGCCATCAGTACACCACGTGGTTCCGCATCGAGTTCGACCGCCCGTTCAAGTCGTTCGGCACCTGGGGCGAGGGCGGTGGCCTGCCCGGCGCCCGCCATGGCATGGAAGGTGAGCTCAAGCCGAGTGGCGCCTGGCTCAGCTTCGACCTGGGCAAGGGCCGCGCGGTGACCGCGGTCAGCGCGATCTCCCACGTGGATGCCGAAGGCGCGCGCGCCAACCTGCGCAGCGATGGCATGCAGGGCGACCGCCTGCTTGGTTTCGACCAGATGCGGCAGATGGCACAGCAGCAGTGGCGCAAGGAACTGGCGGCCGTGCGTGTGCAGGGCGGCAGCAACGATGACCGTACCGTGCTCTACACCGCGCTGTACCACGCGCTGCTGCAGCCACTGACCGGCAGCGATGCCGACGGCCGTTACCGTGGCTACGACGACAACATCCATCGCGCTGACGGCTGGACCTACTACGAGTACTTCTCGCTGTGGGATACCTACCGCGCGCAGAACCAGTGGCTGGCCCTGACCAAGCCGGAGGTCGCGCGCGACATCGGCCGCACGCTGCTGGCCATCGAGGCGCAGGGCGGTTGGCTGCCGCGCTGGGGCTATGCCAACTTCGAAACCAACGTGATGACCGGTGATCCGGTGACGCCGTTCCTGGTCGACCTGTGGCGTTTCGGCGCGCTGGCCGGCCGCGAGGGCGAGGCCTACACCGCGCTGCGCAAGAACGCGTTCGAAGTGCCGCCGATGAACTCGCGTCATGCGGGCCGTTCGGGCAACCCCAGCTACCTGGCCAACGGCTACGTGCAGTACGACCGCGCCTTCCCCTCCAAGGGCATGGACGTGGACCCGCACCACGGTGGCTCGGCAACGCTGGAGTACGCACTGGCCGACTGCGCGCTGGCACAGATGGCCGATGGCCTCGGCCATGCCGCCGATGCCGGCGTGCTGCGTGAGCGCGGCCGCAACTGGCGCAAGGTGTGGGACCCGTCGGTGCGTGACGAGGAGGGCGATTTCAACGGCTTCCCGCGGCCGCGCATGGAGGATGGGGCGTGGTACCTGCCGGCCGATGGCAAGTACAGCCCGCGCTCGCACCATGGCTTCCATGAAGGCACTGCGTGGCAGTACCAGTGGCTGGCGCAGCAGGACGTGCCGGGCCTGGTCCAGGCCATGCACGGCCGCGAGCAGGCCGCTCGCCGCCTGGACACGTTCTTCGCCTACGACGCGCTGGTGACCTCGCCGCTGACCGCCGCACGCAAGGAATGGGTGGTTGGCCCGTACAGCTACTACAACCAGTACCGCTACAACCCGAACAACGAGCCGGACCTGCATGCGCCGTGGATGTACACGCTGATCGGCCAGCCGTGGAAGACCGCCACCGTGGTGCGCGCCGCGCAGCAGCTGTTCACCAACGCGCCCAACGGGGTCACCGGCAACGATGACCTGGGCACGATGTCGGCCTGGTACCTGTTCAGCGCGCTCGGCCTGTACCCGGCCGTGCCGGGCAGCGGCGAGTTCCTGCTGCATACCCCGCGCTTCGCCCGCGCCGAGATCGATCTGGGCCAGGGCAGGACGCTCACCCTGAAGGCACCGGGCGCCGACGGCCGCAAGCTGCAGTACGTCCAGAATGTCCAGGTCGATGGCCGCGCGCATGCGCCGGTGTGGCTGGACTGGGCGCAGCTGCAGCGCGGTGGCACCATCGCCTTCGCGCTGGGCGGCACCGCGCCGGAGAACGGCTGGGGCACCCAGGCCGAGGCGCTGCCGGCCTCGTTCTGCGCCACCCCGGGCGCGGTGCTCGAATGAGCCACGCACCGGCCCGTGCCGTGGCCAGCCCATCGGGGCTGACCGCCGGCACGGGGCACGGACCGCTGGTCAATGCGATCGTTTAGGCTTGCACCTTGCTTGAGGAACCCGACGACCCGATGAAAGACAAGGCCACCCCCGCCGGCAAAGGCACGCGCGCGGTCACCGTGACCGACATCGCCGAAGCGATCGGCGTGTCGCGCGCGACCGTCTCGCTGGTGTTGCGTGGCAGCCCGCTGGTGAATGTCGACACCCGTGCCAAGGTGGAGGCCGAACTGCGGCGCCAGCGCTATGTCTACAACCGTGGCGCGGCCAATCTGCGCCGGCGTACCTCGTCCAGCGTGGCGCTGGTCATCAACGACCTGTCCAACCCGTTCTTCGCCGAGTTCGCCTCCGGGGTGGACGAAGCGCTGGGCGGCAAGGGCTTCGTGACCCTGCTTGGCAGCACCGGTGAATCGCCGGAGCGGCAGCAGGCAGTGCTGACCACGTTGATGGAGCACATGCCGGCCGGGCTGATCCTGTCGCCCGCCGAAGGCAGCGATGCCGGGCAGCTGCGCCAGGTGCTCGGGCACGCCAACGTGCTGCTGTTCAACCGCGAGCTGCCCGGTGCCGACTGGGACTTCCTGACCCTGGACAACCAGCAGGGTGCCTATCTGGCCACGCGGCATCTGATCGAGCAGGGCCACCGCCGCATCGCGTTCTATGGCGGTCATGCGGTGTCCAGTTCCTGCCATCAGCGCCGCACCGGCTATGCGCAGGCCCTGGTGGAAGCCGGCATGCCGGTGCAGCCGGAGTGGCTGATCGAAACCTCGCCCAGCCGCCTGGATGCGGCCGCGCGCACCGGCGAGCTGTTCGCGCTGGATGCCGTGCCGACCGCAGCGGTCTGCTACAACGACAGCGTCGCGCTGGGTCTGATGCTGGGCCTGGCATCGCGTGGCGTGCAGCCGGGCCGCGATTTCGCGGTGACCGGTTTCGATGATATTTCCGAGGCCTCGGTGGCATCGCCGCCGCTGACCACGCTGACCGTCAACCCGCGCGAACGCGGGCGACAGGCAGCCGAACTGCTGCTGCTGCGTCTGGATCATCCCGACGCCGCACCGGCCCGTACCGTTGCACCGGTCCAGCTCCGCGTCCGCGAGAGCAGCGGCGCGATGACTGTCTGATGGCTCCCCCAATCACCTGCTCGCGCACTGAGGCGCGTACCTGAATGCCCATCTCTCCAACGCCCCGCCTCCCATCCTCATCCTCCGCCGCGCCCGTGGTGAACACGCGCGTTGCGCTGGCCGTGGCGACCACGATCTTCTTCATGTGGGGCTTCCTCACCTGCCTCAATGACATCCTGATCCCGCATCTGAAGGCCGTGTTCGATCTGACCTACGCCCGCGCGATGCTGGTGCAGTTCACCTTCTTCGGCGCGTACTTCCTGATGTCGGTGCCGGCCAGTCGCCTGGTCGCACGGCTGGGCTACAAGAACGGCATCGTGGCCGGCCTTGCCATCGCCGCAGTGGGCGCGCTCGGCTTCTGGCCCGCGGCCGAGCTGCGCGTGTATGAAGCCTTCCTGGGTGCGCTGTTCGTGCTGGCCACGGGTATCACTGTCCTGCAGGTGGCGGCCAACCCGTATGTGGCGCTGCTCGGTCCGGAACAGACGGCGTCGAGCCGACTGACCCTGGCCCAGGCGCTGAACTCGCTGGGGACCGCGATCGCGCCGATCTTCGGTGGCCTGCTCATCCTGGGCAACACCGTCAAGAGTGCGGACGAGATCAATGTGCTGCCGATGGCCGAACAGCTGGCCTATCGCACCCAGGAAGCCCAGTCGGTGCAGGGCCCGTATGTCGGCCTGGCAATCGCGCTGGTCCTGCTTGCCGTGTTCGTCTATCTGTTCCGCCTGCCGGCACTGAATGAGACGACCGAGCAGAACAGCAGCGACAAGCACACCCTGATGGAGGCGCTGCGTCACCGCCACGTCCGGTTCGGCGTGCTCGGCATCTTCTTCTACGTGGGTGCGGAAGTGGCGGTCGGCAGCGTGCTGGTGAACTACCTGTCGCTGCCGAACATCGGCGGCTTCAGCGAACAGCAGGCCACGCATTACGTCTCTGCGTACTGGACGATGGCGATGATCGGCCGCTTTGCCGGTTCGGCCATCATGACCCGCTTCTCGCCGCGCCTGCTGCTGACCCTGTTCGCCAGCATGAACGTGGCGCTGCTGGCGCTGACCATGCTCACCCAGGGGCAGGTGGCGCTGTACTCGGTGGTGGCGATCGGCCTGTTCAACTCGATCATGTTCCCGACGATCTTCGCGCTGAGCATCGAACGCCTGGGCACGCTGACCACCAAGGCGTCGAGCCTGCTGATCATGGCGATCGTCGGCGGGGCGCTGATCCCGGTCCTGCAGGGCAAGCTGGCCGACCATATCGGCCTGCAGCCGTCCTTCATCCTGCCGCTGCTGTGCTACGGCTACATCATCTTCTACGGCCTGTGGGGCTCGCGCCCGGCCGCTGGAATCCGCCAGGGAGCTTGAGGCCACGATGTCCAAGATTGTTTGTTTCGGCGAGATTTTGATCGATCTACTTGCCCAGCCACCGGCCACCCCGGACACCCCGCGTGCCTTCCTGCAGTATGCCGGCGGTGCGCCCGCCAACGTCGCCGTTGCTGCGGCGCGGCTTGGGGCGGACACCCATTTTGCCGGCATGCTCGGCCAGGACATGTTCGGCGACTTCCTCGCCGAGAGCCTGGCCAGTGCCGGCGTGGCGACGGACTGCATCGTACGCACCGACGCGGCCAAGACCGCGCTGGCCTTCGTTGCCCTGGATGCCAGCGGCGAGCGCAGCTTCAGCTTCTACCGCCCGCCGGCGGCGGACCTGCTGTTCCGCAGTGCGCATTTCCACCCGAACTGCTTCGACGGGACGCGCAGCTTCCATGTGTGTTCCAACAGCCTGACCGAGGCCGAGATCGCCGAGGCGACATTGGAGGGCATGCGCCGCGCGCGCCAGGCCGGTGCGATGGTCAGCCTCGACCTCAACCTGCGCCCGGCGCTGTGGCCGACCGGTGTCGACCCGCTGCCGCGGTTGTGGGAAGCGCTGTCGCTGGCCGATCTGGTCAAGCTCTCGCGCGAAGAACTCGAATATCTGGCGGCCTCGGTGCCGGGCGGTGACGCCGCCGTGGTCGAGCGCCTGCTCGCCGCGCAGGCGCAGGCGGTGGTGATCACCGACGGTGCCGCGCCGATCCGCTGGCATACCCGACACACCCACGGCGTGCTCACCGGCTTCCGCGTCACCACGGTCGATTCCACTGCGGCGGGCGATGCCTTTGTTGGCGGGCTGCTGTTCGGCATCGGCGAGCGCGGTGGCGACGGGACGGGCTTTGCCGCCTTCTGCCAGGACCCTGCCGGGCTGGTGGAGGCGATCCGCTTCGGTGCGGCCGTCGGTGCGCTCGCGGTCACCCGCAAGGGCGCCTTCGCCGCGATGCCGAGCCGTGATGAAGTCCAGCACCTGCTCCAGCAACAACAGGATGACGCCGCATGACCACGCCGGTTCCGCCGACCCCCGATTTCCGCTCGCCCGCGTTCCTGCGCGCCCATATCGCGCAGACGATGGCGTTCTACCAGCCGCATGAAATCGACCCCAAGGGCGGTTTCTTCCATTACTACCGTGACGATGGCAGCGTCTACGACGCCAGCCATCGTCATCTGGTCAGCAGCACCCGGTTCGTGTTCAACCACGCCATGGCCTACCGCGAGTTTGGCAAGCCGGAAGATCTGGCCGCAGCCGAACACGGCCTCCGCTACCTGCGCGAGGTGCATCGCAACCCGGCGACCGGCGGTTACGCCTGGACGCTGCGCGATGGTGTGGTCGAAGATGCGACCAACCACTGCTACGGCGTGGCGTTCGTGCTGCTGGCCTACAGCTGCGCGCTGAAGGCCGGCGTCAACGAGGCCCGTGCGTGGATGGACGAGACCTGGCAGCTGCTGGAGACGCGCTTCTGGGAGCCGGCGTTCGGCCTGTACAAGGACGAAGCCGACGCCGACTGGACCTTCAGCGATTACCGCGGCCAGAACGCCAACATGCACATGTGCGAAGCGATGCTGGCTGCATTCGAGGCCAGTGGCGAGGAGCGGTACCTGGAACGTGCGCTGCTGCTGGCCGACCACATGACCCGCCGCCAGGCGGCGCAGGGCGACGGGCTGGTGTGGGAGCACTACGACACCCAGTGGCAGATCGACTGGAACTACAACCGTGACAATCCCAAGCACCTGTTCCGCCCCTGGGGTTTCCAGCCGGGCCATCAGACCGAGTGGGCCAAGCTGCTGCTGATCCTGGATCGCCACGTACAGGCCGACTGGCTCGTGCCGACCGCGCGGCATCTGTTCGATGTGGCGGTGGAACGCAGCTGGGACGCCGAACGCGGCGGGCTGTACTACGGGTTCGCCCCGGACGGCAGCGTGTGCGATGACGACAAGTACTTCTGGGTGCAGGCCGAATCGCTGGCCACCGCCGCGCTGCTGGCCAAGCGCACCGGCGACGCCGTGTACTGGGACTGGTACGACAAACTGTGGGGCTACGCCTGGCAGCACATGATCGATCATCGCTACGGCGCCTGGTATCGCATCCTGGACGCGGACAACCGCAAGTACAGCGATGAGAAGAGCCCGGCCGGCAAGACCGACTACCACACCATGGGCGCGTGCTACGAAGTGCTCAACGTAGTGCGTTGAATCGGTAGCCGACCGCCGGTCGGCTACCCCAACCCGGTAGAGCCGACCGTTGGTCGGCTGCACCAACCCGGTAGAGCCGACCGTTGGTCGGCTGCACCAACCCCGGTAGAGCCGACCGTTGGTCGGCTGCTCCCGCAGCCAGGCAGATCCCCAATGCGCACGCACAGCCGTCTCCATGTCGTTGCACCGGCCTGCTGGCTGATGCTGGTCCTGCTGGCCGCCTGGGCACTGCCCGTGGCAGCCGCCCCGCTGGCGGCGGAGTGGTCATTCCGCCTGCTACCCGGCGACGCGCGCGGTGCCGCGCATCCTGGCCTGCAACAGTGGCGCCCGGCGCAGGTGCCCGGCGCCGTGCACACCGACCTGCTGGCGCAGGGGCAGATTCCGGATCCCTACGTCGGCGCCCCGGAGGCCGGGCTGCAGTGGATCGGCCTGGCCGATTGGGAGTACCGCGCACGGTTCGACGTGGATGCCGGCACGCTCGCCCGTGCGCATGCCGAGCTGGCGTTCGACGGGCTCGACACGTTCGCCACGGTCACCCTCAACGGTCAGCCACTGCTGCAGGCCGACAACAGCCATCGCACCTGGCGGGCCCGGGTCGACGGGAAGCTGCGCGCGCGCGGCAATGAACTGCGCATCGCGCTGCGCTCGCCGATCCGCACCCTGCTGCCGGGCGTGCAGGCGATGCCGCACAAGATCGCCGGCAACTATCCCTCGCCCTATGGCGATGAGCCAAAAGACGCGATGGTCGGCAATTTCGTGCGCAAGCCGGGCTACCACTTCGGCTGGGACTGGGGCCCGCGATACGTGACCGCCGGCATCTGGCGCCCAGTGCAACTGGAGAGCTGGGACGCGCAGCGCCTGACCGCGCTGACCGTGCAGACCCGCGCCCTGGATGCGACGCGGGCGGACCTTGAGGTTGCGGTGGAGGTGGAGAGTGCTGCCGTCGGCACTGCAGCGGTGCAGGTCGAGGTGCTGGATCCGGACGGCAAGCGCGTGGCGCGCATCGACCGCAAGGCCCTGCTCAAGGCCGGTGACAACCGGATCGTCATGCCGGTCGCGCTACCGCAGCCACGGCGCTGGTGGCCGGCCGGGCAGGGCGAGCAGGCGCGCTACACCGTGCGCGCCACGCTGGCCCCTGGCACGACGGACGCGACCCGCATCGAGCAGCGCACCGGCCTTCGCACCGTCGAGCTGCGCCGGGAAGTGGACCGCAACGGCGGGCAGGGGTTCGCATTCGTGATCAACGGCGTGCCGATCTTCGCCAAGGGCGCCAACGTGATCCCGTTCGACATGTTCCCGGCGCGCGTGGACGCGGCGCGGATCCGGCGTGAGCTGACCGCTGCGCGCGATGCCAACATGAACATGCTGCGCAACTGGGGCGGCGGCTACTACGAAGATGACGTGTTCTTCGACATCGCCGACGAACTCGGTCTGCTGGTCTGGCAGGACTTCATGTTCGGGGGCGGCATGCAGCCCGGCTACGACCCGGACTTCCGCGCGAACGTGGTCGCCGAGGCGCGCGACAACGTGCGGCGCCTGCGACATCACCCCAGCGTGGTGCTGTGGTGTGGCAACAACGAAGAAGAAACCGCGTGGAAGGACTGGGGCCACGGCCGCGACCTGACCGCCGCCGATCCCGCGTTCGCCGCGAAGGTCTGGCAGGGCTACGTGGACCTGTTCGGCAATGACCTGCGCCAGGTGGTGGCCGAGGAGGGGTTGGGCGTGCCGTACTGGTCGAGCTCGCCGAGCAACGACCTGGACGAGAAGGCCAACGATTCCACCCGCGGCGACAAGCACTACTGGCAGGTGTGGGGCAATCCGGCCCTGCCGGTCACCGCCTACCTGCACGAAACGCCGCGCTTCATGTCCGAGTACGGGCTGCAGGCCTGGCCGGTGCTGCGCACGCTGGACGGCATCATTCCCGCCGCCGAGCAGCAGGTGGACAGCCCGACGGTGCGCGCGCACCAGAAATTCATGGCAGGCGAGGGCAACCAGCGCCTGCTCAAGTACATCGAGGAGGAGTACGGCACGCCGCGCGACTTCCCTGCGTTCGTGTATCTGAGCCAGGTGATGCAGGCCGACGGCATCCAGCTCGCCGCGCTGCATCACCGCGCCTCCAGGCCGTACACGATGGGCTCGCTGTACTGGCAGCTCAACGATGTGTGGCCGGGCGCCTCGTGGTCCAGCATCGACTACGCCGGCCGCTGGAAAGCGCTGCACTTCCACGCCAAACGATTCTTCGCCGACCACGCGGTGGCCGCACTGCGCGACGAAGGCGTGACCCGGGTGAGCCTGCTCAACGATCGTCAGCAGGGCCTGCAGGCGACGTGGCGGATGCGGGTGATGGATCTCGATGGCGCGCTGCGCAATGAGCAGCGGCATACCGTGGCACTTCCGCCGTTGTCCGCGCTGGAGGTGGGGCGATTCGCCGACGCGGACCTGTTGAAGGGCGCCGATCCCACCCGCACGGTTGCGGTAGTCGAGCTGTTCGATGGCGCCACGCTGTTGTCGCAGCAGGTGGTGTATTTCGCACCGGCCAAGGCGTTGGCGCTGTCACCGGCGAAGATCGACAGCACGCTGCGCGCGGACGGCGAGGGTGCCGTGCTGACCCTGCGTGCGCCGAAGCTGGTGCGTGCGCTGTGGATCGACTTCGACGGCGTGGATGCCACCCTGGACGACAACGCGCTGGACCTGGTACCGGGCGAGACGGTCACCATCCGCCTGCGCAGTAAAGCGGACCTGCCGACCCTGCGCCGCACCCTCCGCCTCACCTCGCTGGCCGACGCAAGGTAGAGCCACCCCATGGGTGGCTGGCGCGGTGCCGGCATCGCGCCAAACGCAGCCACGCATGGCGTGGCTCTTATCTCTTGCCGATCTGGCACTTTAGGTGCCGAGAGCCCGGCGTGGGCGACCGTGTGGCTCTAGGTCTTGCGACCGCTCGGTAGCTTGGGTCCCCACGCCGGTTTCTCCCTGATCCGCCC